>NZ_POWX01000001.1 GCF_003044445.1 Neisseria mucosa
CTTTTTAACTTCTGGTCTGCTTCAAAGAAACCGACAGGACAATGTCTAAAACATCATCTTGTCTGTCTTTCAAACAGTGTGAGGCTGTCGCACTCACACTTATCGGTAATCTGTTTTGTTAAAGAGCGAAAACGAATTATAAAGCATTTCAAATCATTGTCAATCAAAACCTTTCTCAAAACCTCGAAAAATCAGACCAACTGTGATATACTTGTCAGTTCGTTCAACCGCCGCCGAAGCAGCGAAGAACCGAACTATACCCTCCTCCTCAAAAACCGTCAACTCCCAAACCGCAAAAAATTCTGCAAAAACCGACAACAATCTGAAATTCAACAGCTTTTATTTCAGAACTCTCAACACATTATTTCAAAACACCCTCAATCCCAAATCCAAACAACTCAAAACCACCAACTTACACATCAACAAATAACAAAGGTCGTCTGAAATCAATTTCAGACGACCTTTGTTAATCCAAATACACCATTAACCGAATAACTTTCATCTTAACGCTGTAACAAGATTTCCAATACAAACTTGCTTCCTACATAAGCAAACATGAGACTGACAAATCCGATAATTGTCCAAACGGCGGCTTTTTTACCGCGCCAAGCAGTCATGCTGTGTTTAAGCAGTAAGCCGCCATAAATTAGCCATGAAAGGATGCCGAATACTGTTTTATGGGTAAATGTAACAGGTTTGCCAAATACAGCCTCTGCAAAAAAAGTCCCGCTGACAACTGAATAGGTCAATAAAATAAAACCTACCCACATCCCCTGAAACATGAGTTTTTCCAAACTCAGTAAAGACGGCAAAAAACCGGACAAACTGGAAACACGTCTTCTATGCAGATTACGGTTGAGCAGCAAAATTAAAACGGCAAACAAAGTCACAATACCGAATAAACCGTATGCCAACAGCGATGTACCAATGTGCGACATAAACGGCAAATCATTGATTTGGTAGCCGACATATTTACCCGGAAACAGCGCACCCAATAACAAAGTAAACGCTGCGCACGGATATAAAAGCAGCTGCAATCCGCGCAGACGATAGAAAAAACTACCAACGAAATACACCAGCAGCATTAACCATACAATCAAACTGACGGAATACCCAAAGCCCATAATCAATACTTTGTCTTGAATGACAGGCATGAGCAATACGGCACCGTGCATGGTTAACGCGGCACCCAAAACTGCCAGTTCGGCTTTTAGGGGATAATCTTTAATATCTCGGGTCTTGTGGTTGAACCAAACGAATATACCCAATCCGGCATACACCAGTATCAGGCAAATCAGGATAGTCGGCATAACAAACTTTCTTGGCGCGCATACATAACCGCACGCGATAGTGTAAAATAATCTCAATTTTATTTTAGCAAAGAATGCCCCGAACAGGGCAGCTATTATCATTACCAAGGACAAGCATGTTAGACAACTTAACCAACCGCTTTAGTAAAGTTTTCAAAAATATCCGCGGTCAAGCAAAACTGACAGAAGACAACATCAAAGAAGCTCTGCGGGAAGTCCGCCTTGCCCTGCTCGAAGCGGACGTGGCTCTGCCCGTCGTAAAAGAATTTGTCAACAACGTCAAAGAAAAAGCTCTCGGACAGGAAGTTACCGGCAGCCTGACTCCCGACCAAGCCTTTATCGGCGTAGTCAACGAAGCCCTGATCGAATTGATGGGCAAGGAGAATTCCTCTTTAGACTTGGCGGCTGTACCGCCTGCTGTCGTTTTAATGGCAGGTCTGCAAGGTGCCGGTAAAACCACCACTGTCGGCAAACTCGCACGCCTGCTGAAAAACGAACAGAAGAAAAAAGTCTTGGTCGTTTCAGCCGACGTGTACCGCCCTGCCGCTATTGAACAGTTGCGCCTTTTGGCTGAGCAAGTCGGCATCGACTTCTTCCCTTCCGATTCCAACCAAAAGCCTGTCGAAATTGCCACCGCGGCGATTGATTATGCAAAAAAACACTTTTACGACGTCTTAATGGTTGATACCGCCGGACGCTTGGCGATTGACGAAGAGATGATGAATGAAATCAAAGCCCTGCACGCAGCCGTCAAACCTGTGGAAACCTTATTCGTCGTCGATGCCATGTTGGGCCAAGACGCCGTAAACACCGCACAAGCATTTAACGAAGCCCTTCCGCTGACCGGCGTCATCCTGACCAAAATGGACGGCGATTCTCGTGGTGGTGCGGCATTGTCTGTGCGCCACGTTACCGGAAAACCTATCAAATTCATCGGTATCGGTGAAAAAATCACAGGACTCGAGCCCTTCTACCCAGACCGTATCGCCAGCCGCATCCTCGGCATGGGCGACGTGTTGAGCCTGATTGAAGATGTCCAAAAAGGTATAGACGAAGAAGCCGCTGCCAAAATGGCGAAGAAGCTGCAAAAAGGCAAAGGCTTCGACCTCAATGACTTTAAAGAACAAATCCAGCAAATGCGTAATATGGGCGGGCTGGAAAGCCTGATGTCAAAAATGCCGGGCGAACTAGGTCAGATTTCCAAACAGATTCCCGAAGGCACGGCTGAAAAAGCCATGGGCAAAGTCGAAGCCATCATCAATTCCATGACGCCTAAAGAACGCGCCAACCCAACCCTGCTCAAAGCCAGCCGCAAACGCCGCATTGCAGCAGGCGCCGGCACCAGTGTTGAGGAAGTCAACAAAATGCTCAAACAGTTTGAACAATCGCAACAAGTCATGAAAATGTTCAGCGGAAAAGGACTGGGCAAATTGATGCGTATGGCAAAAGGCATGAAGGGCATGAAAGGAATGTTCCCTGGAATGTAATTAGCAGGAAATATAAGAGAGGTCGTCTGAAAACTGAAATTGGGTTTTCAGACGACCTCTTCGTATTGAGATTGTAGTCAGTCAAAAGCATGGCCATCCACTATTATAAAAAAATAATAGTCATCCCCTAACTGTAAAGCGCAACCGCTTTTACCCATGCAAGCACCTCCCGAGACAGTTTGCGCAAATAATTTAACGTCGAATCACCGCACGCCCCTGAAGCATACAATTCAACAGTTTTACCCTGCCAATAGCGCTTAGCAAACCAAGAGGCTCGCGCAAGATGGAAAGCATCGCTGACAATGATGATTTTGTTCGCATCCCGTAGCTTCGGTACACTCAGCACAATATTTTCATATGTACTTTCCGAATGTTCTTCCAACCGTATTTTTTCGGACGGTACACCCATTTCCACGGCCATATCGTGCATAGTTTGAGCTTCATTGCTGCCGTCGTCGTCCGTTCCTCCGCTCATCAGCAATTCACCCACCTTACCTTGCCGATACAATCTGACACCTGCTTCAACCCGCGAGCGCAAACAAGGATTAGGTTTTCCTCTGCGGTTAACAGCATTACCTAAAACAACGGCAATATCGGCAGAAGACAGGTTTTCAGACGACCTTTTTTCCACATTAACAGCACATAGATGCAGCCAGCTCAAAACAGCACACCATACCAAAAGACAAACGATGCACAATATCCAATACTTTTGCATTAATACTCCGGTGGATTTTGACCTTAGGGCATCATAGCATAATTTCTTTCACCATCTTCCAAGGTTTCAGACGCCCCCTTAGCCGCCAATTACTTATTGCATCCCTCCCCTTCCATCTTTATAATGCGCACACTCTTACGGGAGTAGCCATCTGATGTTTGCTGATCATCAGAGCCGTTATCAACATAATTGACTGAGTTCGACAAAGATCGGTCATGGTGGCGGCATCTTCCAGACAACTGGAAGACAGGCAAGACGTAAGCGTTGTCCATACCCTTGCGGGCGGTATGTGCAACGCTTTTTGTTTTTGCCCGCTTCGGTTGAGTATCTTATGGAAGCATTTTTCTCTTCAATGTTGGGCGTTGCCATTGCCGAAATCGGCGATAAAACGCAACTGCTCGCTCTTTTCCTTGCCGCACGTTTCGCCCAGAAAAACGCGGTAGTCTCCGGCATCTTCATTGCCACTTTATTGAATCATTTGGTCTCCGCATTTGTCGGCGTATGGCTGGCGGAAGCCATTTCTCCTGAGACCGTCAAATGGGTCATCGGCATCAGCTTCATCGCGGTCGGCTTGTGGCTGCTCTTGCCCGATAAAGATGAAAGCCCCGACAGCCGATGGCTCAAATACGGCGCGTTCGGAGCGACGGTTTTCCTGTTTTTCATGGCGGAAATCGGCGATAAAACCCAAATCGCAACGGTCTTGCTGGCGGCAAAATACCAATCCTTATCCATGGTCGTACTCGGCAGTGTCGCCGGACTGATGTTGGCAACCGTTCCCGTGGTTTATCTGGGCGATATGCTGATGAAAAAAATCCCCGCCAAAGCCGTGCGGATTTCCGCCTGCGTACTGTTTTGCGTATTGGGCGTCATCACTTTGTCCGGTGGCGGCATTATGTTGAAATAGGTCGTCTGAAATGTGGGAAATCTTATTTAGACATCCGGATTTTGTTGCCATTAACAAACCTTGCGGCGTATCCGTACATCAGGAAGAGGGCGAAGTCAGCCTGACGCAGACGCTGGCGGCACAGCTCGGTCTTGAGCAGATTTGGCTGCTGCACCGCTTGGACAAGCTGACCAGCGGCGTGCTGCTGTTTGCCCTGAACCCGCAAAGCGCATCGAAGCTGGCGCAGCAGTTTGCCGCGAAAACCATGCGTAAAACTTATTTGGCGCTGGCAACGGACAAGCCGTCTAAGAAGCAAGGTTGGATCAAAGGCGATATGGAAAAATCGCGGCGCGGCGCATGGAAACTGACGCGCGGCATGGAAAATCCCGCCGTGACCGAGTTTGGCAGCCAAAGCCTAGGAGCTGGTCTGCGCTTGTTTGTCCTGCATCCGCACACAGGCAAAACCCACCAGCTTCGTGTCTCCATGAAAAGCTTGGGCAGTCCGATTTTGGGCGATACGCTCTACGGCGGGAAAGCTGCATCGAGGATGTTTCTCCATGCTTGGAAAATCAAATTCGACTATCAAGATCAGACGTTTGAAATCGTCGCGCCCTTGAGTGAGGAATGGCCTCCATTGGATTTCATTCATGAATAAATCCAAAATATCTGACAAGGTTTCGTGTATCGCATCAGATAATCGAAAATAAAAAACCGCTAAGAAAGAGGGTAGTTAGGGCAACACCTTTTCAGAGTCGAAAATAATACGGGCGGCGTGGTTTTCTTTCCAGCGGTGTAGATTGTCGGTATGCCAGCGGCGGGCGATTGATTCAAAGGTATTTAAAGCGGCGGCTTGCCGTTCGCGTTTTTCCTGTTGCTTGGCTTCGCTGGGGTCTTGCCCCGATACAAGCAAGCGGCGGGCATTTTCGGCGGCTTGGCGGGCTTCTACCAGTGATATGGTCGGATATTTGCCGATAGTAAATGTTTTCTCTTTGCCATCTATACGGTATTTCAGGCGGAAAACTTTCCCGCCCGCCGGTGTAATTTCAAGGTACAAACCGCCGCCGTCAAACAGCTTGGTCTTTTTCCCTGTTTCGGCGGGCTTGGCGTTTTTGATTTGTCGGTCATTCAGGGGCATGGTGGGGGTATGTTTTAGGGGGTATTTTCAGATACCCCGAATCATACCCCCTAATATTGGTTGCTTCAATTAAGCTGAATTAGACGGAATTATACAATCAGGAAGAAGACAATAGGATAGCAATCAGTCTGAAAGCCTTGTGTTTATTAGGCTTGGTTAATGGCATTAGACGGGATTAAACGAAAAAAACGCTTAGAATTTCTAAGCGTTTTTGTGTGTTGGTGCCGACAGCGAGATTTGAACTCGCACAGCCTACGGCCACTACCCCCTCAAGATAGCGTGTCTACCAATTTCACCATGTCGGCATTTGAAAAACTGTTATTTCTGCTGCTGAGGAGCGGGTGCAGCAGGTGTGGGTTGGTTTTCAGCGGGAGCGACGGGCTTAGGTGCCTGCTTGGTTTGTTGTACGTTGCTGAAGTCCAAACCGTGTTTGTTTGTATGGGTATGGATATAAACCATTGCCATGCAGGTTGCGAAGAAGAAAGTTGCTGCTATGGCGGTTGCGCGGCTCAGGAAGTTTGCGTTGCCTGCGGAACCGAATACGCCCTGCGCGCTGCCGCTGCCTGACCCGAAGGTCGCGCCTGCGTCCGCGCCTTTGCCGTGTTGCAGCAATACTAACACAACCACTGACAAAGCGGAAATAATATTAATAATCCAGATAAGGGTTTTAAAGGCTTCCATATGTTTTCTACGAGGCTTGTGCTGCGTTGATGATGGCGGTAAATGAGTCATATGATAATGACGCGCCGCCAACCAATGCGCCGTCTACATGAGGTACTGCGAAGATGTCGGCTGCATTGTCTGCTTTCACACTTCCGCCGTAAAGAACGCGGATTTTAACATCGCTTCCGCACAAAGACAAGATTTCTTTGTAGATGAATGCGTGCATGTCGGCAATTTGTTCTACGGTGGCGACTTTGCCGGTGCCGATTGCCCATACCGGCTCGTAGGCGACGGCGATGTTTTTGGTGTCCAGCCCTTGCAATACGGAGAGTTGGTGGGCGATGACTTCGTGTTCTTTGCCGGCTTCGCGCTCTTCGAGGCTTTCGCCGACGCACAATAAGGGAATCAGGCCTACGTTGAGGACGTTTTCCATTTTGCGGCGTTGGATTTCGTTTTTCTCGCCGAAATAGAGGCTTCGTTCGGAGTGTCCGATGAGGACGATGTCTGTGCCGATGTCGGCGAGCATTTCTGCGGAGACTTCACCTGTGTAGGCGCCGTTGTTGGGGAAACGGCTGACGTCTTGGGCGCAGGTGAGGATGCGGTTGTTGAGGACAATCTGCATGGCGTTGTGCAGTTGCAACAGGTAAACGGTCGGGGCGGCGAGGCCGATGAGGACGCGTTCGGCGGTGGGCATGATGCGGAAGCGGTGCATGAGTGCGTTGTTGTTTTGGAGTCGACCGTTCATTTTCCAGTTGCCGATGACCCATTTTTGATCCCACATTCCGATTTGGTGATGCATCTTTTTTGCTCCGTGTTGTGTTTCTTTGGCTGTACGCTGCGTGTAGCGTGATGTAACGTGAAGTTTAGTGGATATGCGACGGGTTCGCAACTTGAAACGGGCGGAATGTTTAGATACGGGATGGCTACTTGGAGTCGTCTGAAATGCTGTTTCAGACGACCTGTTCTATAATAACTGCTTGATATAAACATATATAGGACATGGCTATGCACACGCTTCATTTTTCAGCTTCGGACAAGGCCGCGCTTTATCGGGAGGTGTTGCCGCAGATTGAGTCTGTGGTGGCGGATGAGACGGATTGGGTGGCGAATTTGGCGAACACGGCGGCGGTTTTGAAGGAAGCGTTCGGCTGGTTTTGGGTGAGTTTTTATTTGGTCGATACGCGCACGGACGAATTGGTTTTGGCACCATTTCAGGGGCCTTTGGCATGTACGCGGATTTCGTTCGGACGCGGGGTGTGCGGTCAGGCTTGGGCGAAGGGCGAGACGCTGGTGGTCAAGGATGTGAACGCGCATCCCGACCATATTGCCTGTTCGTCTTTGTCGCGCTCGGAAATTGTGGTTCCGCTGTTTTCAGACGACCTTTGCATCGGCGTGTTGGACGTGGACAGCGAACATCTGGCGCAATTTGATGAAACGGATGCTTTGTATTTGGGCGAACTGGCGAAGATTTTGGAAAAACGGTTTAAGGCTTCGCGTCAGGCGGCTTGAGACTGAAAAAACAGGCGGGCGGCGCGCGCTGAAGTTGGCGCGGCGGTTGTGTGGTTTTATAATGTCTGCCATTGCTAAAACAATTATTTAACGGAGCACAAAATGGATTTTGAAAAAGCGCGGTTCAACATGGTCGAGCAGCAAATCCGTCCGTGGGATGTATTGGATTTTGACGTTTTGGACGCTTTGGAGGAGATTCCGCGCGAGCGTTTCGTGAACGAGTCTTTGCAGGGCTTGGCGTATGCCGACATGGAGCTGCCGCTTGCCAATGGTCATAAGATGCTCGAGCCGAAAGTCGTGGCGCGGTTGGCGCAGGGTTTGAAGCTGACCCAAACCGATACGGTTCTGGAAATTGGCACGGGTTCGGGCTATGCGACCGCGCTCTTGGCGAAACTGGCGGGCAAAGTGGTTTCAGATGACCTCGATGCCGAGCAGCAAAACCGCGCCAAAGCAGTGTTGGACGGTTTGGCTTTGGACAACATCGATTATGTGCAAAACAACGGGCTGACTGAGCCTTCCGCAGGCGCGCCGTTTGATGCGGTTTACGTCGGCGGCGCGGTGGATCGCGTGCCCGAAGTATTGAAAGAGCAGTTGAAAGACGGCGGCCGCATGGCAGTCATCGTCGGTCGTCAGCCGGTACAGCGCGCGCTGCTGATTACGCGCAAGGGCGATCAATTTGAAGAAAAAGTCTTGTTCGACACGCTGGTCGCGCATTTGGACGATAAAGAAAACCGTCCTTTCGGCGATTTCGATTTTTAATCTTTTTTGAACTCAAAGGTCGTCTGAAAACCAGCCGGACATGGCGAAACGTTTTCAGACGACCTTTCATTGTTTCCATCATTTCACACACACAACATCATGACGATTCCACAACTCACCCCGTTGCAACTGCAACAATGGCAGCAAGAAGGCCGCGCGTTCCATCTGTTGGACGTGCGCACCGACGAGGAAACCGCCGTCTGCGCCCTGCCCGATGCCATCCATATCCCGATGAACCTGATTCCACTGCGCCAAAACGAGCTGCCCGACGACGATTTGCCGATTGTGGTTTACTGCCACCACGGCATCCGCAGCCTGCATACGGCGATGTATCTGGCGGACGCGGGTTTTGAAAATCTGTTTAACCTGCAAGGCGGGATTGATGCTTGGGCTTTGCAGGTGGATGGGACGATGGCGAGATATTGATAACGCCAAAAGGTCGTCTGAAAACCTGGATTCTGTTTTTTTTCAGACGACCTTCTTTCATATTCCCGCTTCAATAATGCGGCGGAATTTCATCACGCAGGCTGTAAGGTTCGCGCTCTCCGTTTGCGCCTTTGTCTTGCATTTTCTGATAAAGCAGCCTCAACTGCGCCTGCTGTAAATCCAGCGTCTGCTGCATTTTCGCCACCGTATCGTTCAGGCTGCCAATTAAGTCTTCCTGAAGCACGGTTTGGATTTCCAGCTCGGTGATGCGGTGTTCCAATTCGTCCATTTCGCTCATTTACAGCACCATCGCGGCAATCCAGCCGGCAATCATCAGCGGGATGTTGTAGTGGATAAAGGTCGGGATGACTGAGTCGCGGATGTGGTCGTGTTGTCCGTCAGCGTTCAAACCCATGGTCGGGCCGAGCGTCGAGTCGGAAGCGGGCGAACCGGCATCGCCCAACGCGCCCGCCGTGCCGACGATGGCAACGGTTGCCAGCGGCGAGAAGCCGAGGCTGATACACAGCGGCACATAAATCGCGGTAATAATCGGCAAAGTGGAGAAAGAAGAGCCGATACCCATGGTAACCAATAATCCGACAAACAACATGGCAAATGCCCCCATGCCTTTATTGCTGCCGAAAAGCTGCATACTGTGTTCGACCAGTGGTTTGATTTCGCCTGTCGCAGTCATGACTGCCGCAAAGCCTTGTGCTGCAATCATGATAAAACCGACCATCGCCATCATTTTTATGCCTTCGCCGAACACATCACTGGCGGCATTACGGTTCATCACGCCAAGCATCATGAAGACGGCAAAACCCAGCATCGCGCCCAATACCAGCGAATCTTCATACATCAACTGAATCGCAAAACACACGCCGATTGCGATTGCCGCCACCAGACTGCGGTAAGCTGAAGGTTGCGGTTGTTCGGATGCTTCGCGGTTGTCCTCGGTATCAACGGTATTGGTTTGATAAGAACGCGGTTTGCGGTAATGGATAAACGCCAAAATCAGCCCCGAAACCATACCCAAGGCAGGAATCGCCATCGCGTGCATGACGCTGATGTCTTTTACATCCATACCCGCAGATTTGATGTTGCCCAAAAGAATGTCGTTTAAGAAAATCGCACCGAAGCCGAAAGGCAGGAACATATAAGTCGTAACCAATCCGAACGTAATCACGCAAGTAATCAATCGGCGGTCAACTTTCAAACGGTTAAACACCAGCAAAAGCGGCGGAATAATCATCGGAATGAAGGCGATATGGATAGGCACGACGTTTTGACTCATGATGCCCATCGCCAAAATAATCAGCAACAGCGTCCATTTCACCGAACTCTCGCCTTTTACTGCATCCTGACTGCCATTGAGTTTGCGGATAATGCCGCCCGCAAGCTGCTGCGGCAGCCCGGAATAGGTAATCGCCATCGCGAACGCACCGAGCATCGCATAAGACAAAGAAATCCGCGCGCCGCCCTTCAGACCTTCGTTAAACACGGGAATAATCCCCGACTGAGTAACATTGCCAGCCGCATCCACGACGTTTTCCAGCGGCATTCCGGCCACCAAGCCGCCGACGAACGCACCGACAGTCAGGCTCAATACGACGTGTACGCGCGACAGCGACAACACGAGCATCACGATTACTGCAATCACTACGGCATTCATGCCTTTTCTCCATTTCAGACGACCTGTCGGCCATCTATTTATATATTAAAAGAAACATCATAACCTAACATGATTTAACACGCTAGGGCAAACCGCCTTTCAGACGACCCGCCCTACCCCGCTGCCTAAAATAAAGGTCGTCTGAAAACAAGTGAAACAAGTTTTCAGACGACCTTGGGTGGGTTTTGGGTTGCAAGCACCGCGTGCGTGCGTATCGCATACACCTTATACCCGATGCCCAGTTTCAGTAGGTCGGATTCTCGAATCCGACGGCTATTTGAGATGACAGCGGCTTTTGTCGGATACAAGTATCCGACCTACTGCTGGTTAATCCTTTTTAATCGGCGGATTGGCATTAATCGGCAACGACGAGCGGGAAACTTTAACGTTTGGATAATGCTTGCGCATCAAATGCTGAAACACTTCCGCCTTGCGCTCTTTTCCACTCTTTTCGTAATTCGTTCCCAAAATGACTTCGTCCACAATATCGCGTATATCGGCATAAGGCAGATAGACGGATTTTGTGGTTGGGCAATATTCGATTTTGTCCGAACCGATTTGTTCAATTTTCAGCAATCGGAACTCTTCCTCATCACGGAAAGCAAAATCTTTAAATAGATAGCGGATATATTCCAAAGCTTTTTTGTCTTCATCGCTGATATTATTAGATTTTTCCATTAACTCCATCAACGCTTTTTCAAGCTTGTCGATACGCAATTGATGCCAACTTGGATTTTTTCCTACAGGTTTTAATCGAATGCCGAATTTTAGTTTATTCTTATTCAACAACCATTTACCACATTTCTCTTCAGCAATATATTCATCGTGATAAGCGATATAAGCTACCTGATAAAGCGGCAGGTTTTCATCTTCTGAACCCGCTACATCTGCCTCTATTGACTCTTTGAAACCTTTATTCTGTTTATTTGTAAAACTTCTGAACGAAGCAGAAATATCAGGCTCTTTCAACCAATCCCCGCTTTTATTAAATACCAAGCAGCAACCCGACGCTTCTACGCCGTTTTCTTTACCATACAGGCGGAACTGGTTCAAATCGTTTACGCGGCTGGAAAAGCAGGTAAAGAAAGCATTATAGGCAGGGCATTCAGCCTTGTTTTCCAATTCCAAATCCTGCAGATTCAGCAGCTCCAACAGCCCTTCCCCTTCGGTCGGGTCGTTCATATAAGTGGAGCTGCCAATTCTCATTGGACTAACCTTATTACTGTCAACAGAAACTTTATCATCGGCTTTATCACTGACAATGCCGAATAATCTTTCGCATACTGAAGGCGAAGTATAATGGGCAAGAGGAGTTGATCCTAATTCCATAGGAGGGATATTTAAAACTGCCAGAATGGTAGTGATGGCGTTTATTAATCCTCCTTCTTGAGTTTGAAATAAATCTCGTTGTATTTTCTGTTCTTTCCATTCGAAATATCTGCCCCATCTTTCTTGAACTGATGATAGTAATTTCTTAGAAAGCTCCAGTCGTTGTTGACAATATTTATCATTCTGTTCAAGCTCAGCTGCCACTTCAGTTTCGACCTTTAGGGCCTGCTGAAAATAACAAATGCCTAGTATAGATTCGGCTTCGTTCTGTTTCTGAATGCTGTTTTTGCCCTCCAACTGTTTAGCAAGATACAAATACTGTTGAAAATGCTCAATAGCCTGCCTAAACAACTCATCCGCAGCATTACCTTTGGCTTGTATTGTCTGTATTAAATGGCAAAAACCTAGCCAAGATTGAGCATTGATTTGTTCCTGAATACTGTTTGTGCCTTTCAACTTTTTGGCAAATTCCAACGATTGCTGGAAATGCTCAACTGCCTGTACAAATAACTGTTCCGAATCCTTTCCTCTAACTTTCATCGCTTGCTTTAAATAGCAATGACCTAACCAATGTTGGGCATGGTTTTGTTCTTGAAAGCTGTTTTGTTCATCTACCAGCTGTTCGGCAAGCAATAATTGCTGGTGGAAATGCTCAACTGCCTGTACAAATAACTGTTCCGAATCCTTGCCTTTGGCTTTCATCGCCTGCTCTAAATAGCAACGGCCTAGCCAATGTTGTGCATTGATCAGAATCTTGCTCTTTTTATCTTCAATCCCATCTAAAGCCTGATTCAGCTTCTCAATCGCTTCGTCAAATTTTTTGTTATTAAATAACTCTATGCCTTCATTAATTAAATCTTGAGCATTCATTGTCTTATCCCTTTCTCAAAACAATCTGTTAAACGTCATACCATCTCAATGCGCCTCTTCCCAATTCATTCCCACGCCAACCTCAGCCACCAGCGGCACTTTCAACATCCCTTCATCCACTTTCGCCATAATCTGCGGCAGTTTTTCTTTCACTAAATCCAGCTCGGCTTCGGGTACTTCCAGCACCAGTTCGTCATGCACCTGCATAATCAGTTTGCTTTGCAAGAGATCGTCTGAAAGCCAGCGGGACACGTCTATCATGGCGCGTTTGATGAGGTCGGAGGCGGTGCCTTGCATGGGGGCGTTGATGGCGGCGCGTTCGGCTCCGGCGCGGGCGTTGGCGTTTTTGTTGCGGATGTCGGGCAGGTAGAGGCGGCGGCCGAACAGGGTTTCGACGAAGCCTTGGGCGGCGGCTTGTTCTTTGGTGCGCTGCATGTATTCGGCGACGCCGGGATAGCGGGCGAAGTAGCGGTCGATGAAGGTTTTGGCGGACAGGTTGTCTATGCCCAATGATTTCGCGAGGCCGTATTGGCCCATGCCGTAAATGAGGCCGAAGTTGATGGTTTTGGCGTAGCGGCGTTGTTCGGGCGAGACGTTTTCGGGGGCGATGCCGAACACTTCGGCGGCGGTGCGACGGTGTACGTCTTCGCCGTTTTGGAACGCGGCGATGAGGGTTTTGTCGCCGGAGAGGTGCGCCATGATGCGCAGCTCGATTTGGGAATAGTCGGCGGAAACGATGACGCTGCCTTGCGGTGCGGTGAAGGCGCGGCGTACGCGGCGGCCTTCGGCGGTGCGGATGGGGATGTTTTGCAGGTTGGGGTTGTTGCTGGCGAGGCGGCCGGTAATGGCGACGGCTTGGGCGTAGGTGGTATGCACGCGGCCGTCTTTGGGGGAAATCATTTCGGGCAGTTTGTCGGTGTAGGTGGATTTGAGTTTCGCCAGGCTGCGGTTTTGCAGGATGATTTTGGGCAAGGGGTAGTCGGGCGCGAGCTGTTCGAGCACGGCTTCGTTGGTGGAAATGCCGCCTTTGGCGGTTTTTTTCAGGCCTTTGGTGGGGATGCCCATTTTGTCGAACAGGATTTCTTGAAGCTGTTTGGGCGAGTTGAGGTTGAACGGCTGGCCTGCGGCGGAGTAGGCTTCTTGTTCGAGCTTCATCAGTTCGGCACCGAGTTCGGCGCTTTGACGGGCGAGTTCGGCGCGGTCGATTTGTACGCCGTTGCGTTCCATTTCAAATAAAACCTGTGCGACGGGTAGCTCCATTTTTTCATACATTTCAAGCTGTTTGGCGTCCATTTGCGCGCGCAGGTGCGCTTCGAGGCGCAGGGCGAAATCGGCGTCTTGGGCGGCGTATTCGGTCGCCTGCTCGATGGCGACGTCGGCAAACCCGATTTGCTTCGCGCCTTTGCCGCACAGCGATTCGTAAGTAATGGTTTCCAAGCCCAGCCAGCGTTCGGACAATTCGTCCAAGCCGTGTCCGAGATGGCTCTCGATGATGTAGGAGGCGAGCATGGCGTCGCCGGCAATGCCGTTCAGGGCGATGCCGTAGTTGGCGAAAACGTGTTGGTCGTATTTGAGGTTTTGTCCGATTTTTTTCAGGGCGGGATTTTCCAAATGTGTTTTCAGGCGACCTAATACGTCTTGCAAATCAAGCTGTTCGGGCGCAGCAGTCAGGCTGTGTCCTACGGGAATGTAAACCGCTTCGCCCGCTTGGAACGCGATGCTGATGCCGACCAGCGCGGCGTTCATTGCGTCTAGGGAAGTGGTTTCCGTATCAATGCCGATTGTGTCTGCCTGCGACAGTTTGTCCAACAAAGCGGCAAACTGCGCTTCGGTGGTAACGGCTTGATAATCCAGCTTTTCAGGGGCTGGGGCATGTTCTATGATTTTTTCAGACGACGTTTCCATGTCCAACGCCGCCTGTTCGCCTATCGTATCGCTGCCGAACAAATCGCCGTCCGCCGCTTCGTACATACGGCTTTCCGCTTCTTTCAACCAAGTGCGGAAGCCCCAGCGTTTGAAATCGACCGCAAGCTGCGACCATTTCGGCGAAGTGCGGCGCAGGCTTTCGAGGCCGTCTGAAAGCTCGGTGTGTAAATCCACATCAGTTTTAATCGTTACCAAATCATACGACAGCGGCAGTTGGGGCAACGCGGCTTGCAGGTTTTCGCCCACCTTGCCTTTGATTTCCGCAGCGTGTTCCATCACACCGGCCAGCGAGCCGTAGGCTTCCAGCCACTTCACCGCCGTTTTCGGGCCGCATTTCTCCACGCCCGGCACATTGTCCACCTTGTCGCCCATCAGCGCAAGATAATCGCGGATTTGGTCGGGGCGCACGCCGAATTTTTCTTTTACACCCTCAATATCCAGCGTTTCGCCGCTCATCGTGTTCACCAGCGTCACACGCTCATTCACCAACTGCGCCATGTCCTTATCGCCGGTAGACACCACCACATTCCAACCCGCTTCGCCTGCCATCGCCGCCAGCGTGCCAATAACGTCATCCGCTTCCACTTGCGGAATCACCAGCACCGGCCAGCCCATCAGCCGCACCAAATCCGGCAAGGCTTCCGCCTGCGGACGCAAATCGTCCGGCATCGGCGGACGCGTCGCCTTATAGTCGGGGAACATCTCGTGGCGGAAATTCTTGCCCTTCGCATCAAACACCACTGCGCAATAATCATGCACATAATCCGCCCGCAGACGACGCAGCATATTCAACACGCCGTAAAGCGCACCCGTCGGCGCACCGTCAGGCGCGGTCAATTGCGCCATCGCGTGATACGCGCGGTAGAGATAAGAAGAGCCGTCAACGAGGAGGAGAGTGGGTTTGGACATGGTGAACCTGCTTGAAATAAGTGAAAAATAGATGGATGGATTATAAAGGAAAAGGCAAGAGGTCGTCTGAAAGCAAGTTTTCATGGCATAACACGTTCCACTCAAAACGCCCTTCCCTTTTCGCGACCAGGCCGTTAGACATTGCCGTAAAAAGGTCGTCTGAAATTTCAGACGACCTTTTCACATACCCGCAACACGCTATCCGTCAATATTCCGCCGAATGCCAAAACGGCTGCCCTACGGTCGGCGTACTGGCTTGCGCTTTGGTGCGTGCTTCGACCGGTTCGGCTTCAAATGCCAGCCGTCCGGATTCGACGGCGAGTGCAAAGGCGCGCGCCATGTTGACGGGGTCGCCGCTGCGGGAAACGGCGGTGTTCAGCAATACGCCGTCAAACCCCCATTCCATTACTTGAGCCGCCTGCGAGGGCAAACCCAAGCCCGCGTCGATAATCAGCGGCGTGTCGGGCAGGCGTTCGCGCAGGACGTTCAGCGCGTAGGCGTGAACCGCGCCCAAACCCGTGCCAATCGGCGCCGCCCACGGCATCAACGCCTGACAGCCCGCGTCAAGCAGGCGGCGGCAGGCAATCAGGTCTTCGGTGCAATAAGGCAGCACTTTGAAGCCGTCTTTAATCAGGATTTCCGCCGCTTCGACGAGCTGGAACACATCGGGCTGCAGCGTGTCGTCATCGCCGATGAGTTCGAGTTTGATCCAATCGGTTTCAAACACTTCACGCGCCATCTGCGCCGTCGTTACCGCTTCTTGCACGCTTTGGCAGCCTGCTGTGTTTGGCAGCACGGGGACGCCGCTTTCTTCCAATAGCGACCAAAATCCCTGACCGTGTGCCTCCCCGCCGCTTCCCGCGCGGCGCAGCGAGACGGTAATCATCGCGGGCTGGGCGGTTTGGATGGATTGTTTGAGGATTTCAGGGGTCGGATAGGCAGCCGTGCCGAGCAGCAGCCGTGAAGGGAAAGTTTCTCCGTATAGGGTGAGCATGATGGGTTCCTTTGTATAGTGGATTAACTTTAAACCAGTACGGCGTTGCCTTGCCGTACTATCTGTACTGTCTGCGGCTTCGTCGCCTTGTCCTGATTTTTGTTAATCCACTATAACGTTGTTTTGGGGACAGAGGTCGTCTGAAAAGGCAAAACCGCCTAGCCGCCGACCACCGGCCGCACGATATCGACTTTGTCGTTTTCGTTCAAAACCGTTTCCGCATACGCGCCTTTGGCGACAAATCCGGTATTCACGGCGACGGCAAAGGGCTTTTGCGGCGCGGTTTGGGCGATGAGGTCGGCAACGGTTGTGCCGTGAAGTTCGGCGGGTTCGCCGTTTAAGATGATGTTCATGGTTTCTCGATATTTCTGTATTTATAGCGGGCTAAGTTTTGCCTACACGGTATAGTAGATTAAATTTAAACCAGTACGGCGTTGCCTCGCCTTGCCGTACTATTTGTACTGTCTGCGGCTTCGTCGCCTTGTCCTGATTTAAATTTAATCCACTATAAATCGAACCTTTTCGCTTTCGCAGGTCGTCTGAAATTTGGTTTTCAGACGACCTTATTCATTCCACAAAGCCTGAAACGCTTTAACCACGGCTTCGGGATTTTCCGCTTCGATCACAGCGCGGACAACGGCGAGGGAGGAAACGCCGGTGGCGAGTACGGCTCGGGCGTTGTTCAAATCGATGCCGCCGATGGCGACGACGGGCGTGCCGCCTGCCTGTTTCACATATTCGCGCAGTTTGTCCAAGCCTTGCGGGGCGGTGGGCATTTGCTTGGTTGTGGTCGGGAAAATCGCGCCGCTGGCGACGTAGCTGGGATGTACGGACAGGGCGCGGTCGAGTTCGGCGACGGAGTGCGTACTCAAACCCAAACGCAAACCAGCGGCGGCGATGGCGGCAAGGTCGGCGGCGTCCATGTCTTCCTGTCCGAGATGCACGCCGTATGCGCCCGCTTCTATCGCCTCGCGCCAGTGGTCGTTGATGAAAAGCTGGGTACGGCTGCCCTGACAGGCGGCGACGCAGCGGGTGATTTCACGTTTCAATTCGTCGCCGTGCAGGGTTTTACAACGCAGTTGCACCGTGTCGGCACCTGCTTTAACCATGCGCTCCACCCAATCGGCGGTGGGAACGACGGCGTAGAATTTGAGCGGGGATTTTAGGGGCGGGAAGGTCATGGGGTGTCCTTTTAAATTATCGCTGATGGCGTTCTTGCAGGCGTTCGGTATGCGCCCGCAGTTTTTCGCCATCGGCTTGGTATTCGTTTGAAGACAGCACGGCGGTTGCCGCTTCTATTTCCTGTGGCAGCAATAAGGTCGTCTGAAAACGTCTGATATAGGATGCTGCCTGTCTGATACGGCAGACATTCGGCGGCATTTGCGTTTTCAATTCACAATCACCGAGAAAAACCACCATTGAATGAAATTTTTCTTCCGGCAGTTTCAGCAGTTCGGATAATGCTTTGATGTGTGCGTAATTTTGGCGCAACGGATTTTGAAAGTAGTGTTTCTGCTTATAGACGACTTGAGTCCATTTCGATTGCTTCTCGCTGCCGAAAATCCAACCTGTGTAATTTTTGGTTTCTATGACAAATATCCCGAAAATTGAAACATAGATATGGTCGATTTGCGTCGTGCAGCTGCGGGACGGAATAATCAAATCGTGAAATTCGATATAGGTTTCTTCATCCAAATCTTTTCCGATTACAGAACGGACTGCCCGTTCGCCTATGCGTCCTTTTACTTTGGGATTTTGGAGCAGAGCTTTCAAAAAAAGTAGGGGAATGACGAGCAGGAAAATCCAAAAGATACCTGACAGGTTTCCTATTGCTTGTTCAATCATGACGTTTTCCTTTTTGTTTTGTTGTTTAAGTTAAAGTGAGCAGCTTGGTATAGCCATCTAATGGGGTCGTCTGAAAACATCGAGTATTCACATTCATGCCGTAAAGTAGAAGACGGATGATACTTGATGGGAAGCTTCCCCCTCTTATAACCAACGGCGAACGCGCCGACAGTAAGACTCGTATTCTGCGCCAAATTTCTGCGCCAAAACTCGTTCTTCGGGCATGATTTGAAAGCGTGTCATATAGGCAACAAATGCAGCCAAAAACAACCACGGCAGCGGGTGCGCCAAATAGCCCGCCCATGCGACCAGCCAGCAGCCCATACCCGCATACATCGGGTTGCGGCTGAAACGGTAAACGCCGTCTGAAACGAAGTGTTCGGTTTGTTCGGGGTTGAACGGGCTGATGGTCGTGCGCACACGGCGAAACGCCCACACACCCAATACGCCCAACAAAGTCCCAAACACCATCAAAACAACCGACAGCAATATAGGAAAGCGCGGCAGTATGCCGGCCAAAGCCGACACTTGGACAGAAATGTACATCAACAACGCACAAATAAAACATATCGCCGGCGGCGGAATTTTGGTTTCTAAATTCATATTGTTACCTTTATAAAATTGATAGCACGACGTTTTCAGACGACCTCAAACTTATTTCTCAATATACGCCAAACCGCTTTCTTCATCACGTTCGGGCGCGTCTTTTCCGTCAAACAGTGCCACTGCCAATCTGACGGCGGCCGCGGTTACGGCGGGGGAAATCATGAAGCCGTGGCGGAAAAGGCCGTTGGTTTCAATCAGGCGTCGGGCGCGGCTGTAACGGATTTCGGGATTGTGGTGGTTGAGCGTGGGGCGCAGGCCGGTGGCGATTTCGAGGATGTCGGCTTCGCCGAAGGCGGGGTGGACGGCATAGAGCGCGGACAAGAGTTCCAACCCTGAACGCACGCTGGCGGGGGCTTGGCTTTCGCTTTCGATTTGGGTCGCGCCGATGACGAAGACGTGGTTTTCTTTCGGGGCGATGTAGAGCGGATAACGCGGGTGCAGCAGGCGCACGGGGCGGTTGAGCGTGATTTCGGGTGTGTAAACCCGCGCCACTTCGCCGCGTATGCCGCGCAAGGTGCTGGTGTGTTCGGGAGGTTGGTTCCACGCGGTTTTTGCGCCGTAGCCGCGGCAGTCGATCAGCCAGTCGTATTGGGCTTGCAGGTCGTCGGGGGCACATTCATGTTCCCAGTGGCAAGGGACGTTCAGCCCGTCCAAAGCGTCGGCAAGCGCAGACAGCATCTGCCGCCCATCGAGCTGACCTTCGGTCGGCAGGTAAAGGCCGTCTGAAAAACGTCCTCCGAGTTGCGGTTCGCGTTCGGCGATTTCATCGGCGCGCCAACGGACGATTTCGTCATCCGCCACGCCGCCGCGTTTGAGATGGCGGACGAACTCGCCGGATAATGGTTTGTCCTGCCCGTGCCACACGATCAGGCTGCCGTTCTCCTGCAGCATGGTCGGTGTTTTCAGACGACCTCGTATGTTGCGCCAAAGCGGAATGCTCTGTCTGCCCAGTTTGATGACTTCAGGCGTAGCTTCGACTGCTTCTGCAGCTGGTGCGAGCATGGCGGCGGCAACATAAGCGGCGGCGTTTTCGCCTTTGCGCCCGCCTTTGTCAAAGAGGGCAACCGATAAACCTTGTTCTGCAAGTTGTAAGGCAGTCAGACGGCCGCAGAGGCCGCCGCCGAGAATGGCGATACGGGGCATGGTGGATTCCTTTGCAGTATTTGGGCAGTCGGGAGGACGAAAGATAAGACGGAAGCGGAATCCACCGAATGGCGGGAAATGCGGGAAAGGGAACGGAAGCCTTTTCAGGCGTTTGACAGCTTGTTTCCTACGCAGGCATTACCCCGACAGGTTCTACGGATTCCGCTGGCGCGGTCTCAGCTGTTTGCGGGAACAAGCAGCACTCCGACAAGAAAAATATGAAGTTTATACAGATTTGTTTATTTTGGCAAAAGATCGTCTGAAAATACAAGTTCTCATGAAGTAAATACTTTAAAAAAAGTAATTTTCCAAATCAATCTTGGCACTTTGTTCAAATGAAACGCTCTATTAAAGAAATTTGTTTCAAAACACGAAAATGAAAAACTTCAAACACAAACAAATAACGATAACTAAATAATTACCTAACTAAAAAATAATTTATAGCATGCAATTCAAAATCTTGAATTACCAATAAAAAATGTCATCCGCAATGCGGATGACACTTAATTTCAAAGCAATTATTCGCTAACTGTATTATCAGCTTTATCAACTAATTCAACGAGTGCTAACGGGGCATTATCGCCTTTTCGGAAACCATACTTCAGCACACGAACATAGCCACCATTTCGGGCAGCAAAGCGTGGACCCAATTCATCAAACAATTTAACCACAACATCACGATCACGAGTGCGGTCGAATGCCAAACGACGGTTTGCCAAGGAAGGTTTTTTACCCAATGTAATCAAGGGTTCTACTACGCGGCGCAATTCTTTAGCTTTAGGCAAAGTTGTCACGATAGTCTCGTGAGTCAACAATGAGTTCGCCATATTACGCAGCATTGCAGCGCGATGGCTGCTTGTACGGTTTAATTTGCGGTTACCATTACGATGACGCATGTCATTATCCTTTAATCTTCAAACTTACGGCTTTTCTAAGCCTACAGGCGGCCAAGCTTCCAATTTGGAACCTAGTGTCAGACCTTTAGATGCCAACACTTCTTTGATTTCATTCAAAGACTTACGACCCAAATTCGGAGTTTTAAGAAGCTCTGTTTCAGTACGTTGAATCAAATCGCCAATATAATAAATATCTTCAGCTTTTAGACAATTAGCTGAACGTACAGTTAATTCCAAATCATCTACCGGGCGCAGCAGGATAGGATCAATAGGAGGAGCTTTTTCTTCAACTTCTTCTACTGGAGTACCTTGCAAATCAGCAAAGATAGACATTTGATCAATTAAAATACGAGCGGCACTACGTACAGCTTCTTCAGGATCAATAGAACCATCAGTTTCAATATCTAAAACTAACTTATCTAAGTCCGTACGTTGCTCTACGCGCGCAGGTTCAACTTCAAAGCTAACACGACTGATGGGCGAAAAGCTCGCATCCAACTGAATTGCACCAATCTGACGGTTTTCATCACGGACGACACGACGACCGGAAACAGATTGGTAGCCACGACCCTGCTCAACTTTGATTTCCATCTCAATTTGACCGTTCTCAGCCAAATGACAAATAATATGTTCAGGATTTAAAACTTCCACATCATGTGGCAATTCGATATCACCGGCAACAACTGCCCCGGCACCTGACTTTCTCAAAGTTAACTGAACTTGACCACGTCCATGCAGCTTAAATACAATACCTTTGACATTCAATAAAATATCGACAACATCTTCTTGAACGCCATCAACAGTAGAGTATTCGTGCAACACACCGGAAATGGCCACTTCAGTAGGAGCAAAACCATTCATGGATGACAGTAAGATACGACGCAAAGCATTACCTAAAGTATGACCAAAACCGCGCTCAAATGGCTGCATAGATACTTTTGCACGAGTTGTAGATAAAGTATCGACATCAATTTGACGAGGTTTCAAAAATTCGGTTGTGCTATTTTGCATTTAACTGTCCCTCACTGAGCTAGCATTATTTAGAGTAGAATTCTACCACCAGCTGTTCATTAATATCGCCAGTTAATTCTGAACGATCCGGCATATTTTTAAATACACCTTCCAATTTGTCTGCATCAACAGAGACCCAGTTTGGCAAACCAATTTGAGTTGCCAAAGTTAAGGCTTCTTGAATACGAACTTGTTTTTTAGCTTTCTCACGAACAGCTACAACATCACCTGCTTTAACTTGGAAAGAAGGAATATTTACAACCTGACCGTTAACGGTAATTGCTTTATGAGAAACCAGCTGACGTGCTTCTGCACGAGTCGAGCCAAATCCCATGCGATATACTACATTATCCAAACGAGACTCTAACAATTGCAACAGTAATTCACCGGTAGAGCCTTTACGTCGATCTGCTTCTGCAAAATAGCGACGGAATTGACGTTCCAAAACACCATAAATACGACGAATCTTTTGTTTTTCACGCAGTTGCAAGCCATAGTCAGACAAACGTGGTTTCTTTGCACCATGCTGACCAGGAGCTGAATCAAGTTTACATTTAGAATCCAAAGAACGACGAGCGCTCTTCAAAAATAAATCGGTGCCTTCTCGACGTGCCAATTTACATTTAGGGCCAATATAACGTGCCATGTTTCAATCACTCCTTTAAATACGACGTTTTTTAGGCGGACGGCAACCGTTATGAGGCAACGGAGTAACGTCAGTAATACTGGTAATTTTAAAACCAAGAGCGTTGAGTGCACGTACAGAAGACTCTCGACCAGGGCCAGGACCTTTTATACGAACTTCTAAATTTTTAACGCCATATTCTTGGGCAACTTTACCAGCTGCTTCTGCGGCTACCTGAGCTGCAAATGGTGTACTTTTACGAGAACCTTTAAAACCAGCGCCGCCAGAGGTAGCCCAAGACAATGCATTGCCTTGACGGTCAGTGATTGTAATGATGGTATTGTTGAAAGAAGCATGTACATGCACAATACCTTCGCTTACGGTTTTACGTACTTTTTTACGTACACGCGAAGCTGTGTTTGCTTTAGCCATTAATAAAATTCCTTAAAAATTATTTTTTACCAGCAATCGCTTTACGCGGACCTTTACGGGTACGGGCATTTGTGCGAGTGCGTTGACCACGACAAGGCAAACCACGACGATGACGGAAACCACGATAACAACCCATGTCCATCAATCGTTTGATGCTCATCGTTACTTCACGACGCAAGTCACCTTCTACTTCATATTTAGCAACTTGTTCACGCAAAGCGTCTAATTGAGCCTCGTCCAAATCTTTTGCTTTAGTGGTGGGAGCAATATTTGCTGCCTCGCAAATCAATTTAGCACGAGTAGCACCAATACCATAAATAGCCTGCAAGCCAATTACGATATGTGCATTATTAGGGATATTCACCCCTGCAATACGAGCCATATTTTTTCCTTTAAACGGCAAAGTTCGTCACTATACCACAAAGTCTTACTAAAAGAAAAGTTCCCTTAGCCTTGACGCTGCTTGTGACGAGGATCAGTACAAATTACACGAACTACTCGATTACGACGGATAATCTTACAGTTGCGGCAAATTTTCTTTACAGATGGTTGTACACGCATTATATTTCCTTATATCGTTCTATCTAGCTCGAAAAACAATCCGAGCTCGAGTTAAATCATAAGGTGTCAGTTCTACCGTCACCTTATCCCCAGGAGAGATCCGGATATAGTGCATACGCATTTTCCCGGAAATATGACCTAATACAACATGGTCATTCTCAAGCTTTACTTTAAAAGTTGCGTTAGGTAGAGTTTCAAGAATCTCCCCCTGCATTTGTATGGTATCTTCTTTAGCCATAATTCTACTTACGTGATAAAGATTTCATATCAAGACCGCTCATTAAACTCTCATATTGTTGAGTCATGCGGTAAGAGTTAATTTGGGTACTAAAGTCCATTGTCACTACAACTAAAATTAGTAAAGATGTACCACCCAAATAAAAAGGAACATTCAAAGCTGTTGTCAAGAACTCTGGAATTAAACAAATAGTTGTAATATATAACGCACCAAATAAAGTGAGACGCAACACAACCTGTTCCAGATATTGCGAAGTTTGCTTACCTGGTCGAATTCCTGGCACGAAAGCACCACTTTTCTTTAAATTCTCTGCCATTTCTTTTGGGCTAAAAACCAAGGCTGTATAAAAATAGCAAAAGAAAATAATTGCCACTGTAAATAGCAAAATATACAAAGCTTGCCCATGCTGAAGCAAACCAGCAATTTTATGCAACAAACCGCCTGTATCACTAGGACCAAACCAACTTAACAAAGTTGATGGAAACAAAATAATACTTGATGCAAAAATGGGAGGTATTACGCCTGCCATATTCAACTTAAAGGGCATATGCGTATTTGAACCTTGCATTACACCACTACCAACTTGGCGTTTTGCATAATGCACAGGAACTTTACGCTGAGCACTTTCAAAATATACAACAATATAAATTAACAGTAACGCACCAATAACAATTGCTATGGGCAAACCAAATCCTCGACTCGTTAAAGCTAATAATCTCGAGATACCGGAAGGAATACCGGCAGCAATACCAGCAGTAATGATCAAAGAAATACCATTCCCAATTCCACGTTCTGTAATCTGCTCACCTAACCACATCAGGAACATTGTACCTGTGACTAAGCTGACTACAGTAGAAATATGGAACTCCAAAGAATTAGTAACAACCACACCTTGCTGGAATACAAAGGTAGCTACACCAAAACTCTGTAAGATGGCCAATAGTACCGTACCATATCTTGTATATTTCGTAATAACTTTTCGACCAGCCTCACCTTCCTTTTTTAATGCCTTTAAAGAAGGAACAATTTCAGAAGCCAACTGAACAATTATTGATGCTGAAATATATGGCATGATGCCAATTGCAAATATACTAAAGCGCTCTAACGAACCACCAGAAAACATGTTCAACATGCCTAGTATGCCGTTCCCAGCGCTTTCGTATAATTTAGCTAAAGCAACAGCATCTACGCCAGGTACTGGAATATGAGCACCAATACGAAAAACAACTAACGCCCCTAAAAGAAACGTTAGGCGTTTTTTCAGATCTCCAAATTTGGACAAGCCTGATAAAGATTGTTGATTAGCCACTATAATGCAAGCCTTATTCTTCCACTTTACCACCAGCAGCTTCAATCGCTGCTTTAGCACCCTTAGTGGCCTTAATGCCTTTCAAGACAACAGCTTTTGAAAGCTCACCAGAGGCAATAACTTTCACATTAGAAACAGCTGCAGGAACCAACCCAGCTTGCTTGAGAACCAATACATCAATCTCATTTACAGCAAGTAAGTTCAATTCATTCAAACGAATCTCAGCATTTGCAGCAGCAGTCAATGATTTAAAACCACGTTTTGGCAGGCGACGTTGCAAAGGCATTTGACCGCCTTCAAAACCTACTTTATGAAAACCACCAGAACGGCTTTTTTGACCTTTATGACCACGGCCACCAGTTTTACCTAAACCGCTACCAATACCACGACCCGCACGACGACGGGCGTGGGTAGCACCCTCAGCAGGTTGAATAGAATTTAGAAACATATCAAGACTCCACTTTCAACAAGTAGCTGATTTTGTTAATCATGCCACGGTTTTGAGGGGTATCTAAAACCTCTACTGTATGCTCACGATGACGCAAACCTAAACCACGAGCACATGCACGATGAGATTCAATTGTACCAATCAGGCTCTTCACCAATGTAACTTTAATCTTTTTTTGCTCAGTCATGGCTTGCTCCTAAAATGTCTTCTACTGTTAAGCCACGTTTAGCAGCAATATCTGCAGGTGTATACAACTTAGACAAGCCGTCTAATGTAGCTCGTACAATGTTATAAGGATTTGTAGAACCATGCACTTTAGCAGAAATGTTATGAATACCCATAGCATCAAAAACTAAGCGCATAGGACCACCTGCCTTTACACCACTACCTTCTTTAGCAGGCTGCATAAAGACTTTTGTAGCGCCATGACGTCCAATAACCTCATGATGAATCGTACCATTTTTTAGAGGTACTTTAATCATAGAGCGACGAGCCTGATCCATTGCTTTTTGAACAGCTACCGGCACTTCTTTTGACTTACCTTTACCCATACCAATACGACCATCTCCATCACCAACAACAGTTAGTGCAGAGAAAGCCATGATACGACCACCTTTAACTACTTTAGTCACGCGATTAACTGCGACCATTTTTTCAATCAGGCCGTCACCGCGTTCTTCAATTTCATGTTTTGCCATCTGAAAGTCTCCAATTATTAGAAGCTTAAACCATTTTCACGTGCAGCTTCAGCCAAAGCTTTCACACGACCGTGATATTGGAAACCTGAACGATCAAAAGCAACTTTTTCTACACCTACTGCTTTAGCTTTCTCAGCAATACGCTTGCCAACCACCGCAGCTGCTTCGACGTTGCTACCAGATTTCAGGCTACCACGTACCTCAGCTTCCAATGTAGAGGCTTGAGCCAATACTTTATCACCTTCAGCACTAATTACTTGAGCATAAATATGATTATTGCTACGGAACACACATAATCTTACCATTTTCAAGTCCGCAATTCGCGCACGGGTTTTGCGTGCACGACGGAGTCGGGTTGCATGTTTATCCATTAGTGAACCTCAATTATTTTTTCTTGGCTTCTTTCATCACTACCACTTCGCCTACATAACGAACACCTTTACCTTTATAAGGTTCAGGAGAACGGAAAGCACGAATTTCAGCAGCGACTTGACCAATCACTTGTTTATCTGCACCAGTCAAAACGATTTCTGTTTGGCTAGGGGTTTGAACAGAAACACCTTCAGGCATTTCATATACGATTGGATGGGAAAAACCTAAAGACAAGTTTAAAACTTTGCCTTGAGCTTGAGCACGGTAACCTACACCAATCAACTGCAGTTTTTTCTCAAAACCTTCAGAAACACCTTTAACCATATTATTAACTAATGCACGAGCAGTCCCTGACATAGCATTTGCCTGCTTACTGTCATTTTTTGCAGCAAAAGTCAATTTGCCATCGTTCAGTTCAATGGCTACATCAGAATGCAAAGGAAAGGACAACTCGCCATTCTTACCCTTGATAACCAATGCTTCTGTTCCAAATTTTACTTCTACACCAGCAGGAACAGTCACTGGGTTTTTTGCGACACGTGACATTTACTTTTCTCCACTAGGCTACGATGCACAACAACTCACCACCAACGCCCTCAGAACGAGCCTTGCGGTCAGTCATCACACCTTTAGAAGTACTAACAATAGCGATACCCAAACCGTTCATAACATTAGGAATTTCGCTAGAAGCTTTGTAAATACGCAAACCTGGACGTGAAACGCGTTTAATTTGCTCAATCACAGGGCGACCTGCATAGTATTTCAATTGAATTTCCAATACCGGCTTCGCATCAGCAGAAACCGAAAAATCCTCGATATAACCTTCTTCTTTCAAGACTTTTGCAATTGCACACTTTAATTTGGAAGAAGGCATGGCAACTACTACCTTATTGGCACGTTGCGCATTACGAATACGAGTCAACATATCGGAAATAGGATCATGCATACTCATTATTAATACTCCTATCACCAGCTAGCTTTAACAACACCCGGAATCTCGCCACGCATAGCGATTTCACGGATTTTAATACGACCCAAACCGAATTTACGGAAAGTACCACGAGGACGACCTGTCAAAGCACAACGACGACGTTGACGTACAGGAGCTGCATTACGTGGAATGGATTGGAATTTCAGACGAGCTTCAAAACGCTCTTCTTCAGTCGCATTCGCATCATTAATAACAGCAAAAATTGCCTCACGTTTGGCTGCAAACTTTTTCGCCAAAGCTTGACGTTTCAGTTCACGATTAATAAGTGCTTTCTTAGCCATGATTATCCTTTAAACGGAAACTTGAACAGCGACAATAAAGCTTTAGCTTCTTCATCAGTTTTTGCAGTAGTTGTAATAGTAATATTCAAACCACGCAAAGCATCAATTTTATCGTATTCAATTTCCGGGAAAATGATTTGCTCGCGAACACCCATGTTGTAATTACCACGACCATCAAAAGATTTGCCACTTACACCACGGAAGTCACGTACTCGAGGTAATGCAATAGTAATCAAACGATCCAAGAATTCGAACATTTGATCACGACGTAATGTTACTTTGCAACCTACAGGATAATTATCGCGAATTTTAAAGCCAGCGATAGATTTACGAGCAACAGTAACTACTGGTTTTTGACCAGCAATTTTTTCCAAATCAGATACCGCATGCTCCATAACTTTTTTATCAGCAACAGCCTCTCCAACACCCATATTTAAAGTGATTTTTTCAATACGAGGAACTTCCATTACTGACTTGTAACCAAACTGCTTAACCAATTCAGGAACAACTGTATCTTTATAAAACTCTCTCAAACGAGCCATGTTATCTCCTTATGCTCCAATAACAGAGCCATTTGATTTGAAGAAACGAACGCGCTTCACTTTGCCTTCATTTTCAATCAGTTTAATACCAACACGGTCTGCTTTATTAGTTTCCGGATTCAGGATTGCAACATTAGAAATATCTAACGGCATTTCTTTTGAAACAATACCACCCTCAATACCACGCATCGGATTAGGTTTTTGGTGACGTTTAACAACATTAACACCTTCAACTACAACTTTACCACCCAATACACGAACCACTTGACCTTGCTTACCTTTATCCTTACCAGTGATCACAACAACTTGGTCACCTTTAATGATTTTATTCATCGCGCTATTCCTTATAACACTTCAGGCGCCAATGAAACGATTTTCATAAATCGTTCAGTACGCAACTCGCGGGTTACCGGACCAAAAATACGGGTACCCAGAGGTTCAAGTTTATTGTTTAACAACACGGCGGCGTTGTTATCAAATTTAATCAACGCACCATCAGGACGACGCACACCTTTAGCAGTACGAACAACAACTGCATTGTACACATCACCTTTTTTGACACGACCACGTGGGGCCGCATCTTTAACTGCGACTTTAATAATATCGCCAACAGAAGCGTAGCGACGCTTAGATCCGCCCAACACCTTGATACACATCACGCGACGTGCACCAGAGTTATCAGCCACATCTAAGATGGTCTGCATTTGAATCATATTAGTACCTTTAAATTAACCAACTTAATTTACCATTTTCATATAGCTGGCTCACTTATTTAAATTAAGCTAACTAAATGAAACCATCACGGTTCTAGTAAACCAGTCTTGGATCCCGAAGGGAAGAAACTTCCAGAAGAAACTGAAAGATAAGAAACGAAGTTTACACGCAAATTCACTTTGGCGCAACACTTCGTTTCTTATTAAAGCCAACTGTCTTAATTTTTAAACAGTACGTGCTTTCTCAACCAGTTCTTTAACAACCCAAGATTTGGTTTTTGACAGTGGACGAGATTCCGCAATTACCACTACATCACCAATTCCATATTGATTATTTTCATCATGGGCATGGATTTTAGTTGATAAACGGATAATTTTACCATACAGAGGGTGTTTTACTTTACGCTCAACCAACACTGTAACAGTTTTGTCCATTTTGTCGCTTACCACTTTGCCTTGCAAAGTACGAACATTTTTATTTTCGCTCATTACTTAGCACCTTTTTCAGTTAAAATGGTTTTAATACGAGCAATATCGCGACGTACACGTTTTAATTCGCTTGGTTTACCCAATTGACCAGTTGCATTTTGCATACGTAAGCCAAACTGAGCTTTCAACAAGTCCAACAAATCTGCATTTAATTGCTCAATAGATTTGTCTTTCAATTCATTTGCTTTCATTATTGACCTACCTGTCTTACTACAAAGGTCGTAGGAATAGGCAATTTGGCAGCAGCCAATTCAAATGCTTCGCGAGCCAAAGCCTCTGGAACACCGTCCATTTCATACAACACTTTGCCTGGTTTGATTTCGGCAATGTAATATTCCACGTTACCTTTACCGCCACCCATACGAACTTGAATAGGTTTTTCAGTAATTGGTTTATCAGGGAATACACGAATCCAAATACGACCACCACGTTTAATGTGGCGAGTCATTGTACGACGAGCAGCTTCGATTTGGCGGGCAGTCAAACGACCACGACCAACGGCTTTCAAACCGAACTCACCGAAACTTACTTTGTTACCGCGAGTAGCAATACCAGTATTGCGACCTTTTTGTTGCTTGCGGTATTTCAGTCTAGTTGGCTGCAGCATTACGTCCACCTGCCTTTCTTTGTTTCTTTTCATGCTCAGGTTTAGCTGAAGTCTTTACACTGCCTTCAGTATAGACCCAAACTTTCAGACCCAGCACGCCATAAGTAGTATGGGCTTCGCTAGTTGCATAATCTACGTTTGCACGCAAAGTATGCAGCGGTACACGACCTTCGCGATACCATTCGCTACGAGCAATATCTGCACCATTCAGACGACCTGAGGTCATAATCTTGATGCCTTTTGCACCTGAACGCATAGCATTTTGCATAGCGCGTTTCATAGCACGGCGGAATTGAACGCGTTTTTCCAATTGCTGAGCAATACCATCAGCAATAATTTGCGCATCTAATTCAGGTTTACGGATTTCTTCGATATTGACATGAACAGGCACACCCATCAGGGCTTGCAAATCACGTTTCAAAACTTCGATATCCTCACCTTTTTTACCAATTACTACACCCGGACGGGCAGAGTGGATGGTAATACGTGCAGATTTTGCAGGACGTTCAATAACTACGCGACCAACAGAAGCATTCGCCAATTTTTTACGCAGGTAGTTACGAACATCAATGTCTTGTTTCAAAACAGCAGAAAAGTCGGTGCTTTTAGCAAACCATTTTGAAGCCCAGTCTTTAGTTACCGCCAGGCGAAAGCCTGTAGGGTTAATCTTTTGTCCCATAGCTTTTCCTTAGTTGCCCACTGTCACGTTGATATGACAAGTTTGTTTTTCAATGCGGTTACCGCGACCTTTGGCACGAGCTTGGAAACGTTTCAAGCTTGGACCTTTGTCAACAAAGATAGTTACCACTTTCAACTCATCAATGTCGGCACCGTTATTGTGCTCGGCATTTGCAATAGCTGATTCCAATACTTTTTTAATCAACTCAGCACCTTTTTTAGGACTGAAAGTCAAGATATTCAAAGCCTGGGCAACGTCTTTACCACGAATCAAATCAGCTACCAAACGAGCTTTTTGAGCTGAAATACGGGCATTTTTATGTTGTGCATTTACTCTCATGATTCACCTTATTTCTTTTTAGCCTTTTTATCAGCCAAGTGGCCTTTAAAGGTACGGGTCAATGAGAATTCGCCTAATTTATGACCAACCATGTTATCACTGATAAAAACGGGCACATGAGTGCGACCGTTGTGTACAGCAATGGTCAGACCGATAAAGTCAGGCAGAATGGTAGAACGACGAGACCAAGTTTTAATCGGGCGCTTGTCGTTGCTTGCACGAGCAGCATCTACTTTTTTCAGCAAATGCAGGTCTACATATGGGCCTTTTTTCAATGAACGAGCCATACTAATTAACCTTTATTTGAGTAACGACGACGAACAATCATGTTATCCGTGCGTTTGTTATTACGAGTGCGGTAGCCTTTAGCAGGAGTACCCCATGGGCTAACCGGTTCGCGAGCTTCACCGGTACGACCTTCACCACCACCATGCGGGTGATCGACAGGGTTCATGACAACACCACGAACGGTCGGACGAATACCACGCCAACGATTGGCACCGGCTTTACCGATTTTCTTCAGGCTTTGCTCTTCGTTACCGACTTCACCGATGGTTGCACGGCAATCTACGTTGATTTTACGAACTTCGCCAGAGCGCAGACGGACTTGAGCGTATGCACCTTCTTTAGCCAACAATACCGCAGAAGCACCGGCAGAACGTGCAATTTGTGCACCTTTACCAGGTTTCATTTCGATACAGTGGATAGTCGTACCAACGGGAATGTTACGGATCGGCAGGGTATTACCTACTTTGATGGCAGCTTCAGCACCGGAAACCAATACAGCACCGGCTTGAATACCGCGAGGAGCGATGATGTAGCGACGCTCACCGTCTGCATAGCACAACAGTGCAATGAAGGCAGTACGGTTAGGATCGTATTCAATACGCTCTACTTTTGCAGGGATACCGTCTTTGTTACGTTTAAAGTCTACAACACGGTAATGGTGTTTATGACCGCCGCCTTTGTGACGTGTGGTGATATGACCATTATTGTTACGACCGGCAGTAGAATTTTTCTTTTCGAGCAAAGGTGCATAAGGCGCACCTTTGTGCAAACCTTCTGTTACCACGCGAACCATGCCGCGACGGCCTGCAGAAGTTGGCTTCATTTTAACGATTGCCATTTTGTTTATTCCTTATCTGCAGCTGCAGCAGCGGCTTCCAAATCCAACTCTTGACCGGCAGCCAAGCTTACATATGCTTTTTTAACATCGCTGCGGCGGCCCAAAGTACGACCAAAACGCTTAGTTTTGCCTTTAGTGGTAACGGTAGTTACAGAAGCAACTTGAACACCGAACAGCAGCTCAACAGCAGCTTTGATTTCAGGTTTGGTTGCATTTGCCAAAACTTTAAACGTCATTTGGTTGCGTTTTTCAGCCAATACGTTGCTTTTTTCAGAAACGATAGGTGCCAAAATCACTTGAGTCAAACGTTGTTGATTCATACCCATTGCTCCTCTAATTGTGCAACCGCATCTTTAGTGATGATTACTTTTTTGTAACGCAGCAAGCTGTAAGGATCAACTTGTTGAGCTTCCAAAACCAACACATTTGGCAAGTTGCGTGAAGCCAAGTAAACATTCTCATCGAGCTGTTTAGTTACAAACAGCACTTGCTCCAGACCCAGATTTTTCACTTGTTCAGCAAAAACTTTGGTTTTAGGAGTTTCAGCAGTCAACGCTTCGATAGCAAACAAACGCTCGTCACGAGCCAATTGGGACAGGATAGTCGCCATACCGGCACGGTACATTTTACGGTTTACTTTTTGAGTGAAGTTTTCGTCGGGTTTGTTCGGGAACGCGCGACCACCTTTACGCCACAGCGGAGAAGAAGTCATACCGGAACGGGCACGGCCGGTACCTTTTTGACGCCATGGTTTTTTGGTTGAGTGTTTTACTTCGGCACGGGTTTTTTGAGCGCGGTTGCCAGAGCGGGCGTTTGCCAAGTAGGCATTTACCAGCTGATGAACCAACGCTTCATTGTATTCGCGAGCGAACAAAGCATCAGAAACAGACAGACTGCCTGAAACTTGTCCTTTAGCGTCAATTACTTTCAATTCCATTACGCACCTACTTTCACGCTAGGACGAACTACAACATCGCTGTTGACCGCACCCGGAACAGCACCCTTAACCAACAGCAGTTGGCGTTCTGCATCAACACGTACAACTTCCAGCTTTTGGACAGTTGCTTTAGTGTTGCCGTATTGACCGGCCATGCGTTTACCGGGGAACACGCGACCTGGGTCTTGCGCCATACCGATAGAACCTGGAACACGATGAGAACGGGAGTTACCGTGGGAAGTACGTTGGGCACCGAAGTTATGACGTTTGATCGTACCGGAGAAACCTTTACCTTTAGAGGTACCGGTTACATCGACCAGTTGACCGACTTCAAACATAGAAACGGTGATTTCGTCACCGGCTTTCAATTCAGCCAGTTTTTCTTCAGTCAAAGCAAACTCCATCAAACCGCGACCGGCTTCAACACCTGCTTTTGCAAAGTGCCCAGCTTCGGCTTTGTTGACACGGTTAGCTTTTTTCTGACCAAAGGTAACTTGAACGGCAGTATAGCCGTCAGCATCTTTGGATTTTACTTGTGTAACGCGGTTGGCAGACATATCCAAAACGGTTACCGGAACAGAAACACCCTGTTCGTCGAACACGCGGGTCATACCAACTTTGCGTCCAACCAGACCTAAAGTCATGATTATTTTCCTTTTAAAGTAAAGGGGCGGGCTACGATTGGCCTGCCTTCGGACAAAGATAAAACTTGGCACAAATGCACCAAGTCCGCCATTATAATCGACAAATCAAGCAAATACCAATCTTTTTTTAACACAGGGGCTTACTCATGCTTTTTATCTCTATAAATTGATATTTCGCCGTCTATATACCCGAGGGAAGCGACGTGTTGTTTACACACAAATCACCTTCCATATTTAACAAAAGGTCGTCTGAAAACCACAATCACAGGTTTTCAGACGACCTTTTATCCTACCGATACATTCAAACAGCGGTCTGTTTCGCTTTATCTCCGTTCCAAGGCGCAACTTTAAACAGCAGCAGCATACCCGGAATCCCCAACATAAAACACAGCCAGAAGAAATTGACGTAGCCCATCGCTTCAATCAGAAACCCTGCTGTCGCATTCATAAACGTACGCGGTACGGCGGATAGGCTGGACAGCAGCGCAAACTGCGTGGCGGTAAATGCGGTATTGGTTTGTTGCGCCATATACGACACAAATGCCACCGTACCCAGGCCTACACCCACTGCCTCGGCAGCAATAACGACTGCCAACATGGTTCGTTCTGATGCGCCTACATGCTCGAAATGTCCGAAACTTGCCAGCCATGCAAAACCTAAAATCGTCACCCATTGCACCAAACCAAAAAGCCACAATGCACGGTTCACGCCTAATTTGTTTACCCAAATGCCGCCGATAATCCCGAAAATCACCGCCGGCCACAAGCCTGCATTTTTCGCAATCAGTCCGATGTCGGTCTTGGAGAATCCCATGTCGATATAAAACGGTGTTGCCAAGGCGGTTGCCATGCTGTCGCCCAGCTTATACAGCAAGATAAACGCCAAAATAATCAGCGCCTGCGTAACGCTTTGACGGGTAAAGAAATCGCGGAACGGCTCGATAACGGTATCTTTCAATCCTTTTGCAGCGACGGGTTGGCGGGCCGGTTCTCGCGCTACGAATAAAGTAGCCAGCAACCCCGGAACCATGAACAGCGCAGTAATAATGAAGACGGACGACCAAGGCATCCTGTCGGCCAAAATCAAACTCAATGAAGCCGGAATCAGCGAGGAAATACGATAGGCATTTACATACAGCGAGTTACCCAAAACCAACTCTTCATCGGATAACACTTCTCGGCGGAAAGCATCGATCACAATATCCTGACTGGCGGAAAAAAACGCTACTACCAAAGACAGCCCCAAAATAATGGACAAGTGTTCTTGCGGGCGGACAAACGCATAGGCAGCCAAAAGCAGCAAAAGCGCTATCTGCATCACCAACATCCAGCCGCGCCGCAAACCTAAAAACGGCAGGCGTACAGAGTCCATGAGCGGAGACCAGATAAATTTCCAAGTGTAGGGAAAACCGATCAGGGCAAACAGTCCTATGGTTTTCAAATCAACATGTTCGCTGCGCAGCCACGCCGGAATCAGGCTATATAGGAAATAAAGCGGCAGCCCCGATGTGAAGCCTGTAAAAATACAGATGAGCATATTGCGCGAAAAAATCCGCTGCATCGTGCTTGGTTGTGAAGCAGTCATAATAGGTCAGCAACATCAAAAAGAAAGGCGCATTGTAACAAATCCTGTTCAAACAAACTTTAAACTATGCATAATAATCAAAAAGGTCGTCTGAAAACCGTTTTTCCGTTTTCAGACGACCTTTATTCTTTGCTTTGTTTAAGCGGGTTACGCCGTTTTCTTTTCGCGTATCGGCAGGTTCAGCAACGCCGCCGTTCCCGCCAACACCGCGTCGGCATACCACATCCAGCCGTAATCGTTGAATTGGTAAATCACGATGCCGCCGATATACGAGCCTAAAAAGCCGCCGATTTGGTGGCTCAACATGGTCAGCCCGAACAGGGTCGCCAGATAGCGCGTGCCGAACAGCTTGCCTGTAATCGCAGCGGTCGGCGCGACGGTGGCGAGCCAAGTGAAGCCCAGCGCAGCGGCGAAAATGTAGAAATTGACGTCGGTTCTCGGGGCGGCAAGGTAGATCAGCACCATCGCCACACGCGAGGCGTACAGTCCGAACAAAACATATTTGCCCAAAAACCGCCCCGTACACCAGCCCGAAAAAATGCAGCCCGCGATGTTCGCCAGCCCGATAATCGCAATCGAAGTCGAAGCGACCGAAGCGGGCAGACCGCAGAGCGCGATTTCGTTGGGCAGGTGGGTTACCAAAAACGCAATGTGGAAACCGCAGGTAAAAAAGCCCAAGTGCAGCAGGATGTAGCTTCGGTCTTTAAACGCCGCTTTAACCGCCTGCCCCAGCGTTTGCCCGTTTTCAGACGACGTGTGGTGCGTGGCGACAGCGTTTTTGCCGCCCGCCAGCCACCACGAAATCGGCAGGATCAAAAGTGCGATGCCGCTCCAAACGTAAAACGTTCCCGTCCAGCCGACGGCGGGTAATATCAACAAACCCTGCACCAGCGGCGCAAACAGAAACTGCCCCGCCGAACCGCCCGCGTTGACCAGACCCGAAGCCAAACCGCGTTTGTGTGGCGGTACTTTCGCCGCGACCTGCCCCATGATGATGGAGAAACCGCCCGCGCCCGTTCCGAATGCAAAAAGCAGCCCGATTGCCAGCATCAGTCCCCAATAAGTCGGCATCTGCGGCACCATCAGACAGGCGCAAGCCAACAGCAGCGCGCCGCCGCCCAACACCTTAAACGCGCCGAAACGGTCGGCAAGCGCGCCGGAAAGCGGCTGGGACAAGCCCCACATCAACTGGAAAACGGCGATAATCAGGCTGAACTCTTGGATACTCAGTTCGGTAGAGTCGACGACCGGACGGACAAACAGCCCCATAGTCATGCGCATACCAATGGTAATCAGCAGGATGGAGGCGGCAGCGGTGATAACCAGCCAAAGGTTGGGGGATTTTTGCTGTGTGTGGGTCATGGTTATGATTTGTTTCTATTGAAAAATGCCGTTCAATCAACCGGCAAAACGACGGATTTTAACAAACGGGCTGACGTGGGCTAAATAACGCCTAATGCTTTGATTATAGCCAAAACCTCTATCCGTGCCACCTTGTCCGTTTCCTTTTATACGCAAGACAGGATGTGGAATGCGGACGGAAATTCAGTGCATAAAAAACGGCAAAGGTCGTCTGAAAACCCGAAATCCGATTTTCAGACGACCTTTGTTCAAATAAATGGCAATTTATTTATTAAGAAATTAATTATACTGACTTATCATTTTTTTATTTTTCATAAGCATCTTGTTCAGCACGAATATGCTCATAATATGCATTCATAGGGTGCTTGGGATGCATTCGTGAATATCCTGTGACAAAAACTCTAACCTTATGCTCAGGTAGAATATGTGCCTGTATATAAGCTTCACTATCCCCAACATATTCAATAGGAACTTCCATATTTATATGTTCCCATTTATCTGGTTCTTCTCTTAGAACAATCAATGTTACAGGAACTGGTTTATCAACCTTAATAGATACACAACAAACAACTGCTCCGCCTCCATTATATGACAATGCATCCATTATAACTTTATTATCCTCCTCTCCTAACATTACCGTAGCAGCCTCTCTCGTATAACTATATACTTCCATTGAATAAGTTTTAGTTAAAGGCTTATTATAATATAAACTAATCATCAGGATAGATACTATACAAACCGCTATAATTAGTAATCCTTTAGTTCTTTGCTGCATTGAAGATCATCTTTCTTTAACCCAATAAGCTAAATCTATAATTACTTAATATAAATTTAAAATACTTCCTATTTTAAAATACTTTCTATATCATCTTTATTAAAAATTCAAGGAAGCTTCCCTCTAACTTCATTATTATCAAAAATAGTAGGAGTATACCCGATAAAATTCTTAATAAAAAAACAAATTATTCATGTAAGCTTCTATTTTTCTTTAAGAACTATTCCAATCAATATATTTATATGCTCATATTTTTTAGTAGCAAGGGGGAAGTACATTTTCAGTTTTCTATTTTTACTTAATTTAGTATATATTCATTTCCACTTCACTTAGATCGAATAAATTATCAAATCGGGACTTTTCAATCACAAAAGATTATTCTAATTAAAAAACAATATTTTATTATAACCCATCATGCAAAGTGCAGTGCGTGCTTTATCAATAAAGAATTCATTTTATCCCCTGACTCACTGAGCACCCAACAGATTTAACAGGCAAAACCTACGCTACGGCTTGACTGAAATCCCTCTGAAAAATTGAAACTTGGATTACAGTCCGCGTAGACGTAACGGTGCGGGTATTTTTGATTAACTATATTGACAAAAAATTAGGAAACACAGACGATATAACAGGAACACAAAACAGACAAAGGTCGTCTGAAACCAGAATTTTGGTTTCAGACGACCTTTTTATCGATTCAGGCATCTACACTCACGATGCCCTTTTCTTTCAGCCTTTAGTCTTTGCGCGTTTCCACCAAGACCATTTCGGCAGCGGCGACAGGTTCGGCTTCGACTTTCGGCACGTCCGCGCGGCGCAGACCGGATTCGGGTTCGGGCTGAACCTGTTCGGCAAAGGCTGCGACGGCTTCGGGATCGGTTTCGACAAACACCAAACCGCCTAAGTCGGGCATCGCAGCAACGGCAGGGGCAGTTTCTTCCGCTTGGCTTGCTTCCAGCGCAGTTTGCGGCTCGGATTCTGCTGCTTGGGCGGCGGCCGCTGCTGCTGCGGCAAGGGCTTCGATGGCGGCGGCGGCTTCGCGCTCGGCTTTCCAAACGACCAGTTCTTCCTCCATTTCGGCAACGGCTTCGACCTCGCCTTCGGCAGGGACGGCGGTCATCGGTTGATAGCCGTCTTCGGTTTCGATGGCGAATACGGAAGTCGAAGTTTCTTCAACACTGCCAATAGCGGAGTCGATAATGCTGCATTCGTCGTCGGTGCTGTCTTCGATGAGGATGTCGCTATCCACATCTTCGCCTTCGATGGAGAACACGAACGCTTCTTCAGCAACGGTAACAGGTTCGGAAACCACGACAACCAAAGGCTCGCCGCTATCCTCTGGAGCGGGAATGGTTACGGCAAAAGGCTCTTCTTCGACGGTATCGCCCATAACGTGTGCGGCGGCGAAGAGGACTTTGTCGGCGGTATCGTGAATATTCAGGTACTGCTCGATTTTGGCGGCAGACGGAATATTGCGTTTTTTACCGTTTTGACGGCGGTCGCGCTGATTATTGCGTTCGCGGCGGTCGCGTTGGTTGTTGCGATCGCGTTGGCGGCGTTCGTTGCCTTTCGGTGCATCGGTATCGGCGGTTTGCACGCCCTCTTCCGCCACATTGTCCACTGCTTCGGACAAGGTTTCTTCCGCGCGGATGTCCGCTTGTTCACGGTTGCGTTCGTTGCGGTTGTTGTTGCGGCGGCGTTTGTTGCCTTGCGCCTGCTCGTCTGAACGGGATTCGTTTTCAGACGACGTTGCGGCGGCGAGTGCTTGGACTTCGAGGTTTTCGGCTTCCGCTGCGGCATTGCGCTCGTTTTGACGGTTGCGGCTGCGGCGGTTGTCTTTGGCGTTGCGGGTTTCATTTTCCGCTGCCTGATTGTCCGCTGCTTTGTCTTTGAAGTCCGCCACTTCGCGCACTTCTACCTTGCTGCCGTCGTGCCTGTTGTTGCGGCGCGGGTTTTGGCGGCGGTTGTTTGCGCGGCGATTGCCGGAATTGCCGTTGCGGTTGTTGCTGCCCGAAGTGCGTTTTTCTGCCACTTCGGCAACAGGCGCGGTTTCTGCTGCGGTATTGCCGCCGAAAATGCGTTTGAGCCATGCTTTGAAGCTATCCCACCATGAACCGTTCTTCTGCTCGGCTACGGTTGGGGCAGGCTGGGTGTGGCGCACGCCTTTGACGGCGGGTTCGGGGCGGGCGGCTTTGGCTCTTTCGCTGCCGAAAGGTTTGGCGGATTCGTCTTCTTCCGGCTCGGCAACGCGTTTGTAGCTCGGTTCGCCGTCTTCTTCTACGTCGTCGATGCGGATGCGGTTGATTTCGTAGTGCGGATTTTCCAAGTGGATATTCGGAATCAGGACGACGTTGACGTCCAAACGCTCTTCCATCGCAAACAGCTCGGCGCGTTTTTCGTTCAACAGGAAGGTGGCGACATCGACGGGCACTTGGGCGTGTACTTCGCCGGTGTTGTCTTTCATCGCTTCTTCTTGAATGATGCGCAAAACGTGCAGGGCGGTCGATTCGATGCCGCGGATGACGCCGGTACCGGCGCAGCGCGGACAGGCGACGTGGCTGCTTTCGCCCAAAGCGGGTTTCAGGCGTTGGCGGCTCAATTCCAAGAGGCCGAAGCGGGAGAGTTTTCCCATTTGCACGCGGGCGCGGTCTTTTTTGAGCGCGTCGCGCAGGACGTTTTCAACATCGCGCTGGTGCTTGGGGTTTTCCATGTCGATGAAGTCGATGACGACCAAACCGCCCAAGTCGCGCAGGCGCATTTGGCGGGCGACTTCTTCAGCGGCTTCCATATTGGTTTTGAACGCGGTGTCTTCGATGTCCGAGCCGCGGGTGGCGCGGGCGGAGTTGACGTCGATGGAAACCAGGGCTTCGGTGTGGTCGATCACAATCGCGCCGCCTGAAGGCAGGCTGACGCTGCGAGCGAACGCGCTTTCGATTTGGTGTTCGATTTGGAAGCGGGAGAACAGCGGCGTGTGGTCTTGATAGAGTTTCAGACGACCTACGTTGCTCGGCATGACGTAGCTCATGAACTCGGCAACTTGCTCGTAAACTTCTTGATTGTCTACCAGAATTTCGCCGATGTCGGGACGGAAATAGTCGCGGATGGCGCGGATGAGCAGCGAGCTTTCCATGAAAAGCAGATAAGGGTCATGATGCGCTTTTCCTGCTTCTTCGATCGCCTGCCAGAGTTGTTTGAGGTAGTTCAAATCCCATTCCAACTCTTCCGCACTGCGACCGATACCGGCGGTACGGGCGATGATGCTCATGCCGTTCGGAATGTCGAGTTCTGCCATAGCGGCTTTGAGTTCTTGACGCTCTTCGCCTTCGATACGGCGGGATACGCCGCCGCCGCGCGGGTTGTTCGGCATCAATACCAAATAGCGTCCGGCAAGGCTGATGAAGGTGGTCAGCGCCGCGCCTTTGTTGCCGCGTTCGTCTTTTTCGACTTGAACGATGACTTCCATGCCTTCTTTGAGCACGTCTTGAATGCGCGCCCTGCCGCCTTCGTAATCGCGGAAATACGAACGCGATACTTCCTTAAACGGCAAAAAGCCGTGGCGGTCGGTTCCGTAATCCACGAAACACGCTTCCAGCGACGGCTCGATACGGGTGATGATACCCTTGTAAATATTACCTTTGCGCTGCTCTTTACCCAGCGTTTCGATGTCCAAATCCAAAAGGTTTTGCCCATCGACAATGGCAACGCGCAGCTCTTCGGCTTGCGTTGCATTGAACAACATTCTTTTCATAATGATTACCTCGCACAGGCGGGCAGCCTTTTCAGACGACCTGCCTGCTCTGTCAGACACTCTGCGAGGCGGGCGGGATTAGGCATAGCCCGCGCCCCTTTTCGGCGCGGGATGCAGAAACCCGGATGAGCAATCAGTTTTTGAATTGAAGTCCGCAAGGTTGCACGCCGCCCAAAACAATGCGGCCGTGTGCGGAAGGATACGGATAAAGAAGGCAATAAAGAACAATGCGGCGGAACGCTCCGTCCGCCGCCGAAGTCCGGACGGTACAGGTCCGGCTTAGAAAACAGGTAGCCGACATCTTCTTATTATCGTTATGCCGGAAGTTTCGAACGGTGCGGCGCGGCAGGTTTGTCAAACACCCGCCCCTCGTCTTATGCCCGGTCAAATCGGCAAAATCAAATCAAACTTAATTACGCTCCTGCGTTTACGGGCTTTGGCATAAACGCAGGGAAAATGCTTTGCAGAGTGCGTTTTTAATATAAAATCTCGTTTTAACAATACCATCCGTCCCATACGGCCTGTTTGTACAGGTTTCTGCCGAAACGGATGTTCGGGATTATAGATGAAAACGCACACAATAAGCAAAGATTCAGTCAGCCTGATTACCGTCGCCGAACACGAAGCCGGCCAACGCCTTGACAACTATCTGATAAAAATCCTCAAAGGCGTACCCAAAAGCCATATCCACCGCATTATCCGCGCCGGCGAAGTGCGCCTGAACAAAAAACGCTGCAAGCCCGACAGCCGCATCCAAACAGGCGACCTGCTCCGTATCCCGCCCGTGCGCACCGCCAAAAAACAAAGGTCGTCTGAAAACCGCGCCCAAGCCGTACCCGCGCGCGAATTTACCATCATCTACGAAGACGACGCGCTGCTCGTTATCGACAAACCCGCAGGCACCGCCGTCCACGGCGGCAGCGGCGTGAGTTTCGGCGTCATCGAACAAATCCGCCGCGCCCGCCCCGAAGCCCGCTATCTCGAACTCGTCCACCGCCTCGACAAAGACACCAGCGGCCTCTTGATGATCGCCAAAAAACGCAGCGCGCTCGTCAAACTGCACGAAGCCATCCGCAACGACCACCCCAAAAAAATCTACCTCGCGCTGGGCGTAGGCAAACTGCCGAACGACAGCTTCCACGTCAAACTGCCCCTGTTCAAATACACCGGCGCACAAGGCGAAAAAATGGTGCGCGTCAGCGAAGACGGACAATCCGCGCACACCATCTTCCACGTGCTCAACCGCTTTTCAGACGACCTCCTGCACCAAGTCGGCCTCTCGCACCTTACCCTCGTGCAAGCCACCTTGAAAACCGGCCGCACCCACCAAATCCGCGTCCACCTCCAATCGCAGCAATGCCCCATCGCCGGTGACGAACGCTACGGCGACTACCAAGCCAACAAACGCCTCCAGAAACTCGGTTTGAAACGGATGTTCCTCCACGCCGCCGAGCTGCACCTCAACCACCCGCTGACAGGCGAAAAACTCATCTTAAAAGCCCCGCTGCCGCAAGAATTGGCACAATTTGTCTTAATGCTGGAAAACGCAGGGAAGGTCGTCTGAAAGATAAATCATGCCCTCACATCACAACATCCTACCTGCCGAAGAATTTGTCCGACGCTGGCTGAATTTCAAAAAAAGTTATCTGTCAGAATTGAAAAACCGCCGTTCCGTTTCCGCGACGGCGCAAAAAATAAACATGCTGGAATTAACGGACAAGCAACGTCGTCTGTTTGACTCCGCATTGGAATCGGCGCTGGACGACATAATGTATTCCTTATTGCTCGGCTTGGATGGCGAAGCGGAAATCGGCGGGATACAGGAATCCTTTACCATCCTGAATGAAAACGGTGAAACGGTTTCCCCATGTGGTGAATTGTCCGATGCAGCCTACATGCTGATCCGCCAAACGGAAAACTGATTGCTCAGGTCGTCTGAAAATTTTTCTATATTTTCGGTCAACGTAGCCCACATTACAGCTCGCTCGGAAAATGAAATACCAACTGTTCCCGAAAACACCCAAAGGTCGTCTGAAACCCGTAGCGCGGGCTTTGCCCACGAAATAAATGTGAAAATAAAGACAGTTTCAAATTGTCAGACAACAAGTTTCGCGGGCAAAGCCCACGCCTTTCAGACGACCTTTTTTTCCGCTACCATAACGCCCGACACAACACGGACAAACACCATGACCCCGACACAGCAACTCCAATCAGGCATACAGGCATTAGGTTTGGACCTATCCGCAGAACAGCAAACCCTGCTGCTCGCCTATACCGACCTGCTCAAAAAGTGGAACAAGACCTACAACCTCACCGCCCTGCGCGACGAAGCGCAAATGGTCAGCCACCACCTGCTCGACAGCCTGACCCTGCTCCCCTACCTCCAAGGCGCGCAGACCATGCTGGATGTCGGCTCTGGCGGCGGACAGCCCGGCATTCCCACCGCCATCTGCCGTCCCGACCTCAACATCACCCTCTTGGACGCCAACACCAAAAAAACCGCCTTCCTGCAACAAGCCGTCATCGAACTCGGACTCGCCAACGTCCGTGTCGTCAGCGGCCGCGTCGAAGCCGTTCAAGACTTCCAAGCCGACATCATCACCAGCCGCGCCTTCGCCGAACTCGCCGACTTCGTCAACTGGACGGCACACCTTTTGAAAGACGGCGGCCGCTGGGTCGCCATGAAAGGCGTGTACCCCGAAGAAGAAATCGCCAAACTCCCCGACACCGTCGCCGTCGAACGCGTCGAAGCCCTCCAAGTCCCCGGTCTGGACGCAGAACGGCATATGGTGGTTTTGAAGAAGGTTTGAACATGACACAAGGTCGTCTGAAAACCTGAAACAGGGCTTTTCAGACGACCTTTGTATGTATGCGGAAGCATAAGCGTGGGCGTTTTGCCATTTCAGTCCACTATAAAAAACCGCCCTACTTGCAGGGCGGTTTTTTGATTTACCAAATATCGGATTTGATTTTGCGTTTCAAACCCGGATGTTCGGAAAGTTTGAAGACGGGGTCTTTGCCCATTTTCAGTTTCGCCGTGTAGTCTTTCAGCAGCAGGAAGGCAAGCGGAGAGAGGAGAAGGATGGCGACAAGGTTAATCCATGCCATGATGCCCATGGCCATGTCCGCCATATCCCAAACCAGAGGTACTTTGGCAATTGCGCCGAAGTACACCCATGCCAAAACCAGCATACGGAAAACGGCGGTAACCAGCCAATGGCTCTTGATGAATTGGACGTTGGACTCGGCATAGGCATAGTTGCCGATAACGGTTGAAAAGGCAAACATAAATAGGATGACGGCAAGGAAGCCCGCGCCCCATTCGCCTACCTGGCTGACGATTGCCGCTTGAGTCAGCGCCGCACCGCTCAAGTCTCCGTAAGGTTGTTGATAGGTCAAGACGATAAAGGCGGTGCATGAGCAGACGATGATGGTATCGACGAAAACGCCCAGCATTTGAATCATGCCTTGGGAGACGGGGTGCTTCACTTCGGCTGCGGCTGCGGCGTTCGGCGCGGAACCCATACCCGCCTCATTGGAATACAGGCCGCGTTTGATACCCTGCATCATGGTGGTCGAAATCAGACCGCCGAGGAAACCGCCTGCAGCCGAATCGAAGTTGAACGCGTTGGAAAAAATCTGACCGAACACGTCAGGAATCAGGGAAATATTGGTAACAATGATGAAGAGTGCTATGACGAGATATAAAACCGCCATCAGCGGAACGATGATTTCCGCGGCTTTGGATACGCGGCGGATACCGCCGAAGATAATCGGGGCAGTCAGAATGACTAGAGCGACGCCGACATAGTGTTGATCCCAGCCCCATGCCGCTTTGGTGGTATCGGCGATGGTATTGGTCTGTACGGCTTCAAATACAAAGCCGAAACAGAAAATCAGGCTCAGGGCGAACAAAACGCCCAGCCATTTTTGTCCCAGGCCTTGAGTGATGTAGTAGGCAGGGCCGCCGCGGAAGTGGTGATTGTCGTAGTCCCGGACTTTAAAGAGTTGAGCCAGTGAAGATTCGACAAACGCCGAACTCATGCCGATTAAGGCGGTTACCCACATCCAGAACACCGCGCCCGGTCCGCCGAGTTTGATGGCAATCGCCACGCCGGCGATGTTGCCCACGCCTACACGGCTGGCAAGTCCGGTAACGAAAGCCTGAAACGGCGTAATACCGTGCGGATCATCGCCTTGTTTGCGGCCGCCGAGCATTTCTTTGATACTGCGTCCGAGCAGGCGGAATTGTACGAAACCGGTGGCAAGTGTGAAGAACAGACCTGCACCCAACAATACATACACCAGCCCTGCCCACATCGGATCGTTGATTTTCTGAACCCATTGGTGCAGTGATTCGGTAAAATTATCCATAAAAAGCCTTTCTAGATACGGCTCTCCGAAGGGATAATCCTGTCAAAGTGCCGCAAAGCTGTTTTCAGACGACATCGGGACAACACCCAACGCCAAAACGCGCTATTCTAGCAGACTGTTGACAAACTGAAAAAACTTTACAGTTTCAGCATTGGTATAATCTTGATAAATATCATAGAGTTTCTTTGCATTACACTACACAGGCTCCGATTTGGGCAAGCAAAAAAGGTCGTCTGAAAGCATATTGCAGCTTTCAGACGACCTTGCTGTTTTACGGTCCATAAAAAACGGCATGGCAAAAGCCATACCGTTGTAGGGAATATATTGTCGACTAAGCTTTCCGATATGGGTTTTCCACACCTTCAATCAAGGCTTGCAGGTATTCGCGCAACTGTTTTTCACTGCAGCCCATCAGAAGCGCGTCTTCAAATGCGTCTTGTGCTGCTTGATAAAGCTCGGTCATGTTTTCCGTCATGACTTTCACTTTTTCAGTGCAGGATACGATTTGCCCGTCGTCGTCGTACCATTTTGGCATTTCAGGCATACTCACGTTGTTGCTTTCCTAGACTTAATTGAGAAAACGGGACGGATCGTTTTTCTTCACGCGGCGTGCAAAGGCGTATTTGGCGTTCCAGTATTTGTTGCTGAGGCTGGTGATTTCAATGCGTTTGCCGGTACGCGGAGCGTGGATGAAACGATCGTTGCCGATGTAGAGTCCGACATGGGAAATCCTGCCGCGTCCCATCGTGCGGAAAAATACCATATCGCCCGGCTGTAATTCGCCGCGGGATATGCCGACACCCATTTTTGCCTGTTCGGCGGAGGTACGGGGGAGGTTCAGCCCCATTGAGCGTCTGAAGATATGCTGCATGAAGCCGCTGCAATCGAAACCGGTAGATGCTGATGTGCCGCCGTAACGGTAGGCAACACCTAAAAGCCCCATTGCGCTGCCGATGAGTTCGTCGGCACTGTCTGAACTTCTCGATGCACGGACGGGTGCTGCCGAAGCTGAAGGAATGGAATGTACAACGGGAGTTGCCGCGCGCGCGGGTTGGAAATTTATCTGCGGAGCCTGTGCGGGGGCAGGCTGTTTTGCATCTTCAAATTGGTTTAAAACCTGCTGCCTATTTTTGACGAACGAATCGAGATCGTCGGCGTTTGCAAAATGAATGCCGGACAGCATACAGGCCGAAACCAATAGTGCCGCCAGCCTGGATAAGGCTTTCATGTTTGACTGATTCCATTTTCAGACGACCTGTCTGCCGCCTGCTATTATGTTATTCTGTATCTGGGATATGCAGGCGATTGTATATAAAAAACAGGATGTTTGGCAAAAAAGCGTCTGTTATATTGCGTTAAAGCGTTGTTTATAAAAAAATTTGCAAAGACACTCAACCGATGATGATACCCACTCTGCTCGCTATGCGCGACTTTTCCAGAATGCGCGAAATTATTACCGTACTGACGAAATACGGCTTGGGCAGCTTTGTTCAGCGTATCCGTTTGGGCGCAGCGGGCGGAGACGAAGTGCATCCCGACAGCCGTTATATGAGTACGCCGCGACGCTTCCGCAAAGCGTTTGAGGAGCTGGGTCCGACCTTCGTCAAACTCGGTCAGGTATTGTCCACGCGGGTCGATATTTTCGGGGCGGAGTGGATTGAAGAGTTCGAACAACTGCAAAGCAACGTCGCGCCGATACCGTCGTCTGAAATCTATACTTTGGTCGAAGCCTATCTGGGCAAGCCCGTTTCCGAAGTGTTCCGCAGCATAGACCCGAAACCCGCAGGCAGCGCGTCGGTGGCTCAGGTACACCGCGCCGAACTTTTAGACGGAACCGCCGTCGCCGTCAAAGTCAAACGCCCCGACATCGAGCCGGTCATTCAGGCGGATTTGCGGATTTTGAACCACCTCGCCAGACTAATGGAATCCGAAATCCCCGAAGTGCGCCGTTACCAGCCCGTATTGATGGTCGCCTATTTTGCCAAGAGTCTGGCGAAAGAAACCGATTTATCGGTGGAGCTGCGCTATATGCAGCGCTTCGGCCAGACCTTTTCAGACGACCCTTTGGTCCGTATCCCCGCCGTCTATCCCGACATTTCCAACCGGCACATCCTCGTACAAGACTACATCGGCGGCACGCTCCTGAAAGACGCCGACCTTGAAACCATGCCCCACACCTTGCGCAGCGGACTTGCCGGACGGATTACCGACACCCTCTTCACCATGATGCTGCGGCAAGGCTTTTTCCATGCCGACCCCCATCCGGGCAACATCTTCATCAACGACAACGGCGGCATCACCTTCATCGACTTCGGGCTGGTCGGACACCTCGGCAACACCCGCCGCCGCGAAATCCTCAACCTCATCAACGCCCTGACCAACAACGACGCGCTGCTCATCCAATACGTTCTCAGCGACTGGGCGCAGGGCGATTTGCCCGACGAAAACCTGCTCGGTGCAGACGTTTTAGAAATGCTGCTCAACTACGAACACACCGCCGTCCGCGACCTGCGCGTCAGCCAAGTCATCAACGACATCACCTCCATCATGCGCCGCCACGGACTGACCCTGCCTGGCGACCTCGTGATGCTTTTCAAAACCCTCATCACCCTCGAAGGCGTCGTCAAACGGCTCGACGGCAGTGTCGAACTGCTCGAACGCGCCAAACCCATCACCGAAGCTGCCGTCAAAGAACAAGCCTCCGCCGCCCACATCGCCCGCAATGCCAAAACCCAACTGCGCACCCTGTTGCAAATGGCGGGGTCGCTGCCGCAAGACTTCTTCAGGCTGACCAGAATGCTGCAAAAAGGCAAATTCGGCATCACCCTAGACCTCAAGCAGTCAGACCGCATCAGCCATCAAATCGACAGCGCCGCCAACCGCCTGACCATGGGCATCGTCACTGCTGCCCTGATTATTGGTTCGTCCATCGTCATGAGTATAGACACCGGCCCCAAGTTTATCGGCTTCGTCGGCTACCTTATCGCCTTCGCCAACAGCCTGTGGATTATCTGGTCGGTGTGGCGGTCGGGGAAGCACTAGCTGCACGTTTACTCAGATAATCAATCAGCTCAAAAACAAACAGGTCGTCTGAAAACCAAGGGCGCAGGATTCGCCAAAACGTTTTCAGACGACCTTGATTTCCCTGCGGACGCAACCATATAGCCGTCAATCCGTCATCCAGATATAACAGAGGAATTTATGCCGCAAACCCAGATCAACCACGCCGACATCCGCACCCGTTTCATCTTCGACGATATGCCCGTTCGCGGTCTGCACGTCCGCCTTGAAAACGTATGGAAACACATCGTCGGACAAAAACACTATCCCGCCGCCATCCGCCGCGCCTTGGGCGAACTCCTTGCCGCAGGCGCGCTCCTGTCCGGCAACCTCAAAACCGACGGCACGCTCATCGTCCAAGTTCAAGGGCAAGGTCGTCTGAAAATGCTCGTCGTCGAAGCCACTTCCGACCAAACCGTCCGCGCCACCGCGCGCTGGGACGAAACCGCCGAAATCAACGACGACGAAAGCCTGACCGACCTTCTCGGCAGCAACAGCGTCTTCGTCCTCACCCTTCAGCCCAAAGACGCAGAACCTTGGCAGGGCGTCGTCCCGCTCGAAGGCGGCAGCATCGCCCAAATGCTTATCAACTACACCAAACGCTCCGAACAGCTCGATACCCAAATCGTCCTTGCCTCATCAGACGATGCCTGCGGCGGACTTTTGGTGCAACGCCTGCCTGAGACAGAACCTGACGCGGCATCATGGGAACACGTCGGCACGCTGGTTCAAACCCTGACTCCCGAAGAACTGACTGGACTGGACGCACAACACGTCCTCTACCGTCTCTTCCACGAAACCCCTCCGCGCGTCTTCGATCCGGAAAGCATCGAATTCGCCTGCACCTGTTCGCGCGGGAAAGTCAGCGATATGCTGCTCATGCTGGGCGGCGAAGAAGTCGGCGGCGTGGTCGCCGAACAAGGCAGCATCCAAATCGACTGCGACTTCTGCCATGCCAAATACGTCTTCGACGAAACCGATGTCAACGCCCTCTTCGGTGCCGATGTGGTCAACGCCGTCTTAGACGAAGCCAAGCGTCTGCAATAAACATCAACGCTTAATATTAATTAAGCAAAGGTCGTCTGAAAACGATTTTAGGTTTCAGACGACCTTTCTTTTATTGATACGGTTCAGGCTTTAGGAGAAACAAGCCCGTAACGTGTGTTTCCCACAAGTCCGAACCTTATCACCTGCTTTAAAATCAAAGGCAGATGGATACCAAAAGGTCGTCTGAAACCAAACATGTGGTTTCAGACGACCTTTTATTTCAAATCTTCAAAAGATTAGATTATTTTTTGTTCAAAGAGTCGCGGATTTCGCGCAACAGCAATACTTCTTCGCTAGGCTCTGCAGGTGCTTCTTCGGCAGGTGCTTCGGCTTTTTTCATGGAGTTCAATGCTTTGATAACGGCAAAAATCGCAGCAGCAATGATCAGGAAGCTGATAACGGAGTTAATGAACAGGCCGAGGTTCAGGGTAACAGCACCGGCTGCCTGGGCTGCTGCCAAGCTGGCATAGCCGCCTTCCGGAGCAGCTTGCGCGCCGTCTTTCAGGGTAATGAACAGGTTGGAGAAGTCAACGCCGCCGATCAACAGACCGATAGGGGGCATGATTACGTCGTCAACCAAAGATTTAACGATGCCGCTGAACGCAGTACCGACGACCATACCGACTGCCAAGTCGATAACGTTGCCGCGCATAATAAACTGTTTAAATTCTGAAGCAATAGACATAAATGTCCTCCTGTATGTTTGTGGATAATAGAGTGAAATTTTTAAAAAAGCGCATCCGAAGCGACGGACGGACTTTTCCAAACCGGCAGGCATGGTATCGTGTTATTCGTTAAACAAATTTTATAAAAGTTAAAATTTGTTTTTATGACAAAATTCCCGAAATATGCCGCCTTTTATATGAAAAAAGAACCGTCTGAAATAGAAGTGTAACTTTTTTACACCACTTATTCAGACGGATTTTTGCGTAATAAGTTGTCTTTTTCTACGAAATATTACAAATCATTACGCCTCTTCGTCGTTCAGGGCGTTGATGCTGTAACCGCCGTCAACGTAAGTGATTTCGCCGGTAATGCCTGAAGAAAGTTCGGAGAGCAGAAAGGCGGCAGTGTTGCCCACTTCATCGATGGTTACGTTGCGGCCGAGCGGGTTGTGGGAAGCGACGTGTCCCAAGAGTTTGCTGAAATCGGCAATGCCGGAAGCAGCGAGGGTTTTGATCGGGCCGGCGGAAATGCCGTTGCAGCGGATGCCTTCTTTGCCCAAGCAGGCGGCGGTAAAGCGGATGCCTGCTTCGAGGCTGGCTTTTGCCATGCCCATGACGTTGTAGTTCGGAATGGCACGAACCGCGCCCAAGTAGCTCAGGACGACGATGGCGGAGTTTCTGCCGCGCATCATCGGACGGGCGGCTTTTGCCAATGCGGGCAGGCTGTATGCGGAAATTTCGTGTGCGGTGTTAAACGCTTCGCGGCTGATGCTGTCGAGGAAGTCGCCGCTCAAAGCTTCTTTCGGGGCAAACGCGATGGCGTGCACCAAACCGTCGAGGCCGTCCCAATGTTTGCCCAAGTCAACGAAAACTTGGTTGATTTCGTCGTCGCTGGCAACGTCGCAGCGGAACACGAGTTCGGAACCCAATTCGGCAGCCATTTTGCGGACGCGCTCTTCCAGTTTGTCAACAACGTAGGTAAACGCCAAATCCGCGCCTTGTTCGCGGCAGGCTTTGGCAATGCCGTAAGCGATGGAACGCTCGGAAATCATGCCGGTGATCAGGATTTTTTTACCTTGCAGAAAACCCATTTTTTGTCCTTTAAAGTGTGGTATTGCGGTTTGATGAAACTGGGCATTATAGCAAACTGGGGCGGTTTCGGTATAGAAAACAAGAGATAACCTGTCGTCCTGACAGAAAAAGAAGGTCGTCTGAAACCTTTTGAGACGACCTTTGCACGTCAAATCCCTTATAATGCTGCCCATTGTTTTCAACGGAAAAGGTCGTCTGAAATGACTCAAAACGCAAGCAACCTATGCTGGCTCGATATGGAAATGACCGGGCTTGACCCCGAACGCGAACGCATTATCGAAGTCGCCATGATTATCACCGACTCCGATTTGAACGTCTTGGTGCAGTCCGAAGTTTATGCCGTCCACCAAAGCGACGAACTGCTCGACGGCATGGACGAATGGAACACCGCCACCCACGGTCGCACGGGGCTGACGCAGCGCGTGCGCGAATCGCGGCTGACCGAAGCCGAAGTGGAACAAAAACTGCTCGACTTTATCGCGCAATGGATTCCCGAAAAAGCCACGCCTATGTGCGGCAATTCCATCCATCAAGACCGCCGCTTCATGGTCAAATACATGCCGCGCCTCGAAGCGTATTTCCACTACCGCAATCTGGACGTATCCACCCTGAAAGAACTCGCCAAACGTTGGAATCCGCCCGTTGCCAAAGGCGTGGTGAAACGCGGCTCGCATCAGGCTTTGGACGATATTCTCGAAAGCATTGAGGAAATGCGTTATTACCGCGAAAACTTCTTGAAACTGCCTTAAATCCTTGCCAATACAAGCAGCAATACAAAAAGGTCGTCTGAAAGCCTTAAACCCATTCTTTCAGACGACCTTTTTATATTTTGAAAGTCTGTGTAGCGCGCTTACGTCAGTCATACACCCTCCCGAAATCTACGCATCTCCTGCCAAATGCCGCCGTATCAATGCGGTAAACCGACAAAAATGCCGGTCCCACATTTCAAGATTCTGAACAAACGCTGACACACAATTACAGAAAACAGTATAATACACTACTCAAAATGCCTATTCCGATGCCATGACCATCATTCCCAAACGATTATCGCTGCAAGATATCGTCCCGACAGAACCCCCTTTCGAGGGCAATCTTCGGGACTTTTTGCCTTTGCGGCAAATCATGGAAGACGGGGACGAAAAAGCAGTATACCGTATGTGCGGCATGCTGCTTGGCGGCAAGGAAAACCGTAGGGCATTATCAGGCATAGAATACATCGCATCCGGAGGGTTTCCGGATAAGGCATACAGGTTGCTGCATTGGAGCGACCGTTTCGGGCTGGCTGCCGACAAACTGCTGGCTGCCTACGCAGATTTCGGCGAACGCGGGTTCTCAGCGGCGCAAACCGCACTGATGCGTTATTACGCAGAACGCAACGACCTGCAATTTCTCTATTGGGCACAATGCGCCGCCCCGCAATCCCCTGAAGCGCAATACCTTATCGCGCGGCAGTATGCCCTGGCGGATAATTGGGAAAAGGCGCTAAATTGGTACAACCAGGCAGCCTCCCAGGGCTGGTCGCAGGCATGCCTGCAATTAGGGAAATCCTTCCTTTACGGCTGCGGCGTTTCTGCCGATTCTGCGCAGGCAGAAGTCTATTTGGAATATGCCGCCGAACACGGCTGGGTCGAAGCACAAATCCTGCTGGCAGATTTATTGGCGGCAAAAGGAAACAAAGACGCCCTGTCTTGGTACAGCCTTGCCGCCGTTCAGGGCAGCGCGGCGGCGCAAACCGCCTTAGCACGGCAATATCTGACCGGCAAGCTGACCGACCGCGACCCGTTACAGGCGTTCAAATACGCCAGAACCGCCGCAGACAGGCAGTTTCCGGATGCGTTATGCCTGATGGGCGACCTCTGCCGCTACGGACTGGGCATACGCCCCGATTTATCCGTCGCGCAACAATACTACCGCCACGCCGCCGCATTGGGCAGCATGGCTGCCGTACAGAAGCTGCTCAGCGAGGCCGCCCTGCACCAACCGGAACATTACGAAAAACTCAAATCCGAAGCCTTGCAGCGTCAGGAAACCGAGCAGCTTTGCCGCTCTGCCGCAGCCTGCCTTGACGGCATCGGACAAAAAAAAGACTACGCCCGCGCGCGACGGCTTTATCTGGAAGCCGCCGTCTGCAATCATGCCGATGCAGCAGCCGGTTTGGGCAAAATCTATTATCACGGTCTGGGTATTCCTGCCGATACCGGTTCGGCGGCGTACTGGTTTGGCATAGCGGCGGAACAAAACCATCCTGAAGCGCAATATTATTCGGCATTCCTCCTCTACCACGGACAAGGTACCGCCACGAATGTTCCCGTCGCCTACGATTACCTTCAGGCAGCAGCAGACAACGGATATGGCAACCCGCAGGAACTCAGGGCAATATTGGAGCAATGGCAGTGCGAACGTTGAAGATAATCCGGCATTGATTTCTGCCCGACAATAATAAAAGGTCGTCTGAAAAAGTTTTCAGACGACCTTTTGTCCTTTGCCGAACTCTTTTAATCGGACAATTCCGCTTTCGATTCTTTATCTGCTTTCGCCGACCAATAAGATGCGAGCAGCGAGCCGGAAATGTTGTGCCACACGCTGAACAGCGCGCTGGGTACGGCGACGACAGGGGCTGCGGCAAAATGCGCGGCCGCCAATGCCGCACCCAAACCGGAATTCTGCATACCGACTTCGATAGCGAGCGTTTTTTGCGCATCGTACGGCAGCTTGCAGATTTTAGCCGCGAAAAAGCCGAGCAGGTAGCCGACGGCGTTGTGCAACACCACGACACCGAAAATCAACAGCCCGCTCTCAATAATTTTGCCTTTGCTCGCGCCGACGACCGCACCGATAATCAACACAATGGCAACCACCGAAACCAAAGGCAAGGCAGCGGCAGCGCTTTCGGTCTGTTTGCGGAACACAGTATGTGCAATCACGCCGAGCGCAATAGGCAGCAACACCATTTGAACAATGGAAACAAACATCGCCTGCGCATTGATGTCGAGCATTTCACCTGCCAAAAGCAGGAAAATAGCGGGCGTCAGCAACGGAGCCAGCAAGGTGGAAGCCGACGTAACTGCAACGGACAAAGCAACGTTGCCGCGCGCCAAAAAAGTCATCACATTGGAAGCCGTACCGCCCGGACAGCAGCCGACCAAAATCACGCCCACAGCAACTTCAGCAGGCAAATTTAACAATTTGACCAAAAAATAGGCAGTCAGCGGCATGATAATGAATTGAGCCGCCACGCCGATAAGGACGGCTTTGGGATGACTGGCGACAATTTTGAAATCTGACGGCGTCAGCGTCAGCCCCATTCCGAACATGATGATGCCCAAAAGCCAAGTGATGTAAGGCAGTACCCACTTGAACAATTCGGGGTCGAAGAAAGCAAGGGCGGCGCACAATGCCGCCCAAAATGAGAAAGTTTTGCCGACAAAGTGGCTGATTCGTGCAATAGTGTCCATAAATAGTATGTGCGGTATCGGTTGATAAGATTATTGATTAGGAGAACAGTGAAATAAAGCAACACACAAACATCAAAATCTGTTTGTCGGTTGATATAGTGGATTAACAAAAATCAGGACAAGGCGACGAAGCCGCAGACAGTACAGATAGTACGGCAAGGCGAGGCAACGCTGTACTGGTTTAAAGTTAATCCACTATATTTGTTTCACCTCCGCCCGAACGCGAAGCATACACGGCTTTGTAACGGGGTGTAAAGAAAAGGTCGTCTGAAAGCGTTTCAGACGACCTTTAAACCATTCTGCCCTCACTCAAACAACCTGCCCTGCGCCAGCAACGCCTTCACGGGTGCGAAATCGCAGCGGTGTTCGGGCAGCACACCGTATTTTTGCAGGGCGGCGAGGTGTTGCGCTGTGCCGTAGCCTTTGTGTTTGTCGAAACCGTATTGCGGATAACGTTCGGCAAGCGCGTACATTTCGGCATCGCGCGCGGTTTTGGCGAGGACGGAGGCGGCGGAGATTTCGATGATTTTGCTGTCGCCCTTGACGACGGCTTCGGCGGAAATGCCCAAATCTTTCGGAACGCGGTTGCCGTCTATTAGCACCTTATCCGGCACGACCACCAAACCCTGGACGGCGCGGGTCATCGCCAGCATGGTGGCGTGCAGGATATTGAGTTCGGCGATTTCTTCGGGCGACGCGGAGGCGACGCTCCACACAACTGCTTGTTCTTTGATCAACACCGCCAAAGCATCGCGCTTTTTCTCGCTGAGTTTTTTCGAATCGGTCAGGCCGGGCAGGTCGTAACGTTCGGGCAGGATAACGGCGGCGGCAAACACGCTGCCGACCAGCGGCCCGCGCCCTGCTTCGTCCACGCCCGCAAGGAGGATGGGAGACATAGCGTTTCAGTGATACGGTTCGGTTAACGGGAGAGGTCGTCTGAAAAGGATTTCAGACGACCTTTTGAATGATATAGTGGGTTCAAATAAAAAATAATGTCGGGTTTACTGCCATTATTTTTATCTGTACGGGGGCAGCGACAGTTTTGCAGGGAACCCAAGCCCGCCGCCCTACCCTGTTTTATGCTGTGAAACGTTTTCGCGGGCAAAGCCCACGCTACAAAAATGAACCTGTCAGTTCCGGTCGGGCATTCATACCCGACAAGCCATATGGCCGGTTCACTTCATTTTTGATGCGGCACCTATCGCCCGCCGTCATTCCCGCGCAGGCGGGAACCCAGTCCTCAACTATTCAAAACTATTTAAAGATTGTCATCATTTCAAACTTCTGGATTCCCGCCTGTGCGTGAATGACGACGCGTGGTTTTCTGACTTGAATTTACTGCAAAACCATCAGATTCAGCCCGCAGGTTGGACATACTCTTTACAGGACAATAAATATCAGAGGCCGTCTGAAAGCGTAGCTTCAACGAAGTGAAAACGGGTGCAGCGGGTTTCGCTAAAAGCCTGCTTCGGACAATACGGCTTCAGCCGCCAATGCATCGGTATCTTTCTTCAACAGCAAATGCAGTTCGCGAAAATCCTGTTTCAGCGCGGCGGCGGCTTCGGGGTGGTCGTACCAATAGGCAACGGCGGCGGCGAGTTTTTCCGGCTCGGCATCGTGTTGCAAAAGTTCCGGCACGGCGGCTTTGTCCAACAGGATATTGGGCAGGCCGACATGCGGCACTTTGACTTTGCGTTTCACATAAAAATAGGTCAGCGGCGAAATTTTGTAGCTGATGACCATAGGCCGTTTGCACAAGGCGACTTCGAGGGTGGCGGTGCCGCTGGTTACCAACACGACATCGGCGGCGGTGCAGACGGTATCGGACTGTTTGTCGGTGATGGTAACGGGAATGGCGGAAAATTCAGGCTGCGCCAGAATTTCACCGATGCGCCTGCGGGTGGCGGCGGTGGCGGCGGGAAGCAGGAATTGCGCCTGCGGATAGCGTTTGAGCAGCAATAAGGCCGTCTGAAAAAACAAAGGAGCCATATAGTCGATTTCGCTGACACGGCTGCCCGGCAGCAAGGCGAACACGACAGTTTCGGCGGCCACGCCCAACTTGGCGCGCGCGGCGGCATGGTCGTCGTCCAGCGGCATGGTTTGCGCCATCGGATGACCGACAAACTCGGCTTTGCCGCCCGCATCAAGGTAAAGCTGCGGCTCCATCGGAAACAAACACAGCACGCGGTTGACCTGATGCACGATTTTGTTCACCCGTTCGCGCCGCCACGCCCACACCGACGGGCTGACATAATGAACGGTGGGGATGCCCGCCTTTTTGAGTTTTTCCGCCACGCCCAGATTGAAATCGGGCGCGTCGATGCCGACAAAGACATCAGGCTTGATGCGGATAAGGTCGTTCACCAGCCCTTTGCGGATTTTCAGGATTTCGGGCAGGCGTTTGACCACTTCGACAAAGCCGCGCACCGCCAGTTTTTCCTGGTCGTACAGGCTCTCAAACCCTTCCGCCTTCATGCGTTCACCGCCAATGCCGATAAATTTCGCATCGGGGCGGCGTTGTTTGATGGCACGGATAAGGTGCGCGCCGAGCAGGTCGCCGGATGCTTCGCCGACGCTGATGGCGATCAGTGGGGAATGGTTCATCATCGTTACAGGAAAATAGATTGAGGTCGTCTGAAAGGTTTTCAGACGACCTTATGGAGATTATTCGGCAGGAATCGGCTCAAATTCGGCAGCGGATTGCGGGAACGGTTCGGCAAAATCGGTTGCCGCGGGCGCATCGCTGTCCACCAAGTCGTCGATGTCGATGTTGTCGTCTTCGCTTTGAGGGAGCGTGCCGCCGGTTTGTTGGGTGCGGACTTTCATGTAAAGGTCGCGTGTGTAGCTGTATTTGTCGATGGCTGCGCCTTCGAGGCTGTCGGTCAGGTCGAGCAGTTCTTCACGGGTGTTGATGGCCTGCAGGCCGATTGTGCCCCAGCGTCCTGCTCTGGTGTGGAAGACGGCGTTTTTAACTGGGTAGACGGTGGTAACGGCGTTGCCAATGGTATCGCGTACGGTAGATGGGCCGAACAGGGGGACAACGAAGTAGTTGCTGTTTTTCCAGCCCCATGTGGCGAAGGTGTCGCCGAGGGTGTTTTTATTGCTGGGTACGCCGCCTGCACCGGCTACGTCGATTAAACCGCCAAGGCCGAAGGTGGTGTTGATGCCGACGCGGACGAGGTCTTCGCTGGCGCGTTTGACGTCAAGGCGCAGAACGTTGCTGCCGAAGCTGACGACGTCGCGCAGGTTGTTGAAGAAGTTGATCACGCCGGTGCGGACGGGCTTGGGCGTTATTTTGCGGTAGCCGCGTGCGACGGGGGCGAGGACGTATTGGTCGGCCTTGTCGTTGAATTTGAAGACGGCGCGGTTGTAGCCTTCGTAGGGGTCGGCGGGGTTGTTCTCGGCAAATGCGGGGGTTGAGGTCTGGCCGATGAGGAATAGGAGTGAAGCGGTGGTTTTTTTCATGGGTTCAACCAGTCTTTGATTTCGTAAAGCTCGGACAGGGTGCGCACGGATTCGGGTATGCCTTGCAGGGTGATTTTCCCGTCAGGGCGGCGCAATGCGTCAAGCAGCAGGGACACGCAGGCGGAATCGGCGCGCCCGACGCCGCTCAAATCGACCGCGCGGGTGTCTTTCAGACGACATTGCTGTCTGAAGCGGGTAAAGGCGGTGGCGGTCAGGGTTTTGACGGTAATGTCGCCGCTGATGTGCAGCGTACCGTTGCGAAGTTCGGTTTGCATAGCTGTCTTGTCAACTTAATCTTGGATGATAAAACCTGAAGGTCGTTGTGTGCGAAAGCCATGTCGTCTGAAAACGGACGGCATGGCTTGTCTTTGCATTATTTGCTGCCGTTTTTGGCTTTCAGTTCGGCAATCAGTCCGTCTACGCCTTTGGCTTTGATGGTTTCGCCGAATTGGTTGCGGTACACGGTTACCAAGCTCGCGCCTTCGATGGCGACGTTGTAGGCACGGTATTTATTGCCGCTTTGGTAGGTGGTAAAGTCCATGTTGACGGGTTTTTGACCGGGTACGCTGACTTCGGCGCGGACGATGATTTCTTTGCCGCCTTTATTGACAACGGGGTTGTCTTTGACGTTGACGTTGGCGTTTTTGAATTTCAACATGGTGCCGGAGTAGGTGCGGATCAGCAGGGTTTGAAATTCTTTGGTCAACGCTTGTTTTTGCGCGTCAGACGCGGTACGCCAAGGGTTGCCGACTGCCAGCGCGGTCATGCGTTGGAAATCGAAATAGGGAATCGCATAGGCTTCGGCTTTTTGGCGGGCGGTGTTGGCATCGCCGTTTTTTAAGATGCTCAATACTTGAGTGGCGTTTTGACGGATTTGGTTCACTGCGTCGGCAGGGGCGGCAACCGCCATGCTGATGCTCAAGATGCCGATGCTCAGTGCGCTGATGAAAGAGGTTTTTTTCATGATTAAGTGTCCTAAAAGTATGAATATGATGGTGTACGTTTACTCGGTGGCTTTTGCCGCATCGTCGCCGCCTGCCGCGTTTTTCTCGGCGAAGCTGGTCATGAATTTACCGATCAGGTTTTCCAGAACCATGGCAGAGCTGGTAACGGAAATGGTATCGCCTGCGGCGAGGGGCTCCGTGTCGCCGCCTTGTTGCAGACCGATATATTGTTCGCCCAACAGGCCGGAGGTCAGGATTTGCGCGGAAACGTCGCTGCTGAACTGATATTTGCTGTCCAAATCGAGACGGACTTTCGCTTGATAGGATTTCGGGTCAAGCTCGATGGAGCCGACGCGTCCGACCAATACGCCCGCAGATTTGATCGGCGCGTTGGCCTTCAGGCCGCCGATGTCGCTGAAATCGGCATATACGGTATAAGTCTTGCCGGAATTGCCGAACGCTGTACCGCCCGCCACGCGGAAAGCGAGAAAACCGACCGCTGCCACGCCGAGCAGGACAAACAGTCCGACCCAAAATTCCAATACATTCTTTTTCATTAAAGTTCCTTGAATATCCAATGTGCTTTGTTTCGTTTTCAGACGACCTGTCATTCCGTAAACATCAATGCGGTCAACACAAAGTCAATCGCCAAAATCGTCAGGGCGGACGAAACCACCGTACGCGTGCTGGCACGCAAAATGCCTTCCGAGGTCGGGACGCAGTGGAAGCCCTGATGCACGGCAATCAGCGTTACCGCCACGCCGAACGCGGCGGATTTGATCAGACCGTTGATTACATCGTAATGTATCGTGATGTTGTTCTGCATTTGTGACCAGAAAATGCCGCTGTCCAAGCCCAGCCAAGTTACGCCGACCAAATACGCGCCGTAAATGCCAGCCACGTTGAAAATCGAAGCCAAAAGCGGCATGGAAAACACGCCTGCCCAAAAGCGCGGGGCAACCACGCGGGCGACAGGGTTTACCGCCATCACGTTCATCGCTTCGAGCTGTTCGGTCGTTTTCATCAAACCGATTTCGCTGGTCATCGCACCGCCCGCGCTGCTGGCAAACAGAATCGCCGCCAATACCGGACCCAGTTCGCGCAACAGCGAAGCCGCAACCATATAGCCCAAAATATCGGCGGATTTGAATTTCGATAACTGCGTATAGCCCTGCAAACCCAAAACCATGCCGACAAACAGCCCTGAAACGGCAACAATCAATACCGACAGCACGCCGGCAAAATACACTTGGCGCACGCTCAGGCGCGGACGGACGAAAGCCGTACCGGATTTCGCCAGAATGTTCAGCAGAAACAGCGTAATACTGCCGAGAGATTGAATAAAGCTGAGGGTTTTCGCCCCGACGGAACGGATAAAATTCATAGGTTTCCATTACGGATTAACGGGTTTCAGACGACCTTTTAGGATGATGATGGGTCGTCTGAAAAATAATTTCGGCTTCAGGCAACAACGGTTCAAACATTTCAGACGACGTCTGCAAACCGAGGTCGTCTGAAAACTACCCAAGCAAATCTTGCTGCAACGACGTTTGCGCCGGATAGCGGTATGCAACAGGGCCGTCTGCCAGCCCGCCGACAAACTGGCGCACCCAAGGCGAATCCAGTTCGCGCATTTCCTGCGGCGAGCCGGAGAACATAATTTCGCCGTGCGCCAAGAAAATCACCTGATCGACGATTTCCAAAGATTTTTCAATATCGTGCGTCACCATAATGCTGGTCGAGCGCAAAGCCTTGTTGACGCGGCTGATCAAGTGGGCAATCACGCCCAGGGAAATCGGATCGAGACCGGTAAACGGCTCGTCGTACAACATGATTTCAGGGTCGAGCGCAATCGTGCGTGCAAGCGCGACGCGGCGCGACATCCCGCCGGAGAGTTCGGACGGCATCAGGTTTTCCACGCCGCGCAGACCGACCGCGTTCAATTTCAACAAAACCAAATCGCGGATCACCGCTTCCGGCAGGCGCGTCAGTTCGCGCATCGGAAAAGCGATATTGTCGAACACCGACAAATCGGTAAACAGCGCGCCATGCTGGAACAACACGCCCATACGGCGGCGGTGTTCATACAATTCGTCAGCCGAAAAGCCCGCCAAATCACGTCCTTCAATCAAAACCTTACCCGATTGCGGATGAATCTGACCCGTAATCAGCCGCATCAGCGTGGTTTTGCCGCTGCCCGAACCGCCCATCACGGCGGCGAAGTTTCCTTGGGGAATGCTGAAATTGATATTGTTCAGAATCGGACGGTCGCCATACGCGAAGGCAACGTCTTTCATTTCGATGAAGGGTACGGAACTCATGAAGGGGAAGATAGGGCGGGATGTATTTTAATTACTTGCATTGTAAAGCTTATCAAGGTGTCGGGCAATTTTCAGACGACCTTATCAAGAAAACGTCTGTAAAGAAGCGTGAAAATCATGTGTTTGGCAGGAATTTTAAGACCATTGGAATGGTTAAGGCGTGAATCTTACAACCTGCTGTCTTCATTTTAGAACGGGGCAAGTTACAGAACTTAATAATCCTAAACATAACGATTTTCGCCGGCGGGGGAAGTTTTAAATTTATGGCAAGATTTTGTAGGCAAAGACACAACATTCTACAAACAAAACTTACATTTCAAATAATTTTGTGAAAACCATTCCATCAAAAACAAACCGGCCTGCCTGCAAAACAAAGCTTGTTTCACAGACAGGCCGGTTATTTACCGCGTCAATTAAGCAGCGATTTTTTCGCACTCTTTGGTGCAGGCAAGGCAGGATTCATAGCATTGTTTGCATTCTGCGTGGTGGCCTGCGTGTTGTTTGCACGCGGCGGCACATTGTTTGCACGCTTCAACGCAGACTTTTGCCAAAGAAGGAGTCAGCGGAGAGTTTTGGGCGGCAAGGTTTTGCAGCGCGCCGCACAATGCCAACATTTGGTTGACGCCTGTTGCGCAGTCTTTCATTGAAGTATCGCCTTGGCTCAGCAGTCGGATGCAGTGTGCCAAGCAGATTTGACCTGCTTCAACACAGTGGGCAGCCGCTTTTCTGGCTGCTTCATAGGTTTGGGACGCCGCAGCAGGAGCAGCGTGAGAATGGCCTTTATGGTCATGATTTCCGTGAGCGCGGGCGAATGAGGCGGCGGCTGCCAAAGAAACGGCTGTACCACCTAGGAATTGACGACGGTTCATACTGTATTTCCTTATATAATCATTGATATGCAGTTAAACATAACGAATCGCTAAAATCGAAGACAGCGGCTCTCTGCGCATCATTGATGTCGTCTGAAATCAGCCGCTTATTCAGATTTTGAGCGGTTACACTACACTTGCCGGCGCAATCCTATCATTCAGCTGTTCGGCAGACAATAGGTCGAAAGTCGAGAATCTACTTAATGAAGTATAAAAAGGCAAAGCCTCCAATATTCCAAACTATAAAAAAACCTGCCAACGATGTGGCAGGCTTTTTTAACAGAATGAATTATTTGTCCGAATTATTTTGACGACGCAAAATAGCCGGAATTTCAAAATCGTCTAAAACAGATTGGTTACTGAAATCCGCGGCAGTCAAATTCATTGAGCGGATACCTCTGTTGGTACGAACCAAGCCATCCACATTACCAGCTTGCGCAGACTGAGCGGCTTCGGTATTTCCGCTAACCAATTTTTGTGTACGGACTGCCGCACGCATTTGGTTTTCGCTGCCGTTTTCTTTCAGACCGGTCGCAATAATGGTTACGCGGATAGCGTCTTCGCCCATATTGTCATCTTCGGCAGTACCGTACTTGCATTCAGCTTCAGGATGTGCATTCTCGTTAACCACTTTCATGATTTCACGATATTCGGACATTTTCAAGCAATCCGGAGCGGTAGTGATATTCACCAATACACCGCGCGCGCCATCCAAAGTCACATTATCCAACAAAGGGCTGGAAATCGCTTGTTCGGTTGCCAAACGGGCGCGGTCAATGCCTTGAGCAAAACCGGAACCCATCATCGCGATACCTTTGATGCCCATTACGTTTTTAACGTCGGCGAAGTCAAGGTTGATGAAACCGGGACGGGTAACCACTTCGGAAATACCGGCTACAGCATCGCGCAGGACGTTGTCCGCTGCACGGAACGCTTCACGCATGGTCACGTCTTCGCCCAATGCAGTCATCAATTTGTCGTTCGGGATGATAATCAATGAATCGACTTGACCTTTGAGCTGCTCTAAACCTTCTTGGGCAATGTGCACGCGTTTGCCTTCGTAGCCGAAGGGACGGGTAACAACCGCAACGGTCAGAATACCCATTTCTTTGGCAATCTCGGCAACCACAGGAGCCGCACCGGTACCGGTACCGCCACCCATACCGGTAGTGATGAACAACATATTCGCGCCGCGGATAGCATCTTCAATGGCTTCGCGATCTTCTTGTGCAGCAGCACGACCGATTTCAGGATTGGCACCCGCGCCCAAACCACGGGTAAGATTAGTACCCAATTGGATGCGTTTTGCCGCATTATTTTTACCTAAAGATTGCGCATCAGTATTGGCACTAATAAATTCAACACCTTGGATGATGTTGGCAATCATGTTGTTAATAGCATTGCAACCGCCGCCACCCAAACCGATTACTTTAATGACCGCAGGGCTTGCGGCTGATTCAGCTACGTCGTAAACAAATTCCATTCAAATGACTCCTGCGCGCCCTGCATCGAGGACGGTCCAAAAATTAGATATTATCCGTATTATATAAGAAGTCTTCAGACACTGGCAAAATACTTCTTATTCATTCACCATTACCGTTATTTTTTTACTACATTTTTTAACGAAAGCATACAGGTTCTTAATTGTTGCAAGTAGTTTCATTCCGACAACGACTCATTTTCCCTGTAAGCAAAGTAACGGAACAATCAGAAATTGTCTTTAACGAATTTCATCAGTTTTGCCCACAGACTGATTTTTTCAGTCTGATCATGAACCACAATCGCACCAGTCACCGGCGCGCCGTCTTCCTCGCCTCTTGCCGCCTGCAAAAGACCGATAGCGGTTGAGTAGCGCGGATTGCGGATGCGTTCGGATACGCCGCCCATTTCTTGAGGTACGCCGATGCGTGCAGGCAGACCGAACACTTCTTCGGCAAGCTCAACAATACCGGTCAGCATAGATGCGCCGCCGGTCAGAACGATACCTGACGTGAGGACTTCTTCAGGGAAGCCGGAACGGCGCAATTCGTTAAGGGTCAACTCCAAAATCTCTTCAACGCGCGGACCGATGACGCTTGCCAAAACACGGCGTGAAATCTGACGGGGCTGGCGGTCGCCGACGCTGGGAACTTCGACCATTTCGTCCAAGCCTTCCATATCGGGAATCGCCACGCCGTAGTGGATTTTGATGTATTCGGCAGCGCTGTGCGGGGTGCGCAGTGCTTGTGCCAAGTCTTTGGTAATCAAATCGCCCGCCACGGGAATAACGGCAGTATGGCGGATGGCGCCGTTGGTATAAACGGCAATATCGGTCGTACCCCCACCGATGTCGATGACGCACACGCCCAAATCTTTTTCGTCTTCAGTCAAAACAGCCTGACCGCTCGCCAAGGGCTGAAGCATGATTTGATCCATCTGCAAACCGCAACGATGGATACATTTTTGGATGTTTTGCAGGGCGGTATTGGCGCCGGTAATAATATGTACACGGGTATCGAGACGGACGCCACTCATGCCGATAGGCTCTTTGACACCGGGCTGGTTGTCGATAATGTACTCTTGTACCACGGTATGCAGGATATTGTGATCCGGCGGGATATTGATGGCTTTGGCGGTTTCGATGGCGCGATCGATATCGGCTTGCGAAACTTCGCCGTCTTTGATTTTGACAACCCCTTGCGAATTCAAGCTGCGGATATGGTTACCTGCGATACCGGTCGTAACGTGGCTGATTTTGGTATCCGCCATCAATTCGGCTTCATTGACTGCCTGCTGAATGGCTTGGGCCGTCGCGTCAATGTTGGTTACCATACCTGCTTTAAGGCCGCGAGACGGTGCCTGTCCGAGTCCGACGATGTGGATTTCGTTGTCGTCTTGTACTTCGCCAATCAGGGCGATGACTTTGGATGTGCCGATATCGAGGGCACTGATATATTTACCTTGTTGTTCCATTATATTTGCTCGTTATTTCGCTGGAGTTATAACTATTTGTCTGTATTGGCAATAGTTTGCTTCACGCCATTTGCTTGGCTTTAGTCGTCTGAAACATTTTCAGACGGCGTCTCTGATGTGTAACGCACGGAAAATCCGTCTTTATACCGCATATCAACGTAGGATAACCGATTTTGATTTTTACGCAACAGCGTCGGCCAAATTTCGGCGAAAAGTTGTAAGCGTTTGATTTCGTTTTCCCTTCCCAGCCTGACGGTAATCCCGTTGTCCAAGACCACCAACCAGGCGGAGCGCGGCGTATAAATCAGTTCTTTAATCGCCAGATTTTGCCGGCGGAGGATGTCGGAAAATTCTTCGTAGTGTTTGACCATGTCTTTGCCCGTACCCGGCTGTCCTTCAAAGATTGGCAGCTTGGCTTTGAGCTGGGCGTCAAACACATTGCCTTTGGAATCGACCAAACCGCCGCTGCGCCAATGCGCGACAGGCACGCGCTCGGTCAAATGGATTTCGACAGTATCGGGAAAGCGGCGGCGCACCATGGCGGAATCCACCCACGGCAGCTTTTGAAAGGCTGCCTGAATACCGTCCAAATCGGCACGGAAAATATTGCTGTGCGTGTGCTGTTGAGCGGCGCGCTGAAGTGCTTTCCCGTCCGAATAGGTCAGCTTGCCCTGTATAGACACTTGTTTGACGGGAAAATGATTGGAGTTGTATAGCCAGGCTATGCAGGTGCCGATGAGCAGCAATGCCATCAGCAGCAATAGCCAGCGGGTCAGCCGACCCAGTGCGCTTGCGTCATCCCACATGTGCGGTTTTCAGAATTTCAATGCATAAATCGGCAAAATCCACGCCGGTATGGGCGGCGGATTTCGGTACTAAACTGTGGCTCGTCATGCCGGGCAGTGTGTTGATTTCCAAAAGGTAAAGTTTACCGTCGGTATCCTTGAGGAAATCGACGCGCACGCAGCCCTCTGCCCCGATTGCCTGCGCCCCGCGGACTGCCAGGGAACGCATCAGGTTTTCTTCAGCCTCGCTCAAGTCTTCGGACGGACATTGATAAACAGTGTCGTCGCGGTTGTATTTGGCTTCGTAGTCGTAAAACTCGGTCGCGGGGATGATGTGTATGCTGGGCAGGCCTTTGCCGTTCAATACGGGGCAGGAATATTCGCCGCCGCCGATAAATCGCTCGGCAATGATTTCGCCTTGAAGGTGTTTCAATTCTTCGTAAACGCTTTTCAGACGACCTTTTTCTTTCACTTTCACAACACCGACGCTGCTGCCTTCGGCTGCCGGTTTAACGAACATGGGCAAGCCGAGTTGTTGTTCGACGGCATCGAAATCGGAATCTTCGTGCAAAACGGCAAACTCGGGAACGGGCAGCCCCAAAGCTTGCCAAATCAGTTTGCAGCGGTATTTGTCCATGCCGATGGCTGAAGCGGCGACACCGCTGCCGGTATAAGGAATGCCCAACAATTCCAACGCGCCCTGAACGGCACCGTCTTCGCCGTAAGTACCGTGGAGGATATTGAAAGCAGTTTGGAAACCTTGGGTTTTCAATTCCGCCAAGGGCGTTTCTTTAGGATCGAAGGCGTGTGCGTCTATACCTTTGCTTTTTAAGGCATTCAAAATGGCGGCACCGCTATCCAGCGAAATTTCGCGTTCGCTGGAAAAGCCGCCCATCAATACGGCTACTTTGCCAAAATTCTGCATTGTTTTTGTTCTTTCTTGATTACTTCATTTTTTGATACAGGTCGTCTGAAAACGAATCGGGTTTTCAGACGACCTTAATCTTGCTTCCCCACCCGATGGAACATCGCTTCATCGGGCGGCTATCTCGGCATCACGATAAAAATTTCCGCCTCAGGCTTTTTTCGACAACTCCAGCATCGCGGCAGGTACACGGTTGATGCTGCCTGCGCCCATATTCAACACGATGTCGCCGTCCTGTAAAACGTTCAACAGCATTTCGGGCAAGTCGGCGACGTTTTCGCAGTAAATCGGCTCGAGTTTGCCCAATACGCGGATGGCGCGGGCAAGGGCGCGGGAGTCGGCGGCAGCAATAGGCTCTTCACCGGCGGCATAAACTTCAGTCAACACCAGCGCGTCAACAGTATTGAGGACTTTGGTGAAGTCTTCGAACAAATCGCGTGTGCGGGTATATCGGTGCGGCTGGAAGGCGAGCACCAAACGTTTTTCCGGATACGCGCCGCGTGCGGCGGAGAGGGTTGCTGCCATTTCGACGGGATGGTGCCCGTAGTCGTCCACCAACAGCGCGGTTCCGCCGTTGGGCAGCTTGATGTCGCCGTATTTTTGGAAGCGGCGGCCGACGCCTTCGAAACCGAGCAAGCCGCGCTGAATCGCTTCGACGGATGCGCCGACTTCCAGCGCCACGCCGATGGCTGCCAAAGCATTGAGGACGTTGTGTCTGCCGGGCATGTTCAACACGACTTCAAACGGCGCCTGCTCATGTCCTTTCATTTGGACATGAACGGTAAACTTCATTTGCGCACCGACGCTTTCGATGTCGGTCGCGTAAATATCGGCGGCATCGTCCAAGCCGTAAGTGGCGTAGGGTTTGCTCACTTTGGGTAAAATCGCGCGGACGTGTTCGCTGTCGATACACAAAAACGCTTTGCCGTAGAACGGCATACGGTGGATAAAATCGACAAACGCCTGATGCAGTTTTTCGACGCTGTGTCCGTAGGTGTCCATGTGGTCTTCGTCGATATTGGTGACGACGGACATAATCGGAGTCAGATGCAGGAAGGACGCATCGGACTCGTCGGCTTCGGCGACGATATATTCGCCTTTGCCCAAGCGGGCGTTGGTACCTGCGGCATTGAGTTTGCCGCCGATAACGAAAGTGGGGTCGAGACCTGCCGCGCCGAGGATAGAGGCGGTCAGACTGGTGGTCGTGGTTTTGCCATGCGTACCGGCAATGGCGATGCCGTCACGGAAGCGCATTAGTTCCGCCAGCATCAGGGCGCGCGGAATGACGGGGATTTGCTGCTCCAGCGCAGCGACGACTTCGGGATTGTCTTTTTTGACGGCGGTAGAGGTAACGACGACATCCGCGCCGTTGACGTGTTCGGCGGTATGACCGGGATAAACTTGAATACCCAAGCTGCTCAAATGCTCGGTCACCGCATTTCGCGCCTGATCCGAACCGGAAACTTTAAAGCCCAAATTGTGTAAGACTTCGGCGATACCGCTCATGCCGACGCCGCCGATACCGACAAAATGGATGTTGGTGACTCGATTTTTCATCATGATGTTGCGTTCCGGTGGATTTTCGATGCGTAAAGGCGTTATTTTAAAGGGCTATCCGCTTCTGCGCCATAGTTTTCTTGTAAATTAAAGATGTTTTGGCATACAGGATTTCACATTGGTTGCAATATGGGTAAAAAAGGGGCTTCGCTTAGCGGCAAATCTTTGCTACTTTGCCCATTTTTAAACTTGATTTCAGCTACCAAAACACTAGAAAAAAACAAAACATAAGGTCGTCTGAAAACCATTTTCAGACGACCTCGTGCTTATCAACTGGATGGCACTTGTATCCTCATCAAGCGCATATCCAGTTTGCGCCGTCCCCACGCGGTCGCATACAAAAGGCGCAAAAGCCACGGATAACGCGGTTTGCAGACGCTGCTCAAGCAGGCTTCTTCAATAATTTCCACACCCGGCATCAGCCGTCGGATGTCGTCCGTTCCGCTTATCGCCCAGCAGAACTCGGGCGGTTTGTCCATTTTACCGAGCGCGTCGTGGCGTTTGCTTTGTCCGATGTAGGCTTTGGGAATGGTATCGAAGGCAAGTTGGGCGTGCGGCAGACGGCGCGCAACCTGTTTGAAAAAGTCCTGCACCTGCGCCTCTTCAAAATACATCAACACGCCTTCGATCACGAGCAACACGGGTTTGCCGTGCGCGGCGACGGTGTTCATCCACGCTTCGTCGAACATGGACGCGCCCAGATAATGATTGTCCGATTCGGGCAACAGCATGCGCCGCACTTCAATCACTTCCGGCAAATCCAAATCATACCAAGCGGTAATGCGCGGCCTGCCCAAGCGTTCGTAACGCGCATCCAGCCCTGCGCCGATTTGCACGACGACGGCATCGGGATGTTCGGCGATAAAATGCCGGGTCATATCGTCCAACAGCTTCGCCCGCCCGCAACAGCCGACCTGCGATGCTTTGACTTTGGCAAACTTGCCGAAGTCGTAGTCTATCTTGTCCAACATCCGCACGGCTTCGTCATCACGCAAAAGCGGCTGCGCCCTACCCTGTTCTACGGCCTTTGCCCACAGGGGAATCAGCATGGTACTGGACAGTGCGGAAACGGTTTCGGGAGAGATTTTTGCAGACATGGCAGCCTCCAATGAGAGAAATTCCTATTTACATCATACTCCCGCACAATACGGCTGCCAAGTTGCAAAAAGGTCGTCTGAAACCCGTTTCTTGGTTTTCAGACGACCTCTGTTTCGCTCATCACATTATGTCATCATGCCGTACACGCGATGGCGGCTTCCGCCACGTCGTCCGCGCTGTGCGGCAGCGCCAATGTGCGGGCGTTTTCCGCCCATTTGAGGCATTTTTCGCGGTTCAAACCACCGAGGATTTCAGCGAGCTTTTCCGCTGTCAACTGGGTTTGCGGCAACAGCAATCCTGCCTCCGCCTGCACCATAAAACGCGCGTTGGCGGTTTGATGGTCATCGACGGCATAAGGATACGGCACCAGCAGCGCGCCCAGCCCCGCCGCCGTCAACTCGGCAATCGTCAGCGCGCCGGCACGGCAAATCACCAAGTCGGCATCGCGGTAGGCGGACACCATGTCGGTAATAAATTCCACGCATTCGGCTTTCACGCCCAGCGCATCGTAATCCGCCTGCAAGCTGCCCAGCTTGCCCCGGCCAGATTGGTGGTACATCTGCGGGCGCGCATCGTCGGGTAGCAAAGCCAATGCTTGCGGTACGGTTTTGTTCAAAACGTCTGCGCCCAAACTGCCGCCGACCACCAAGATTTTCAGACGACCTTCACGCCCTTGGAAGCGTTCGGCAGGCGCAGGCAGGTTGGCAATATCGGCGCGGACGGGGTTGCCGACCAAGCCGCCTTCATGGCTGAACGCTTTCGGGAAGGCGTACAACACCCGCTTCGCCCAGCGCGACAGTTGGCGGTTGGACAAACCAGCCACGGCGTTTTGCTCGTGAATCACAATCGGCACGCCGCACAGCTTCGCCGCCAAACCGCCGGGGAAAGTTACGAAGCCGCCAAAACCGATGACGCATTCGACGCGGTGTTTGCGGATAATCCGCTGCGCTTCGCGGACGGTTTTATACAAAGTAAACGGCAGCATCAGCTTGCGTTTGATGCCGTTGCCGCGCACGCCTTTAATCGCCAGCGTTTCGAGCAGGATGTCGTATTGCGGCACGATGCGCTCTTCCATCGAGCCTTCGCTGCCCAGCCAAATCACATGATGGCCGCGCGCACGCAATGAATCCGCCACCGCCAGCGCAGGGAAAATATGGCCGCCGGTACCGCCCGCCATCAGCATGAAAGTTTTACCGCCCATGATTTACTCCACTTGGTAACCGCGCATTTTTTTGCGGTTTTCATAATCGACGCGCAACAACAAAGTGATGCACACCAGCATGACCACAACCGCCGAACCGCCGTAAGACATCAACGGCAACGGCAGCCCCTTGGTCGGCAAAATGCCGATGTTGACGCCGATATTGAAGAAACTTTGAATACCTATCCAAACACCGATGCCGTTGGCGACATACGCGCCGAACGTCAAATCCAAATCGCGCGCCTGCCGTCCGATGGAAAAGGCGCGGACGACCAGCCAAACATAGCAAGCAACCAAAATACACATACCCAAAAAGCCGAATTCCTCGCCGATGACGGCAAAGATAAAGTCGGTATGCGCCTCGGGCAGGTAGAAGCGTTTTTCCAAGCTCGCGCCCAAGCCCTGACCGAACCATTCGCCGCGCGCAATCGCCATCAGCGAATGCGTCAACTGGTAGCCTTTGCCCAAAGGGTCCGCCCACGGATTCAAAAACGCCGATACGCGCGCCATGCGATAAGGCGCAAGCATAATCGCCGCCGTCATGAATGAAGCCAGAATCATCCCCATCATGATGAAATACTTGGCAGGGAAACCCGCCAAAAACACCATAGCCATCGTAACGCCGACAATGACGACGAACGAACCGAAGTCGGGCTGGAACATAATCAACACCAAACCCGCGGCAATCAGCCCGCCCGGAAACATAATCTTCTTCACGCTCTGCAACACTTCCGCCTTGCGCGTGAACAGGCTGGACAAATACAAAACGACGGCAAGCTTGAACAACTCCGTCGGCTGGATATTGACCGGTCCCGCGTGAATCCAGCGGGTTGCCCCGTTAATCTCCCGCCCCAAAAACAAAACCAGCAGCAGCAAAAGCCCCGAGAAGCCGAAATACCAGGGCATAAGCTTTTTCCAAGTGTTTATGCTGATAAAAGACAGGCCGATGCACACAGAAACACCGACCGCGACAAACAAAGCCTGCTTGCCGACAAAAGAAAACTGCGTACCGCCCTCCGCCGCCGCGTAAGCAATCGAAGCGGAATAAATCATCACCAGGCTGAACACGGTCATCAACACCGTCATCCACAAAAGCGATGTATCGAATTTCTGACCGCTGCGGGAAATCGGGCGGTCGAGAATTTTGGAAAGACTAATCATGAACAAACATCCGTTACGGAACAAACGTTTCAGACGACCTTTTGGATATACGGGTCGTCTGAAAATATCGAAAATCAGAAAAACGTCATTCTAAAGGTTTCTTGGCAAAGCAACAATTCAGATTCTTTAAAGACAGTCGGATTCCGGCATTCTTTGCGCCCTCCCCTACCCTTTGATACCCAAAAAAGGTCGTCTGAAAACGTTTTTATGTTTTCAGACGACCTTTTATGAATCTTTTCTTCGATCAAATAGACCGCTTTTTATCCAATGCACCCCCTAAACCAACTGCGGTATTTCCGCCCACGGCTGTATCTGTTCCAACTGCGCAGCGAGGCTAAGCAGCGTGTCTTCGCGCCCGTGTGCGGCGGCGAACTGGGTGCCGACGGGCAGCCCGTTATGCCGGTAAAGCGGCACGCTCATGGCGGGGTTGCCGCTCATGTTCAGCGGCGATGTATAGCCGACGTATTGCAGCGTTGCAGCGGCTTCTTTTTCTAAAAACGGGTTGTTTTTCAACAGAAAACCCAAACGCAGCGTGCCGAACGGCAGGCGCATGGCTTTTTGCGCGGCGGGTGGCGGCATCAGCTCGCCGATTTTCGGCGTGGTGCGCGGGCAGACGGGCGTCATCAACACGTCGTAGCGCGTAAAAAATGCTTTGGCGGCACGTTCCTGCGCCAGCATCACGTCGCGCGCCCATGCCATTTCGCCCGCGCTGATTTGCCGCCCCTGCACAATCATTGCCCACGTTGTCGGCTCAAGCAGGTGGTGCGGCAGTTTTTGTCCGGTTTCATATTGATATTGGTAGAACAGTTTTGCCGTTTCGCCCATGACGATGATGCGGGCGGCTCGGTTGAGCTGTTCGGGCGGCGCAAAATCGGGCGTGGCTTCTTCCAATTCGTGTCCCGCGTCTTGCATCAGTTTCAAACTATGGGCGAACGCGGCTTCCGTGCCTTCGTCGTTGCCGCCGCCAAACCATGTCTGTTTCCAAAAAGCGATTTTCAGACGACCTGCTTCTTGTTTCAGGCTGTCTGCAAAACCATTTTCGGGCGGCGGCGGGCAGGCATATAGGGCGCGGGCTTGGGTTTTGGCGGCGATGTCCAGCAAAACCGCGCTGTCGCGCACGCTGCGGGTCAACACATGATCGCATACCAAACCTTGCCACGCCTCCGATGCGTTCGGTGCGTAACTGCTGCGGCCGCGCGTGGGTTTCAGCCCGAACACGCCGCAGTTGTGCGCGGGCAAGCGGATGGAGCCGCCGCCGTCGCTGCCGTGCGCTGCGGGGACGACGCCCGAAGCCACTGCCGCCGCCGCGCCCCCGCTGCTGCCGCCTGCGGTGTAATCCAAATGCCACGGATTGCGCGTGATGCCGTAGATTTCGGTTTCGGTAACGGGATACGCGCCCCATTCGGGCGTGGTGGTTTTGCCGAACACGCGCAGCCCCGCATCGAGATAGGCTTGGGTCAAATCGCTGTTTTGCTTGGCAATGTAATGCTGCATCATGCGCGAACCCGACCATGTCGGCGCGCCTTCCCAATCCGCCAGCAGGTCTTTGAGCAAAAACGGCACGCCCGCCAGCGGCGTATCGGCATTTTCAGACGACCCCTGCCACGCCGCCGCGCGTTCGCGCAAATCGTGCGCCAATAGATTGAGCTTGGGATTGACTTCGTCCAAGCGGTTTAAAGCAGCTTGCAACACTTCATCGGCGGAGACTTCTTTTTTGCGGATCAGTTCTGCCAAACCGACGGCATCGTAACGGATGTAGTCTTGAAAATTCATGGGTTTTCCTTTCGGATTGATCAACACACGTTTTGTCGGTCAGGCATGACTGCCCGCCGCTTCGCCGTTTGCCCGCATAGGCAATTTTTATAGTGGATTAAATTTAAACCAGTACGGCGTTGCCTCGCCTTGCCGTACTATCTGTACTGTCTGCGGCTTCGTCGCCTTGTCCTGATTTAAATTTAATCCACTATAAGAAACAGTAGCACCGTATAAAGTAAAGAAACAAGTTTGCCGTTGCTGCAAAAAGGTCGTCTGAAACCGACTTGACGTTTTCAGACGACCTTTGAGGCAATGGCGCACAAGGTTTACGGTAAAACCAACCCTCTTTTCATCTTTCAGACGACCTTACAAAGCCTTAAACGCTTCGATAAACACTTCCGAACGGTGCGCATAGCCTTTGAACATATCAAAGCTCGCGCAGGCGGGGCTGAGCAGCACGATATCGCCCGCTTCGGCTTGGGCGTATGCCGTCTGAACCGCTTCTTCCAAAGTGGCGCAGTCGGTCATATCCAGATCGCAGCCGTCCAAATCGCGGCGGATTTGCGGCGCATCGACGCCGATCAGGAACACGCCTTTTGCCTTGCCGGCAAGCGCGTCGCGCAGAGGCGTGAAGTCCTGCCCTTTACCCATACCACCCAAAATCACGAAGAGCGGATTTTGCAAACCGGCAATCGCGGCGGCGGTCGCGCCGACGTTCGTGCCTTTGCTGTCGTCGATAAACACCACGCCGTTTTTCTCGCCGATTTTTTCGACGCGGTGCGGCAGGCCTTGGAAGGTTTTAACGTGTTCGAGCAATGCTTCGCGCGGCAAACCGACGGCTTCGCACAAGGCAACGGCAGCCATCACGTTAGCGGCGTTGTGCAGGCCTTGCAACGGAATGTCTTGCGTGGCAATCAAATCTTCATTGCCCTGTTTCAGAGTGCGAAGCCCGCCCGTGGTGCGACCTTCCTTATCCAACCAAAAATCGGCTTCGTGTTCCAACGAAAACCATTTCACCTCGCGCCCGGCACGCTTCATGGCGCGGCAGAACACGTCGTCCGCATTCAAAACCTGCACGCCATCGCCACGGAAAATCTTGGCTTTGGTATGCGCGTAGTCGAGCAAATCGTCGTAGCGGTCGAGATGGTCTTCGGAAATGTTCAGCACCGTCGCCGCAGTCGGGCGCAGGCTTTCGGTGTTTTCCAGTTGGAAGCTGGAAAGCTCCAACACCCACACGTCCGCCTTTTTACCTTCGCGCTGCAATTCCGCTTCCAAAACCGGCGTGCCGATATTGCCCGCGATGACGGTATCCAGCCCGCACTTGATGCAAAGATAGCCGACCAGGCTCGTTACCGTGGTTTTGCCGTTGCTGCCGGTAATCGCAATCACCTTGTCGCCACGGCGGTTCACAATGTCCGCCAACAATTCAATGTCGCCCAACACACGCCCGCCGTTTTGCTTGAACGCCTCGATATCCGGCTGACGCTCACTGATGCCCGGACTGAGCGCCAGAATATCGAAGCCGTTGGAGAGCGCATCTTTCAGACGACCCGTGTAAAACACCAGCCCGTCAAACATCTTACCGATTTGCGACACGCGCTCCGGTTTCAACTCCGCATCATAAGCGGCCACCTCCGCGCCGTTTTTGCGCAGGTAGGCAATCATGGAAATGCCCGTACCGCCGAGTCCGGCGACGAGGATTTTTTTATCTTGGAAAGTCATTTTGGTTTTGTCCTAAAACAAATCATATTGAGCGGGGAGATGTCCGCCCCCTGCCTAAACCGCTTTCAGACGGCATTGCGAACCGATTAATAACCCGCCTTCAGGCGTTGGTAATTGTCGCAGCCGTTTTGGTCTCCGTTTTGACACGCCTTGCCAAGCCATTCTTGAGCGAGCGCAAGATCTTGGCGCACGCCGTGCCCTTTGTAATACATTACGCCCAAATTGGATTGGGCTTTGGCTAACCCCTGTGCTGCCGCCTGCCGATACCATTTGACCGCTTCGGCATCATCCCGGCGCACGCCTTGTCCATTTTCATACAACACGCCCAAATTGAATTGGGCTTGGGCTAAACCCTGCGCTGCCGCCTGCCGAAACCATTTGACCGCTTCGGCATCATCCCGGCGCACGCCGCGTCCTTCGGCATACATCACGCCCAAATTGTATTGAGCTTCGACTAACCCTTGCTCCGCCGCCTTACGGAACCATTTGACCACTTCAGCATCGTCTTGGCGCACGCCTTGCCCATTTTCATACATCACGCCCAAATTGAATTGAGCTTGGGCTACCCCCTGTTCCGCCGCCTGCCGATACCATCTGACCGCTTCGGCATCGTCTTGGCGCACGCCTTGTCCTTCGTCATACATCACGCCCAAATTATATTGGGCTGCTGCATTTCCCTGTTCTGCCGCCTGCCGATACCATTTGACTGCTTCGGCATCATCCTGGCGCACGCCGCGCCCGGTTTCATACATCCCGCCCAAATTGAATTGGGCTTGGGCTAACCCCTGATCCGCCGCCTGCCGATACCATTTGACCGCTTCAGCATCATCCTGGCGCACGCCTTGTCCATTTTCATACATCCCGCCCAAATTGAATTGGGCTTGGGCCAACCCCTGATCCGCCGCCTGCCGATACCATTTGACCGCTTCGGCATCGTCTTGGCGCACTCCTTGCCCTTGTTCATACATCACGCCCAAACTATATTGAGCTTGAGCATTCCCTTGTTCTGCCGCCTTGCGATACCACTGCACTGCCTGTTTATAATCCTGACGAACTCCTTCGCCTTTGTAATACATCCAACCCAAATTATTTTGGGCGTATGCATTCCCTTGCTCCGCAGCTTGAAGCATTTTCTTAAAATTTGGCACATCATCAACCCAAGCTGCTTGCCCTATGCCCAAAGCCAGCAAAGCAACCATCATTTTTTTCAACCATGTGTTCATCTTAAAATCCTTTTTTATTCAGAATGTTTTTGGGTTTGTCTATGTATTTCAGACGACCTTGGGAAAGGCTTCATTATCCTACTTAATCCAATGTACGGTAAGCATTACAACTTTGTTGTAGTTCCGTAGGTCGAATTCCTGAATCCGACATTTCAAAATTACCACAACAGTCAATCGATAGAATCAGATATTTTAATTTTGCAGAATACGAATATCCCGCCCGAAAAAAATACTTTTCAGACGACCTCAAGCTTCAAAATAACCGTCCACGCCGTATTGCTTTAAGACGTTTTTCAGTTCGGGAATGCGGATTGCGGGATCGACCGCCATCGGCGGCATGGGCGGTTCTACGCCTTCTTCGTTTTGGTTGCGCATCCAGTCCGCCATCGCAAAAATGCGGATAAGGACGGGCTCGGCGAGGTCTTTGCTGATTTCCAGTTCGTTCATGGCTTGGGCAAAGCAGGCGATCCATTCGTCGCGCACTTGCATATTCACGGCAAAGGGCATATGCCGCGCCCGCAGCATGGGATGGCCGTATTTCTGCTCGAACAAGGGCGGGCCGCCGAGCCAGCCGCTGAAAAATTCGTAGAGTTTTTCGCGAATCAGTGTCATGTCTTCGCCGTGCATCTGGCGCAGGGCGCGGTATTGCGGCTCGAGTTCCATCAAGTCGTAAAAGCGGTCGGTCAGGTTGCGGACGCCTGTTGCGCCGCCGAATGCGTGATACATGTCATTCTTTCTTTCAAGGTCGTCTGAAACGGGGATTTTAATGGACTGCGCCGCCTGCGTCATGCGCGAGGTCGTCTGAAAACGCGGCCGGTGCAAAATCAAACCGGCAAACGGGTTTTCAGACGACCCCAAGGGCGTTATGATTCAATTATTAACAAAGATTCATAAACTGCCCGTCTGCAAAGCGGCAAACCATAGAGGAAACCCGACCCATGCACACCATCCGCGCCTTGCTCGTCCTGCTCGGCTGCCTCGCGCTCGGCGAAGCCGCCGCCTACCTTACGGGCATCAAGCTGCCCGGCAGCATTATCGGCATGGGCATTTTGTTTGCCATGCTTCAGGCGGGGTGGGTGAAAGCCGAGTGGTTGCAGCAGCTTACCGACGCGCTGATGTCAAACCTGACGCTTTTCCTCGTACCGCCTTGCGTCGCTGTCATCAGCTATTTGGATTTGATTGCCGACAGTTGGCTGTCGATACTCGTCTCCGCCGCCGCCAGCACCGTGTGCGTCCTGTTGGTTACAGGTAAGGTACACCAATGGATACGGGAGAAAATCTGATGGACGGCATCCTTTCCCTGTGGCAACAGCCCAGCGTCCTGCTTTTCCTGACGCTGGCGGTTTACGCATTGGCACTCATCCTCCGCGCGCGGACGGGCTATCTGCTGCTCAACCCCGTCTTAATCAGCACCGTTACCCTGATTGCCTACCTCAAAATCCTCGACATCGATTATGCCGTGTACCACGATGCCGCGCAGTTTATCGACTTCTGGCTCAAGCCCGCCGTCGTCGCGCTCGCCGTTCCGCTCTATCAAAACCGTCAAAAAATCTTCAGCCAGTGGCTGCCTGTTATCGTCTCGCAGCTCGCCGGCAGCGTTACCGGCATCATCACGGGCATGTATTTCGCCAAATGGCTGGGCGCGGATCGCGAAGTCGTCCTCTCGCTCGCCGCCAAATCCGTGACCAACCCCATCGCCATTGAAATCACCCGCACCATAGGCGGCATCCCCGCCATCACCGCCGCCACCGTCATTGTCGCCGGGCTGGTTGGGCAGATAGCCGGTTATACCGTACTTAAAAACACCGTCGTCATGCCCTCGTCGATCGGCATGTCGCTCGGCACCGCCTCACACGCCATGGGCATCGCCGCCTCGCTTGAACGCAGCCGGCGCATGGCGGCATACGCAGGGCTGGGACTGACCCTCAACGGCGTACTGACCGCCGCCATCGCCCCGATTATCATCCCAGTATTAGGATTCTGAACACTTTTCAGACGACCCTCGATGAACCAAAAGGTCGTCTGAAAACCAAATCAACAACAACCCCAAACAAAGGAGCAGCAAAATGGCAGTCAACCTTATAGAAAAAACCGCAGACCAACTGCTGAACATCGACGGCATCCAACTCTTCACCGCCCGCGCAGGCATCAAACAAACCGACCGCGCCGACCTGACCCTGATGGTATTTTCCGGCGGCAACACCGTCGGTGCCGTCTTCACCACCAACCGCTTCTGCGCCGCCCCCGTCCACATCGCCAAATCACACCTCTTCGACGAAGACGGCGTGCGCGCCATCATCATCAACACCGGCAACGCCAACGCAGGCACAGGCGCGCAAGGCAGAATCGACGCCATCGAAACCTGCGCCGCCACCGCCGAACAAACCGGCTGCAAACCCTCCCAAGTCCTTCCCTTCTCCACAGGCGTCATCCTCGAACCATTGCCCGTCGGCAAAATCGTCGCCGCCCTGCCCAAAATGCAGCCCGCAGACTGGGCAGACGCCGCACGCGCCATCATGACCACAGACACCGTGCCCAAATCCGCCTCGCGCGAAGGCAGCGTCGGCGAAAAACACACCGTCCGCGCCACCGGCATCGCCAAAGGCTCCGGCATGATCCATCCCAACATGGCAACCATGCTCTCCTTCATCGCCACCGATGCCAAAGTTTCCCAACCCATCCTCCAGTTGATGACTCAAGAAATCGCCGACGAAACCTTCAACACCATCACCGTTGACGGCGACACCAGCACCAACGACAGCTTCGTCATCATCGCCACCGGCAAAAACAGCCAAAGCGAAATCGACAACATCGCCGATCCGCGCTACAAACAGCTCAAAGACCTGCTCGGCAGCCTCGCCCTCGAGCTTGCCCAAGCCATCGTCCGCGATGGCGAAGGCGCGACCAAATTCATCACCGTCCGCGTCGAAAACGCCAAAACCCGCGACGAAGCCCGCCAAGCCGCCTACGCCGTCGCCCACTCGCCGCTGGTCAAAACCGCCTTCTTCGCCTCCGACCCCAACCTCGGCAGACTGCTCGCCGCCATCGGTTACGCAGGCATCGCCGATTTGGACACCGACACCGTCGAAATGTATCTGGACGAAGTATTGGTTGCCGAAAACGGCGGCCGCGCCGCAAGCTACACCGAAGAACAAGGGCAGGCAGTGATGGCGAAAGACGAAATCACCGTCCGCATCAAACTCCACCGCGGACAAGCCGCCGCCACCGTCTATACCTGCGACCTGTCGCACGACTACGTCTCCATCAACGCCGACTACCGCTCGTAAGGACAGATTTTAAGTTTCGGTTTTCAGATGACCTTGTGCGTCAGTAAACTCAGTTTGTGGGCGCAGCCTGCACCACATCAATGGAAACACGATCGAAAAGAACGATATTTCCAGCAGTTTTCAACTGGTAGCGTGGGCTATGCCCGCGAAAATATAAAAGGTCGTCTGAAACCTGTGCGCAGGCTTTCAGATGACCTTTGTTTTTTCAAAAAAACAACCCGTGGGCAAAGCCCACGCTACGGCCGGCTGTTTTGCAAACACCTGTTGCATAGGGCTTCCAGTGGATTCCCGCCTGCGCGGGAATGACGGAATGTAATCTTTACCATCATCTCAGCGCGTGTATCGTCCGCAAAGCGTCTCCGCTGAAAAAATGCAAAAAGGTCGTCTGAAACCCTATTCCCAAGTTTCAGACGACCTTTGTTCCAATCAACCCTACAACACAGCCGCCGCTTTCTTCAGTACCTGCCAGGCATATGCCTTCAGGCGCGGTTGGCGCAGCAGGCGGGCGGGGTGCGGGATGGTGAAATACGGTATGCCGCCGCACAATTCGTCCATGACCGCCATCATTTCTTTCTGTTCGAAAACCTGACCTAAAAACAATACCGCACGGGCTTGGGACGATTCCAATTCATGCTTCAGTGCAGGCAATTCGGCGTGGATTTGCGCTTCCGAGGGATGTGGGCTGAACACGGGAGCGGCTTTCACCCAACTGGTTTTGTGCGCCTGCTGCGGGCTGAGTCGGATGGCGGCGAGCATATTGTCCAGCAGGACGCCGGTTTCGCCGTGGAACAATTCGCCGTGCAGCGTATCTTCGGTCGAAGGGCAGATGCTGACCACCATCAGGTGCGCGGTTTTGACTGTGGCGGACAGGCGCGGGAGGTCGTCTGAATGGTGCGGAGCGGCAGGCAAATCTGCCGTGTTTTGGATGCTGCGGGTTTGTTTGTCCGCAGGCGTTTCCTGCTTGGGTTTCGCGTCGGGCTGACGGGCCGCTTCGACAGCCGCGGTTTGCTGGGATGGCATTTCGCGCTCGGGTACGTCCTGTTGGTTTCCGCCGTGTACGGCTGCCATTGCCGACAGACGCGCCTGATGCGCCCCTGCCGACAGAGTGCGTTCCTGACGGGGGATGGGAGTCTGAACCGACGCTGCCGCGGGTTTGGGCATAGCGGTTTTGGGAGCGGTCAAAGCAGCGGGAATGGTTTTTGCCCCGCGCTTGAGCCACATCGGCCCCAGTCCCAAGGCTTCGTGCAAATGGAGGTAACGGCTGCTTAACATGGTTTTTCCATCAAAATTGCGTCTTCATATCCGCCCTCGGGCAGGGGGTAATAATTTTTCCGCCGGCCTGTTTCGATAAAACCGTATTTGCGGTAGAGGCCGATGGCGGCGGCATTGCCTGCGCGAACTTCCAACAACAGGCGAGATACGCCTTGACTTGAGGTCGTCTGAAACCAATATGCCAAAAGTTTTGAGGCGATGCCTTGTAGGCGGTACACCGGGGCGGCGGCAATCAGGTGCAACTCGGACTCGCCGCAGATTTCGCGCCAGACGGCAAAACCGCAGATTTCGCCTCCGCGTTCGCAGACGCAAACGGTATCGGCAGGATTTGCTACCGCTTCGAGAAACTGCCGCTCCGACCAAGGCGAGGGATTGCCCGCCGCATCGATTGCGGTCAGGGCGGCACAGTCATCAGAGCTTGCTGGACGGATGTTCATGGTTTCGCCTTCCTTTCCGCCTGCTCTTTCGCCGTCAGGGCGATCTTGTCGCGGACGTATAACAATTCGGCATGTGCGGCGTCTGCCGCCGGATAACGCCCGCTCAGTGCCAGCTCGAGAAAATCGGCGGCAGTCGGCATGGACGGCATGCCGTCGAAAGGCGGCTTGTCAGCCAAGGCAAAGGCGTTGCCCACACCCGCTCCGAAGGTTTGTCCTTGCGGCAAAACGATTTCCGAAGCCTTGCCGACATGATAATCGCCCAAACGCGTATGGGATTGCGTGTCAAACCACGCATAAAACACTTCGCCCATACGCGCATCGGTCGCCGCCAATACGCAAGGGCAGTCGGGAACCAGATAAGCCGCCGCATCCAAACTCGGCACGCCGATAACGGGTGTGTCGAAAGGGGTTGCCAAACCCTGCACGACACCCGCCCCGATACGCAATCCGGTGAACGCGCCCGGTCCTTGCGCATAAACGATGCCGCCCAAATCCGACGCGCCTATACCCGCCTGTTCGAACAACACGCAAATCTGCGGCAGGATGAGTTCTGACTGGCGCGTACCGACGTTTTCATGATACAGGCGCACCTCGCCGTCCGCACGCAAAGCGAGTGAGAGAAAAGAGGTACCGGTATCGACGGCAAGAATGGGACGTGAAATATCGATGAGCATGGAATCTGTCCGTAATGTGTTGAAACGGCATTATAACATTGCCCGCAGAAGCAGTTGCTTGGTATAGTTTGCCCGTTTTCAGACGACCCATCCCCAAAGGTCGTCTGAAAACCCTGCCGCAACGCAGTCAAAACGGACACGGCAAGTCCCACCCAAACCGATTCCCAACAACCCGCTCCAATCCCAAAACCATGACGGCACTCCTACCAACCGACTATATCGGACGCTTCGCCCCCAGCCCCACCGGCCTGCTCCACATCGGCTCGCTGCTGACCGCGCTTGCATCCTACGCCGATGCGCGCGCAAACCGGGGCAAATGGCTGGTCCGTATGGAAGACCTCGACCCGCCGCGCGAAATGCCCGGTGCCGCCGCGCATATCCTGCACACGCTCGAAGCCTTCGGTTTCGAATGGGACGGCGAAGTCGTTTGGCAGAGCCGCCGCCATTCGCTGTACAGAGACGCCTTGGGTCGTCTGAAAGAAAAAGGCCTGCTCTATCCCTGTTATTGCAGCCGCAAAGACTGGCAGGCGGCCGCCGCCCAAGGTGCCGACGGATTCGTTTACAACGGACGCTGCCGCCGCCCCGAAGACCGCCCGCACACCGACAAACCGCCCGCATGGCGCATCCGCGTCAACGACGAAACCATCGGTTTTGACGACGGTATAGTCGGACATTACGCCCAAAACCTCGCCCGCGACATCGGCGACTTCGTCCTCTTGCGTGCCGACGGATTTTGGGCGTACCAGCTTGCCGTCGTTGCCGACGATGCCGACCAAGGCATCACACACATCGTGCGCGGGCAAGACCTGCTCGTTTCTACCCCGCGCCAAATCTACCTGCAACGCTGCCTCGGCTTCGCTACTCCGCATTACGCCCATCTCCCGCTTTTGGTCAACAAACACGGGCAGAAATGGTCAAAGCAGACGCTTGCCCCCGCCTTGGACGAAAACCATAAAGAACAATTGCTCCGCCAAGTCCTGCAATACCTCAACCTTCCGCCCGCACCCGAAGTTTCCCGCCCGCAGGCACTTTTATCTTGGGCGATAGAACACTGGCAGCCGCATAAAATACCGATACATGATATAGTTACGGAGTAGATTGGCGAGATTGCAACAAATTACTCGAGATATTATTCGAATGTAATTATTTTTTTACATAACACGCACATTAATACTTCATATTTACTATAATCGCCGTAACCAAATGCATAACGGGAAGACGGCCATCCGTGCCGACTTTTCACCCGACAGTCAAACTTAAAAATAACAAAAGAAAATCATTATGTTAAGTGTCATTATTGTTGAAGACGAAGTGCTCGCCGCAGAACGCCTGCGCATCTTGCTGGAAGAGTGCAACGTCGTCATCCTCAACGTATTCCACCACGCTCAGCCCGCTTTGGACTGGTTGAGTATGCACGAAGTCGATATCGTATTTGCCGACATCGGACTGCCCGAAATTACCGGACTCGAGCTGGTCGAACGCATCAAGCGTGTCGCCAAACGCCAGCCCGAAATCATCTTCACCACCGCCTACGAAGAACATGCCTTGCGCGCCTTCGAACTGGCGGCAGCCGACTACCTGCTCAAACCCATCCGCTCAACCCGCCTACAAGCGGCATTGGACCGGGTCAGCGAAAAATACCGCGAAAAAGCCGACGACTTTACCCATTTCCAAGTCTTCAGCCGCGACCGCATGATCGAAATCCCGTGGCAGCAGGCGCGTTATCTGATGGCGGAACACAAAACCGTCTTTCTGGTTACCGGCGACAGACAAAGCTACGAACTGCCCAAAACCTTGGTCTACTGGGAAGAATTGTTGGGCGAAAAAATCATCCGTCTCCACCGCAACGCCCTCGCCTTCCGCCACACATTAGACTACCTGATACGGTTGGACGACGACGATGACAGCGATTCCGCCTGGGGCGCGCAGATATTGGACATCCCCAAACCCCTGCCCGTCAGCCGCCGCCAGCTTTCCGCCATCCGCAAAATCCTCAAAAGCAAGGTGTAGATTTGCCGATAAACCCCAAACCCTGCCTTTCATGCGCAGGGTTTTGTTTTTCGGGTTCAACCTGCTGTTCATCAGGTGCATTAAAGTAAAAAAAATCGCAAGCCAAAATGAAAACAGGACATTTGTCAGCCACCTTTGCCGACTGCGCAGGAATGACGGCATTATCAGATCATCCTTTAGGACTTGGCGACAAATAATCGCCGCCCGTCATCGAATCCCACGCTAGACAGGGAATAGGAAAAGTTCGCCTCTTCGGCAAACAAGGTCGTCTGAAAACAAATGCCGCTGGTTGTGTTCAACCTGAAGCCGTTTTCAGACGACCTTTTATCTGGTTTGGAAAGCCGGCGTATTAAATTTAAATCAGAGCGGGCAGTGCAGTGCCGTACGGGTTTGCACTTAACCCATACCCCCTTCAAAACAAAACGGGCGGCTTGGATGGCCGCCCGTTGGATTGTCCCGTTGTTTATTTGATGATTTGGTTCAGCTCGCCTTTGGCGTAGCGGTTTGCCATTTTTTCAAGGGAAACGGGTTTGATTTTGCCTGCCTGCCCTTCGCAGCCGAATGCGAGGTAACGGTCGAGACAGATTTGTTTCATGGCTTCGACGGTTTTGCTCAGGTATTTGCGCGGGTCGAATTCGGACGGGTTTTCTGCCATGAAGCGGCGGATGGCGCCGGTGGAGGCGAGGCGCAGGTCGGTGTCAATATTGACTTTGCGCACGCCGTGTTTGATGCCTTCGACGATTTCTTCTACGGGTACGCCGTAGGTTTCGCCGATTTTGCCGCCGTATTCGTTGATGACTTTCAGCCATTCTTGCGGAACGGAGCTGGAGCCGTGCATGACGATGTGGGTGTTGGGCAGGGCTTGGTGGATTTCTTTGATGCGGTCGATGCGCAATACGTCGCCGGTGGGCGGACGGGTGAATTTGTACGCGCCGTGGCTGGTGCCGACGGCGATGGCGAGCGCGTCCACGCCGGTGTCTTTGACGAAGCGTACGGCATCTTCGACGCTGGTCAGCATTTGATCGTGGGAGAGTTTGCCTGCCGCGCCTACGCCGTCTTCTTCGCCGGCTTCGCCGGTTTCGAGGTTGCCCAAGACGCCGATTTCGCCTTCGACGGATACGCCGCAGGCGTGGGAGAAGTTAACGACGGTACGGGTGGCGTTGACGTTGTATTCATAGGTGGACGGGGTTTTGCCGTCTTCGAGCAGCGAGCCGTCCATCATGACGGAGGAGAAGCCCAGTTGGATGGAGCGTTGGCACACGTCGGGCGATGCGCCGTGGTCTTGGTGCATGACGACGGGGATGTGCGGGAATTCTTCGACGGCCGCCAAAATCAGGTGGCGTAAAAACGGCGCGCCTGCATATTTGCGCGCGCCGGCGGATGCTTGAACGATAACGGGAGCGTTGACTTGGTCTGCGGCTTCCATGATGGCGCGCATTTGTTCGAGGTTGTTGACGTTGAATGCGGGCAGGCCGTAGCTGTTTTCGGCGGCATGGTCGAGCAGTTGGCGCATGGATACGAGTGCCATTTAAATCTCCTTGGTGAGGTAGCGGGATGGTGATGTGGGAAATTATAATGTTTTTCTTATTAAAAAACTACACAGGGCTACATCAGTTTTATATATTAATGAGATTTTGGGCAACTGCGGCGGGCAAACGGTGCGGTCGGTATTTGTCTGACATGGTTTATAATAACGGTTTGTTTTCGGGGTCGTCTGAAACGGCGGCGGGAGGTGTGTGATGGCTAAGTTGGCAGTGGCGGATGTGGATGCGGTGTTGTTTCAGACGACCTTGCGCGTGCAGGTGGGCGATGTGAATTACGGCGGCCATCTGGCGAACGATGCCGTTTTGCGCTTGTGCCATGAAGTGCGGATGCGTTGGCTGGCGGATTTGGGCTGGAGCGAAACGGACGCGGGCGGCGCGGGGCTGATTATGGCGGACGCGGCGGTGCAATATTTGGCGCAAGGCTTTTACGGCGATGAACTGTCGGCGGAAATGGGCGTCGAGGATATCGGCAAGGGCGGGTTTGCGCTGTTGTTCCTCCTGACGCGTATTGCGGACGGCAAGGTGCTGGCGCGGGTGCGCACGGGCATGGTGTGTTTCGATTATGCGCGCCAAAAAGTGTGCCGATTGCCGGAGGCTTTGAAAACCGTGTTGGAGGTCGCCTGAAAATGTTGGCGCGCGATTTCGGACTGTCTTTGGACGGCTATTTGAAAATGTTGGGACAACAAGGCAAGTCGGCGCACACGCTGTCTGCCTACGGGCGCGATTTGACCGAACTCGTGCGGCTTTTGACTGAAGGGTCGTCTGAAACGGCGCAGGATTTGAAGCGGCACGATTTTGTGGCGGCGTTGAAACGGCTGTCGCAACAAGGTTTGAGCGAACGGACGCTGGCGCGCAAATTGTCGGCGTGGCGGCAATATTGCGGCTGGCTCGTGCAGTCGGGCATGATGGACAACGATCCGACCTTCAACCTGAAAGCCCCGCGCCTGCCCAAACGCCTGCCCAAAGCCCTGCCGCAGGAAGAGTTAAACCATATGCTCGACAGTGCGCCCGTTGATGACAGTTTGGCAGTGCGCGACCATGCCTTGTTTGAACTGATGTACGGCAGCGGCCTGCGCCTGAGCGAGATACACGGCTTGGATTTGGGCGATGTGTTGCTGGACGAAGGCTGGGTGAGCGTAACCGGCAAAGGCAGGAAAGAGCGACAAGTCCCGCTGTCGGGCAAAAGTGTCAAAGCCTTGCGCGCCTATCTGTCCGAACGCGTGGCGGCAGACGGCGAAACCGCGCTCTTTACCGGCAAAAACGGCACGCGGCTCGGACAGCGGCAAATCCAAAAACGCCTTCAGGCATGGGCGGTACGGCAGGGCAGCGGGCAACACATTTCCCCGCACATGATGCGCCACAGCTACGCCAGCCACCTTTTGCAATCCTCGCGCGACATCCGCGCTGTGCAAGAACTGTTGGGACACAGCAACCTCTCGACCACGCAGATTTACACCAAGCTGGATTTCGACCATCTGGCCAAGGTTTACGACGAGGGGCATCCGCGGGCGAAACGGAAAAAGTAATTCAACAAAATCAACGGAAACATCATGATCAGCATTTTCGACATTTTCAAAATCGGCATCGGCCCCTCCAGCTCTCATACCGTCGGCCCCATGAAAGCCGCCGCCGCCTTTTCAGACGACCTCAAACAATCGGGGCTGGACGCGCAAACCGAACGCATCGTCATCGACATTTACGGCTCGCTGGCGCTGACAGGACGCGGACACGGCACATTCGACGCACTCCTGCTCGGCTTGGAAGGCAGCCTGCCGCACGACATCCCCCTCGCCGACATCCCCGACCGTCTCGAACGCATCCGCACGCAACACATTCTCCGCCTCAACGAACGCGAAATCAGCTTCAACCCCGACAGCGACCTGAACATACGCGGCGACCAAGTGTTGCCCAAACACCCAAACGGACTGAATTTCACCGCCTACGGCAAAGACGGCGGCAAACTCAAAGAACAAATTTACTACTCCGTCGGCGGCGGCTTTATCGTTACCGATCAAGAATTTGACCAACAAGCCGAACAAACGCGCCAAGTCCCCTACCCTTACACCAGCTGCGCCGAACTGCTCGCCCAATGCCGCATGAACCAGCTCGACATTTCCGAAGCCGTGTTGGCAAACGAAGCCGCGCTTGCCGGTTGCAGCGAAGCCGAAATCCGCCGCCGCGTTGCCGGCGTTGCCGACGTTATGGAAGGCTGCATCAAACGCGGGCTGGCAGCAGACGGCGAACTGCCCGGCGGCTTGAACGTCCGCCGCCGCGCCCCGCAGCTTGCCGCCAAACTCAAAGCCCTGCGAGAAACAGAAATCGTCAACACCCAGCTTTGGCCCATGGTTTACGCCATGGCGGTCAATGAAGAAAACGCCGCCGGCGGACGCGTCGTTACCGCCCCGACCAACGGCGCTGCCGGCATCATCCCCGCCGTCCTGCACTACTTCCGCAAGTTCAACCCGCACGCCACACAAGAGCGCATCGAAAACTTCCTGCTCACCGCAGGCGCGATCGGCATCCTCTACAAAACCAACGCCTCCATTTCCGGCGCGGACGTCGGCTGCCAAGGCGAAGTCGGCGTCGCCTGCTCCATGGCGGCGGGCGCATACGCCGAAGTCATCGGCGGCACGCCCAAACAAGTGGAAAACGCCGCCGAAATGGCGATGGAACACCATTTGGGGCTGACCTGCGACCCCGTCGGCGGACTGGTGCAAATCCCCTGCATCGAACGCAACGGTATCGCCGCCGAAAAAGCCCTCAAACTCGGCACCCTCGCCCTGCTGGAAGACGGCACGGGCAAAAAAGTCTCGCTCGACGAAGTCATCCAAACCATGCTGCAAACAGGGCGCGACATGAAGTCCACCTACAAAGAAACCTCGCTTGCCGGACTCGCCATCACACTCCAGAAAAAAGCCGTCCCCGTATCCGTCCGCGTGGTGGAATGTTGAAAACGGAAAAAATATGAAAAAGGTCGTCTGAAACCGAGTACAAACAGGTTTCAGACGACCTTTCCACCCACCCGAAACGCTGAATTTTCCAGCAAAATCAGGTATAATAACGGTCTATTTCCGTCCGTCGGACAGCTTGACCGTCCGGGTGGTGCGTTCAACTGTCGTTCAGACGACCTCAGCAGAAATTCTTTTAAAAAATCTTACAGATAAAGACCATGACTGACCAAAAACACGAAGAATACGGCGCCGACAGCATACAAGTGCTGGAAGGCTTGGAAGCGGTACGCAAACGCCCCGGTATGTATATCGGCGACACGCAGGACGGCAGCGGCCTGCACCACATGGTGTTCGAAGTATTGGACAACGCCATCGACGAAGCACTGGCGGGACATTGCGACAAAATCACCGTAACCATCCATGCCGACAATTCCGTCAGCGTGGCCGACAACGGGCGCGGTATGCCCACCGGCATCCACCCGAAAGAAGGACGCTCCGCCGCCGAAGTCATCATGACCGTATTGCACGCGGGCGGTAAGTTCGACAACAACAGCTACAAAATCTCCGGCGGCCTGCACGGCGTGGGCGTGTCCGTCGTCAACGCGCTGTCCGACTGGGTAACGCTGACCATCTACCGCGACGGCAAAGAACACTTCGTCCGCTTCGTGCGCGGCGAAACCGAAGAGCCGTTGCGAGTGGTCGGCGATTCCGACAAAAAAGGCACGACCGTACGCTTTCTCGCCAGCGCTGAAACCTTCGGCAATGTCGAATACAGCTTCGACATCCTTGCCAAACGCATCCGCGAACTTTCCTTCCTGAACAACGGCGTGGACATCGAATTGACCGACGAACGCGACGGCAAACACGAAAGCTTCGCCCTTTCCGGCGGCGTGGCGGGTTTTGTGCAATACATGAACCGCAAAAAAACGCCGTTACACGAAAAAATCTTCTACGCGTTCGGCGAGAAAGACGGCATGAGCGTCGAATGCGCGATGCAGTGGAACGACAGCTATCAGGAAAGCGTGCAATGCTTTACCAACAACATCCCGCAACGCGACGGCGGTACGCACCTGACTGCATTGCGCCAAGTGATGACGCGCACCATCAACAGCTACATCGAAGCCAACGAAGTTGCCAAAAAAGCTAAAGTTGAAACCGCCGGCGACGATATGCGCGAAGGTTTGACCTGCGTGTTGTCCGTCAAACTGCCCGACCCCAAATTCTCGTCCCAAACCAAAGACAAACTGGTTTCCAGCGAAATCGGCCCTGTCGTCAACGAAGTCATCAACCAAGCACTGACCGATTTCCTTGAAGAAAATCCGAACGAAGCCAAAATCATCACCAGCAAAATCGTCGATGCCGCCCGCGCGCGCGAAGCTGCCCGCAAAGCCCGCGAAATTACCCGCCGCAAAGGCGTGATGGACGGTTTGGGGCTGCCCGGCAAACTCGCAGACTGCCAAGAAAAAGACCCTGCCTTGTCAGAGCTTTATCTGGTCGAGGGCGATTCCGCAGGCGGTTCTGCCAAACAAGGCCGCGACCGTAAATTCCAAGCCATTTTGCCGCTCAAAGGTAAAATCTTGAACGTCGAAAAAGCCCGTTTTGAAAAAATGCTCGCCAGCCAAGAGGTCGCCACCCTGATTACCGCGCTGGGCGCAGGCATCGGCAAAGAAGAGTTCAACCCCGAAAAACTGCGTTACCACCGCATCATCATCATGACCGATGCCGACGTGGACGGCGCGCACATCCGCACCCTGCTCCTGACCTTCTTCTACCGCCAAATGCCCGAACTGGTCGAACGCGGCTACATCTACATCGCCCAGCCGCCGCTCTACAAAGCCAAATACGGCAAGCAGGAGCGTTACCTCAAAGACGAGCTTGAAAAAGACCAATGGCTGCTCGGCCTTGCTTTGGAAAAAGCCAAAATCGTTTCAGGCGGCCGCACCATCGAAGGCGCAGAACTTGCCGACACCGCCAAACAATTCCTGTTGGCGAAAACTGTCATCGAACAGGAAAGCCGCTTCGTGGACGAACTCGTCCTGCGCGCCATGCTGCACGCTTCGCCCATTGATTTGACGTCGTCTGAAAACGCCGATAAAGCCGTTGCCGAACTTTCCGGTTTGCTCGACGAAAAAGAAGTCGCCCTCGAACGCATCGAAGGACACGAAGGCAACCGCTTCATCAAAATCACCCGCAAGCTGCACGGCAACGTCATGGTCAGCTACATCGAACCCAAGTTCCTCAACAGCAAGGCTTACCAAACCCTCACTCAAACCGCAGCCGCGCTCAAAGGCTTGGTCGGCGAGGGCGCCAAACTCTACAAAGGCGAGAACGAGTACGATGTGGACAGCTTTGAAACCGCGCTGAACATCCTGCTCCAAAACGCGCAAAAAGGCATGTCCATCCAGCGATACAAAGGTTTGGGCGAGATGAACCCCGAGCAGCTTTGGGAAACCACGATGGATCCCGCCGTGCGCCGTCTGTTGAAAGTGCGCATCGAAGACGCCATCGCCGCCGACGAAGTGTTCGTTACCCTGATGGGCGACGAAGTCGAACCGCGCCGCGCCTTCATCGAAAACAACGCCCTGATTGCGCAAAACATTGACGCTTGATAGGGGCTGAAGCATGAAAAGGTCGTCTGAAAATGGGAATTTCCGGTTTTCAGACGACCTTTTTGATTGGTGGGAACCAAGACAGATAAAACAAATACGGCTGATTCATTTATTTTTTGATATGACACCTACCGTCATTCCCCGTACGGACAGAGATAGGCATGCCAAAATAGCTTTCTTGTTTTCATTCACCTTATTTCGTGGGCGAAGCCCACGCTACAAATTGCACAGGACAGACAACCGTAGCGTGGGCTTTGCCCACGGGTTGTTTCGATAAAAGGTCGTCTGAAATCTCTCCGCTACCGTCATTCCCGCGCAGGCGGGAATCCAGGCTTCTGCATTTTGAGAATGCTTCAAAGCTGCTGCCGCTTCAACTTTCCGAACTCTTGACAACGCGGGGATGATGCCCAAATAAACAAGCAACCGCAGCTTGTTTGCCCACGGATTGATTCTTATCTACAAACAGTCGTCTGAAAAAACGGAGTACAATTTTCAGACGACCTTTTATCGAAACAACCCGTGGGCAAAGCCCACGCTACGATGTCTGCCCTGAAAGTTTGTAGCGCGGGCCTCGCCCACGAAATAAGGTGAATGAAAACAAGAAAGCTATTTTGGCATGCCTATCTCTGTCCGTACGGGGAATGACGGCAATAAGCATTTCAGACGACCTTCAGACAGGTTTGGCTGCAATACCGTAGGGGCAAATCAAGACCCAACGAATTCTTTTCACACCAATGCCTTATCAAGTTTATCAACCCTCCCTGCTCCACCCGTAAGCCGAAAATTCCTGCCCGACACCCCCCAACAAAAAACAAACCCTGTTGCAATATCATAAATTACGGTAAATTCGTAAAGGAAACCCCTTACCTTCCAACCATCAAGGAGTAAGCCATGCGTTTGATTATCGCCGCCCCCGCCAACGGAACAACATTAAAAAACGCGCTCAAGGCGCATTTGCAAAACGATCCGCGAGTTGACAGCCTAACCGATTTATCCTCACCGGATGGCACCTATCCGCAGCTTTCATTTGCTTCGGCGCAAGAGGTAGCGGCAGGGAGAGCCGACCGCGCTATTTTAATTTGCGGTACAGGAGTAGGTACGGCGATTGCCGCAAATAAAGTCCACGGCATACGGGCAGCAACGGCGCATGATTTAATCACTTTGCGCGGTTCTGTAGAAAACTACGATGCGCAGGTATTGTGCATGGGGCAAAACGTCATCGCTACCCCTGCTGCATGGGCATTGGTGGATATTTGGCTGGATTTGCGCCACGACACGGGTAGCGGATACGCACCGAAAATCGGTGAAATCGAAGCCTACGAATGCGGTAAGTAGTACGGTTTTTGCAAAAGGTTAGTCTAGACTCGCCATTCCCGTCCCGCTTGTATGAGGATGGCCCGTCGTAGCATGAGCTTTACCCGCAGATTATTTTTGAGGTGAGGTCGCCTGAAATTCCCTCCTACCGCCGTCATTCCCGCGCAGGCGGGAATCTAGAAATGTGAAGTTGCGGCATCCTTGAAATCTTCCCAAAATACCGAGGCCTGGATTCCCGCCTGCGCAGGAATGACAAAATTGCAGCCCTATTTTTTTGATCTGCCATATTTCGCGGGCAAAGCCCACGCTACGGTTGCCTGCCTGAAAGTTTGCAGCCTGGGCTTTTCCCATGGATTAAGTTTTATCCCAAAAACGGTCGTCTGAAAAGCCTGCGTACACAGGGATTCAGACGACCTTTTATTTAACGGATTAAAATAAACAGGATATTTTCAACAGCTACTTCCGTGCAGAGAGAAGCAAAAATGGCAGCATGGACGGAGCTTTTTGCCAGACATAAATGAGAACCGGCCTGAAACCAGCATACTGACGTATCCTGCATTTTATCCAAACAGACAAAAAGAGCCTGCATAAAGCAGGCTCTTTATTTAGACTAATCGTATCAGATTAGAATTTGTGACGCAGACCAACTGTACCAGCAGTTTTCTCGTATTTGTTGTCGCCTTTGCCTTCTCTCAACCAACCGGCAGAAATCAGGGCAGAAGTGCGTTTAGAGAAGTCGTAGTCAGCACCGACGATTACTTGGTTGTATCGGCTGTTGCCTTGTTTCTCACCGTTTTCTTTAGCTTTGAAGCCGTGAGCGTAAGAGACGCGGGGCATTACATTACCCATACGGTAACCGGCAGTTGCAGCAACTTCAGTTTGCTCGTTTTTCTTGCCGCTGTCTACGTTTTTAGAAGCATCGTATTGACCTGCAACGGCAAACAAAGCGTTGTTAGCATCGTAACCGACAACCAAACGATGAGTTTGATGGTCTTTGACAGAAACACCAGTTACATCACCAACTTCTAAACCCCAGTCATTATTTGCACGGGCTGCCTTAACATCATCGCGATTGGCTTTTTTCAAGTCATACTTGGCAAATTGACCGGCGTAACGACCGAAGAACCCTGCATTCTCATAATTCAGACCGGCATGGTAAGATTCACCGCTCTTAACTTCATGAGTATATTTGTCTTTGGCATTCGCATTGTCACGCGGTTGGTATTGTACGCTTGCGCTGAAACCGGACAATACAGGTGAATCATAACGTACAGACACTTTACGATCTTCTACACGTTCGAGTTTGCCTAATGACAAAACATCTGCGTTTGCATCACTGGCTTCCCAAGGATCAATGCTGTCGCTGCTGTCTTTCAGAGGGGTATTCAGTTTACCCGCACGGATTTTACCGAAGCCGCCTTCCAAACCGATGAAGGACTCGCGAGTACCCCAACCTTTGTCAGTACCGGCAACAGAAGTATTTTGCTCTACTTGCCAAATAGCGTTCAGGTTGTTGCTCAGGTGCTCATGACCTTTGAAACCGATGCGTGAACCGTAGTCAGCGATTTCAGTAGCAGTTTTGGTTGTATCTCTGGTAGTTACACCGTTAACTGTAGTTTTTTCTTTAACTCGGGAAATGTCAACACCGGCTTTAACTTGACCGTACAAGGTAACGTCAGCCATAGCTGCAACAGGCAAAGCTGCCAAAGTCAGAGCAATCAGAGATTTTTTCATTGCTGTATTCCTTTTTCTATCGTGAAGAAATAACTTAAGCAGACCCGGACAGAGTCCGCTTAGGCTTTACATTATCGCTGGAATCAGCGATTCCATGACTCTCACTATAATTGTTCCTTTCTAAAAAAACAAACTTTATTCACTTCCCCTTCTTCCCCCCTTACGCCACACCACCCTGTCAACAACATAAGATTCTAAATATTTCCTTTATAAATCATATGGTAATACCGATTTTCCTATTGTTTGCATTTTTACAACACAGATTTCCCGAACGGTAGTTTTTTAGGACTGGCTGTTGTTTTTTGGCTAATTCAGGCAAGCGAGGAAACTGGAAACATCGTTCAGGTATTCATGCCTGCATTTACCCTGATAGGGTTTGTCGGGCATAAATATCTCCCGATCTGCGGTAGCTGTCATTCCAGCTCCGTAGTACAGGCTTTATCTGCGGGTTGGTCTATCGAAAAGAGCAAAGGTCGTCTGAAAAAATGCGTATAGATTTCAAACGACTTTTTATAGTGTATGAAAATAAAGACAGGATATTTCAAATCTCATTCTTGATGTGAAAGAAATACAAGAGCTTGAGTACGGTAATTTTTGAATATTTTTCTAAAAATCAATGCTTGGATCCTTGTCGGCACGGGAATGACCAGAATTTTCTTTATTGAAGGGAAGAATAGGTTTGACAGTATTTCGGACAACCTCACAGCCATTCGGGCATTTCGGGACGGATGATGCCGAACTCGGGCGGATAATCCACCCCGGTCAGATACAGCCCGTCAGGCATAAAAGTTGGAGGGGCTTTTAATCGACTGCGTTCTTCGATTAAGGCTTGGAATTCGGAAACGCTCAGTCTACCACTACCGACATAAACCAATGCGCCCATAATATTACGCACCATATGGTGTAGAAAGGCATTGCCATGCAAATCCAGTTTGAGAAGTTGCGGCGTACCGCTGATTTTTGCACTGTATAGGGTTTTAACGGGTGATTTTGCTTGGCATTCGGCGGCGCGAAAGCTGGAGAAATCATGTTCGCCTTCTAATAATAATGCCGCTTGCTGCATTTTGTCAGGATCAAGTTTGAGGTGCGTCCACCCTACCCTGCCTTGCAATATCGGGGAACGGACGGGAGATGATTCCAAAAGGTAACGATACCTTCTACCGTATGCGTCAAAGCGGGCGTGAAAATGTGGGGCGACTTGCTGTGCGAACAATACAGCCACACCTTCGGGAAGATGGGCATTGACGCCCCGCACCCATGCCTGCTCGGGACGGACTACTGTGGTATCGAAATGGACGACTTGTGCAGTGGCGTGTACGCCTGTGTCGGTACGCCCGGCAACTATGGTTCGGATGTTTTCACTCGCAATTTGACTGAGTGCATATTCTAAGGTCGTCTGAACAGTAGGCAAGTCGCCGGCTTGTTTTTGCCAGCCGTAAAATCGGCTGCCATCATAAGACAGGATTAATGCCCAACGGCAAACTGAGGGCTGCTTTGAAGAAGGAAACATCATAATCGGTGAAGGCTCGATATTCGAACAAAATCATACGAAAATTGCTTATCCGACAGTATAGCAATAAAAAAGATGCCGCTTTTAGAAACGGCATCTTTATTTTTCTTTCCCCAAAGGGATTGTCAGATTAATCAGCCTAACTCTGCCAACAAGGCTTTGGTTTTATCCAAGATATCGCCGGTAGCCTCTTCCATCAGCTCTTGCAAAGTTTCACGGGCTGCACCGGGGTCTCCAATTTCGACATACATTTTTGCCAATTCGTATTTGGCTTCTAAAGGAGCGGTCATTCCGACGGATTCGGAAATAAAGCCTGAGTCAAATGCCGACTTGCTTACTTCTTCATCAACTGTTAGGTTTTCCCATTCGATGGTCTCTTCTACTCCGTTACCTTGGGAATCAGCCAATCCGAAATCTTCGTCGCTTTCTTGGAAGGTAATGCCTTCATCTTGTTTGATTTCAAAAGGCTCTTCGGCTACGGCTTCATCGGCTGAGGTATCAACGGAAGCAAACTCTAAAGCCTCGTCCCCATTTAATTTTTCAGACGATGTTTGCTCAGATGTTGTGAACTCAGGCAGCGGCTCGATAGGCTGGGATTCGGTTTTTTCCGAGAAGAAGTCCCATCCTTCTTCTGCTTCTTCAAAGTCTTTGACATTTTCTGCGCCAACAGTCTGCTCCTGCTGTTGAACCTCAGAAGCGTCGGAGGCTTCGTAGTCAAACTCCAAATCAGAAACTTCTTCCGCAACGGCGGATTCGGTATAAGAATACTCTTCCTCACCTACTGAGGCATCCGCCTCTTTGGTTTCTTCACTAGCGTCATGGAAAGACGTGTCAAAGTTTGATTGGACCTCATCAAATTGCTGAATATGGGCCGTATTATCAGGCTCTACTACTGATTCCTCTTGATGTCTGCTTTCTATAACTACTGAAACCGGTTGATACGGATTCTCCGGCTCGGGCTCATAGACGCTTTCTGTCGATTCAACAGAGTCCCAATCCAAATCACGGCGTTTTTCCGTTTCCTCATCCACGGTAACTGCGCTGGATACGATGCCGACGTGCTTATCGTCAATATCGTCAATATTAATATTGATCTCATCTTCAGCGGCTTCTTTGGCGGCATTGGGCTGCACAAAGAAAGCTTCGTCGTCAAAATCATCCTCGATAGACAGTCCGTCAGGCTCTTCTTCAGGAACAACTTTCGCTTGAACAAACTGTTCGGGCTTCACCTCGTCGGCTATCACGGTTTCTGCAAAGCTAATGTCGTCATCTTCTTCGTCATATCCTGCAGAAGGAACAGGTACGACAGGCGCGACAGCAGCTGCTTTTCGTTTGCCCAAAGCTTTCAGCAACAGCAACAATGCCAACAGCGCACCGCCGCCGATTAACAGCCAGCGCCATAATCCGCCATCTTCAGACGACTCTTCTACTGCTTCACTTTGAGCAGCGGAATTTTGCTGAGCAGCCAAAGCTTCTTCAACTTGGGCTTCCGGTGTAGATTTTGCTGTTTCACTTGCAGCGGTTTGTTCTGCGATGCGGGGTTGTAATACTTCCTCAGTGCCTACGGATGAAGCAGCTTGTTCTTGTGTTGCACCCTGTGGAGCGGAAGCGGTTACTTGTGCCGGTTGTTGTTCAAGCTTGGCTTCTTTGTTTGATTTAGCCTCTTCGCCAGCCTTATTTTCACCTGCCTTATTTTCCGCAGATGCATTAGTTTTGGCAGCTTCTGATTTTTCAGACGATGCTTTAGATGCTGCTGCGGTCTGCGGCTGCTGTTTATCAGACACAAGAGGCTTCTCGGCAGACTGTTTAGCAGCTGCCTGTTTCATATCGAACTGGGTCGGGATATTTAATACTTTGCCAGCCAACATATGGTCGGCATTTTTATTGATGAACACACTAGGGTTGGCTTTTACCAATGCCTGTATTGCCTGCTCGACCGTCATACCCTGAGGACGGATACGGGTCGCAATTTCAGTCAGGGTTTCACCCTGTTTGACTAAATGTCGTTTGCCATAACGCGGCTCGCCCTGTACAGAAGAGGCTGCATTTTGCATCTGTTTAGGCTGTGTTTGGGCATTTTTTGACTTTTTATTGTCGATTCCTTCTTTACGCGTATTATTCGCAACATCTGCAGACGCATTTCCACTACGCAGCGCACGGTTAATCCGTTCGCGTGCAGCTTGACGGTCTATCTGCTGGGAAGCATATGCGGGAGGCGGCTCCTGACGAACGCGGGGCGTACTGTCGCCCTTGACCGAGTAATCAGCCGGATCGATGATTGCGGTATATTCTCGAGATTGAGAGCCGGTGCTGACTTGGAAAATCAGCACAGGGTCTTTGATGGCTTTAGCCGAACGGATATTGATGACCGCACGATCGCCCGCTCTGTGAACGCTGGTTCTGAGGTTGGCATTCGATACGGAAGCCTTGCCGCCGTTAAATAATGCCTGTGCTTCTTCTCCGGTTACGGTGATGTTGCCGGAAAACGGCTCACCCAAATGCGATTGAACATTTAAACCGCCCAACCCTGCGCTTGCACCCACCGAAACCGCTAAGGCAACGGAAGCTGCGATAAGTTTGATTTTGTAATGTTTTTTCAAAACTTGTCCCCTATGAAATGAATCCTGCGGTACTGCCGAGTACTTAACCGTCTATTACGATATATTACGTTATGATATAGTCTAAGTCCCTAATCTGCCAAGTAACACTGTCATTTATGTTATCAAAAATGTCATAAACCGTTGCTGTTTGCATCGGTGTGTTTCTTTTTTACAAATCTATCGGGAACTTATTTTATCATTCCGTTTGCATTTTTAAAACCTTACAACAAACTGTCGGCATATCAAACAAACCAAAGTTTGAGGTTTACGGTAATGCAAAAAACCGCGGCTGCCTGTATGATTGCCGTTTGTTTGTTTGGTTTCCTTATTTTTGTTTTTTATATATGAAAATTCTGAGTGATTTATTGGCGGTAATTTTGTTTTTTCTGACTTATACGGTTACGAAAGACATGATTGCCGCGACAGCCGTAGCTTTGATAGTCGGTGTTTTGCAGGCGGCCTTTACCTATTGGAAATTTAAAAAGCTGGATACGATGCAGTGGGTCGGATTGGTTTTAATCGTGGTATTCGGCGGGGCGACCATCCTGCTGAAAGATCCGCGATTCATCATGTGGAAACCGTCCGTATTGTTTTGGATAGGCGCACTGGTTTTGCTTTTCAGCCACCTTGCCGGGAAAAACGGACTTAAGGCGACAATGGGCAAGGAACTCGAATTACCCGATACCGTCTGGAATAATCTGACCTATGCTTGGGTAGCGTTTCTCGTATTTATGGGCATAGCCAACTGGTTTGTATTCACTCATTTTGAAAGCCATTGGGTGAATTACAAGATGTTCGGTTCGACCGGACTGATGTTCGCTTTCTTTATCGCTCAAGGTATTTATTTGGGCAAACATTTACCGAAGGAGAATTAAGCAATGGAATATTATATGCTTTTGGCCACTGATGCAGACGACGTGCATGAAGCCCGTATGGCTGCACGTCCTGATCATTTGAAACGTTTGGAGGCTCTGCAAGCCGAAGGGCGCCTTCTGACAGCCGGACCGAATCCCCTGCCCGACAATCCCGAACGCGTCTCCGGCAGCCTTATCGTCGCCAAATTCGCATCGCTTGACGAAGCCCAAGAATGGGCGGAACAAGATCCTTATGTCGCTGCGGGCGTATATGAGGAAGTTTTGATTAAGCCCTACAAAGCTGTTTTTAAATAATGGATATGCGTTCAGCAATAGAAGGTCGTCTGAAAACTCTAAACCCTCAGATATTCGAGTTTCAAGACGACAGCCATTTGCACAAAGGACACGTAGGCAATAAAGGCGGGGGGCATTATGCTGTAACCGTCGTCAGCGAGGCTTTCACCGGGATGAAACGTATCGAACGCCAACGTATGGTTCAAAACCTGCTCCAAGACCTGTTTGCCGGCGGCTTCATCCATGCCTTGAGCATTAAGGCGGCAACGCCCGACGAATATTTCCATTGAATTATCCGTAGTGTTTCAAATTAAAGAGAAGATTATGAGAAAAACCCATTTTACAGCCGCATTGGTTATGGCCGCCCTATCCTGCAGCCTGTTTGCCCAAACTCTGGTTACCGTCAACGGACAAGCCATCGACAGCAGCGTGATTGACGGACAAGTTGCCGCCTTGCGTGCTGAAAACAAACAAATCCAGGATTCTCCACAACTGCGACAAGAGCTGGCCAACCGCCAAGTTATCAGCACGGTTATCGCGCAAGAAGCCAGACGCCGCAAACTGGACCAAAGTGCGGAATTCAAAAAAGCCCTCGAACAAGCCCGTGCAGATGCGAAGAAACAAGGTGCGGACAAAAAACCGTCCTTCAAAACAGAATGGGCGGCATTTGAAGACGACCTGCTCGGACAAGCTCTGGCCATCGACGTATTGCGCAAAAATCCTGTCAACGAACAAGAAATTAAAAAATCCTATGATGAATTTGCCAAATTCTACCAAGGCAGTCAGGAAGTACGCCTAGGGGAAATCGTTACCCGAACTAAAGCCGACGGACAAAAAGCTGCTGCCGATTTGAAGGCGAAGAAGGCTTTTGCCGCAGTATTGAAACAATATTCGATTGATGAAGAAGCCAAAAAAGCAGGCGGTATTCCTCAAGCTTATGTTCCGCTGAAAGACTTGCAAGAAGCCGCACCGCCTCTGTACGCAGCAGTCAAAGACCTGAAAAAAGGTGAAGCGACATCCGAACCGCTGCAAGACGGTAATTCTTACGCCGTGTTTTACGTTGACGACCGCCGCGATGTCAAAGTTCCTGCCTTTAACGAAATCAAAGGCAACATAGCCCGCGACCTGAGTACTGCCCGCATTGACGACACTATGCGTGCGCTCTTGCAAAAAGCCGACATCAAACCTGCCAAATAACCTTTAAGCTTCCTATAACGGATAAGTAAAGGAAATTAAGCCGGATTCTTTTTGCGGCATTGATGCAATCCACCTAAAGGTCGTCTGAAACCATAACGTTTTTCAGACGACCTTTTCTACCTGCATTGCTGTCGAAACACTTTTGTATTTGAATCTGCCGTCAACCAATCTTTTGAAATAGAGATCAAGAACCGCTATGCGAGCCGTCATTCAAAAAGTGAGTTGTTCCCGTGTCGATGTATTGGACGGAAATCATAAGGAAACCTGCGCCGAAATCGATAACGGATTGATGATATTGCTCGGCGTTACCCACGACGATACCGAATTAGATGCGCGCTACATTGCCGACAAAGCCGCCAATCTGCGTATTTTCGAAGACGATGCCGGCAAATTGAACCTGTCCGTCAAAGATGTCGGCGGCTCAATCCTGCTGGTCTCCCAATTCACATTGTATGCCGATGCACGAAATGGCCGCCGCCCGTCTTTCTCGGCAGCCGCCCCTGCCGAACAGGCGCAAACGCTCTATCTGCATACCGCAGAACTATTGCGCGGACATGGTTTGAACGTACAAACCGGCCGCTTCCAAACGCATATGCAGGTCAGCCTGTGCAACGACGGCCCCGTTACCCTGCTGCTGGACTCGCAAAAACTGTTTTGACGAAAATCCTGCTGCAAGATATAGTGGATTAAAATAAAAATGAGACAAGGCGCCAACGTCCGCCGTGTACAAGGTAGTACATAAGGGCGTTGGCAACGCCGTATCATTGCAATTTTAATCCACTATAAAACAAGTATTACCCTTGCCTAATATAATCCAAAGGTCGTCTGAAAAACCAAAAATTGGGTTTTCAGACGACCTTTTTCTATTCGCTTCTGACTCGAAGCCGACTCTATATCCTGCCGCTATTCCAACGTTCCACCCACTACCCGCGCGCCCAACGCTTCCTTCAAAGGCAAAGCGTTCAAGCGTTGCAAGGTCGTCTGAAATTCGGCAAACGGTATCGGTTCCGAACCGAAACGATGCATATGCAGGGTATCTTGCTGACAGTCAATCAACTCGATGCCCAATCCGGCAAGAAACGGAACGGCTCGCGCGAAGGCGATTTTGGAGGCATCCGGCTCAAGGGCGAACATGGATTCTCCGTAAAACACCCGTCCGATTTGTACGCCGTAAAAGCCGCCCGCCAGTTTCAGACGACCTGTTTCATCGGGATAGAAACATTCAAACGAATGCGCATGACCCAAGCGGTGCAGCTCGGTATAAGCGGCTTGGAATTCGGGAACAATCCATGTGCCATCCTGACCGGGGCGCGGAAAGGCGGCGCAATGCGCAATGACGGTTTCGAAACATTGGTTGACCGTTACCCGATAGGGTTTGTTGCGCAAGGTTTTCGCCAACGAACGCCCGATATGCAGATTTTCAGGCACGATGACGGCGCGCGGATCTATGGTATGCCAAAAAAACCAGCCGTCTTCGCTGAACCACGGGAAAATCCCCTGCCGATACGCCGACAGCAGCCGTCCCGTATCCAAATCACGGCTGATACCGACCAAGCCGTCGCATTCTTCCAGCGCGTAAAACGGGTCGGGGAAAGTGTAATCATTAGGGTAAAGCAAGGGGATACTCATCGGAAATCCTAAAATATTTTCTAGTTCTCAGTAGTACGCTGTTCATGTTCCGCAAAAAATTTCAGACGACCCCAAATTCTCATCCGAGGTCGTCTGAACATCAAACATCTTTTAAAACGGGAATCAGCGTTTGCTCTTCGCTTGGCATTCGCCGCACACGCCGTACATATAAAGCGCATGGTCAACGATGCGGTAGCCGTTTTCTTCCGCGATTTTGTCTTGCAAGGCCTCGATTTCAGGATTGTGGAATTCCGTTACCTCGCCGCATTTCACGCAGACGATATGGTCGTGGTGGTCGCCTTTGTCCAATTCGTAAACCGCCTTGCCGGTTTCAAAATGGTGGCGCTGCAAAATGCCTGCCTGTTCGAACTGGGTCAATACGCGGTAAATCGTCGCTACGCCGATTTCCACACCCTCTTCCAGCAAAATACGGTACACATCTTCGGCACTCAAATGCTCTTCAGCATGAGACTCGAACAAATCCAAGATTTTCAAACGCGGACCGGTAACCTTCAAACCGCTGTCTTTCAATTGCGCAATATTGCTGAATTTTTCCATAATATTCAATATCCCTGTAAAGTAATAGACGTTATAATACGCAATTTCAGCCCATTACACCATAGCGGTTTGCAATAAAACCACAAGTCCTGTTTGCATACAAACGATAGTTGGCTGAAATTATAATCAAAGAGATGATTATCGTTTGCTTTTTCGAAATATTCAAGCAATGATACCCTTCCACCCGAATTCGAACAGAAAGGCATATCTGTGAACAAAACCCTCTGTCTTGCCCTCGCCGCCCTCATCGGACTTTCCGCATGCAGCGCCGAACGCGTTTCCCTGTTCCCCTCTTACAAACTCAAAGTCATCCAAGGCAACGAACTTGATCCCCGCGCCGTCGTCTCCCTCCAAGCAGGCATGAGCCGCGACCAAGTCCAACTCCTGCTCGGCACCCCGCTGCTGCGCGACGCATTCCACGCCGACCGCTGGGACTACACCTTCAATACCAGCCGCAACGGCATCATCAAAGACCGCAGCAACCTCACCGTTTATTTTGAAAACGACGTCCTTGTCCGCGCAGAAGGCGATGCCATCCAAAAATCCATCGAAACCCTGCAAGCCGAACAAAGAGCAGCCCAAACCGCACAATAATCACAAGGAAAACGCATGAGCGCATTGAAAATCGCCATCGCCGGCGTCAACGGCCGCATGGGTCGCGTATTGGTTGAAGCCGTCAACAACCATCCCGACACCGTCCTCTCCGGCGCACTCGAACACTCCGGCTCCGAAGTCTTAGGCTTGGACGCAGGTTTCGCTTCCGGTATCAAAACCGGCATCGCCATTTCAGACGACGTTGACGCCGTCCTCGCCCAAAGCGACGTACTCATCGACTTTACCCGCCCAGAGCCGACCCTCAAACACCTGCAAAAATGCGTTGCAAAAGGCGTCAACATCATCATCGGCACCACCGGCTTCGACGACGCAGGCAAAGCCGCCATCCAAGCCGCAGGCGAAAAAACAGGCGTCGTCTTCGCCGCCAACTTCAGCGTCGGCGTCAACCTCACCTTCCACATCCTCGACACCGTCGCCCGCGTCCTCAACGAAGGCTACGACATCGAAATCATCGAAGGCCACCACCGCCACAAAGTCGATGCCCCCAGCGGCACCGCCCTGCGCATGGGCGAAGTCATTGCCGACGCGCTCGGCCGCGACCTCAAACAATGCGCCGTTTACGGCCGCGAAGGCCACACCGGCCCGCGCGATCCATCCACCATCGGCTTTGCCACCGTCCGCGCAGGCGACATCGTCGGCGACCACACCGCCCTCTTCGCCACCGACGGCGAACGCGTCGAAATCACCCACAAAGCCAGCAGCCGCATGACCTTCGCCGCCGGTGCCGTCCGCGCCGCAGTTTGGGTAAACGGCAAAACCGGTTTGTACGATATGCAGGACGTTTTAGGATTGAAAAACAGCTAAAGCCGTTTTCATCCGTATGACACAAAAAGGTCGTCTGAAAAATGTTTTTCAGACGACCTTTTTGATTATTTACAGCAATCAGTTTACACCAATACGCCAACCCTTTTATTCCTTCACAAAACTTACGCCGTGAAGATGGGAATTGAGGATGGCAGTCCGTAAAGCAGTCAGTGCTTTGGGGCGGACGAAGTTCCGACGGTATGCCAAAACGACGCGGCGGTGCGGTACGGAGCCAGAAAACGGTATGATGCTGAACAGTAAATGGTCGTTTTCGGTCAGTGCGGTAGCGGGCATGACGCTGATGGCGAGACCGCTGGCAACCATGTGGCGGATGGTGTTGATGGAACTGCCTTGCAGGGTGTTGGTCAGACCTTGGATTTTCTGCTTGGCGGCAAGCTCGGAACAGCTTGATAAAACTTGGTCGCGCATACAGTTGCCTTCCGTCAGCAACAAAACCTGCTCTTCACCCAGCATTTGCGGGGTAACGGCATCGAGTTCTTCGAAATGGTGCCCTTTGGGGACGATGACGAAGAAAGGCTCGTCATACAAAGGCTCTGTAACAATGCCAGGCTCTTGGAAGGGTTCAGCGACTACGATGGCATCGACGTCGCCGCGTTTGAGCGATTCGGTCAGGATGTGCGTGTAGTTCTCTTCAAGCATCAGGGGCATTTTCGGCGCGGTTTCGCGCAGGGAAATGATGAGCTTGGGCAGAAGGTAAGGGGCGACGGTAAAAATCAGACCGAGTTTGAATGCGCCTTCCAATTCGTTTTGCTCTTCGCTGGCAAGGTGCTTGATCAGCTCGGCTTCTTCCAGCACGCGGCGGGCTTGGGCAACGATGCGTTCGCCCGCTTCAGTGGTGATGATGTCGTTGCTGCTGCGGTCAAACAGGGATACCGACAGCTCTTCTTCCAGCTTTTTGATGGCGATGGAAAGGGTGGGCTGGCTGACAAAGCAGCGGCGCGCGGCACGTCCGAAATGACGCTCCTGCGCGACGGCTACGATGTAACGCAATTCGGTCAAGGTCATGTGTTAAGCCTTTTTCTGTTCCGTTTTTTGTTCAGGCAGGGTGATGTTCAATTCGAGAACATCCATACCGTCCTGCTTTTCTTGGGAAATGCGGATGTCGTCCAAAGAAACGTTGACGTATTTGGACAATACTTCCAGCAATTCTTTGCGTAGGGTCGGCAGATAATCGGGGGCTTTCCCTTCTTGTGCGCGTTCTTGGGCAATGATGATTTGCAGGCGGTCGCGTGCGACGGCGGCGGTTTTCGGCTTTCTGCCGAACAACATATCTATTAATGACATGGCTTAGCCTCCGAACAGTCGTTTGAAGAAGCCTTTTTTCTCAGCTTCCAGGAAACGCATTTCGCGGTTTTCACCCAAGAGGCGTGCGATAACGTCTTTGTAGGCTTCGGCAGCGGAAACGCTGTTTTGATGGATGACGGGTTCGCCGGCATTGGATGCTTGCAGGACGTTTTGCGATTCGGGAATCACGCCCAAAAGCGGGATGCGCAGGATGTCGCAAATGTCTTGCACGGACAGCATTTCGCCTTTGTTGACGCGCTCTGGCGAGTAGCGGGTAATCAGCAGATGTTCTTTAACTGTACCGCCTTGTTCCGCTTTGCGGGATTTGCTTTGCAGGATACCCAAGATGCGGTCGGAGTCACGGACACTGGATACTTCGGGGTTGGTAGTAACGATGGCTTCGTCGGCGAAGTAGAGTGCCATCAGTGCGCCTTGTTCGATACCGGCGGGAGAGTCGCAGATGATGTATTCGAATCCCATTTTGTCACTGCTCAATTCCTGCATGACTTTTTCGACGCCTTCACGAGTCAGCGCGTCTTTGTCGCGGGTTTGTGAAGCGGGCAGAATGAAGAGGTTTTCGCAGTTTTTGTCTTTAATCAGGGCTTGGTTGAGTGTGGCTTCGCCCTGTATGACGTTAATCAGGTCATACACAACGCGTCGTTCGCAACCCATAATCAGGTCGAGGTTGCGCAAGCCGACGTCAAAGTCGATAACGGCGGTTTTGTGGCCGCGCAATGCCAATCCGGCTGCAATGCTGGCGCTAGTCGTGGTTTTACCTACGCCGCCTTTACCTGATGTTACTACGATGATTTTTGTCACGATATTTCCTTTCAAATCTTGGAACGGTTAATCTGTGTCGATTGCGCTGATAACCAGGCGGTTGTCTTGCAATGAAACCTGTACGGCTTTTTTGTGCAGGTGGTCAGGCAGGTCTTGTTCGAAATTGCGGTAAATACCTGCTACGGAGACCAACTCCGCCTGCATGGAGTGGATGAAGATGCGCGCGTTGGTGTTGCCTTTCGCGCCAGCCAGCGCCCTGCCGCGCATGGGCGCATAAATGTGAATGTTTCCATCGGCAATAAGCTCTGCACCTTCACTGACGATACCGGTCACGATAAGGTCGCCGTTTTCCGCGTAAACCTGCTGTCCGGTACGAACGGGGGTGCTGATGAGGACGGTCGGGTTATTGATGACGGTTGCCTGAACAGGCGCAGGCTCTTGGTTGATTTTGGGTTGTTGCGGCTCGGATTTGTCGCTGCGACTGAAAACCAAATGATAACGTGCCGCAAAAGACGACCAACTTTCACTTTCATGGCGCAGCCCTAAAATCTGCATGCCGTAACGGGCAAAAAGGGTCAGCATAGCCCCGATGTCCAATGACTCGGGGTGGTCGAAATCCTGTACGTCTAAAACAAAAGGAACAATATCCAATTCTTGATACTGACCGGCGCGCTGGCGTAGAAACTCTTCTAATTCGGTCAGATCTGCGGTATGCAGGTGAATAGCCAGCACGTCAAGCCGGGCTGACTTTATGTCGAAGGCGGGTTTCATAGTGAGTAAATCATAAAATTTTTTAATTGTGTAAGTTTACCGTGTAAATCTTGGCTATTCAATCCGTTTGGGTCGCCTGAAGTGAAATTTCCCATTCTCTTCTGAATTTCATGAGAAATCGATATGGGTTAATCAAAGTTACAAAGTGGTACAAAAACGACAAAGGTCGTCTGAAAACCAATTTTCCAGTTTTCAGACGACCTTTTCTTTATTATCTGCCTACCTTATTCGGGACGCATTTGTGGGAACAAAATCACGTCGCGGATGGTTTGCGAATCGGTCAGCAGCATTACCAAGCGGTCGATGCCGATGCCGCAACCGCCTGTCGGCGGCAGACCGAATTCCATCGCGCGGATGTAGTCGGCATCGTAGTGCATGGCTTCGTCGTCGCCTGCGTCTTTTTGGGCGACTTGTGATTTGAAGCGTTCGGCTTGGTCTTCAGGGTCGTTCAACTCGGAATAGCCGTTTGCCAGCTCGCGGCCGACAACGAACAATTCGAAACGTTCGGTCAGACCTTGTTTGGTATCGGAAGCGCGTGCTAACGGGGAAACTTCGACAGGGTAATCGACGATGAAGGTCGGGTTCCACAGTTTGCTCTCGGCGCAACCTTCAAACAGGGCAAGTTGCAGGCTGCCGATGCCCGGAGACGGCGGCAGGCTTTCGCCGTGTTTGACGATTTCTTTTTTCAGCCACTCCGCATCGTTCAACTGCTCGTCGGTGTAGTGCGGATTGTATTTTTTGATGGCGTCAAGAATGGTCAGGCGTTCGAACGGGCTTTCTAAATCAACTTCTTTGCCGTTGTAGCTGATTTTCGCCGTGCCGTTTACCGTGCGCGATGCGTTGCGGATGATGTCTTCCACCATCTGCATCATGCGTTCGTAGTCGGAGAAGGCTTCGTAGAATTCAATCATGGTGAATTCGGGGTTGTGGCGAACGGACATGCCTTCGTTGCGGAAGCTGCGGTTGATTTCAAACACGCGCTCTAAACCGCCGACCACCAAGCGTTTCAGATACAGCTCGGGGGCGATGCGCAGGTAGAGCGGGATGTCCAAGGCGTTGTGGTGGGTCACGAACGGTTTCGCTGTCGCGCCGCCGGGAATCGGGTGCATCATCGGGGTTTCGACTTCGAGATAATGCTCGTTCACCATGAAATTACGCACGGATTGGATGATTTGGCTGCGTTTGATAAACGTATTACGCGATTCTTCGTTGGCAATCAAATCAACGTAGCGTTGGCGGTATTTGGTTTCCTGATCGCTCAAGCCTTTGTGTTTGTCGGGCAGCGGGCGCAGGGATTTGGACAGCAGGCGGATGTCAGACACGCGCACGGTCAATTCGCCGTGATTGGTTTTGAACAAAGTGCCTTCCGCGCCGACGATGTCGCCCAAGTCCCAATGGTTGAAATCGTCCAAAACCTCCTGACTCACGCCTTTGTTGTTCAGATAAAGCTGGATTTGACCGGTCACGTCTTGGATGGTGGCGAAGCTCGCCTTGCCCATTTGACGTTTGAGCATCATACGGCCGGCAATTTTGACGGGGACGGCTTGCGGGTCGAGTTCTTCCTTGCTGACTTCGCCGTATTGGGCATGCAAATCAGCAGCAAAGCTGTCGCGCTTGAAGTCGTTGGGATAGGCAATGCGCTGTTGGCGGATGTTGTGCAGTTTTTCGCGGCGCAGGGCGATGATTTGGTTTTCGTCCAACTGCGGCTCGGTTTGCGGATTGTTTTGTTCGCTCATGGTGTTTTCCGGAAAAATAAATCAGGCGCAATCTGTTTCAGACGACCTGATTGAATCACAAAATTTGCGCATATTTTACGCGATGTCGGTGTTTTTTTCTATAAAGGCAAAAATGCCGCCCGAAACCCGAAAATCGGTTGCAGGCGGCATTTCTTTTAACTGAGTCTAATATCGGCAGTTAAATATTGGTTTCCAGATAAACGACTTGGGTTTGCAGATATTCTTCCAAACCGTGTTTGCCGTCTGCGCCGCCGATACCGGATTTTTTCCAGCCCGCGTGGAAGCCCTGCATGGCTTCGAAGTTTTCGCGGTTGATGTAGGTTTCGCCGAATTGCAGGCGGCGGGTAACGTAGAAGGCTTCGTTCAGGTTGGTGGTGTACACGGAGCTGGTCAGACCGAATTCGCAGTCGTTTGCCAAGGCGATGACTTGGTCGAGCGTGTCGAAAGTGGAAACAGGCAGGACGGGGCCGAAGGTTTCTTCCTTCATGATGTCCATGTTGTTGTCGGTGTCGGTCAGCAGGGTCGGCTCGAAGAAGTAGCCGCGTCCTTCGGCGCGTTTGCCGCCGCAGACCAGCGTCGCACCTTGTTTGACGGCGCGTTCCACTTTTTCGGCAACGGCTTTGACGGCGCGCTCTTCAATCAGCGGCCCCATTTCCAGCGCGCCTGCTTCGGCTTCGGCAGGGTTGCCGTAGCGCACACCTTTCATGGCGGCGGTCATTTTTTCAATGAACGCGTCTTTCAGGCTGCTGTGGACATAGACGCGCTCGGCGCAGTTGCAGATTTGACCGGTGTTGCCGACGCGCGAAGCCAAGATGGATTTGACTGCCAAATCCAAATCCGCGTCTTTCAAAACGATGGCAGGCGCTTTGCCGCCGAGTTCCAGCGAGACTTTGGTGATGTTGGCGGAAGCGGCTTCCATCACTTGGCGGCCCGCTTCAACGGAGCCGGTCAGGCTGACCATATCGACTTGCGGATGGGCGGACAAGGCATTGCCGATTTCCGCGCCGGGGCCGTTCACCACGTTGAACACGCCTGCGGGCAGTCCGACCGCATCGACGATTTCGGCGAAGATGTGGCAGTTGATCGGGGTCACGCTGCTGGGTTTGACGACGATGGTGTTGCCCGTTACCAAAGCGGGACCCATTTTGCGGGCAATCAGGAAGAAGGGGAAGTTCCACGGCAGGATGCCTGCCACGACGCCCAGCGGACGTTTGAACAATAAAATGTTTTCGCGCGGGCGGTCGCTTTGGATGATTTCGCCTTCATAACGGCGCGCCCATTCGGCTTGGTAATCGAGATAGTCGGCGGTGAACATGACTTCCACGCGCGCCAAGTCTTTGGTTTTGCCGCCTTCGGCAACGATGGTGTCGGTCAGCTCGTCGGCGCGTTCGCGTATGCCTTGGGCGATTTTGCGCAAATACGCGCCGCGTTCGACCGCAGGCAGCCGCTCCCATGCCGGTTGCGCCGCACGCGCCGCCGCTACGGCACGGTCAACATCCGCCCTGCCGCCTTTGGGTTCGCGAGCGATGGTTTCTTCGGTGGAAGGGTTCAATACGTCGCGCCATTCGCCGTTGAAATCATTTTCAAAGCGTCCGTTGATGTACATTGCCAATTGTTTCATTTCAAGTTCTCCTGTTGTTGTAGTCGTGTGTAATCAGTGTATGCTTAAATTGTCTGGCATACAAGTATATTTGTAGGAGAAGTAGATTATTACGGAGAACATGAAAAAAAAACCTGCTTTTTTCAAAGCAGGTTTTAATATTTGGTGGGTCGTGAGCGATTCGAACGCTCGACCAACGGATTAAAAGTCCGCTGCTCTACCGACTGAGCTAACGACCCGATAAGCTGTGAATTATATTGGCAGACATCCTGTGCGTCAATAATTTTATTGAAATTTTTTTCAATAAAAGTAAACAGCCTGTTATTTGCCGTTAAACTGCCCTATTTTGCTGACCTGTTATGTTATGATTCCCACGCCTGCCTCAAACGAAGTAGGTATTTTCCAGATTAAGAAAGGATAAAACATGAAAAAATTACTGATTGCTGCGATGATGATGGCCGGCTTGGCTGCATGCTCTCAAGAGGCCAAACAACAAACCCAAGAAGCTGCTTCTGCCGTAGCTTCCGATGTCAATGCAGCCGCTTCCGAGGCAAAAGATGCGGCTGATAAAGCAGTCTCCGACGCTAAAGATGCGGCTGCCGATGCCAAAGACGCTGCCGAAAAAGCCGTTTCTGATGTTAAAGATGCTGCTGCCGATGCTAAGGCAAGTGCAGATAAAGCTGTCTCCAACGCTAAGGAAACCGCAGATAAAGCCTTATCGGACGCAACCGAAGCCACAGGAAAAGCAGTTGAAGAAGCTGCCAAAGATGCAAAAAATGCTGCTAAAGATGCTTTGAACAAAGCCGCTGATGCAACTCAAGATGCTGCAGACAAAATGAAAGACGCTGCAAAGTAATTGTTTTAACAACGTATCAACAAGCCGTCGGAATTATTCCGTACGGCTTGTTTTGTTTACCGCGTTTTATTTTTCAGACGACCTCTTGTGTTAAGATGACGGCTTTACCGTGCAGGAAACCTGTTATGACCAATATTCTGAATAAAATCCTTGCAACCAAAGCCCAGGAAGTCGCCGCACAAAAAGCTTCTGTCTCTTTGGATGAAATGAAAAAACAGGCAGATGCCGCCTTGCCCGTACGCGGTTTTTTTGACTCTATCCGTACCAAACACGAGCAAAACCGCCCTGCCGTCATTGCTGAAATTAAAAAAGCCAGCCCTAGCAAAGGGCTGATCAGACCCGATTTCCATCCTGTGCAGATTGCCCACGCTTATGAAAATGCCGGAGCTGCGTGCTTGTCCGTCTTAACTGACGAACAATATTTCCAAGGCTCTCCCGAATATTTGAAAGCGGCACGCGCGGCAGTCGGGCTTCCCGTTTTACGAAAAGACTTCATCATTGATGAGTATCAGATTTATCAGGCGCGTGCCTGGGGTGCTGATGCCGTCTTACTGATTGCCGCCGCGCTTGAGCAAGAACAATTAGAACATTTTGAAGCAGTAGCCCAGCAATTAGGCATGAGCGTATTGTTAGAACTGCATGATGCTTCTGAATTGGAAAAATGCCGAAATCTGACAACACCCTTATGGGGCGTAAACAACCGAAACCTGCGGACATTCGACGTATCTTTACAGCAGACTCTGGATTTACTGCCTGCGCTGGCAGGTAAAACCGTCGTTACTGAAAGCGGCATCCGCGGCAAATCCGACGTGGATTTTATGCGCAGCCACGGCGTGCATACCTTCTTAATCGGCGAAACTTTTATGCGCGCCGACGATATTGAAGCGGAAGTGCAGAAGCTGTTTTAAGGTTTCATATTGCGCAATCATGTAAAAAGTCGTCTGAAAACAGATTTTGGTTTTCAGACGACCTTTTCTTCAAACTCAAATAACGGGCAAAACCCTCCTTAATATCCAAATAAAAACTCAGACGGCGTCATTCCAATCCACACCATACCAATAATCCCGTTCCTCAAGAAACTTGCCGTATGGGTTCTGCCTGCAAGGATAATAAAAAAGAGGCCGCCTGAAAAGTTGCAACGGCATTGAAGCTGCATTTTCAGACGGCCTTTGCGGGTATTTTGCCGCAGGCGGATGTTCAAGAGATGTAAATCACGAGGCCGGTAATCAGCACTAGCTGGGCACCCAGCTTTATCAGCGCGGTACGGCTGACGAAGTAGATAAACCAAGTGCCGGTCAGAAGCAACAGTAGAATAATCAGCCACGGCCGCCATTTGTTGAGGTGGACGGTTTCGGTAAAGCAGGTATGAATATGGAGTAAGACGATGGCGACAACGAGCAATATAGGCACGATGAAGGCCATAATCTGATTTCCTTTTGATGAGGCCGTCTGCAAGGGGGTTTCAGACGGCCTTTGGGTAGTTTAGGCTGTAAACCCAACAAGTTTTGCGGATTTTAAGAAGTTGTTGGGTCTTGACCCAACCTACGCTTACTGAATTGATATAAAATAACAAGTATTCTCTTGATTGCATATTTTAAATTTGACAAGTTTAAGTAAACCTTCTGTTGTTAAATCCAGTTGATTCACTTCTATAAATTTCATTTCTTTATTATCTCTTAAAATATTAGTTGCCAAACGGTATATTTCACGTGCGATACTCTGCATTTTTATAGTATGCATGATGGAAAAGCCAGCCATTGTTTGACCAAGCTTAAAAGGCATATAAGATGTACCGTCATCTAATGTAATAGGGGTATTTATGTTACCGTCTCTAAGATTTTTAATGTCCTTTGTATTTGAAATAGGATTGGATAAATTTTCCATATGAGTAACCTTGCAATGTTCAATTAAATCAGGTCGCTGTTTATGTAAGATTTCAAGAACATCTTTTTCATACCAAATATTACCGTGCCCTTTCCCATGATTTTTGCTTAAGATAAAAAAGACTTCTTTATCTGTTACCAACCCTAGAGCAATTTCTTGTGTTCTTTTAATAAATCCATTTTCAATAGTATCTCCAAGATGGAAATGCTTAATACCAAAATTATCCATCATTCCATCTATACGATTTGCACTCAATGATGATTTACTTAAATATTCATTAACATTTTCCCCAGTAGCCAGCATATTGCATAGATTATCAAATCCTTTCTGATTTTCTAGACTAACTGAAAATTCTTTGGAGCATGTAATTTTGCGCGAAGTAGCTCTAACTAATTTTGCTTGATAATTTAGATATTGGATAAAGAAAGGCACTCTGCCAGTTTTTTCATATTCAACATTTGCTTCAATTAATTTATTTTTAGCCCAATCATTTAAGGCTAATAAAGCATCATTATATGAAAAAATTTTAGTTTTGTTATCCATAAATAATCCTCTTTAAAATTATAAAGCAGCCTGAAAATCCACCCCTCCGTTTTCAGGCTGCCTTTCTTACAACCAAATAACTACTATGCTTTCAACTTCGCCAACTGATTTTGCACTTTCGCCATCTTATCTTCCAATTCCGCCAAATCGGCTTTGTCTTTTTCCACCAGATGCGCGGGGGCTTTTTCGGTGTAGCCGGGTTTGGAGAGTTTGGCGTTGAGTTTGTCCAAGGCTTTTTGCAGCTTCTCGGCTTCTTTGCTCAAACGGGCGGTTTCGGCGGCTTTGTCGATTTCGACTTTCAGCATCAGGCGTGCGCCGTTGCAGACGGCGACGGGCGCGTCTTCGCTTTCGGGCAGGGCGGCGACTTGCTGTGCTTCGGTCAGGCGGGTCATCATCGGCAGGTATTTGAGGTAGTCCGCCAAGTCGTCCGCGCTTTCGACAAACAGCGGGGCTTTGACGTTGGGCTGGATGCCCATTTCGCCGCGCAGGTTGCGGACGGTGCCAATCAAATCCTGTAACACGGTCATTTGCTCGAAGGTCGTCTGAACGATTTGTTCGCGGTCGGCTTCGGGGAAACGGGCGAGCATGATGCTGTCGGCGGTTTTCGCGTCGCACATGGGGGCGACGGTTTGCCACAGTTCTTCGGTGATGAACGGGATAATCGGGTGCAGCAGGCGCAGGGCGGCTTCGAGTACGCGCAATAAGGTATGGCGTGTGGCGCGCTGACGGCTGGCGCAGCCGGTTTGGAGCTGCACTTTGGCGAGTTCCAGATACCAGTCGCAATAGTCGTTCCATACGAAGCTGTACAGGGTTTCCGCTGCCAAATCAAAGCGATAGGTTTCGTAGGCTTGCGTTACTTGCTCGATGGTCTGATTCAGACGACCTATGATCCACATATCGGGGAAAGAATAGCCGCGCGGTTCGGTGGCGGTTGCGCCGTAGCCGCAGTCTTGGTTTTCGGTATTCATCAAGACGAAGTTGGTGGCATTCCAGATTTTGTTGCAGAAGTTGCGGTAGCCTTCGGCGCGTTTGAAGTCGAAGTTCACGCTGCGACCGAGGCTGGCGTAGCTCGCCATGGTGAAGCGCAAGGCGTCCGTGCCCATGCTGGGGATGCCTTCGGGGAAGAGTTTGCGTGTGGCTTCTTCCACTTTCGGCGCGGTTTCGGGTTTTCGCAGGCCGGTGGTGCGTTTTACCAGCAGTTTGTCCAGGTCGATGCCGTCAATCAAATCGACAGGGTCGATGACGTTGCCTTCGGATTTGGACATTTTTTTGCCTTCGTGGTCGCGCACGATGCCGTGGATATACACGTCTTTAAATGGTACTTTGCCGGTGAAGTGGGTGGTCATCATAATCATGCGCGCCACCCAGAAGAAGATGATTTCGTAGCCGGTGACCAAGACGTTGGACGGCAGGAAGGCTTTGAGTTCGTCGGTTTCAGACGGCCAGCCGAGCGTGGAGAACGGCACGAGCGCGGAGGAGAACCATGTATCCAATACGTCTTCTTCGCGGGTCAAGCCTGTTTTGCCGGCTTGTTTTTCGGCTTCTTCCTGATTGCGGGCAACGTAAACATTGCCTGCTTCGTCGTACCATGCAGGGATTTGATGCCCCCACCACAGTTGGCGCGAGATACACCAATCTTGGATGTTGTTCATCCATTGGTTGTAAGTGTTGACCCAGTTTTCAGGGATAAAGCGTACCGCGCCGCTGTCGACGGCTTTTTTGGCTTTGTCGGCGAGGCTCAAGCCTTTGAATTCGCTGTCAGGCTCGCCGCCGTTTGGCGTGGCGGACATGGCGACAAACCATTGGCTGGTCAGCATCGGCTCAATCACCGAGCCTGTGCGGTCGCCTTTCGGCGTCATCAGCGTGTGCGCTTTGATTTCGACCAACAAGCCTTGTTCCTGCAAATCGGCAACCATTTGTTTGCGTGCGGCAAAGCGGTCCAAGCCTGCGTATTTTTCAGGCAGGGCAAAGCCTTGTTGCGCTTCGCCTTTGAAGTTGAACACTTCGGCGTTTGCCAGCACTTTGGCTTCCAAGTCGAACACATTAACTAACCGCGTGTCGTGGCGTTTGCCGACTTCGTAGTCGTTGAAGTCGTGCGCAGGCGTGATTTTTACGCAGCCTGTACCGAAGTCTTTTTCAACGTATTCGTCAGCAATCACGGGAATGGTGCGGCCGGTCAGCGGCAGGATTAATTCCTTGCCGATTAAGTGGGTGTAACGTTCGTCTTCAGGATTGACGGCAACGGCAACGTCGCCCAGCAGCGTTTCGGGACGGGTGGTCGCTACGATAACGGCTTCGGCAGGATTGTCCGCCAGCGGATAGCGGATGTGCCACATAGAGCCTTGTTCTTCCACGCTTTCCACTTCCAAATCAGACACTGCCGTACCCAAAACCGGATCCCAGTTCACCAAGCGTTTGCCGCGGTAAATCAAGTCCTGTTCATACAGGCGCACGAACACTTCGGTCACGGTTTCGGCGCGCACGTCGTCCATCGTGAAATACTCGCGCGTCCAGTCGGCAGAGCAGCCCACGCGGCGCATCTGCTGCGTAATCGTGCCGCCGGAAACTTCTTTCCATTCCCATACTTTTTCCAAGAATTTTTCACGACCCAAATCATGACGGGATACGTTTTGCGCGGCAAGCTGGCGTTCGACCACGATTTGCGTGGCGATGCCCGCGTGGTCGGTGCCGGGAATCCAGGCAGTGTTGCAGCCTTTCATGCGGTAGTAGCGGGTCAGGCCGTCCATGATGGTTTGGTTGAAGGCATGGCCCATGTGCAGCGTGCCGGTTACGTTGGGCGGCGGCAGTTGGATGGAAAAAGACGGTTTGGTCAAATCCATATCGGGCTGGAAATAACCTTGGGTTTCCCAGTTTTGATAGTGTTTGGATTCGATTTCGGCGGGATTGTATTTGTCTAACATGGTAAAAAATGCTGTCTGTAAAAGGGTTTGCGGGCAAACGTCTGTTTAAAAAATAATTGCGGATTATAGCGCAAAAAGGTCGTCTGAAACGGAATATCGTTTCAGACGACCTTTTTGAAACAAATCGAAACGGGCTTATTTGCCTTTGTCGGATTTGGCTTCTTTTTTCAGGGAAGCGTACAACTCAGGGTCGCGGTTTTTCAGCAGGGAGGCAATCGCCAAATCGTCGCGGTTTACTTTTGCCAAGTCAACGCGTTCGATGTGTACCAAGCGCAGCAGCTCGCGCACAGGTTTGGGCATATTGCGACCGGATTCGTAACGTGAACCACCGGATTGGGTTACGCCGATACGGCTCCAAAAGTCCATTTGGTTCAAACCGAGTTTTTTGCGGATATCGCGGATGTTGTCAATTTTCTCAAACGACTTCATGAAAATTCCTTTTTCTTCTGTATTGTTTGTTGATAAGCAAGAATCTGCTTCTCTGCAACGGGATGCGGAAGCCTTCAACACAGACCAATCGTTACACGAATGACAATCGGCTGCGCGATAGAAAACTATCTATACTGAATGTTTAGACAGTATATTCGAAAGAAGTTTTGTCAGATTCTTGATAATTTGCAAAAATATTTCCAAGTCAAATAATTTCAACAAAATTATTCTTATAAATCAAAAATATATATTTTAAGCATCAGTAATATTTTACAAAAATAAACAATCCAAACAGGAATATTGCACCTGTAATTATCAATTTATCATAATATTTTGCACAAAAAATACGCAATAGAACCGTATTCCAATGCGTATTTTCATCTATTCAGTCTCAAAACGCTGCCTAGCGTTTTCTCGGATAAAAGGTAATCGGCTGGACGATGGCGCGTGTCAGCTGTTTCGGCAAGGTCATCATTGCAATCATCCACACGCCCACCGTGTAACACAATATCCCGCCGTTACGCATCCCTCCCAATGCGGTACTGCCTAAAACTGCCTCCAACATCAAGCAAACGGCGGCAGCCACACAAGCTGCCATGCCGGCGAGAAACAGCGCATGGCGGGTATACCTGCGCAACATTTTTTTCAAAGCCGCTTTGACCAAAACGGCAGCAATCAACAGGTTGAAAAAGAAAAACATGCCTGCAACCAGCCATACCGCCGAATCGTTCCAGCCTTTCGCCACGGACCACCCGCCATCCTGCCGGCTAAACAGCAATCCGCCGCCGCCCGCTATCATGGCGAACACATCATGAATCAATAACGCCAACGGCAATGCGGCAAAAATCAATGCAGTCAACAAAGGCCGATAAGGTTTTTCCTGTTCGAGATACATCATGCCGTTCCAAAATCGAAAACAACGGCAATTATAGAACAATCGCTTCGAGGTATCAGCCTGAAGCGGAATCAGAAATGGAACAACACCAAACTCAAGGCGATCACCGCCATGCCGGACGTCAAGCCGTAAACGGTTTCGTGTCCATCGGAATAACGCTTGGCGGCGGGCAGCAATTCGTCCAACGCAAGAAACACCATCACGCCTGCAATCACGCCGAACACTGCGCCGAACACAAAAGGCGATAAAAACGGCTTGAGCAGGGTATAGCCCAAAACCGCGCCCAAAGGTTCGGCAAGCCCTGAAGCGAGGCAGGCGAGGACGGTTTTTTTGCGGTTGCGGGTGGCGAAATAAACGGGAGCGGCAATGGAAATGCCTTCGGGAATATTGTGTATCGCAATCGCGAGCGCCAGCGGCATCCCGACCGCGGGGTTTTCCAGCGTGGCGAAAAACGTTGCCAAACCTTCGGGAAAGTTGTGCGCGGTAATCGCAAACGCCGCCATCATGCCGACTCGGGCGATGTGGCGGCGTTTGTTTTCCTGAAAGGCGGGGTCGTGCGGGTCGAGCGTTTCATGCGGGTTCGGCACAAGGCGGTCAATCAGCGCAATCGAGCCCATGCCTGCCAGAAAAGCCAGCGTCGCGGCGGCGAAGGCTTTGTCTTTGTCGTAAACCTCCACAAAGGCTTCGTTGGATTTGTTGAAAATCTCTGTCAGCGACACATACACCATCGCCCCGCCCGCGAACGCCAATCCGAACGACAATACGCGCGGGTTGGGCGTTTTGGAAAACATCACCAACCCGCTGCCCAATACGGTGAACAATCCGGCGGCGAGGGTGATGCCGAAGGCAGTGATGAGGTTGGGCAAAGCAATATCAAGCATGAAAATCGGTTCTTCAATGAATTCAATGCCATCAGGCTAACACACATTCCCACAAAAGAGAATAGTTATTATTTTCATAAATAAAGATTACGCTGGAAAATTATTGAGACTGTCATTCCTTACTCTCTTACACGAAGGCGGCTGCGCAAGAATGGCAGCACGGGCTTTTCATTTCACTTTAACGTAACAAAAAGGTCGTCTGAAACCTGATTTCAAGTTTCAGACGACCTTTTCTGCTTTATCCCTGCAAGCGTTTTGTTCAACTCAAGAGCATTTCCTGCATCAGCTTCATACCCCATTGCCAGCCGCCGAGTGCGCCGTTGAGCGTGCCGGAATGTGGCGACAGCAGGAGGCGGGCGTTCCACAGGTTGGCCCGTTCTTCCGCCCAGTTGCGCGGCGTGCCGTTTTGTTCGGCGATTACAAGTGCGGTGCGGCAGGGGCAACGAACTCGCCGGAAGGTATGTATTTCATCGTCGGGGAAGGCTTCGGGGCGCGGCGAGACGAGGATGATGTTGACGATTTTTTTCTGCGTCAGGATGTCGGTTTGGTAGAGCCACGCCAAAAAAGCGGACACGCCTGCGCCGTGGGCGACGACGGCGATGTGTTCGCCGCTGATGCCTTCAAACGCCGTTTGAATATTTGCCTGCCATTGGGCGATGCTTTGATTGGCGGAAGCGGCGGCGGTTTGGACGACGGGATAGCTGACCTCCCAGCGGTCTATCCACATTTCCGCTTCGTCCGCGTCGCGTATCAAGAAAAGCGTCAGGTCTTCGAGTTCGAAAGTTCGCATTTCAGACGACCTATTTGAGCAAATCGTGGAGCGTATAGGTAATCAAGATCGCGGCAGGGACGCTTAAAACGGCACAGGTGGCGAGGCAGATCAGGATGTTGGCAATCAACCGCCAGCCTTTCCAGCCGAAACACTTGGCGGCAATCAGAAGACAGGGCAGCGAGAACAGCAGCCACACCAACGCCCAAAGCGGATTTGCGCGGGTCATTTCAACCCAGCCGGACATCCGCGCCAGCATGAATATCGTCCACACCAGCATAGGCAGTACAAACGCGGCGACCACCCATGCCGCGCCTATGCCGGTTTTACCGTTCACATTCCAATCGTATTTGCCGAAAACTTTATTGGGCAGCATAGTCATACTCCACGACCAAAGGTGCATGGTCGGAAAATTTCTCGTCTTTATAAACATGCGCGGATACCGCTTTGGCGGCGAGTTCAGGCGTAACCATCTGATAGTCGATGCGCCACCCGACATCTTTCGCATACGCCTGTCCGCGGTTGCTCCACCAAGTGTAGCCGGGGTTGTCGGGATAGAGCGTGCGCCACATATCCGTCCAGCCGAGCGTATGGATGACTTTGCCTATCCATTCGCGCTCCTCGGGCAGGAAGCCTGAGTTTTTCTGATTGCCTTTCCAGTTTTTTAAGTCGATGTTTTGGTGGGCAATGTTCCAGTCTCCGCAGACAACAATGTCGCGCCCCTCCGCCTTCATGGCTTCAAGCATGGGATAGAACGCGTCTAAAAAGCGGTATTTCAATTCCTGCCGCTCCGGCGCGCTGGTGCCGCTGGGCAGATAAAGCGAAATCACCGACAACTTTCCGAAATCACAGCGCACAAACCGCCCTTCCCTGTCGAATTCTTCAATGCCCATACCGATTTGCACATTGTCAGGCGCGCGTTTGCTGTACACCGCCACGCCGCTGTAACCGCGTTTTTCGGCGCAATGCCAATGGCCGTGCATCCCGTGCGGATTCTTCATTTCGTCGGACAAATCGGCTTCCTGCGCTTTGAGTTCCTGCACGCAGACAATGTCCGCGCCCGATGCGGCAATGTATTCGTAAAATCCTTTTTTGTAGGCGGAGCGGATGCCGTTGACGTTGGCGGAGATGATTTTCAGCATAATTTTGTGCTTTGGAATATTGGTTTAAGGAGAAAAAACGGATTGTAACCGATAGCGGCAAAGGTCGTCTGAAAAACAGGTTCGAACAAATCCATCCTATTCCCGATACTCGAATACCGCACCTAAAAACTGGGCCAACGCCGAAACATGGGAACGCTGCGGATTCTTGACGGCGGTCAGCAGCCATACCCTGCCGTTTTGCTTCTCCAACTCAAGCAGGCGGGCTACGGCGCGCTGTTGCACCTCACCCTGCAATTCTTCGTGATAGCGCGTAACGAAGCCGTCGAAATTCTGCTCCAGGTTTTCATGATACCAACGGCGCAGGGCGGCACTGGGCGTAATGTCTTTGAGCCAGAGGACGGAGGCGAACTTTTCCTTCGTAATCCCGCGCGGATAAAGGCGGTCGATAAAGACGGCGGTTTGTCCGTCTGCGGGGAAGTAGCTATAAATGCGTTGTACTGTAAACATCGTTTTTCTGCTTGCTTATATTGTGAAATCAAGCCCTAGTTTTTTCAGACGACCTTACACCCTCAAGCCTCGTCTGAAACCCGTTTCCATTCCAATGCCAAATCGTACAAGGCTTTTTTGCTTTCGCCGGTAATTTTGGCGGCAAGTTCGGCAGCCTGTTTGGTGGGCAGCTCGGCAGCGAGGGTTTTCATAACGTTTTGCGCGGCTTCGGGCAAGGTATCGTGTTTTTCACGAAGCGCAGGATGGAGGATGACCACCATTTCGCCGCGCGCTTGATTGCCGTCGTTTTTCAGGGTCGTCTGAATTTCAGTAACCGTACCACTGAGGAAGGTTTCGAAGGTTTTAGTGATTTCTCGAGCGAGGGTCAGGCTGCGTTCGGGGAAGAGAGCCGCCATGTCGGCAAGGGTGGCTTCGATACGGTGCGGGGTTTCAAACATCACAACGGGGAAATCAGCCTGCGCCCATTTGGCAAGCAGCTTCTGCCGTTCGCCGGATTTCGGCGGCAGGAAACCGTTGAAGTAAAAATTGGGTTCGGTAACGCCTGCGACGCTCAACGCGCCCATGACTGCGCTCGCACCGACAACGGGGACAACTTTAAACCCTGCCTCGCGCACGCGGCGGGCGAGTTTCGCACCGGGATCGCAGACGGCGGGCGTACCCGCGTCGGAAACTTGTGCGACGGTGAGGTCGTCTGAAAGATGGTTGATGATTTTGTCCGCCATCTGCTGTTCGTTATGCTCGCGCACGCTGACGAGCTTGCCTTGTATGCCGTATGCACTCAGAAGCTGTGCGGTAACGCGCGTATCTTCTGCGCAGATGATGTCGGCTTTTTGCAGGACGGCGAGCGCGCGCAGGGTGATATCCGCCAAATTGCCGATGGGCGTGGCGACAACGTATAATGTCCGTTTTTCAATACTGTCGGTGGCTTTTTGAAGGTGTTTTTGGAACATGGCTTTATCAGGTCGTCTGAAAACAATATAACGATATTATACGGGGTAAACCTCCATGCGTCTGAACCACAAACAAGGGGTGGCGGGCGAAGATGCCGCGCTGGCGTTTCTTCTTTCGCAAGGCTGCAAACTTATCGCGCGCAACTGGCACTGCGCTTACGGCGAAATCGATTTGATTGTCAAAAACGGTAACATGATTCTGTTTGTTGAAGTAAAATACCGCAAAAATCAGGGTTTCGGCGGTGCCGCATACAGTATTTCGCCGTCTAAGTTATTGAAACTGCAACGGTCTGCGGAGTATTATCTACAACAAAACGGCATGACGGATACCGCGTGCCGCATCGATGCGGTACTCATAGAAGGAAACCGCCCGCCCGAATGGATAAAGAATATTACAGGTTGACGATATGACGACTTTACAAGAGCGCGTTGCCGCCCATTTCGCCGAAAGCATCCTTGCCAAGCAGAAAGCCGAAAAAGTGTTGGTTGAGCCGACCGCTCAAGCGGCGGAACTGATGCTGCAATGCCTGATGAACGACGGCAAAATCTTAGCCTGCGGTAACGGCGGTTCGGCTGCCGACGCGCAGCACTTCGCCGCCGAAATGACTGGACGCTTTGAAAAAGAGCGCATGGAACTTGCCGCCGTCGCACTGACGACGGACACGTCCGCACTGACCGCCATCGGCAACGACTACGGCTTCGACCATGTGTTCAGCAAGCAAGTACGCGCGCTCGGACGCGTCGGCGACGTTTTGGTCGGCATCTCTACCTCTGGCAATTCCGCCAACGTTATCGAAGCCATCAAAGCGGCACACGAACGCGATATGCACGTCATCGCCATGACCGGTCGCGACGGCGGTAAAATCGCCGCCATGCTCAAAGACACCGACGTACTGCTCAACGTCCCCTACCCGCGCACTGCCCGTATTCAGGAAAACCATATCCTGCTGATACACGCCATGTGCGACTGCATCGACTCCATGTTGCTTGAAGGAATGTAAGCCTTTTTTCAGACGACCTCTTTTAAAGGTCGTCTGAAACATATCCGCCGAACTCATCATCAAGGAAAAAATATGAACATCAAACGTCATACCGCACCCGTTCTGACCGCCCTCCTCCTCAGCCTGACACTCAGCGGCTGTATCGGCGTACTCCTCGGCGGCGCGGCAGTCGGCACCAAATCCGCCGTCGACCGCCGTACCACAGGCGCGCAAACCGACGACAACGTAATGGCGGTGCGCGTCGAAACCACTGCCCGCTCCTACCTGCGCCAAAACAACCAAGCGCACGGTTACACTCCCAAAATCAACGTTGTCGGTTACAACCGCCACCTGCTGCTGCTCGGACAAGTTGCCACTGAAGGCGAAAAACAATTCGTCGAACAAATCGCCCGCGCCGAACAAGCCGCTGAAGGCGTGTACAACTACATCACCGTTGCCTCCCAAGAACGCACCATCGGCGATGTAACCAACGACACATGGGGTACATCCAAAGTCCGCACGACACTTTTAGGCCTCAAACCCGCCACACAGGCTCGTGTCAAAATTGTAACTTACGGCAACGTTACTTACGTCATGGGCGTACTGACACCCGAAGAGCAAGAGCAGGTAACCCGCCGCGTCAGCACCACCGTGGGCGTGCAAAAAGTCGTTACCCTGTATCAAAACTACACCCAACCCGAATAACACGGCTCTAATCCAGAGGGCGGGAACAACATCCCGCCCGTCCCCATCCACCTTTACACACATCGATCTATGTCCAAAAAACAAAACGAATCTTTCCAACTCAAACCCAAACACCTTATCCGCGCCGCTCTCGTCATCTCCATCATCGCCGTCGGCGCACTGATTGTCGGCATTATCGGTACGCTTAATACCAAACCCGACACAAGCAACACCCAATCCGCCCAACCCGCGCCCAAAGACGAAGGCGTGGAAGTTTGGCGTCCCAACGGCACCGTCGAACCCAAAAAAATCATAGCAGGCTCTGAAGACGAAACAAGCGAACAAGAAAAAACCGCTTCTCAAAACCCCGTCATTCCGCCGCAAAACCAATCCGAAAAGCGCCGTGCCAAAGCACAGCCTGACGCTAAAAATAAAGATAAAAACAACGACCAGCACGACCAAACACCGCCCGCGCAGACAGAAACAGCGGAAATCAAAGCCAAACCTGCCCAAAGTACCCCTGCGGAGCAGCCACAGGCCCAAGCCCCTACCCAGCCTGCCAAAACCGAAGTACACGAAACAAAGGGCGAATCCAAACCCGCACCTCAACCCGCTCCCAAGCCGGCTCAGCCTAAACCCGCTCAACCTAAACCGGTTCAGCCCAAACCTCAGTCCAAAGATGTCATGGACAATCTGTTTTAACCGGACAACCCGCCGGCCTGAGGTTGCCTTATCCGTAATCTGTATCCCCTTCCCTTTCAGACGACCTTTGTGCCGCAACAAGGTCGTCTGAAACCATCAAGGAAACAACATGAACGAAATCATCATCAAAACCCCTGAAGAAATCGAGAAAATGCGCGAACTGGGCAAACTCGTCGCCGAAGCCCTCGACTACATCGGACAATTCGTCAAACCCGGCGTAACCACCAACGAAATCGACAAACTCGTTTACGACTACCACGTCAACGTCCAAGGCGGCTATCCCGCCCCCCTGCACTACGGCAACCCGCCCTATCCCAAATCCTGCTGCACCTCCGTCAACCACGTCATCTGCCACGGCATCCCCGACGACAAGCCGCTCAAAGAAGGCGACATCATCAACATCGACCTGACCATCAAAAAAGACGGCTTCCACGGCGACTCCAGCCGCATGTTTACCGTCGGCAAAGTTTCCCCCATCGCCCAACGCCTGATTGACATTACCCACGAATCCATGATGGCGGGCATCGCCGCCGTCAAACCAGGCGCAACCTTGGGCGACATCGGCTACGCCTGCCAACAAGTTGCCGAAAACGCAGGCTATTCCGTCGTACAGGAATTTTGCGGCCACGGCATCGGACGCGGTTTCCACGAAGCCCCGCAAGTCCTGCACTACGGCAGAAAAGGACAAGGCGTCGTCCTGAAGCCCGGCATGATTTTCACCATTGAACCGATGATCAACCAAGGCAAACGCCACCTGCGCATCCTAAACGACGGCTGGACGGTCGTGACCAAAGACCGCTCCCTCTCTGCCCAATGGGAACATGAAGTTTTAGTGACAGAAACCGGCTACGAAATCCTGACCGTCAGCCCGGCTACCGGCAAACCCTAATCTGCCAAAGCATCTCACTTTCAAAGCAAAAAGGTCGTCTGAAAACTTGGAAATCAAGTTTTCAGACGACCTTTCAATCTTTCAGACTTTATCTTTCAAGCTCAATCAACCTTTGGTGCGCTCCAACAGTTCTTCCGCCAAGGCGAGGTAGGCTTTGGTGCCTTTGGCGTTGGCGTCGTAGGCGAGTGCGGGCATACCGTGGCTGGGTGCTTCGGCGAGGCGGACGTTGCGGGGGATGACGGTTTGGAACATCAGGTTGCCGAAATGTTGGAAAAGCTGTTCGCTGACTTCGACGACGAGGCGGCTGCGGCTGTCGTAGAGGGTGCGGACGATACCGGTGATGTCGAGGCGCGGGTTGATTGCCTGACGGATTTTGCGCACGGTGGCAATGAGGTCGGAGATGCCTTCGAGGGCATAGTATTCGCACAACATGGGGACGATGACGCCGTTGGCGGCGACGAGTCCGTTGAGTGTGAGCAGGGTCAGCGAAGGTGGGCAGTCGATGAGGACGAAGTCGTAGTCGTTTTCGACGGTTTGCAGGGCGTTTTTGAGGCGGATTTCGCGGGCGATTTCTTGCACCAGCTCGATTTCGGCGCCGGCAAGCGCGCGGTTGGCGCCGAGTACGTCGTAGCTGCCGTCTCCGCTGCGGACGACGGCGGTTTTGATGTCGGTATCGCCCAATACGACTTGGTACACGCCTTCTTCGAGGCGGGCTTTGTCTATGCCGCTGCCTGTGGTGGCGTTGCCTTGCGGGTCGAGGTCGATGACGAGGACGCGTTTGCCTTTGGAGGCGAGCGATGCCGCGAGGTTGACGGTGGTGGTGGTTTTGCCGACGCCGCCTTTTTGGTTGGCGACGGCCAGGATTTGTGCGCTCATGTTTTTGCTGCTGTCGGATAGGTGAATGGCGGAATTTTAACGTTTTTTGCTTGAAATGGGTATAAGGTCGTCTGAAAAGGAGCTTCGGTGGGGAGAGGCATCGCAACGCCGTACTGGTTTAAATTTAATCCACTATAAAAAGGTCGTCTGAAACGGAATCGGGTTTCAGACGACCTCTTTAACGGTATTCCGTCTTGTTTAACGCTGTTTTTTGCGGATTTCCGCCGCCATTTCCAAAGCGGTGCGGACAGCTTCAATCAGGCTGCCGGAGGCGGCTTTGCCTGTTCCTGCCAAATCCAGCGCGGTACCGTGGTCAACGGAGGTACGGATAAACGGCAGTCCGAGCGTAATGTTGACGCCTTGCCCGAAACCGGCATATTTCAACGTCGGCAGACCTTGATCGTGATACATCGCCAAAACGGCATCGGCATCTTTCAGCAAAAACGGCTGAAACACCGTGTCTGCGGGATAAGGGCCGCTGACGTGTATGCCTTCGCTTCTGAGGCGGGCCAGCGCAGGGATGATGATGTCGGCTTCTTCGTGTCCCAAATGTCCGCCCTCACCTGCGTGCGGATTCAATCCGGTAACCAGGATATGCGGTTGGGCAATGCTGAATTTGTCGCGCAAATCGGCGTTCAAAATACGGACGACGGACTCGACGAGTGGCTGCGTCACGGCATCAGCGACCGCGCGCAGCGGCAAATGGGTCGTAACCAAAGCGACACGCAGCCCGCCGCCTGCCAACATCATGACGACTTGTTCCGTCTGACTTTTTTCGGCGAGGTATTCGGTATGTCCGCTGAAAAATCCGCCACCCGCACCTGCATCGTTAATGATGCCTTTGTGTAGCGGCGCGGTTACCATGCCGTCGAATATGCCTTCGGTAATGCCTTGATATGCCGTATCCAGCAGTTGCAAGACATAGCGCGCATTGGCGGGATTGAGCATGCCGGCTTCGCAAGGCGCGTCAAGCGGAATATGCAAAACTTCCAATTCCCCATGGCACAACGGGGCTTTATCGGCATCACTAGGGACAAAATTCCGCAAGACAACGTTTTTGCCCAACATCTCCGCCCGCTGCACCAATAGGTCTTTGTCGCCCAAAACGACGGGGCGGCACGGCAACTCAGCAAACGCCAAATCCAAACAAATATCGGGACCGATACCGGCAGGCTCGCCGGAGGTAACTGCTAATACGGGAAGGGACATGATGCGATTCCTTAATCTGGATAAAGGTCGTCTGAAAGTGGTTGATGGGGATTTCAGACGACCTTTGTTTTCATCTTTGCAATGTAGGGCGGATTCCAATAAGACCCCGCCATCCCGTCATACCCACGCGCGGGAATGACGGCAGAGTCCGTATCAAAAAACGAGTAGATCAACCTTATTGTATAGTGGATTAAATTTAAATCAGGACAAGGCGACGAAGCCGCAGACAGTACAGATAGTACGGAACCGATTCACTTGGTGCTTCAGCACCTTAGAGAATCGTTCTCTTTGAGCTAAGGCGAGGCAACGCCGTACTGGTTTAAAGTTAATCCACTGAGACCTTTGCAATAACATAGGTTACTAAAATTTTATGTTCAATCTCATTTTCAAAATTCAAATCCTTTCTGATTTTTCCTACTTTTTGCTCAATATTAGGAAGGTTTTAGTCAATTGAAAATTTTTTTGGCGCATTTTTATGCGTAAAATTTCGTTAATAGACTATTTTTGCAAAGGTCTCCCACTATATTATCGGGTTTCAGACGACCTCCCATCCCATCCAACCAAAGGAAACCCGCATGAAAAAATTCTTCTTCCTCACCACCGCCCTCCTGCTCCTCAACGCCTGCGCCACCCAATCCGGACAAGGCAGCTCTGCACAAGTCTATGGTGAAATCAAAAGCGGCGTAGAAAGCAGCCACGTCCACTAAAGCGGGCGGAACAGCAGGCATTTGGTTCATTTAAAAAATGCCGCGCCCAAAATCATCTGTTCCTAAAATACGCATGATCAACATCGTACCCACAAATCAAAAGGTCGTCTGAAACTTGGTTTCCCAGTTTTCAGACGACCTTTTCGATTAGATGGAAGACAGAATCTTGCGCCACCGCCATTCCCACGCCAAACGTGGAAAGGACAAGGCAAATGTTACGAAAACAACGTCGTCTGAAACGGCAAACCTGCAAACTTTTCAGACGACCTTGGTAAGGTTTGTCGGATCAAAAAACCGTCGTTAAAGCGGTCAGGTTTTCAGACGACCTTCAGGCAGATTTTGTCTTCAGCGGATAATCCCGCGCGTGGATTGGGCGAAGAAGTCTTTGAACACCGCCAGCTCTGCCTGCGTTTCGGCGCGGCGGAGGATGTCGGCTTTGGCTTCTTCAAACGGAATGCCGCGGTGGTAGATGGTTTTATACACATCTTTGACGGCGGAGATTTGCTCGGCGGTGAAGCCGTTGCGGCGCATACCTTCGCTGTTGATGCCTGCGGGTTCGGCGCGGTAGCCTGCTGCCATAAAGTACGGCGGTACGTCTTTGTGTACGCCTGCGGCGAAGGCGGTCATGGCGTAATCGCCGATTTGGCAGAACTGGAACACCAACGTGTAGCCGCCCAAGACGACGTAGTCGCCGATGGTAACGTGTCCGGCAAGCGAGGCGTTGTTGGCGAAGATGGTGTGGTTGCCGATGACGCAGTCGTGCGCGAGGTGGCAATACGCCATAATCCAGTTGTCGTCGCCGACGCGGGTTTCGCCGATGCCGGTTACCGTGCCGAGGTTGAAGGTGGTGAATTCGCGGATGGTGTTGCCGTTGCCGATAATCAGCTTGGTCGGCTCGTCGCGGTATTTTTTGTCCTGCGGGATTTCGCCGAGGCTGGCAAATTGGAAAATGCGGTTGTTTTCGCCGATGGTGGTATGACCGTTGATGACGGTATGCGGGCCGATTTCGGTGTTCGCGCCGATTTGGACGTTAGGGCCGATGACGGTGTACGCGCCGACTTTGACGCTGGAGTCGAGTTCGGCTTTGGGGTCAATAACGGCGGTCGGGTGGATGAGGGTCATGTTTTTCCTTTCCTGTCGTGTTGCCGCGAAGATGCGCGACGGCAACAGGTCGTCTGAAACTTTCAGACGACCTTTTTCTGAACACTCAAACCACGCGTTTGGCACACATGATGATGGCTTCGACGGCGACTTGTCCGTCCACTTTGGCGACGGCGCTGAATTTGCCGATGCCGCGTTTGTTGGTCAGCAGCTCGACTTCGAAAACGAGTTGGTCGCCGGGGATGACTTGGCGTTTGAAACGGGCTTCGTCTATGCCGGCGAAGAAGAAGAATTCGTTTTCTTTGCGGCCGCCTTCGCTGAGGATGGCGAGTGTGCCGCAGGCTTGCGCCATGGCTTCGATGATGAGAACGCCGGGCATGACGGGCAGGTCGGGGAAATGACCTTGGAACTGCGGCTCGTTCATGGTGACGTTTTTAATCGCGGTCAGGGTTTTCATGGACTCGAAGGCGGTAATGCGGTCGAGTTGCAAAAACGGGTAGCGGTGGGGAATGAGTTTTTGGATGTCTTTGGCTTCGATGGGGAGTTGTACGTCCATGTTCGTCGTATTCCTTGGTATTTCGGGTTGGCTGGGCAGTTTCATCGCGGGCGGGCTTTAAAACGGCAGAGCTTTGCCGCTTTGTTGGTATTTAAAGCGCATCCGCCATGCAAACCGATTGTGGGATTATTCGTCTTTTTCGCTGTCGCTCAGACGGTTTTCCAATGTCTTGAGGCGTTTGTTCATTTCGCTCAGGCGGTGGATGTAAACCGCGTTGCGCGCCCATTCTTTATGGGTGGACATCGGGAAGATGCCGGCGAGGTGTTTGCCGCTTTCGGTAATGCTGTGGGTGACGGACGTGCCGCCGCCGATGGTGGTTTTGTCGGCAATTTCGATGTGTCCGACCGTACCGACGCCGCCGCCGATGATGCAGTAGCTGCCGATAGTAACGCTGCCGGAGATGCCGGTTTTGGCGGCGATGACGGTGTGCGAACCGATTTTGCAGTTGTGTCCGATTTGGACTTGGTTGTCGATTTTGGTGCCGTTGCCGACGGTGGTGTCGCTCATCGCGCCGCGGTCGATGTTGGTGTTCGAGCCGATTTCTACGTCGTCGCCCAGCGTTACCGCGCCGGTTTGCGGGATTTTAAACCATGAATCGCCGGCGAAGGCGAGTCCGAAACCGTCCGCGCCGATGACTGCGCCACTGTGAATTTCGACGCGGTTGCCCAGTGTGCAGCCGTAATAAACGACGGCGTTGGGATGTAGGACGACTTCGTCGCCCAGTTTGCAATCGTGTTGGACAACGGCGTTTGCCAAGATGCGGCAGCCTTCGCCGAGTACGGTGTTCGCGCCGATGTAGGCGTTCGCGCCGATTTCGCAGCTTGCGGGAACGGTCGCGCCCTCTTCGACGACGGCGGTCGGATGGATGCCGCCGCGCGCTTTGACGATGGGTGAAAACAGGCGGGCGACTTTGGCGAAATAGAGATAGGGGTCGTCGGCGACAATCAGGTTGCGCCCTTCAAATTCGTCCACTGCTTTGGCAGAAACGATGACCGCACCTGCGCTGCTGTCGTGAACTTCGGCTTTGTATTTCGGATTGGCGAGAAAGCTGATGTGTTCCGCCTGCGCGTCTGCGAGCGGGCGCACGGCGGCGACGGAAATGTCCTTGCCGCGCCATTCGCCACCAAGCTGCGCTGTGATTTGGGACAGGGTGTAGGTTTTTGAAGTCATGATGTTTCGTAAGCTTTGAGATGAGGTCGTCTGAAAAGGGACGGCGGGAGCAGTCGGACAGAACGGTTTGCCTAAAACGTATGCCGGCAGGAGTGATAAGACAGGTAATTATATCGTTTATTGGATTTTCAGACGACCCTTCGCTTGAAAGAGGTCGTCTGAAAACAGGTTTGCTGTATCTCGTTCAGCCTTCCGATTAACGTGTATTCAGGGCTTTAATCACGCTGTCGGTAATGTCGTAACGCGCGTTGACGTAAATCACGTCCTGCAAAATCACATCGTAGCCTTCGCGTTTGGCAAGATCGACGATGATACGGTTGGCGTTTTGCTGGAGGGCGGCAAATTCTTCATTGCGGCGCAGGTTGTAGTCTTCTGCCAGCTCCGCCTGTTTCTTGCGGAACTGCTGAACCAGCTCGCCCCAGCGTTTTGCCGCAGCTTCACGCTCTTTGCCCTGCAATTTGCCTTCGGTCAGGGATTTTTCGAGCTTTTCACCTTCTTGCTGCAATTTCTGCAAAGCGTCCTGACGGCCGCGGAATTCTTTTTCCAAGGTCGTCTGAATGCGTTGCGCCTGCTTGGACTCAAGATAAACGCGCTCGGTATTGATAAAGCCGATTTTCTGTACGGCTTCCGCCGCCACAGCTTGGTTCATCAACCCGAAGCCCAATAAAGCCGCGCCGCCGAGGCGGAAGGCGTTGGCAATGATGTTCATCTGGATTTCCTTGATTTTGTATCCCACCCATCAGCGGGATGACGGTTTGTTTTTTAAAAAGAGGCAGGACGCCCTGCCCCTTTTCCTTCAGGTCGTCTGAAAACGTTTTGCCGCATAGGGATTTCGGTTTTCAGACGACCTTTTTCTGCCTACATCAGAATGTTGTACCCAATTGGAACTGGAAGCGTTGGATTTCGTCGCTGTCTTTTTTCTTCAGCGGGTAGGCGTAGCTGAACTTCATCGGACCCAGCGGCGAGAGCCAAGTTACTGCCGCACCGGCGGAGTAGCGCAACTCTTCCTTGAAGGTCGATTTGTGGGTCTTACCTAAGCCGTATGGGTTTTGAGCGGCATTGTTGGTGTAGTAGGTATTGCTGCTGCTGTCGTTATACGTTTTACCGTCCCATACGCTGCCTGCGTCGGCAAAGAGGCTCAGACGGACGGAACGGGAATCTTTGATGCCCGGCATCGGGAACAGCAACTCGGCGGAAACGTTGGCTTTTTTGTTGCCGCCGTAGCTGATTTTCTCGCCGTATTCGTCATAAACTTTCGGACCCAGCGTACCGCTCTCGTAACCGCGTACGGAGCCTAAGCCGCCGCCGTAGAAGTTTTCAAAGAACGGCATGGTTTTGGTTTTGCCGTAGCCGTTGCCGACGCCGACTTCGCCGCCGAGCATCAGGGTGAAGTCTTTGGTCAGCGGGAAAAACCAAGTTTGGTTGTGGGTCAGCGTGTAGTATTGCAGGTCGCTGCCCGGCAGGGCGATTTCGCCGTTGATGCCGGTCATGTAACCGCGGGTCGGCCACAATGCGCTGTCGGTTTTATTGCGTCCCCAACCAATCGTACCTTTGTACAACCAGCCTTTAAAGCTGCCCACGCCGTCCGTGCCTTTACCGTATTGGTTGATAAAGTCGGCATAACGTTTAGGTGCGCCTTTGTAGGTATTCACGGTCAGGTGTTCCGCCGCCAGACCTAAATTGACGCGGTCGTATTCGGTCACGGGGATACCCATGCGCACGCCGCCGCCTGCGGTGGTGGTTTTATACTGTTTCGCGCTGGAAGAGGCTTTACGCGGGTCGTAAGACTTGCCGTAAATATCGTAACCGAGGCTCACGCCGTCGGGTGTGAAATACGGATCGGTAAACGACAGCGAGCCGTTAAGCGTGGTTTTGCTTCGTGAAGCGCGCAGGGAAACGGATTTGCCCGTACCGAACAGGTTGTCTTGGGAAACGCCCACAGACATGACCAAGCCGGTATCCTGAACCCAGCCCGCGCTCATATCCAAAGAGCCGGTAGAACGCTCGTTCACGCTCATGTTCAAATCGACTTGGTCGGGCGTATTGGCAACCGGCACGGCATCGAATTGTACGTTGTCAAAGTAACCCAGCAACTCGACACGCTCTTTGGAACGTTGCAGCTTGGAGGTGTCGTAAGGTGCGGATTCCATCTGACGCAATTCACGGCGCACGACTTCGTCACGGGTTTTGTTGTTGCCGGTGATGTTGATTTCGTTCACATAGATTTTGCGGCCGGGTTCGACGTTCAGGACAAAATCGACAGTTTGGGTCTCGGCATTGGGAACAGGCTGGACATTGACTTCGCTGAACGCGTAGCCTGCCGTACCCATGCGGTTTTGGATGGATTCGAGCGATTTGACCATTTGGGCGCGTTCGTACCATTTGCCCTTTTTCATGGTCAGCAGTTTTTGCAGCTCTTCTTTCGGCACTTCGCGGGTGTCGCCTTCTATGCGCACATCGCCCCAACGGAAGCGTTCGCCCTCGTCAACCGTGATTTTGATGGTTTGCTTGGTTTTGTCTTCGTTGGTCTGGATGTCGGTATCCAGAATGCGGAAATTGAAATAGCCGTTGTTTTGGTAGAACTCGCTGACGCGCTCCATGTCTTGCGAGAATTTCTGCTCGTTAAACTGGTTGCTCTTGGTCAGCCAAGTCCACATGCCGCCTTCGCTCAAAGACATTTGCTTCATGAGCTTGCGGTCAGAATAGACTTTGTTGCCTTCAAATTCGATTTCGGTAATCTTGGTGGTTTTACCCTCGTCGATGGCGATGTCGATAGAAACGCGGTTACGCGCGAGTTTGGTGACGGTCGGCGTGATTTGGACCGACTGTTTGCCGCGGCTTTTGTATTCTTCCTTCAGGCTGGCGACAGACTGGCTCAGCGTGGCAGGATTGAAGTATTGGGATTGAGCCAAACCGAAGGATTCAAGGTTTTTCTTGATCACATCGTTTTGCAGCATTTTCGCGCCGGTGATGTTCAGCGTGCTGATGGTCGGGCGTTCGATAACGGTCAGCAAGACCTGATTGCCCATGGTCTCTACGCGGACATCGTCAAAAAAACCGGTCGCATACAGAGTTTTGATGATTTCTTCACTGCGTGCGTCGCTGAATTGGTCGCCGACTTTGACGGGCAGGTAGTTGAAGACCGTACTCGGTTCGGTGCGCTGCAAACCTTCGACGCGGATGTCTTGAATGGTGAAGTCGGCAAATGCCAAAGGCGACATGCCCAATACCATCAAAGCAGAAGCAATCTGTTTCAATTTCATAAAATTATCCAAACAAACGGTTGATGTCATTAAAGAAAGCCAGTGCCATCATTAACAGCATGGCAGCCAGTCCGAGGCGTAGGCCGATTGCCTGTATGCGCTCGCTCAAGGGCTTTCCGCGTATCCATTCGGCAGTGTAGAACACCAAATGCCCGCCGTCCAACACGGGGATGGGCAACAAGTTCAACACGCCTAAACTAATGCTGACCAATGCGAGGAATTCCAAATAGCTTTGAAACCCCAGCTGTGCCGTTTTTCCGGCGACGTCGGCAATGGTCAGCGGGCCTGAAATATGGTTCAGGGAGGCATTGCCTGTAATCAGTTTTCCGAAGAATTTTACCGTCATCCAAGCGTTGTTGACGGTTTTGTCCCAGCCCATCGCAAATGCTTCTGCGACAGACGGCTTATATTCGCGCTTGATTTCTTTTGTCCACTCTTCGTCGCCCTGAGAACCGAAGCCTACCCTGCCGACCAGCGTTCTGTCGGGTTGTTGGATGCTGTCGGGACGGATGGTCGTCTGAAAAGTTTTACCGTCGCGCTCGTAGCTCAATGCGATTTTCTTACCCGGGCTTTGGCGTACAATTTCTACCCATTGCTGCCAAGACTCAATGTCTTGTCCGTCGGCGCTGATCAGCTTGTCGCCTTTTTTCAAACCGGCTTTTTCGGCAGGGCTGTTTTCTTTCATTTCTCCGACACGGGTGGTGATTTTAAAAGGCGACAACCCGATATAGCCTTGGTTTTTCGCAATTTTACCTGCTTCGGGCGTGCCTGCGGCATCGATAATCCGCATGGTTTCTTGTCCCGAGGTCGTCTGAACGGCAACATTTACCTTGCCTGACTCGATGTTCAACACGATTTCTTGCTGGGCTTTTTCCCACTCGCCGACGTTAACGCCGTTAACCGAAATAATTTTGTCTCCGGGCTGAAAACCTGCTTTTGAGGCAATGGTATTTTGCTCAACCATGCCGACATAAGGGCGGATTTCGGTAACGCCGAAGGAAAAACTCAAGCCGTAAAGCAGAACCGCCAGCGCGAGATTGGTCAGCGGACCTGCGGCGACGATGGCGATGCGTTTGGCGGGATGCTGTTTGTCGAAGGCGTAAGGCAGGTCTGCCTGCGCCACTTCGCCCTCGCGCGTATCGACCATTTTGACATAGCCGCCCAAGGGGATGGGCGCCAAACACCATTCGGTATCGCCGCGTTTTCTGCTGAAAAACGGTTTGCCGAAGCCGACGGAAAAGCGGACGACTTTGACGCCGCACAATCTGGCGACGATGTAGTGTCCGAATTCGTGCAGGCTGACCAAAATCAGGATGGCAAAAATAAAAGCTAGAAGGGTTTGCAAAAGAATCTCTCTGGTTGGGTATGGGTTGACGTTGTCGATGTTTCAGACGACGTATCAAGGCAGGGGTCGTCTGAAAAGCATTCGCAATGTGTAGAAAATATTATTGGCGTTATTTTGCCGATTATAAAATCAGTCTGCCGTTTTGTCCGCCACACATGACGGATGGGCGGGTTTTCAGACGACCTGTCATTTTTTATCGTTGCGGCACGGTTTATCCCAATGCGGCGATAAATTCCTGCGCCTGTCTGCGGGTAACGGCATCTTGCGCCAGCAGGTTTTCGATGTTGCCGAGGTCGTCTGAAAAGTCTTGTGCAAGACAGTGGGCAACGGTTTTGGCAATGTCGGTAAACTTAATCTGTCCGTCTAAAAAGGCGGCGACGGCAGCTTCGTTGGCGGCGTTCAATACGCAGGGCGCGGCTCCGCCCGCATTCATGGCTTCATAGGCGAGCTTCAGGCAGGGGAAGCGGTCAAAGTCGGGTTTTTGGAAGGTCAACGCAGACAATGCGTCGAAATCCAGGTCGCCGACACCCGAATCGATGCGCTCGGGCAAACCCAAACAATAAGCGATGGGCGTACGCATATCGGGATTGCCCAGTTGCGCCAACACGGAGCCGTCGCGGTAGCGCACCATGCTGTGTATCACGGACTGCGGATGGATGACGACTTCAAGCTTGTCAGGCGGGCAGTTGAACAGCCAATGCGCTTCAATCAGCTCCAAACCTTTGTTCATCATGGTGGCGGAATCGACGGAGATTTTGCGCCCCATGCTCCAATTAGGGTGTTTGACCGCTTGGGCGGGCGTAATGCTGTCGAACGTGCCTAAATCGGTCGTCAGAAACGGACCGCCTGAAGCCGTCAGGATAATCGAACGGATGCCGTGTTCGTTCAGACGACCTGTGTAATCGCGCGGCAAAACTTGGAAAATGGCGTTGTGTTCGCTGTCGATGGGCAACACTGCCGCGCCGTTTGCGCGCGCGGTTTCCATAAACAACGCGCCGGAAACCACCAGCGTCTCTTTGTTCGCCAGATAAATGGTTTTGCCTTTTTGCGCCGCTGCCAGCGCGGAAGGCAGCCCCGCCGCACCAACGATGGCGCACATGACACCGCTGACTTCGTTGGCAGAGGCAACGTCAACCAATGCCTGCGCGCCGTGTAAAACCTGAGTCGCCGTGCCGTCGTGTTTCAACAGGGCTTCAAGCCGGGCGGCGTGTTCCGCATCGGCGACGACGGCATATTCGGGGCAGAGCGTCCGGCATTGCGCCGCCAGTTTCTCAACCTGCTTATGCCCCGCCAGCGCGAATACGCGGAATTTTTCAGGGTGGCGCGAAACAACGTCCAGCGTGCTTTCGCCTATGCTGCCGGTGCTGCCTAATATGGTCAGGACTTGTTGTGTCATGGTGTGTTCTTTATGTACTGCTTTCGGATTTCAGACGACCTTTGGGCTTGGGGTCGGAAAGGTCGTCTGAAAACGCTTATTCGATATTGTGTTTGATGTGTTCCAACGATTTTTATAGTGGATTAACTTTAAACCAGTACGGCGTTGCCTCGCCTTGTCGTACTATCTGTACTGTCTGCGGCTTCGTCACCTTGTCCTGATTTAAAGTTAATCCACTATAACCGCTTCAGAACAAGCTTTCAAAGGCGGCATAGACGCTGACAACGGCAATCAGGCTGTCCACGCGGTCGAACACGCCGCCGTGCCCGGGCAGCAGATTGCTACTGTCTTTGATGCCCGCCGCGCGTTTGAGCCAGCTTTCCAACAGGTCGCCGCATACGCTGACAACGGTCAACACCAAACCGATCAACACGGTATTGAACCAGCCTGCGTTAAACGTCAGCCAACCTGACCACCACACCACAGTCATGTACACTGCCACGCAAACCGCGCCGCCGATTGCGCCTTCCCAGCTTTTACCGGGGCTGACGGTCGGTGCGATTTTGTGTTTGCCGAACGCTTTGCCGCTGAAATACGCGAAAACATCGGCAACCCACACCAAACCCATCACGGCAAGCAGCGACAAGGCATAATCGGGATGCGGACGCAGGGACATGAGTGCGAACCAAAACGGCATGACCAAAAGCCAGCCGACGGTATAAGCCTGCCAGCCGCCGTTCAATTTCCATTTGAATTTCAGCCACAAAGGCATGACGACCAGCCAAAACGCCAAAACGGCGTACCAGACGATATCCGGCAGCATCCAACCGCCTGCGTAGGCAATCACACCGAACACCAGCGTCGCGGCGAGATAATGATTGGTTTTCAGTTTTTCCAGTCCGCTCATGCGAGAGTATTCCCATAGCGTAACCAGAGAAATCAATCCGCAAAATGCCGCCCACAGCCATTGCGGCGCGTAAAACAGCATACCGAGCATCAACGGCAGCATCCACAGCGCCGTGATAATCCGTTGTTTCAACATTTTTAACCCCTTTGCTGCTCTACCGGCAGCTGTTCCGAAGTGCGCCCGAAGCGTCGTTCGCGTTTTTGGAACGAGGCGACAGCATCGTCCAAGGCTTTGCTGTCAAAATCGGGCCACAGAGTATCGGTAAAATAAAGTTCGGCATACGCCATCTGCCAAAGCAGAAAATTGCTGATGCGCGTTTCGCCGCCGGTACGGATGAACAAATCCGGTTCCGGGGCATCGCCCAGCATCAAGTGTTTCGCCAGCGCGTCTTCCGTAATCTCGGATACGCCTTCGGCAATCAGTTTGTTTGCCGCCTGCAAAATATCCCAGCGACCGCCGTAATCCGCAGCGATGCTCAGGGTCAGGCCGGTATTGTTTGCCGTTAAGGCTTCCGCTTCTTCGATACCTTGCAGAATCTGCCGGTTGAAACGTTCGCGACTGCCCAACACCTTCAGGCGCATATTGTTTTCGTGCAGACGGCGCACCTGCTTTTGCAAAGCCTGCAAAAACAGCCCCATCAGAAACGACACTTCGTCTTCGGGGCGGCGCCAGTTTTCAGTCGAAAAGGCAAACACGGTCAGATATTGCACACCCAGTTTGGCGCAATGCTTCACCATATTTTCCAACACGTCCAAGCCGCGTTTGTGCCCCATCACGCGGGGAAGGAAACGCTTTTTCGCCCAACGGCCGTTGCCGTCCATAATCACGGCGATATGCTTCGGAACCGAAGTATGTTCCAAAATGGTCTGCGTGCTGCTCTTCATCTCTGCCTTTCGCAGCGCGGCGGTTCGAAGGTCGTCTGAAACGCCGCGGACAAGGGTTTAAATCGCCATCAAATCTTCTTCTTTGGCAGCCAGCGTTTTGTCGGCTTCGGCGATGTATTTGTCGGTCAGTTTTTGAACCGCCTCTTCGCCGCGACGTGCCTCGTCTTCGGAAATTTCTTTGTCTTTCAAGAGTTTTTTGATGTGGTCGTTTGCATCGCGGCGTACATTGCGGATGGACACGCGCCCTTCTTCCGCTTCGCTGCGTACGACTTTAATCAAATCTTTACGGCGCTCTTCGGTCAGCATAGGCATAGGTACGCGGATCAAATCGCCGACGGCTGCCGGGTTCAGACCCAAGTTTGAATCGCGGATGGCTTTCTCGACTTTCGCCGCCATATTGCTTTCAAAAGGTTTCACGCCGATAGTGCGCGCGTCCAGAAGCGTCACGTTGGCAACTTGGCTGACCGGAACCATGCTGCCCCAGTATTCGACTTCCACTTGGTCCAACAGACCGGTATGCGCACGGCCGGTACGCACTTTCGCCAAATTCTCTTTCAGCACTTCTACCGAGCGCTGCATTTTGCTTTCCGCTGTTTTTTGAATATCGTTAATCATTTTATGCTTTCAAATAAGATACTGAATTTAAAACCTCGCCCGGACGCATAACCATCCGAACGGCAATCAAGCTGTTAACTGCGCATAGTACCGTCATTCGGCGATTCCGACAAGGCAGGGGCGGTTTTGAGCTTTGTTTCTTAACTGATATTTAAATGCCGTTACAAATGGGATGCATAGGGGGCTGCGTCAGCAAAAAAGGTCGTCTGAAAACGGTTTTTCCGCTTTCAGACGACCTCCCTTTATCCGCCAAACTTATTTCTGCTGCTGACGCGTGTACACCAGCGAAGTGAGGATGGATGCGCCCAGTGCGCCGAAGACGACGGAGAGGGAAATGGAGATGGGGATGTGCACCCAGTGCATAATCAGCATTTTGATGCCGATGAAACTCAAGACGAAGGCGAGGCCGTATTTGAGGAAGATGAAACGGTCGGCGACATCGGCAAGCAGGAAATACATGGCACGCAGCCCGAGTATGGCGAAGATGTTGGAAGTGAGAACGATGAAAGGGTCGGTGGTTACGGCGAAGACGGCGGGAATGCTGTCCACGGCGAAGATGACGTCGCTCAACTCTACCATGATGAGGACGAGCAAAAGCGGGGTGGCGATGCGCTTGCCGTTTTCGACGGTAAAGAATTTTTCGCCTTCAAACTGATGGCTGACGGGGATGACTTTTTTAAGCCAGCCCAAAATCTTGTTTTGCGAGAGGTCCTCTTCTTCGGATTCCGGTTTCATCATATGGATGCCGGTATAAACGAGGAATGCACCGAAAATGTAGAGAATCCATTCGAACCGCTGCACCAGTGCCGCGCCGATGAAAATCATAATGGCACGCAGGACGATGGCGCCGAACACGCCGTAAAGAAGGACGCGGTGCTGGTATTTCGGAGAAACTTTGAAGTAACCAAAAATCATCAGGAAAACAAAGATGTTGTCAACGGCAAGGGATTTTTCGAGGATGTAGCCGGTGAAAAATTCGAGGGTTTTTTCTTTGGCAACAACGGCGCCGTAAAGGGGGTTGCCTGCCAGCTCGAAATAGAGCCAGCCTGCGAAGGCGCAGGATACGGCGACCCAGACGCAGCTCCAGGCGACGGCTTCTTTGACGCTGACTTTATGCGCACCGCTTTTTTTAAGCGAGAGCATGTCGATGATGATCATAATGAAAACGGCGGCGAAGAACACGCCGTAGAAAAGGGGCGAGCCGACGGAAGGGTGTTCGGTCATGTATTCGGATTCCTTGTGATGAGGTGGTTGGATGGCGGCTTTTCAGACGACCTGTCGGGAAAGGTCGTCTGAAACAGGCTTACCAAGACAAATAAAACATGGCTTTGGCGAAAAATACGATAAACAGCATATGGGAAAACACGACGGCGTGGATGTATTTGGACCAGCCGACGGTCAGGGTGTGCCGCGCCATTTTGACGACGGCGATGGCGAAATGGACGAGGACGCTGACTGCCAACAGGATTTTGAGGGTGAGGAGCGTGCCGAGTGAGGTGGCGAAGGGTTCACTCAAAAAGGGCAGGTAGCGGTTGAATGCCATGACGATGCCGCTGATGAAAAGCGTAATGACGACGGGCGGCATAACACGGACGGCGCGGTGGGACATGGCGCGTTCGACTTCGCGGCGCGATTCGCGCGAGACGCGGCCGGTGTGCATGACGGACAAGACCAGCATTTCGAAAAATACGCCGCCGACAAAGGCAATGGCGCAAAAAAGATGGATGATGTGGGCGATGGCGTAGAGACTCATGACCGTGTTCCAAGTGGGATATTCGGGTGAAATTGTATCATCAGTCGGACGTTTTCAGACGACCTCTTCTTCCAAATCGCCTTTGCGGGTTTCGCGCAGGTGTTCGAGCAGGCGTTGGAGTTCGTGTTTGTCCAGCCACTTGCGGCGGCTGCGTTGCAGGAGGATGACGAGCGCGGAGATTTCGTTGCGCATATTGGTGCTGAGCCAGAGGAAGCCTTGCCATTCGTAATGGAGGCGGGCGGCGAGTTTGCCCAGCTCGGGATTGATGGAGGTGTCGATGCGGATGCGGCGGGCGTAGTGGCCTTTGATGAGGCGGACGGTCAGGCGCAGGTCGCGTTGGAGGCGGTTGAAATGGCGGTCGAGCAGGCGGATTTCGTGTTCGTTGAGGGTGGGGGCTTGCAGCTTGGCGGCAGTGGTGAGGAGCAGCTCGGTGGTGTTGACGATTTTGCGGTGGGCGTGCTGCATGGCTTCCATCATGGCGGGGCTGATGTGGCTTTCGCCTGAGGTGGCGGCGAGGTGGCTGCGGCTTTTGACCATGCGGGCGTTGATTTGGCGCATTTTGACCATGTTTTGCTCCAGCCGCTCGCGGGTCATGCGTTTGCCGTTGCTGATTTCGGCAATCATTTTGCCGCATTCGGTCAGGTTGTCGGCAAGCATGAACCGCCACATGAGCGTGGAGCGCAGGGGGAGGAGTTTGGCGGAGACGATGGCGATGGCGGCGCCGATGAGAACGTTCATGGCACGCATAAGGCCGCTGTCGAGCCAGTTGTTGCTGTTGTCGCCGATGAGCATGCACATGGTCAGTCCGGCAAGCATGGGGACGTAGCCGTTTTTGCCGACCGCTGCCCAACCTGCGGCTGCGCTGGCGGTGCCGACGGTCAGGTAAAAGAGAATGCCGCCGTGGAAGTAGTGTTGGTTGAGCCACAACAGGGTCAAACCCGCGCCCAAGCCGATGACGGTGCCGAGCATACGTTCGACGGCTTTGGAGTAAATCGCGCCTTGAAATTGGAGCATGCCGAGTACGACGAATACGGTCATGCCTATCCATTCGCCGTGTTGGAGGTGGAGGAGTTTGGCGAGCAGGGTAGAGAACAGTACGGCAAGTCCGAGCCGGACGGCGTGTATGAGGCGGCGGTAGCGGTAGCGTTCGTAGGAGTTGAGCCAACGTTTGACGAAGCGTTCGCGTTGTGAGGCGTTCATGATTGGGGCTATCTTGTTGAGATTTTTGGGTTTATCGGGCGATATTGTAACGGGAATCAGGCAATACGGACAGGATGGAAGGCAAGGTCGTCTAAAACCCCCAATACTGCTTTCAGACGACCTTTAAGGCGCGACGACGGGCGGCGGATAGCCGTGTGCGTCAATTTCAGACGAGGCGAGCCACGGGGTATGGACGAGATTGACAGGTAAGTGCGCCAATTCGGGGATGTGGCGGCGGACGAATGTGCCGTCCGGATCAAGCCGGCGGGCGGTTTGGATAATATCGATGGAACGTCGGCGGGCATTTCGGGCGGCGGTTTGCCAATTGCCCTCGTTCAGCGCAGGATCAAAATCGGTTTGCTGCGCGGCGAACCAGGCGATGCCGTGTTCGGACGGCTGATGCAGGACGCCACACAAAAATTCTGCCGTCAGGGAACGCAGAGCGGGATGCAGCCAGCCGCTCAATTTCAGGCTGCGCATGGCGGCATCGATAAGCGGGAAACCTGTTTCCCCCTGCCGCCAGCGTTCCGTCAGGTCGTCTGAAAACGGCGCAGATTCGGCAGCAGATTCAGGCTCGATGCGGGCGCGGTGGTAAGCAAGCTGCTGATAGAAATCGCGCCGAATCAAGTTGTCCAACCAAGCATCTGCACCCTGCCCTGCGGCTTCTGCCGCCAACACGCGCGGCGAAATGCAGCCTGCGCTCAAATACGCGCTCAAGCGGCTGGTGCCTTTTCTGGCAGGGAAATCCTTCATAATCGGATAAAACCCGATATTTTCTTCAAACTGCCGCCATTGTTTGTCCGCTTCATCTTCTCCGCCGCGCTGCGCAGAAACCATATCCTGCTGCCCGTTCCACGCAGGAAATGACGGCATTTCAACAGAGGCCGTCTGAAAAATTTCAGTGTGTCCGCCTCCCGCATCCCGCCCGCCGAACCGCTGCCGAAACAAAGCCAGCCACGCTTCTTTATAATGCGGGAAGTCGGTATAAGGCGCGCCGTGACTGCCCATGATGTCTGCCTTGGCGAATATGACACGGTCGTTAACACGCTCGAACGCAACGCCTTGTTCATCCAAAATCCGCCAAATGCGGTTATCTTGCCCGATTTCAGACGACGTATAGGCTTCGTCTGCAATTACGGTCTGAACATTCAACCGCGCCGCCAAAGCAGGCAATTCTTCCACACGGTTCACCGCATACAAAGCCACGCCGCGCGCCGCCAGCGAGCCATGCAAAGCCGCCGCCGCCTGATAATGAAACCAATCCTGACGCGGATTGGGGATTTCAGACGACCCCTGCGCCACCCACACGCCTGCCACAGGCAATCCCCGCTTCACGGCGGCGGACAACGCGGCGTTGTCGCGTATGCGCAGGTTGCGGCGGAACCAGACCAATGTATGTGCTTGCATGGCTATGTCGTCTGAAAGGGATAAGGCGTTTGATTTTAGCAGAAATTTTGCGAGGACAAGGCGGACGGTTTTCAGACGGCCTTTAGGCAGATAACAGATGAAATGGATTCGGAATAACGCAGCTATAGCAAACATACTTAACTTTAAATCCGGCATGCCATCAAATTCCGTCATTCCCGCGCAGGCGTGAATCCATCTTAAAACTTGAGAAACCTTGATTTGAAAAACAGTTTCTGAGTTTCAAAAATGGATTCCCGCCTGCGCGGGAATGACGAAAACCGATAATTTGCGTATCGAAAATAAAGTCATTTAGCTAAATGTTCATCCACTATCGTTTTAACCGGGTTCGAAGCGGCAAATCGAATTTCCAAAGCCGACATTTCATCGTCGTGAAGAAGCAGGGAAAACCTCAACCTCTCCACCGAATACGGATATCCGGCCTGCAATCTGAATTTGTCTGCCCAAACAAACCAAAGGTCGTCTGAAACCGCATTTTTGAGTTTCAGACGACCTTATATATTTACTTTTCCCCTTCCCTACCCATGCGACGCCATATTGTCGCGGTGGATGAGTTCGTCTTCGTGGGCGTAGCCTAATTTTTCGGCGATGCGCTCGGACGGGGTTTGCAGGATTTTGGCGGTTTCGCCGCTGCTGTAATTGGTGAGGCCGCGGGCGATTTCTTTGCCGTCAGTATCGAGGATGGCGACGAGTTCGCCGCGGTGGAAATGTCCGTCCGTGCGGATGCAGCCGACGGGCAGCAGGCTGGCGTGTTGTTCGGTCAGGGCTTTTGCCGCGCCGCTATCGACGGTCAGGCTGCCGGCGGTTTGGACGTGTCCGAGCAGCCATTGTTTGCGGGCGGCGACGCGGCTGTGTGCGCTGGTAAAGAGCGTGCCTATACTTTCGCCTTGTTTGAGGCGGACGAGGACGTCGGGTTCGCCGCCCCATGCGACGACGGTGGCGGCTCCGCTGAGTGCGGCGCGTTTGGCGGCGGTCACTTTGGTGTACATGCCGCCGGTGCCGACGCTGCTGCCCGCGCCGCCCGCCATGCTTTCGAGATCGGGATGGCCGGCTGCGATGGTCGGAATCAGTTTGGCTTGCGGGTTTTTGCGCGGGTCGCTGTCGTACAGGCCTTTTTGGTCGGTCAAAAGGACGAGGGCGTCGGCTTCGATGAGGTTGGTCACGAGCGCGCCGAGGGTGTCGTTGTCGCCGAGCTTGATTTCGTCGGTGGTCACGGTGTCGTTTTCGTTGATGACGGGGACGATACCTTTGGACAGCAGGGTTTGCAGGGTACTGCGGGCGTTGAGGTAGCGGGTGCGGTTGCTCAAATCGTCATGCGTGAGCAGGATTTGGGCGGTGCGGATGCCGTGCGGTGCGAACGCGGCTTCGTAGGCTTGGGCGATGCCGGTTTGTCCGACGGCGGCGGCGGCTTGCAGCTCGTTGATGGCGGTGGGGCGTTTGCTCCAGCCCAGACGCTTGATGCCTTCGGCGATGGCGCCGCTGGAAACGAGGACGGTTTGCACGCCTTGTTTGCCCAGTTCGGCGATTTGCGCCGCCCAGCGGTCGAGTGCGGCTTGGTCTATGCCTTTGCCGCCGGCGGTAACGAGGCTGGAGCCGACTTTGACGACGAGGGTGCGGATGTTGGAAAGGTTTTGCAGGGACATGGTTTTTCTCGTGTATTCGAGGTGGCAGGATAGGCGGGAGGCCGTCTGAAAAGCTTATTCGCGGTTACGCGCGTGCCAGAAATAACGCCATACGAAACAAGGGAAGGCGAATATCAGGTAGAGGCAGACTACGGTGGCGTAAAACTCCCAGTCTTGATGCTGAACCGCGCCGGCGCGGGATTCGAGGATGTAGGCGAGGATGGCGGTCAGAATGAAACCCGCCGCCAATTCGACGAGATGATGCCCGAAATGTTTGCGCTTGAGCGGAAACACGCCGAAAAATTTGGCGGTAACGAAAGGAGCGTTGGCGAAGATGAGTGCCAATACCAAAAGGATGTACATGGATGCGGTCATGATGTATGTGTCTTTCTGTTTTCAGACGACCTTTTTAAGGTAAATTCTGATAAAGCTGTTTATTAAACCCCGTCATTCCCGTCCCCGCCCGTGCGGGGACAGGCTCCAGCGAGAATCTAGAACGTAGAATTTAGGAAATTTCTTACCCAATAGGTTTCCGGCTGGACAGCCCTGGATTCCCGCCTGCGCGGGAATGACGACGGTCGGTTGCCGTATTGAAAACCCAAGTATTGAACAAGAAAAAGGTCGTCTGAAAAAACAATCTTGGGCTGCATATCTTAACAAAAACGGCAGCCTCTGACATGGCTGCCGTTTCGGTTCATCGCTTTACAAGGTGTTTTCCAAAGCCCTGGCGCACCAGTCAATCACCGTTTGCGGCATGATGCCCCACAAAATCAACAAGAACGCGTTGACGCTTAGGAAGAATTTGGCGGCATAGTTGCTGCCTACGGGCTGGTCATGGGTGGCTTCGTCAAAATACATGACTTTGACTACGCGCAGGTAGTAGAACGCGCCGATTAACGACATCACCACGGCGAACACGGCAAGTACGATGTATGTGCTGCCCGCCATGGCGGCGTTTTGGGCGGTCGATGCGCTCAACAAAGCCTTAATCACGCCGAATTTGGCGTAAAAGCCCATCAGCGGCGGAATACCGGCCATGGAGAACATCGCCAGCAGCATCAGGAAGGCAAACCAGGCATGGCGTTGGTTCAAACCTGCCAAATCTTTGATTTCTTCACACTCGATATTGTCGGTGGACAATACCATCAATACGCCGAAACCGACCGCTGCCATCAGCGCGTAAGTAATAGCGTAATACAAACCCGCCGCAAAGCCGACCGCCCCCGCCATAAACGCCAGCAGGATAAAGCCCATATGCGATATGGTGGAATAGGCGAGCATACGTTTGATGTTGGCTTGCATGATGGCGGCAAGGTTACCGATCAAAAGCGATGCCACCGCCAACACGGCGAACATCTGCGACCAGTCGTGATGCACCGTTCCCAAACCGGTAACCAAGATGCGGAAGGCAAAGACGACGGCGGCGATTTTCGGCGCCGTACCGACAAAGGCGGCGACGGATGTCGGCGCGCCGTGATACACGTCGGGCACCCACATATGAAACGGCACCGCGCCCAGTTTGAACGCCACCGCCACGACGATAAACACCAGCCCCAGTTTCAACAGCCATTCATTGGCAAGTTCGCTATAAGACGACGCCAAAACAGTGGCGAATTCCAGCGAACCTGTTGCGCCGTACACCATCGAAATGCCGTAGAGCAGCAGGCCGGAAGCCAGCGCACCCAAGACGAAATATTTGAGCGCGGCTTCGGCGGAGCGGCCGGAATCGCGGCGCAGCGCAATCATGGCGTAAAGCGACAGCGACAAAAGTTCCAAACCGATATAGGCGGTCAGGAAATGCGCCGCACTCACCATCACGCTCATGCCTAACAGGGCGAACAGCGACAAAGTGTAAAACTCGCCTTTAAAAATACCGCGGGCCTGATTGTACGGTTTGCTGTAAACAAACAGCCCGAAGGTCAGCCCGTACAGCACCAGCTTGGACAGGCGCGACATACCGTCGGCGATATACATTCCGTGAAACGCCAGCGTACTGCCCTGCTCCCACACCGCCAGCTGCGTAACCGCCACGATAATAACGGTTCCCAAGCTCATCAGATGGGTCAGATAGCGGTTTTTATCGCTAATCCACAAATCTGCCAGCAATACGGCAATCAAGAACGCAAACAGCACGATTTCGGGCATGGCAGGCATTAAGTTCAAATCAATCAAGTTCATTCGCACACCTCAAATCTTGCTTTGCGCCACATGGGCAATCAAATCGTTTGCCGCCTGATGCACCACTTCGATAAACGCCTGCGGATACAGGCCCATACCCAATACCGCAACCGCCAAAATCGCCAGAATCGCAAATTCGCGGCAGTTGATGTCTTTCATATCGGCAACATGCGAATTGCCGACCGCGCCGAAAATCACGCGCTTATACATCCACAGCGTGTAAGACGCACCGTAAATCAGCGTCAGCGCCGCCAGCGCGCCCACCCAGAAATTCACTTTGACCGCGCCCATAATCACCATGAACTCGCCCACGAAGCCCGAAGTCGCCGGCAGACCCGCGTTTGCCATCGCAAACAGCATCATAAACGCCGCAAACTTGGGCATCACGTTCACCACGCCGCCATAATCGGCGATATTGCGCGTGTGCAGGCGGTCGTACATCACACCGATACACATAAACATCGCCGCCGACACGAAACCGTGCGAAATCATCTGGATGACCGCGCCTTTCAATGCCCAGTCGTTCAACTGCCCGTTAATGAATAAAAACATCCCCAAGGTAACGAAACCCATATGGCTGATGGACGAATACGCCACCAGTTTTTTCATATCGGTCTGCACCAGCGCGACCATACCGATATACACCACCGCAATCAGGCTCAACACGATGATGACCGGCGCGAAATAGCGCGACGCATCAGGCAAAATCGGCAGGATGAAGCGCAAAAAGCCGTATGCGCCCAATTTCAGTGTAATCGCCGCCAATACCATCGAACCGCCCGTCGGCGCCTCAACGTGGGCATCCGGCAGCCAAGTATGCACGGGGAACATCGGCACTTTCACCGCAAACGACAGGAAGAACGCCACAAACAAAAGCTGTTGCACGCCCAGCGGAATCTGTTTGATGTTTTGGAAATCCTCAATCGAAAAGCCGCCCGCTTGGTAAGACAGGTACACAATCGCCACCAGCATCAGCAGCGAACCCATCAGCGTATAGAGAAACAGCTTCACCGACGCATACACGCGGCGCGGACCGCCCCACACGCCGATAATCAGGTAGAGCGGAATCAGCATACCCTCGAAGAACACATAAAACAGCAGGGCATCCCGCGCCGCAAACGCGCCGTTAATCAGGCCCGACATGATTAAAAACGCCGCCATATACTGTGCCGGACGCTTCTGAATCACTTCCCAACCCGCCAGCACCACCATCAGCGTGATAAACGCGTTCAGAATAACAAACAGCACCGAAATACCGTCCACACCCAGCGAGTAGTTGATCCGCAAAAGCGGAATCCACTCGTGGAACTCGGTAAACTGATAGCCGCCGCTCAAACGGTCGAAACCCGTAAACAAGGGCAGCGTTACCAAGAAACCGGCAAGCGCACCGATTAAAGCGAGCACGCGGGCAAGCGGCGCACGGCTGTCCGGCCCCGTCGCCAAAACCAGCACGCCCGCAGCGATGGGTATCCATATTGCCAAGCTGAGTAGGTAGTTGGAAAACATAGTGGTTAACCTGTGGTTAAAATAAAAATATAGTTGTGTGGGTTGGTTTTTCAGACGACGTTTATAAGAGGTCGTCTGAAAAAGATTTGTTCAGGCTTCTGCTATTTGTCTCAAGCTAATTCTGCCGAATCTTCCAGCCGTAGGTCGGATTCTCGAATCCGACACGCTGTACTGTTTTCTTTTTCATGTCGGATACAAGTATCCGACCTACAACTACAACTGAAAAAGATTATGTGTATTTTGTGTATGGCTGAATCAATAAAACCGCATATCTGCCGTTATTCTTTCATTCCATTGCCATCTGAAACCCTCTTTTCAGACGACCTCAAACACTGCCTTCTTTCTCGATCACCAAAATCCGCGCTTCGCCGCACGGATGGGCGACGTGTTCCGTGCCGATTCCCGCGTAGAAGATGTCGCCGCTTTTCAACCGAACGATGTACTCTTCGCCGTTTTCTCGGTAGTGCATATCGACTTCGCCATCCATCACGGCAAACACTTCCTCGCCGTCGTTGACGTGCCATTTGTAGGGCTGGTCCGTCCAGTGCAGGCGCACGGTGGTGCCGTTCATATTGGCGATGTCGAGTACGCCCCATGCGCGGGAAGCGGTAAATTCGGCGGAGCGGATGGTGTGCGTGTCGGGCATTTTCGCGCCTCTTTGATTCTGTATCTAGATAAACCTGTCGATACAACTGTTTCTTAAATCCCGTCATTCCCGCGCAGGCGGGAATCCAGAACGTAAATTTTAGGAAACCTTTTCCCTTGACAGGTTTATGCACCGATAGGTCTGGATTCCCGCCTGCGCGGGAATGACGGCAGTCGGCAAATTCCGTATCTATCCAAGTAAATCAATTATGACCGAAATGTTGACTACGCCCCGTCGGTACGGTTGGTTTCCATCTCCAGTTTAATGAACGCATCAATCATACTGCGCCAAACTGCTTCGGCAACTTCGGGCGACAAACCGGCCTTTTCGGCATAGGCACGGCGCGAGGCAATCACTTGCGCTACCCGTTCGGGCGCGGAAACCGCCTGCACATCGTTTTTAGGTTTCAGACGGCCTGCCTGCCGTACCAGCTTCTGCCGGCGGGCGAGCAATTCTATTAATTCCTTGTCCAAACCGTCGATGGCTTCACGGACTTCGTCTAGGGTTTGCGGTAATTTGTCTTCAACCATTGTTTCTCGTGTTTCCTTTTTCAGACGACCTAAACGTCGTCTGAAAATCTCATTTTTACCTGAACAATCCCGATATGCCGTAGGTCGGATTCTCGAATCCGACACGCTGTACTATTTTCTTTTTCATGTCGGATACAAGTATCTGACCTACAACTTGAATAGTTCTTTTTCAGACGACCTCTAGACCGACTACGGACAGGTCGTCTGAAACCCCGCCTTTATCTGAACAATCCCCAGAAAGTCATGCCGAGCAATACCAATACGCCGAACACCATAGCGGCGGCGTAGGTGTAGATAAAGCCGGTTTGGACTTTGCGTATCTGAGCGGCAATCGCGCTGACCAGTTTGGCGGAACCGTTGACGATGCCGTTGTCGATAATGGCGGTATCGCCGACTTTCCAGAAGAAGTTGCCCAACGCACGCGTGCCTTTGGCGAAGACGTTGAAATACAGGGCGTCGAGGTAGTATTTGTTTTCAAACAAAACGTAAACCGGACGGAACGCCTGCGCGATTTTGGCGGGCAGGTGCGGCAGTTTGACGTACAAAAGCCATGCGCTCAATACGCCTGCGATTGCGAGGTAGAGGACGGGCGAATGCAGGCTGTGCGACACCATCGCCAATGCGCCGTGGAACTCTTCCTTCATGATGTGCATGGTCGGATGCGCGTCGGCGTTGACGAAAATCACGTCTTTGAAGAAATCGCCGTAGAGCATGGGTTCGATGGCGATGTAGCCGATGATGACGGACGGAATCGCAAGCAGAATCAGCGGCAGGGTAACGACCAGCGGGCTTTCGTGCGGATTGTCGTTTTTGCCCAAGCCGTGATGTTCTTCGCCGTGGTCGTCTGAATGGTGTTCGGGCAGGCTGCGCCATTTTTCTTCGCCGTGGAACACCATAAAGTATTGGCGGAACGCGTAAAACGCGGTAACGAACACGCTGGCGAGGACGGCGAAATAGGCAAAACCGCTGCCCGGCAGGGTGCTGTATTTCGCCGCTTCGATAATCGAATCTTTGGAGTAGAAGCCGGAGAAGAACGGCGTACCGATCAGCGACAAGTTACCGATCAGCATGGTCAGCCAAGTAATCGGCATGTATTTTTTCAGATTGCCCATATGGCGCATGTCTTGGTCGTGGTGCATACCGATAATCGCGCTACCCGCAGCCAAGAACAGCAAGGCTTTAAAGAAGGCGTGGGTCATGACGTGGAACATCGCCACGGAATAGGCGGACGCGCCCAAAGCCACAGTCATATAACCCAGTTGCGACAGGGTGGAATACGCAACCACGCGCTTGATGTCGTTTTGAATCACGCCCAAGAAGCCCATAAACAGGGCGGTAATCGCGCCAATCACCATAATGACCGACAGCGCAGTGCTGCTCATTTCGTAAATCGGCGACATGCGCGATACCATGAACAGACCCGCCGTAACCATCGTCGCGGCGTGAATCAATGCGGAAATCGGGGTCGGGCCTTCCATCGAATCGGGCAGCCAGACATGCAGCGGGAACTGAGCCGATTTACCCATCGCGCCCACAAACAGGAGCAAACAGGTTACAGTAATCAAAGACCATTCCACACCGGGGAAAAGCTGGATAGTGGCATTTTGTACGTTGGGCAGATAGGCGAATACGTCCTGATAACGCAGGCTGCCGCCGAAATAGGCAAGCACCAAGCCGATACCGAGCAAAAAGCCGAAGTCGCCGACACGGTTGATCAAAAAGGCTTTCAGGTTGGCAAAAATCGCGCTCGGACGTTTGAAATAGAAACCGATTAAGAGATACGACACCAAGCCCACCGCTTCCCAACCGAAGAAGAGTTGGACGAAGTTGTTGCTCATAATCAGCATCAACATGCTGAATGTAAACAAAGAAATATAGCTGAAGAAGCGTTGGTAGCCGACTTTTTCATCGTGCATATAGCCGATGGTGTAGATATGCACCATCAACGACACGCCCGTTACCACGACCATCATCATCGCCGTCATCGTATCGACCAAGAAGCCGACGGAAAAATCCAAACCGCCCATCGTCAGCCAAGTATAGACATTTTCGTCAAACTTGGCGCGGCTGCCGTCGATAAAGCCCCACAACACATAAGCCGACAACACGGCGGACACCGCCACGCCGAGTATCGTAACCGTATGCGCGCCGGCACGTCCGATTTTATTGCCGAACAAACCCGCAATCAGCGAGCCTGCCAACGGAACAAGGGCAATGATGAGATATAGAGTCATGTCGTTCATTTTGGATGAACCTTTTTGATTTAAAAATCTATGTTTGTTTTGTCGGTCGGATTCCCTAATCCGACTAATCTACTTTGTCTTGGTTTTCAGACGACCTCACGCCATAAAGCAGGTTGTCCAACCTTAAATTTTTTTCCTTACAGGCTTCAGATTTTCAGCCAAACCGTGCAACAGCATTCAAATCCGATAAAGCTGCCTGTCTTGGCAACGCGCCCTAATCGCTTTAGTGATGATGTCGTGGGGATCTGCCAATTTGAAACCGTTCCTGTCTAAGTCCAAGCGGTGCAGGTCAGTCAGCATTATTGTATCCAAAACCACGCCTGTTTCAGGGCTACGGTATTCCATCGCAATGCCTTGACAGCCCCTTGTATGAACTTGATACACAGAGCGTATCCATGCGTATTTCACCTTACCCGCCCCACAGCCGTGTATGCAATAAGACAAACCGTCTTCGTCCAAACGTATGAATTCCCGATCTCTGCCCGTATTGCGGCGCGAATTTTGCCACATCTTCCATCCGGCAATCCCGATACCCGCACACAAAACCGACAATAAGCCAAACAGCCAGCCCAACCGCCCCGCCCATGCAAACGCAAACCACACCAGCCAGGTCGACAGGAAAAACGGAACAGCAACCCAGCACAAAACTAAAAGCGAACGCGGTTTAAACACCCATTGCTCGATATTCGCTTGATCGGTTTGTTCAGACGGCATCCGCCCTACCCTTTCAACTCATCCAAATCGGCAACATTAATCGTTTGTCGGTTACGGTACACCAGCACCATAATCGCCAAACCGATGGCGGATTCGGCAGCAGCGACGGTCAATACGAAGAATACGAAAATCTGTCCGGCGGTATCGCCCAGATGCTGCGAGAAAGCGATAAAGTTGAAGTTCACCGCCAAAAGCATCAGCTCGATGGACATCAGCAAGACCAGCACGTTTTTGCGGTTCATAAAGATGCCCATCGCGCTGATACCGAACAGGAGCGCGCCCAATACCAAATAATGCGTCAAGGTAATCATGCTTTGCCCCCCTCTTTCGGCTTGAGGTCGTCTGAAACTTCGTTTTCTTCGAGAGATTCGATTTGTGGTTTCACAGCTTCCATTTTCACCAAGCGCATACGGCCTTGGTCGGCGCGTACTTTAACTTGGTCGGCAGGATCCATGCGTTTCGGATTGGTGGTTTTGCGGTGAACCAGCGCAATCGCCGCCACCATACCCAACAGCAGCAATACCGCCGCCAGCTCAAACGGCAGCAGATAATCGGTATAAATACGGCTGCCCAAATCGCGGATGTTGTTGTAATCCGCAGGAATGTCTTTCATCAGACCAAATGCGGCAAGGTCGGTTTTCGGGTTGACCAGAATCAGAATCAGGGCAACTGCCAACAATGTGCCGACAACACCGGCAACAGGCGCGTGCCGCCAGAATCCTGCGCGCATTTCCTCGATGTCGATGTTCAGCATCATCACGACGAACAGGAACAGCACCATCACGGCGCCGACATACACGACCACCAGCGTAACGCCCAAAAACTCAGCCTGCATCAGCATCCAAATCATCGCACTCACGCAGAAGGTCAGCACCAGATGCAAAGCGGCATGGACAGGGTTTTTCGCGGTAACGGTACGCAGCGCGCCGTATAGGACGATGGCGGCAAGGATATAGAACAGAATCGCGGAAAAAGTCATTCGTCTGCTCCTTAACGGTACGGCGCGTCAGCGGCTTTGCGTTTGGCGATTTCGGCTTCGTATTTGTCGCCGATTGCCAAGAGAATCGGCTTGGTCATGTGCAAGTCGCCTTTTTTCTCGCCGTGGTATTCAAAAATATGGGTTTCCACAATCGCATCGGTCGGGCAGGCCTCTTCGCAGAAACCGCAGAAGATGCACTTGGTCAGGTCAATGTCGTAACGCTTGGTGCGGCGCGTGCCGTCTTCGCGTTCTTCCGATTCTATGTTGATCGCCATTGCCGGACACACCGCCTCGCACAATTTACATGCGATGCAGCGTTCCTCACCGTTCGGATAACGGCGTTGCGCGTGCAGGCCGCGGAAACGCACGGATTGCGGCGTTTTCTCTTCTGGGAAATAAATCGTGTCTTTGCGGGCGAAAAAGTTTTTGAGCGTTACGCCCATGCCTTTTACCAACTCGCCGAGCAGAAAGGTTTTTACTAAATTAGCCATATTCTGTTCCCTCAAAACAGGGATTCCGTTAAATATTCAAAACTGCGTTTTCAGACGACCTTGATACGTCGTCTGAAACTTATTTCCACAAATTCAGCGGCGAAATCATCCACACACCCAAAATCACGATATAGGCGAAGCCGATGGGAATCAGTACTTTCCAGCCCAAGCGCATGATTTGGTCGTAGCGGTAGCGCGGGAAGGTGGCGCGTATCCACAGATACCAGTACAGCACAGCCGCCATTTTCACGAACATCCAGAATGCGGAAGGCGTGCCGACAATGCCCCAACTTTGCGGAAATGGAGACAGCCAGCCGCCGAGGAACATCAGCGAGGTCAGTGCGGCAATCAGAATCATGAAAATGTATTCGGCAAGGAAGAACAGCGCGAACGCGAAGCCGGAATATTCAACGTGGTGTCCGGCAACGATTTCAGACTCACCCTCTGCCACGTCAAACGGTGCGCGGTTGGTTTCGGCAACGGCGGAAATCAGATAGACGATGAAGATGGGGAACAGCGGCAGCCAGTTCCACGAGAACACAGAACCGCCCGCGATGCCTTTTGCCTGCGCGGCAACGATGTCGGAGAAGTTCATGCTGCCCGACACCATCACGACGCACACCAGCGCGGCACTCATGGCGATTTCGTAAGAAATGCTTTGCGCGGAGGCACGCATTGCGCCCAGGAACGAATATTTGGAGTTGGAAGCCCAGCCCGCGATAATCACGCCGTAAACCGACAGCGAGGTAATCATCAGGATATACAAAAGGCCGATATTGATATTGGTCAGCACCCATTCTTCGTTGAACGGAATCACCGCCCACGCCGCGAAAGACGGGGCGAGCGACATAATCGGGCCGATGTAGAACAGGGCTTTGTTTGACAGCTTCGGACGGGTAACTTCTTTAAACAAGAGTTTGAACACGTCGGCAAACGGCTGAATCAGACCCCACGGGCCGGTTACGTTCGGGCCGACGCGAAGCTGCATGAAGCCGATGACTTTACGTTCGAAATAAGTCAGGTAGGCGACGGTCAGAATCAGCGGAATCAGGATAATCACAATTTTGACGATGACGGACACCACCAAGCCCACGGTGATGCCCAAATCGCCCAGACCGAGCGTTGCGGCAAAGAGGTTTTGGAACCATTCCTGCATAATCAAGCTCCCGCCAGTTCAATAGTGTCCATCAACGCACCCAACGCGGCATTTTCGGTATGCAGCGGCAGATGCACCACGTTTTCAGGCAGTCCGGCATCGGCTTTGACCACCACGGACACGCCTGCGCCATTTTGTTTGGCAATGGCGGTTTGCCCGTCTTGCAGGCCTAAGCGCGCCAAAGTGTTTGGATTCACACGCGCGGCAGGCACGGCGGCATGGCTGGTCGCTTGTAACGGCGCGGAACGGCGCACGATGGCATCGGTGTGATAAATACCGACTCCGCCCACGCGCACGAGGCGGTTTGAGGTCGTCTGAAAATCTTTTTGAGTCGATGCGGCACGGTTGCTCAGTTTGGACGGCAGGCTTTCCGCGTCCAACGCGTCTTTCAGAATCGCGGCGGTATCGTGGTATTCAAAGCCTTGCAGGTCAAACAGGTTGCCCAATACGCGCAACACTTTCCACAGCGGACGCGAGTCGCCGAAGCCCTGAACGACACCGTGGAAGGATTGCAGACGGCCTTCCATATTGATGAAGCTGCCCGATGTTTCGGTAAACGGCGCAATCGGCAACAATACGTCGCACACGTCCAGCAGTGTTTCGCTGACAAACGGCGTAAACGCCATCACGCTTTTCGCCTGTTTCAACGCGGCTACGGCTTTTGTGCCGTCCGCCGTATCGATTTCCGGTTCGACGTTGAGCAGCAAGACTGCCTGTTTCGGCGCGTTTGCCATTTCGGCAACGCTCTCGCCTGAGTTCACGCCCAATACGTCCGCACCGACGCTGTTGGCAGCCTGCGGCAAAATACCCAGCACCGCGCCGGTTGCGTCCGCCAGCTCTTGTGCGGCGGCGTAAATCGCAGCGTAATCGGGATGGTTTTGCACTTCCGCGCCCAAAATCACCGCTGCTTTTTCAGCGTTTTTCAGGCTCACGGTAATCGCGTTTTCCGCATCGGCAGACAGGTTTTTCAGACGACCTGCCCACTCGTCGGGATGCACCGCTTCCTGAGCCAGAAGCGGCATAAACAACTCTTCCTTGCTGCTTGCCAACACGCTCAAGGCCATGCGCTCTTTAGCAGCGCGACGTAGGCGGGCGGTCAGAAGCGGCTGTTCTTTGCGCAGGTTCGCACCGACCACCAGTACGGCTTCGTTGTCCGCCAGCGATTCGATACTTTGTCCCAGCCATTGCGCACCATTGAGGTCGTCTGAAAGACGTTTGTCCTGTTGGCGCAGACGGGTGGCGAAATTTTTAACGCCCAAACCGTCGGCGAGTTTTTTGGCCAGATACAGTTCTTCAACCGTATTCATCGGGTTCGCCCAAATGCCGACTTGGTTTTGGTTGCCGTCTTTGGCGATACATTCAATTGCGCTGCGGACATATTCCAACGCAGTTTTCCAATCCACGTCCATCCATTCGCCGCCCTGTTTGATTTTCGGGTTTTTCAGACGGCTTTCGTGATACAGGCCTTCGTAGGCGAAACGGTCGCGGTCGGACAGCCAGCATTCGTTAATCGCTTCGTTTTCCAGCGGCAGCACACGGCGGACGGTATGGTCTTTGGTTTGTACAATCAGGTTGCTGCCCAAAGCGTCATGGGCGGAAACGGATTTGCGGCGGTTCAGCTCCCAAGTACGCGCGTTGAAACGGAACGGTTTGCTGGTCAGCGCGCCGACGGGGCACAAATCGATGACGTTGCCCGACAGCTCGGTTTCCACCGCTTTGCCGATAAAGGGCATGATTTCGGAGTGTTCGCCGCGATTCGCCATCGCAATTTCTTGCAAGCCGGCGATTTCTTCGGTGAAACGTACGCAGCGAGTGCAGTGGATGCAGCGGCTCATTTCCTCGGCGGAAACCAAAGGCCCCATGTCTTTGCCGACGACGGAACGTTTTTCTTCGGTGTAGCGGCTGGTGGTTTTACCGTAGCCCACCGCCAAATCCTGCAACTGGCATTCGCCGCCTTGGTCGCAGGTCGGACAGTCGAGCGGATGGTTGATGAGCAGGAACTCCATCACACCTTCCTGCGCCTCGCGGGCCTTCGCCGAATGCGTGCGCACAATCATGCCGTCCGTTACCGGCGTGGCACAGGCGGGCAGCGGTTTGGGGGCCTTTTCCACATCCACCAGACACATACGGCAGTTGGCGGCGATGGAGAGCTTTTTGTGGTAACAGAAATGCGGAATATAAGTACCGAGCTTGTGCGCGGCCTCAATCACCGTCGCGCCCTGCTCCACAGATACCTGTTTGCCGTCGATTTCGATTTGTAACATGGTTCGTTCCTAGTTACGGGTATTTGATAAATAATTCTTTTAGAGGCCGTCTGAAAACTTAGCACCACTTATTCGGCTTCATCGGTCCGCCGTGTTCAATGTAATGCACAAATTCATCACGGAAATGCTTGGTAAAGCTGCGGACGGGGAAGACGGCGGCATCGGCGAGGGCGCAGATGGTGCGGCCTGCCATTTGGTTGCCGACGGAATCCAGCAAATCCAAGTCTTCCATGCGGCCTTTGCCTTCTACGATGCGGTGGACGATGCGGTAGAGCCAGCCGGTGCCTTCGCGGCAGGGGGTGCATTGGCCGCAGGATTCGTCGTAGTAGAAGTAGCTTAACCGTTCAAGGGCTTTGACCATGCACACGTCTTCATCCATCACGATAATCGCGCCGGAACCGAGCATCGAGCCGGCTTTGGAAATCGAGTCATAGTCCATATTGGTCTGCATCATGATATCGGCAGGCAAAACTGGCGCGGACGAACCGCCGGGAATGACGGCCTTGAGTTTTTTACCGCCGCGCATACCGCCCGCCATTTTCAGGATTTCGGCAAACGGCGTGCCTAGCGGCACTTCATAGTTGCCCGGACGCTCGACATGACCGGAAATACAGAACAATTTAGTACCGCCTGCATTCGGAATGCCTTTGTCGGCAAACGCCTGACCGCCGTCGCGGACGATAAACGGTACGGAAGCGAAGGTTTCGGTATTGTTGATGGTGGTCGGCTTGCCGTACAGGCCGAACGAGGCGGGGAACGGCGGTTTGAAGCGCGGCTGGCCTTTTTTGCCTTCCAGCGATTCGAGCAATGCGGTTTCTTCGCCGCAAATGTATGCGCCGTAGCCGTGGTGGGCGAAGAGTTCGAATTCGAAGTCCGAACCTAAAATATTTTTACCCAAAAAACCTGCGGCGCGCGCTTGAGCGAGTGCGGTTTCAAAGCGTTGATAACCTTCAAAAATTTCGCCGTGAATGTAGTTGTAGCCCGCTTTCGCACCCATCGCGTAACCGGCGATAATCATGCCTTCAATCAGGGCATGGGGGTTGAACATGATGATGTCGCGGTCTTTGAACGTACCCGGTTCGCCTTCGTCTGTGTTGCAGACGACGTATTTTTCGCCGGGGAAGGAACGGGGCATAAAGCTCCATTTCAAGCCGGTCGGAAAGCCCGCACCGCCGCGCCCGCGCAGACCGGAGGTTTTGACTTCGTCAATCACGTCGGTTTGCGAGATGTTTTCGGACAGGATTCTACGCAGCGCGCTGTAACCGCCGCGTTTGACGTATTCGTCCAATGTCCAGCAGTCGGGATTGGCGGTATCCACTTGGTCAAAAATCACGCCTGATTGGTAAATAGCCATTTTTGGTGTGCCTGTTCGTTTTCGTATCGGTTGCGGCCGCTGTTTCAGACGACCTTAAGATGTCTTTGTGTATCGGCTTGTAACGTCGTCTGAAATAAAATCTAGTTTATCAAATCGATATTTTCAGACGACCTTCTATTCGTTTTGGTTGGATCTCGACCACTTTACTTGTCTGCCGTCATTCCCGCGCAGGTGGGAATGACGGCATTTCGGTATTTTAGTAGGTCGGATTCTTGAATCCGACATTTTGCCTTTTTACCCACTCTGTCGGATACAAGTATCCGACCTACGTTTAAATCGTCGTTTCAGACGACCTATTCCAACTCCGCCAGTTTCTTCTCAATCGCCTCTTCAGTCATAAAGCTGCACATGCTGTGGTTGTTTACCAGCATAACGGGGGCATCGCCGCATGCGCCCATGCATTCGCCTTCGACGAGGGTGAATTTGCCGTCGGGCGTGGTTTCGCCGTAGCCGATACCGAGTTTTTTCTTCAGGTATTCGCCGGTATCCATGCCGCCACGGAGGGCGCAGGGCAGGTTGGTGCAGACGGTCAGTTTGTATTTGCCGACAGGCTCGAGGTCGTACATATTGTAGAAAGTGGCGACTTCGTATGCCTGCGCCGGCGTGATGCCGATATAGTCGGCAACAAAGGCGATGGTTTCGGGAGCGAGCCAGCCTTTTTCGGTTTGGGCAATGCGCAACGCGCCCATGATGGCGGAACGGCGTTGGTCGGCGGGATATTTCGCCAACTCGATGTCGATTTGTTTTAAGGATTCTGCGGATAACATTATCGGTCAACCTCCCCGAATACGATGTCCTGCGTACCAATGATGGCAACAACGTCGGCGAGCATGTGGCCTTTTGCCATTTCGTCCATGCCTTGCAGGTGGGCGAAGCCGGGTGCGCGGATTTTCAGGCGGTAGGGTTTGTTTGCGCCGTCTGAAATGATGTAAACGCCGAACTCGCCTTTCGGGTGTTCGACAGCGGTGTAGGTCTCGCCCTCGGGAACGTGCATACCCTCGGTGAAGAGTTTGAAATGGTGAATCAGGTCTTCCATGCCTGTTTTCATTTCGGTGCGTTTGGGCGGGGCGAATTTGTGGTTTGTGGTGATGACCGGGCCGGGATTGACGCGCAGCCAGTCGGCACATTGTTTGATAATACGTACGGATTGGCGCATTTCTTCCATACGGCAGAGGTAGCGGTCGTAGCAGTCGCCGTTGACGCCGACGGGGATGTCGAAATCCATTTGGTCGTACACTTCATACGGCTGTTTCTTACGCACGTCCCACTCCACGCCCGAACCGCGCAACATGACGCCGGTAAAGCCTTTCTGCATGGCGCGTTCGGGGGAGACAACGCCGATGCCGACGGTACGTTGTTTCCAGATGCGGTTGTCGGTCAGGAGAGTTTCGAGTGTGTCGATGTTTTTCGGGAAGCGTTCGCAGAAGGCGTCGATGAAGTCGAGCATGGTGCCTTCGCGGGATTCGTTGAGCTGCTTCAATACTTTGGCGTTGCGGAATTTGCTGCTCTCGTATTTGGGCATAAAGTCGGGCAGGTCGCGGTAAACGCCGCCGGGACGGAAGTAGGCTGCGTGCATACGCGCGCCGGAAACGGCTTCGTACAAGTCCATCAGCTCTTCGCGGTCGCGGAAGGCGTAAAGGATGGCGGTCATCGCGCCGATGTCGAATGCGTGCGAACCGATGCCCATCAGGTGATTGAGGATACGCGTTACTTCGGCGAACATCACTCGGATGTATTGGGCGCGAATAGGCACATCAATTCCGGCGAGTTTTTCTACTGCCAAGCAGTATGCCTGCTCATTGACCATCATGGAAACGTAATCCAGCCTGTCCATATAAGGCAGGGCTTGCAGGTAGGTTTTGGTTTCCGCCAGTTTTTCGGTGCCTCGGTGCAGGAGGCCGATATGCGGGTCGGCACGGACGATTTGTTCGCCGTCCAACTCCAAAATCATACGCAATACGCCGTGCGCCGCAGGGTGTTGCGGGCCGAAGTTGATGGTGTAGTTTCTTAATTTATTGGCCACCGTAGTTCTCCTCACGGACGATACGCGGCGTGATTTCGCGCGGCTCGATGGTAACAGGTTGGTAAATCACGCGTTTTTGTTCTTCGTCGTAACGCATTTCCACATAGCCGGAAATCGGGAAGTCTTTGCGGAACGGGTGTCCGACGAAGCCGTAATCGGTCAGGATGCGGCGCAGGTCGGGATGGTTGTTGAACATAATGCCGTACAAATCGAAGGCTTCGCGCTCGTACCAATCCGCGCTGTTGTAAACGGGAACCACGGATTCGACCACGGGGAAATCGTCGTCTGAAACCCAGACGCGCACGCGGATGCGCTGATTGTTTTTAACGGAAAGAAGCTGGCTGACAACGGCGAAGCGTTTGCCCTGCCATGCTTCGTTTTTGTAAGTGCTGTAATCGACGCCGCACAAATCGACCAAAAGCTCGAAATGCAGTTCTTCATGGTCGCGCAACGTAGTCATCACTGAAATATAGTGTTCGGGCAGACACTCAACGGTAATCTCGCCCAAAGCGGAAATGACTTTGCTTGCCTGATTGCCCAAAACGCGGCTGACGGTATCGTATAAGTTTTGAATGCTTGCCATATCGTCCTCCCCTTACTCGTCCCGCGCGATGGTGGAAGTGCGCTTGATTTTTTGTTGGAGCTGCATCAGGCCGTAAATCAGGGCCTCCGCAGTCGGCGGACAACCCGGCACATAAACGTCCACAGGCACGACACGGTCGGCACCGCGCACGACGGAATAAGAATAATGATAGTAGCCGCCGCCGTTGGCACACGAACCCATGGACAATACCCAACGCGGCTCGGCGAGCTGGTCGTACACGCGGCGCAGGGCGGGCGCCATTTTGTTGGTGAGCGTACCCGCCACAATCATCAGGTCGGCCTGACGGGGCGACGGACGGAAAATAATGCCGAAACGGTCAAGGTCGTAACGCGCCATACCCGCGTGCATCATTTCCACGGCGCAGCAGGCCAAACCGAAAGTAACCGGCCACAGCGAACCGGTACGCATATAGTTCAGCACCGTATCCGCGCTGGTGGTGATGAAACCTTTTTTCAAAACGCCTTCTATTCCCATTCCAGCGCACCTTTTTTCCATTCGTAAACAAAGCCTACCGTCAGAACGACGATAAACACCAGCATAGACCAGAAACCGTATGCGCCCAAATCTTTGAACACCACCGCCCACGGCAGCATAAACGCAACCTCCAAATCGAAGAGGATGAACAGGATGGCGACGAGATAATAACGCACGTCAAACTTCATCCTGGCGTTTTCAAAGGCTTCGAAACCGCATTCGTAAGCCGCGTCTTTTTCGGCGTAGTGGTGTTTCGGACCTAAAATCGTGCCGAGCAGGATAAACAGCACGCCGGCAGCGAGGCCGACGAGGATGAATACGAGGACGGGAAAGTAACTGGCCAACATGGTTTATGCCTAACTGGTTGACAGACAAATCTTAATATCCTGCTATTTTATCGAATTTCAAAATCCATTTAAAGGTAAATGTCGGTCAACTGTTAAAAAAATCCTAATAAATTCAATAAGTTTATGATAACGATTCTTATTTGTGTTTTGTTTCTTACCGTTTTATTTACCTCTTGCGGACAGTTCGCTATCCTTTTTGCAGGTAATGCTTAACGATCCCGAAACCCTGCCCGATTTGATTTTCAGACGACCACCCCTATGCTTCATAAGCATTTGCATCCTTTAACACCTCCATGCCTTGTTTTAAGTCTGAATACCCATATGATTTAAAAACCCACCCTCAAAAAGGACAATCACAATGAATTTCAACAATCTGCTCAACCAAATTTTGGGAACGGTTCAAAAAAACAGCCGATCCGTATCCGACAGCCCGCTTAATTCTTTCGGCGGCGGCGCATTAGTGGCAGGACTGGCTTCTATGCTGATGAAAAAGAAAAACACCAAAAAACTGGTCAAGGCCGGTTCGGTCGCAGCTTTGGGTTATATTGCCTACAAAGGCTATCAAAGCTGGCAGCAAAACCGCAACCAACCCGAATTGCCGCAACAAGCGTTCGAACCTGTCGGTCAACTTGCCGAAACACACAGCCGCGTCATCCTGCGCACCATGATTGCAGCCGCCGCATCGGACGGGTTGATTGATGAAGCGGAAAAACAGGTTATTGCCCATGAAAGCGGTACAGATACAGAAACCGCCGCCTGGCTAGCCGCCGAATATGAAAGACCGGCAACAGTCGAGGAAATCGCAGCAGCCGTCGGCAACGATGAAGCTTTGGCCGCAGAAACCTATCTGGCGGCAAGATTGGTGTGTGCCGATTTATCCCGTAAAGAAATCGTGTTCTTAAGCCGGCTGTCGCAAGCCTTGAAACTGGATGACCAGTTGGTGGAAAATTTGGAAAAGCAGCTTGATTTGGCTTGATAATAAGCAGGCAGACTTAAAAATATAAAGAAGGTCGTCTGAAAACCCTAAAGTGTGGTTTTCAGACGACCTTTTCCTTTCCGTCGGCGTTATTGCGTTTGCGCGGCTTTTTGTTTTTCCGCTTCTTCGATTTTTCGGTCGTTTTCGTAATCCGAACGGAAGAGCCTGTCGAAACGGATGGTGTATTTCAACTCGCCGCCGTATGAACGGCTGCCGACGCGGGCGATGACTTGGATGGCGCGCGTGAGCTGGTACACGAGTTTGACGGACTGTTCGGCACTGGAAATACCGTATTCGTAACCTACGTAGAGGTTGTTGGTGAACTGTTTGCCGACGGTCAATACTTGTTCGGCAGGGTTGAGTTCGCCGGTTTGGGCATTGCGGCTGCGCTGGCTGGTAATGCCCAAATCGTCCACCAGTCCGAGCCTGTCGTTGACTTGTCCGGCAAGCAGCGCACCTGCTGCTGCGGAAAGTGCGGCATTGTCGCCGTCGCTGCCGCTGCTGGCGCGGTTGAGGATGAGCCAAGAGAGTTTGTCCTTTTCGCTCATCGCTTCCTTGGCAACAAGGGTCACGCGCGGATTGGCGAGGCTGCCGAGAACTTCGACGCCTGCACCGACAGGGGAAAGACGGCGTTCGGCGCGGATGTTCAGGTTGGGGTTATTCAACGGACCAACGAAAGAAACCGTACCTTTGGTGATGTCGAGGTCTTGACCGTAGGCTTTGTAGCGGCCTTTGACGACTTTCACCGTACCGACGCCCTGAATGGTTTCCCCCGGTCGGGCAATGATATTCAGCCTACCGCCTATGGTGATGTCTGCGCCGTAACCGACAAAACGGATATTGTCGTTGAGGTTGAGCGTGAGGTTAAGGTTGATAGGCGTCACGGCGGCGGTTTGTTTTTGCTCTTCACCCAAGACGACGACATCGTCGTCCAACGAGGGCATGGAGGATTTTTGCGAACCGAACATACCGTAGTCGCTGTTTAACGTACCGTTGAGGAACACGCCTTTTTGCTGGTTGTATTGCACTTTCGCGCTGCCGGAGAGGCGCAGGCGGCGGTTCGGACGGGAAAGGGTGTCGTATTTGTCGAAGACGACATCCACATCAACGTCAGGGTCGGCGTTGGCAAGGTTGACGGAGCCTTTCAGCTCAAGCGTACCGCCTTTGTGGAACTTGAGGCTGTCGATGACCCAGCGTTGTCCCTGCAAATGAGAACGTAAAACGCCGTTGTCGAGGATGAGGCCTTGGGTTTGGTTGCGGTAGTAGAGGTTTTCGCCGTTGAGCGTACCGGAAAGCTGCGGTTCGCCGACGCGTCCGCCAAGGCTGACGGCGGCATTCAGACGACCTTTGACGGTTTGTCCGACGGGTAGGAAGTTGCGGAAGACTTCGAGGTCGGCGACGTTGAGGTTGAGTTTGCCGCTCAAAGGCGCGGTGTCTATGCTTGAGCCTTGTCCGATGTTGACCGTACCGTCGGCAGCGCCGTAATTGCTGGTGCCGTTTAGGGTGGCGGCAACGGTAGGTGCGCCGACGCGCCCGCCTATGGTGGCGGCTACGTTCAGACGACCCGTAATGCCTTGCGCGGTGGCGGGCAGGAAGGTTTTGATGGCACCCAAGTCGGGGACATTGAGGTTGATTTTGCCGCTTATGGGCGCGTTGGCGATTTTGTTGCCGAACTGCTGGCTGATGCCCAGATTGGCGTTGACGTTGCCGAAACGGGTGCTGCCGTCAAGCGTGCTGTCGATGCGGCCGTTTTGGAAACGGGTGCGCAGGGAGAGCGCGCTCAAGCCCAAAGGCATCTGTTTTTTCGGATCTTTGTTCGGCAGGATGATGTCGCCGCTTTGGCGGTTGATGTTGAGGTAGCCGCGGGCATTTTGACTGTACGCCAAATCCCAATCGCCGCCGAGTACCAAGTTGTGTTCGACGGGGATTTTGACGAAGTTTTGCAACTCGGTGATGTGCAGGCTTTGCGCGCTGCCCTTGCTGGTGATGCCGGCTTTTTTGTCCCAAACGAAGTTTTGCAGGTTGAGGCTGCCGCCCATCACACTCCAGCGCGCCGCGCTCATGGAAACGCGTTCCGCACCTGCTTCGAGGTTCATACGGTTTTGCAGTTTGAGGTTGAACGCGCCGCCGATGTCGAGCGTGTCCACGCTGCCCTTCCACTGATTGAAGTCTTTGTTCAGACCGCCCGCCGCGTTGACTTCGAGTTTGTAGGGTTTGCCGTCCAACGCCATGCTGCTGCTGCCGTGTATGCGGTGTTGCGCACCCGTACCGTTAAGGGACAGGTTGACCGCATCGATGACGGTCGCGCCGCCGGAAAGGGCGATGTGGCTGCCTTTTATGTCGGCGGCAAGCGGACGGTTGATGTCGGGCGTGCCTTTGAGTTTGAAGTCAAGCATACGGATGTTGACGGCATCGCCGACTCGCAGGGCGCGCGCTTCGCCGGAAAGGTCGGCTTCGTAGGTTTTCAGTCCGCCCTTGAGGTCGCCTGAAATATAGCCGCGCGTATTGAGCAGCCCGCCCAGTCCGAAACCGAAACGGGAAAGGTCGGGAGCGGTGATGTCAAGATTGAGGCGGTCGCCTTTTTTACCGAAGCTGCCGTTGGTTTTAACGATATTGTTGCCCAAACGCAAATCGGTCAGCGCGCGCGGGAGGTGTCCGGATTCGTAAACGACGTCGGCTTTACCGCTGAGGGGAACGTTATTTAACGTACTCGGTGCAAACTGCATTTTGCCGGCGAATTTTTCTTTCGCCAGTTCGCCTGAAAGATTGATGGTGCCGTTGACGCTGCCTGCGGGCAGTTTCGGGTCGAGGCGGGACGGGTTGAACGCCTTGCTGGAAATGTCGAGCTTGAGCAGGCGGTCTTTGAAAAGTTCGAGCGAACCTTGCGCCGTCAGTTCGCCGCCGTTTTGCGGAGCGACGCGGACGCGGTCAAGTTTGAGGGTGCGCTGTCCGAGTTTTCTGTCAGTGGCGAAGGACAACAGGCCGGAAAGTTGCGCGTTGCTGCTTTCAAGATTCCAGTCCACAGCGGGCGATGAGGTTTCACCTTTGACACCGATAAACCCGTTCCACTGACCGGCAACATTGGTGCGGACGAGGTCGTCTGAAACGAGGTTGTTCACATTAATCTTGAGCGCCAGCGCGTTTTTCACCGTATCGACCGTACCGGCAACATTGAACGAACCTTCCTCCAACAGCCCGATTTCAGATTCTTGGACGGTTACCACGCCGTTGTCGTTGATGGTGAAGTCCGCCAGAATGTTGCGCACCGGAATGGATTTTGCATCGGCAAAACCCGCCGCCTTGTTTTCCAAGTCGAGCGAGCCGTCCAACGCGATACCGTGCGTAAACGAAGGCACAACGGTCGCGTCAAATGTCAGGTTTGCCTTGGGCAGCGACGGCAGGAACGCGGTCGGATTGATGTTGAAACCCTTGATCAGCACCTCGCCGATCATCTTGTCCAACGAAGCGGCAAACGGATGCACCGTAGATTTCGCCGACAAATGCACATTCTCGCCGTCCAGCAGGATTTCAGTCTGCACGTCCTGCAAGCTGCCCCACAGGCGCGCCTTACCCTCTATCGTCTCGCCTTCCAGCTCGCCCTTCGTCTGAATCGTCGTATTGAGCGCAAACGGCTTCTCCAGCCCTACCACCGCCGAACCCGTCGAATTGCTCCACGGCGTATCGAGGGTTTTCAAATCCAAGCGGTGTTCTTTCTGATCATAATGGTATGCCGCATTCAGATGGTCGAGATAGGCCGTCTGCTTGTCAAAATTTTTGCCCACGCTGAGTCTGCCCGTTTCCAAACGGTCGATAAACACCAACACAGGCAAATCAATGCTCTCAGGCAGCCCTTTGGACGGCTTTTTCTCTTTCGGCGGCGTCGGCTTCGGCACGACCGCAATATCGCCCGCCACAATTTCAGTAATGTGCAGGCTGCGCTGAAACAGCTCGGACGGGTTCCAATCAAAACGGAACGCGCTGATTTTCACATCCGCCCCATCCGTTTCAATCATCCACTTATCGCCGTGAAAACCCTTAACCAGCGTACCTTCCAGCGTTTCCGACGCAATCTTCACGCCAAACCACGACGGAATCTTGTACAAACCGAAACGCAAACCCGATTCCGTCCCCACCAGCCAAGCAATAAAGCCCGCCAGCGCACACACCAACACAACCAACGTCAGCAACAGACCCCGCAACCAGCGTCTCTTGCGCTTGGGCGGGGTGGGTTGTGTTTCAGACGACGTAGGCACACTGTTTGGCGTTTCTTGGGTTTCTTGGACTGCTGTTTCGGACATCTTGACTTTCTTGTATGACTTAACGGCTGCACAGGACTCCGCCGCACCTGACGGAATCGACTTTTCAGACGACCTATAGTGGATTAACTTTAAACCAGTACGGCGTTGCCTCGCCTTGCCGTACTATCTGTACTGTCTGCGGCTTCGTCGCCTTGTCCTGATTTAAAGTTAATCCACTATATATTACCTATTATATTAAGGACAGGTCGTCTGAAAAAGGATAATCATATCCCATTGCGGCGAATTGTGCTTGGGAAAGACAGCATTTCAGGTTTCAGACGACCCCATATACCCAAACGCCATGCCCACAGCGGTAAAATGCCAACAAATGTAAAAAGGTCGTCTGAAAAGATTGCAGGGATTAAAACCCACATTTTTCAGACGACCTCTGCCTATTTCAGCAACCCAACGCAAATCAATGAAAAGAAACGCGTCAAGTTGCCTTAAGCTGCGGTTTACCTTCCCGACAATACCGCCGCACCTGCTTTCGCGACGCTTTCGTCTTCATCGACCGAGCCGCCGCTCACGCCGACACTGCCGACGATAACACCGTTTTTATCCACCAGCAGCACACCGCCGGGAAAAATCACCAAACCATCATTGGTCACCTCAATACCGTAAAGCTCGCCGCCCGGCTGCGAAGCCTTGCCCAAATCGCGGGTGGACATATTGAAATAGCGTGCTGTTTTCGCCTTTTTCTGCGCAATATCAATGCTGCCGATAAACGCATCGTCCATACGCGCAAACGCCTTCAAATTACCGCCCGCGTCCATGACCGCGATATTCATCGGCACCTTGATTTCACGCGCCTTTTTCATCGAAGCCTGCACCACCGCCTGCGCCTGAGCCGTCGTCAAATCGCCCGGCAGCGTTTTGGTCAAATCCGCCGAAAACGCCGGCGCACCCAATGCCAAAGTACACAACAATGCAACTGATTTTATGCCGCGCATAACTGTCTCCTTGTATTGAATCAATGAAAGGTACTGCACTTTTGATTGTATGCCTGTCGGCGGGAAGAATAAAGGTCGTCTGAAAACCTGATTTTCAAGTTTTCAGACGACCTCGGATGGGTTTTGGGTTTCAAACACCGTATGCCCACAGCTTCAGCAGGTCGGATTCGCCAATCCGAAACTTACCCTTACCCCTGCTTCTGGATGATATGCACGTCGCGTTGCGGGAAAGGAATATTGATATTGGCGGCGCGCAGGTTTTCCACTACCTGCTCGTTCAGCCCGAAGCGGAACGCGCCCAAATCGGCTTCATTCGTCCACGCCCAAAGCGTGATTTCGATGGCGCTGTCGCCCAAGTTGGTAATAAATGTTACCGCTTCTTTGCCTGGAGTCTGCACACACAGAGGATGCTCGGTGGCGGCTTTTAAAACAGCGGCTTTGGCGGCTTTCAAATCACAGGCGTAATCGACGCCGACTACCACCTGCACGCGGCACAGCGGCATGGAAGAACGATTCACGATACTGTTGCTCATAACGACGCTATTAGGCAGGATGACTTCTTCGTTATCCGGCGTACTCAGCGCGGTCTGCACCATTTTAATTTCGCTAACAACGCCTTCGAAGCCGTTGACTTTGATGTAGTCGCCGACTTTAAACGGACGGAACAGAATAATTAGTGCGCCGGCGGCAAAGTTCGACAGCTGGTCTTTCAGCGACAAAGCCACCGCCAAGCCCGCGCCGCCGATTAAGGCGGTAACCGACGTGGTCGGAATGCCCAGCTTGCCCAGTGCGGCAATAATAATCAGGATTAACAGGCCGACATTAGCCACATTGCCGAGGAAGCTGACGAGCGTTCTGTCCACTTTGGCGCGGGTCAGCGCAGCTTTCATCAAAATAACAAGGCGGGAAGCTATCCATCTGCCGACAAAGAAAATCGCCAACGCGGCAACGAGGTTGGTACCGAATGCCATGCCGATTTCAACGAGACGTTCCCAGCCTGAGAATGAAGAGAGGTTTTCAAGATCGAAATTCATGATTTTTATTTATGGTTCAAGAATGGTAAAAATTTTGGATATTATGGGTTTTGCACCAAGCCTGTCCACATTTTCAGACGACCTTAAAACCTTGTACCCAAGCTGATGTGCCAACGGAGTTTCTTGTCTTGGTGTCCGTAGGCAAGGTCGAAGGAGAACGGGGCGACGGGGCTGAACCAGCGCACGCCGACACCGGTACCGTGTTGCATACTCATGTTTTTGAAATTGCTGGTAACGTCGCCGACATCGTGGAAGATGGCGCCGGATACGCTTTTGGTAATTGGGAATTGGTATTCGAGGCTGCCGACCAGTAACGCCCTATCGGGTAGGATTGAATTTTTCGGACCTTCCAAGCCGATGCTGTCGAGTTCGTAACCGCGTATAGAAGATGCGCCGCCGGTGCGGAACATTAAACTGGAAGGCACGTCTTTGCCTTCGTGGGCGTAAACGTAGCCTGCTTGTCCGCGCACGATGAAGGTACCGAGTTTTTTGTTTTCAGGCGTGTAGAAATAGCCTGCGCGGGCGGTGGCGCGCGCCATGGCGGTGGAAGAAAGGAGCTTGCCCAGCGTTACGCCGACTTTGCCGTCGAGGTAGTAGCCGTTTTCGGGACGCAGTTCAGTTTCGATGTTTTGGCGTTTCCACGAGGCGGTCAGCATGGTGGCGTGGCTGCGACCGAGGTCGTAATTGGTATCGGGGACTTTGCGTTCTTCGGTAATAAATTCAATACCGAGACGCGATTCGATGCTGTTGCGGTCGCGCACGCGCCAAATGCCGCTGGTCAGGGCGCGTTTTTCAAGATTTTGTGTGGTCGAGCGGTTGTAGGACGTGTTGGTCGTCCAATATTTGCCTTCGCTGTTGCGCGGCTGGCTGATACCGGCGGCAAGGGTGGTTTCGTATTTGTCCATGTCCCAAACGACGGAACCGATGTAGCCTTTGTTGAAGAGGTTGTAATAGTCGTAGCCGATGCGTCCGCCGAGACCGTATTCGGAATCGTAGCGGATACCGGTTTCGAGTTTGTGGCGTTTGACTTCGGTTACGTTGACTTTGACGGGCACGCGGTCGCCTTGGAGTCGGTCGAAGTCGGCTTGGACGGATGCGCCGGAGTAATGTCCGTTTTGTTCGAGCGCTTGTTGGAAGTCGAGCAAGAGGTCGAGGTCGTAAGGCGCGCCGGGTTTGAAGCGTGCCAGACCGGCGACGACGTTGTCGGGATAGCGGCGGGTACCGGTGATTTCAAAGTCGCCGAAATAAATGGGACGGTTGCTTTCGACGATCACGTTCAGATCGGCGGTGTTGTTGTTGGGATTGACGGTGGCTTGGGTGTTGCTGAGTTTGGCAAGCGGGTATTTTTTACGGGTTACTGCGCTGAGGACGGAGGTTTTGCTGCCGCTCCAGCCGTCTTGGTCAAAGTATTCGCCAACGGGCTGCTGCCAGTTGAGCATGGCTTTTTGGTAATACTCGGCAAGGTTGTCGTCTGAAAGGATGTCACCGAGGATGGCGACGCTGACGTTGTCGATTTTGGTGCGCGGGCCGGGATTGACGGCGACGGTATAGCTCGAACCGTTGTCTTGGACGTTGACGCTGCCGTTGAAATAGCCTTTGGTTTTGAGCATGGTTTTGACGTTGTCGGGCGCTTCTTCGGCGAGGAAGCCGACCTGCTCTTTGTCCAACTCTTCGTCCTGCTGCTGGGTAATCAGCGGCAGGTATTCTTCGAGCATGGATTTGACTTCGCTGTTTTTGGTTTCGATTTTGACGGGAAACTTGGGCGTCAGTTTGCCTACTTTGTCAGCCTGCTCGGATTGCCCGCCCTGCTTGAAACCGGGAATCGGTTCGTAGTCTTCGGCACGCGGCAGATCGGCTGCGGCTGCGTGTCCGTAGGCAAGGGCGAGTGAAACAATCAAAATGGGCGAAGTCAGTCTGGTCATGGCAAAAAAATGTTTCAACGGCAGAAGGGTTCTAAATTCTACCATTATTTTCAATCGGGTTTAAAACCTGCCCGAGACGGAGGAGTCGTCTGAAAAGGCGGATGCGCCTGCCCCTGCGCGACAGAAGCAAAACACATTAACTCCCTCCAATCCGAAAAATACAGCACAAACTGCCCAATTCTCTAAAAAATCAAGCATTTTTCGCCACAACAATCGATTTGATATGTAAACCTGCGCAATAATTGATATTTTCTTTTAAAATGCAACGTTTCTTAACACATAAAGTAAGAGGACGTATCATGGCAAGTGGTAATCCACTGCTGAACGCAGTCAACCGTATCGGACTTGTCCCGCAAATCATCATCGGTTTGATGTTGGGCGTCTTGGTCGGCTCCATTTCCCCGAAAGCAGGTTTGGGCGCAGGGCTGCTCGGCGAATTGTTCGTCGGCGCATTGAAAGCCGTCGCCCCCGTATTGGTGTTTGTCTTAGTAACCGCCGCGCTGGTGCAATACCGCAAAGGCGGCGAAGCCAAAATCAAACCCATCATTATTCTGTATCTCGTCGGCACATTTGCCGCAGCCGCCGTCGCCGTTGCCGCCAGTATGGCATTCCCGACCGCGCTGGTGTTTAAAGACGTAGCTACCTCCACCCTCGCCCCGCCCTCCGGCATCATCCAAGTCCTCAAAGAGCTTTTGATGAAGCTCGTGTCCAACCCGATTAACGCCATCGCGCAAGCCAACTACATCGGCATTCTCGCATGGGCGTTGGTTTTAGGCTCCGCATTGCGCCACCACGGCTCCGACACCACCCGCCAAGTCGTCGCCGACCTCTCCGACGCCGTTACCACCGTCGTGCAATGGGTTATCCGTTTCGCCCCCTTGGGTATTTTCGGACTGGTCTCCCAAACCGTTGCCGAAACCGGCTTTTCCGCCTTCCTCAGCTACGGACGCCTGCTGGCCGTCCTGCTCGGCAGCATGGCGTTTATCGCCCTCGTCGTGAACCCGCTCATCGTCTGGTCGCAAACCCGCAAAAACCCCTACGGACTGGTCTTCACCTGCCTGCGCGAAAGCGGACTCTACGCCTTCTTCACCCGCTCCTCCGCCGCCAACATCCCCGTCAACATGGCATTGGCGAAAAAACTCGGCTTGCATGAAGACACCTACTCCGTCTCCATCCCGCTGGGCGCAACCATCAACATGGCAGGTGCAGCGATTACCATCACCGTCTTAGCCATGGCAGCCGCCTACACCAAAGGCATCGTCGTCGATTACCCAACCGCCCTGCTCCTGAGCCTCGTCGCCACCGTCGGCGCATGCGGCGCATCCGGCGTTGCCGGCGGCTCGCTGCTGCTGATCCCCGTCGCCTGCAGCCTCTTGGGCATCGACAACGATTTCGCCATGCGCGTCGTCGGCGTCGGCATGATTATCGGCGTAATCCAAGACTCCGCCGAAACCGCCCTCAACTCCTCCACCGACGTACTCTTTACCGCCGCCGCCGACTTAGGCAGCCGCCGCAAAGAATAAAGATTTGGTTATTTCTCAAAAAGTCAAAAGGTCGTCTGAAATTTCAGACGACCTTTTTTCTATACTATTAAATCGAATTCATATACCCATACCGTCATTCCCGCGCAGGCGGGAATCCAGACATTCAGTTTTCAGAAATGTTTGGAGGTTGCCGTAATGCCAAACTTCTGGATTCCCGCCTGCGCGGGAATGACGGCATGAGTGGTTTCTATTTTAAACCGATATACTGTGCAGTTTAGGCAGATCGGACTTTTGAATCAGATATAGGTCTCCGACATACATCCCTACCCTCTTCCGCCACACAAATTTTCCGCTACGCCAGAAAGATAACCTAAACCTAAATAAAAGGTCGTCTGAAAATCCTGTTTTCAGACGACCTTTTGCTGTATGAATTTCGTAAAATTAAGGAATAATCGGAACCTGCCCGTACAGTCGCGTTCCAACTACTTTCATCTTTTTAGGATTCGGATGTTCAAAAAAATCCTCGTTTTTATATTGGTTTTATTCTTTACCGCTGCGCTTTTGCCGCTGTGGATTATGTGGCGCGATTTTCAGGTGTCGCGGTTGGATGCGGATACGGTGCGTCCGGCGGATGCTGCGGTTGTGCTTTCGACCCGTGCTTATGAAGGGGGTCGTCTGAATCCTTGTTTGGTGGCGCGCGTTGAAGCGGCCGTCGAGCTGTATCGTGCCGGCAAGGTGAAGAAGCTGGTGATGACGGGAGGAATCAGCCGTGATTTGCAGTCTTCCGCGGGCAATATGCAGATGATTGCGGAGAAAATGGGCGTACCGAAGGCAGATATTATTCAGGAACGGGAAGCGGGCAATACGTTTGAAAACATCGTGTTCAGCCGAAAATTTATCGAAAACAGCCCACGCGTCGTCATCGTCAGCGCCGGTTTTCATTTGGCGCGGGCGCGGATGATGGCGGACAAGCAGTGGCAGGGACACGATATTCAGGTGTATGCCGCGCCGTTTTGTTCCGAGCCCTACGGCGGCTACGGTTTCACGGTATTGCGCGAGTCGGCGGCGTTTGTCAAAAACGCTTTGAAGGGAAGGTTGTAGTTTCAGACGACCCGAAGTTGCCGGGTCAAATCATGTATAATTGCAAACAATTTGACTGTTTGATTTAACCGTTTGACCGACCTACCGACAGGACTCCGACATGATTAACCCTATCGCTGCACTTTCCCCCCTAGACGGCCGCTACGCCAAATCCGTTGAAGCATTGCGTCCGATTTTCTCCGAATACGGCCTGATGAGGGCGCGCGTCAAAGTCGAATTGAGCTGGCTCAAAGCCCTCGCCGCCGAACCGAAAATCACCGAAATTCCCGCCTTCAGCGATTTCACGCTTGCCGAAATCGACAAAGTCATCGAAAACTTTTCATTGGAAGACGCAGCCGCCGTCAAATCCATCGAAGCGACCACCAATCATGATGTCAAAGCCATCGAATACTGGCTTAAAGAACGCTTCGCCGGCGTACCCGAAGTCGCCGCCGCCAGCGAGTTCATCCACTTCGCCTGCACCAGCGAGGACATCAACAACCTGTCCCACGCCCTGATGCTGCAAGAAGCGCGCGAAACCGTCATCCTGCCGAAACTTGCCGAAATCATCGAAAAACTTACCGGCATGGCGCACGACCTTGCCGCCGTCCCCATGATGAGCCGCACCCACGGTCAGCCCGCCACACCGACCACTTTGGGCAAAGAAACCGCCAACATCGTGTACCGCCTGCAACGCCAGTTTAAAAACCTTCAGGCGCAAGAATTTCTCGGCAAAATCAACGGCGCGGTCGGCAACTACAACGCCCACATGGTCGCCTATCCCGACGTCGATTGGGAAACCCACTGCCGCAACTTCGTCGAAATCGGCCTCGGTCTGGCCTTCAACCCCTACACCATCCAAATCGAACCGCACGACTACATGGCTGAATTCTTCCAAACCCTCAGCCGCATCAACACCATCTTGATCGACTTCAACCGCGACGTTTGGGGTTATATTTCATTGGGTTACTTCAAACAAAAAGTCAAAGCAGGCGAAGTCGGCTCTTCCACCATGCCGCACAAAGTCAACCCCATCGACTTTGAAAACTCCGAAGGCAACCTTGGCATGGCCAACGCCGTATTGGGCTTCTTATCCGAAAAACTGCCCGTTTCCCGCTGGCAGCGCGATCTGACCGACAGCACCGTCCTGCGCAATATGGGCGTAGGCGTAGGCTATGCCGTGTTAGGTTTCGCCGCCCACCTGCGCGGCCTGAACAAACTCGAACCCAACCCCGCCGCACTGGCTGCCGATTTGGATGCCACTTGGGAGTTGCTCGCCGAACCGATTCAAACCGTGATGCGCCGCCACGGCGTCGCCAATCCTTACGAAAAACTGAAAGACCTGACACGCGGCAAAGGCGGCATCACGCCCGAAGTGCTGAAAGTCTTCATCGAATCGCTGGAAATCCCCGCCGAAGCCAAAGCCCAACTGCTCGCCCTGACCCCCGCGCTGTACATCGGCAAAGCGGAAGAATTGGCGAAACGGATTTGATGCAGCCTTGATGATTTGAGATTGAGTTGAAACAAAAGGTCGTCTGAAAACCAAGATTCAGGTTTTTCAGACGACCTTTCGTCATATTAAGAGTAGCGTGGGCTTTGCCCACGACTTTTAACCCAGACATCAGAATCCAATCATTTCTATTCATTCGTGGGTAAAACCCACGCTACGGGCTTAGTTTTTGATACGGAACTCGCCACTAGCTGTCATTCCCGCCCCCGCCTACGCGAGGACATTGCTGATTTGAATTGACTATATTCAGCGGGCAAAGCCCATGCTACGGGGTTCGGCTTATCCACAGCGTGTTTTGATTCATCGAGGTCGTCTGAAAACTGGGAAACCAAAGTTTTCAGACGACTTTTTTCAATCTTAGAGCGTGTTCATAGTCTTCGTAGCAGGACTCCCAAGAAAGCCAAAGCTACCATTTGCAGACTGGTACTCAACTTACGCTCGCAGTTTTTCCAAAGCCGCCTGTTCTTTTCCAACCAGGAAAAGCTGCGCTCTACTACCCATCGCTTCGGCAATACTGCAAAACGGTGCAATTCGTTTCGTTTGGCAATCTCTACCTCCGCACCAATCAACTCCTGTACCGACGAAGCAAATGCCTTACCCGTGTAACCACCGTCAGCAAGGATTTTTTGTATCGCACCAAGATTATCCCGCCCACGTTCCAATGCCACCAGGCAGCCTTTTCTATCCGTAACATCCGCCGTCGTTACCGCAAGGGCATGCGGCAAACCTTGCGTGTCAACCGCTATATGTCGCTTGATACCGCTAACCTTCTTGCCCGCATCGTAGCCTTTTTCCATGGCGGTATCCGTGTTCTTCACACTCTGCGCATCAATAATCAGGAAAGTAGTTGCTTCATGGCGCCCCTGCTTGCGGCGCTCCGCAACTACCTGATTTTTTTAATGCTTCCTCAAGGATGCTGATGCCACTCTCGCGTGGTTTGGTCCATCTCTGGAAGTAGGAATGCACGGTGCGCCATTTGGGGAAGTCGCCCGGCAAAGCGCGCCAGGAGCAGCCAGTGCGTTGCAGGTAGAGAATGGCACAAAAGACATCGTACAAGTCCACCTGGCGTGGCGCTGTGCGTTTACGGGCACTTTCCAGCAGGGGAAGGAGAGGCGCAAATTGCTCGCGACTGATATCGCTTGGGTAGGTTTTTCTGTTCATGCCGATAGTTTACAGCAGAGGCTGAGACAATGAACACGTTCTTAAATCCCACTTCTTAATCAGAACAGTAAATAGATAAGACACCCTCAAAACAAACGTAGCGCGGGTTCTACCCGCGAAGCAGATGTCAGCACAAATACCCGAATCAGACTGACGGACAGCAAAGCTCGCGGGCAAAGCCCACGCTACGGGGTTAGGTTATCTCAAGCGTGTTTTGATTAATAAAGGTCGTCTGAAAACCGTGTCCGGCTTTGCAGCATAACCAATCTGCCTGTCGGTACGACTTTTCACTTACGCTTCAAACGCATCCAGCCAAATCTGCCAGCTTTCGTCGGTATCGGCACAGACGGTCAGGATTTCGCCGTTTTCGATGCTTTGGAACGACAGGCTTCGGGCGTGGAGCATGAGGCGGGTGGGGCCGAGGTGGGCGGCGGTGGCGTGATTTTGGCGCAGGTCGCCGTAGTTGGTGTCGCCGACGATGGGGTGGAAGATGTGTTTCATGTGGCGGCGCAGTTGGTGTTTGCGGCCTGTGTGCGGGATGAGTTCTGCCCACGAGTAGCGCGAGGTCGGGTAGCGGGCGGCGGATTGGAAGGGCAATTCGGTGCGCGCAAGGCAGCGGTATCGGGTTTGGGCTTCTTGGAGGGTGGCTTCGGTTTGGGATTCGGCGATTTTGTCGGGCTGATATTTGAGGGGGTAGTCGATGAGTCCGTCGTCGGGCAAATATCCGCGCACGATTGCCCAGTAGGTTTTGCGTGTGGTTTTTTGTTCGAACTGCTGCGTCAGCAGGCGGGCGGCTTCGGGGTCAAGGGCAAACAGGAGGACGCCGGATGTGGGGCGGTCGAGGCGGTGGGCGGGATAGACGTGTTGTCCGATTTGGTCGCGCAGGGTCTGCATGACGAACTGTGTTTCGTGGCGGTCGAGCCAGCTTCGGTGGACGAGCATTCCAGCGGGTTTGTTGACGGCGATGGTGCGGCTGTCGCGGTAGAGGATGTCGAGCATGGCAGGATATGGGCGGAAATGGGGGATTGTAACGCAAGCGGTCGCGGCTGCAATGGCAATCTTGGGCTGGAACGCATGATTCGGTTCAAATAAGGAACACTTGCTGCCGTTCATGTTTGCGTTTTCAGACGACCTCGGGTTCTGTCGGTTACAATGTGGGGGTTCAACAAGATGAAGGAAAAACTGTGAGCCTGCTCAAAAAACTGCCCAAGCCTATGCTGACCGATGAGGCGCGCCGCGAGATTCAGGCGCGGGAGTCGTATCATGTTTTGAAGATTATTTCGGAATTTGTCGAGGCGGGCGAGGAGCTGCGGGCAATTCAGCCTGCGGTCAGCATTTACGGCAGTGCGCGCACGCCGGAAAACCATCCCGACTACGAATTTACGCTGCGGCTGGCGCGCAAGCTCTCGGATGCCGGTTTTTCCGTTATTTCGGGCGGCGGGCCGGGGATTATGGAAGCGGCGAACAAGGGCGCGTTTGCGGGCGCAAGCCCGGCGGTGGGGCTGAATATCGTGTTGCCGCACGAGCAAAAAGCCAATCCGTATCAGGATTTGTCCATCAAGTTCCAACATTTCTTCCCGCGCAAAGTGATGTTTGTGAAACACGCGGTTGCGTATGTCGTCATGCCCGGCGGCTTCGGCACGCTGGACGAATTGTTTGAAAGCCTGACGCTGGTGCAGACAGGCAAAACGCCCGACCGTCCGATTATCTTGGTGGGCAAGGATTTCTGGTCGGGCTTGTTGGACTGGATACGCAAAGAGCTGCTCGGGCGCGGGCTGATTTCGGAAGCAGATATGGATTTAATCCGACTGATCGACGGCGAAGACGAAATCATCGAAGAAATCTTCGCGCATTACGAAAACCGCTTGGAAGATTTTTCCGAAGGCGTCAACGCGTGGTCGCTCGGATTGTGACGGGTTGAGAGGTCGTCTGAAAACCTTCCGAATCTCGCGGGTGAGTTGAAATCAAGACAAGCGGCAACGCCGTATCGGTTTCCAGTTAACCCGATATATAGTGGATTAAATTTAAATCAGGACAAGGCGAGGCAACGCCGTACTGGTTTAAATTTAATCCACTATAGAATCGTTTCAGACGACCCCTGCCTATTTCGGTACAATACCTTTTCGCCGCAAGGCTGCCATGCCGCTGCGAATATTCCCTTTATCCAATCCACCCGATCCAACCGTTCATGACCGATACCGCTCAAATCATTACCAGCTACGGCCGCCGCTACATCGTGCGCACGCCCGACGGCAAAACCTACGAAGCCAGCACGCGCAAAAAGCGGGTGGACTTCGCCTGCGGCGACCGCGTGCATATCCAAAACCTCAACGCCGAACAAGCCGTCATCGAAGACTACCTGCCGCGCGAAAGCCTGCTCTACCGCCAAGACGCTTGGAAAACCAAGCTCATCGCCGCCAACGTCAGCCAGCTCCTTATCGTTACCGCCGCCGTTCCCTCTCCCAGTGAAGCCCTGCTGCAACGCGCCCTCCTAGCCGCCGAAGCCGCGGGCATCCAAGCCGTCATCGTCCTGAACAAAGCCGACCTGCCCGAAACCGCCCTCTGGCGCGAAAAACTCAAATTCTACGAAACGCTCGGTTATCCCGTCATCGAAACCCGCGCATTGGAAAACGCCGACGTCCTGCGCCCCGTCCTGCAAGGGCATACCAACATCCTGCTCGGACAAAGCGGCATGGGCAAATCCACCCTGACCAACGCCCTCTTGGGCAACCAAACCGCCCGCACCGGCGACATCTCCACCGCGCTCGATTCAGGCAAACACACCACTACCCACGCCCAGCTTTACGATTTAAACGAAGCAACCCAATTAATCGACTCACCCGGTTTGCAAGAATTTGGCCTGCACCACCTCCAAGCCGCCGACCTGCTGCAATACTTCCCCGACCTGCTCCACCTCGTCGGGCAATGCCGCTTCCACAACTGCACCCACCGCGCCGAACCCGGCTGCGCCGTCAAAGCCGCCGCAGAAGCAGGCGAAGCCAAACCCGAACGCATCGAATTTTTGCAACGGATAACGGATGAGTTGTTGAGATAGGGTAGGCAATCGGAATTGTCTTTGTGAAATAAAAAAACGTCGTCTGAAAACTTGTAAAACAGGTTTTTCAGACGACCTTTTTTCATAACGGCAAACTTACGCAACCGCAGGGGCAACGGCTTTCACATAATTCAGCGCGATAAATTGCTTTTCGGGGTCAAGCTCGGTGATTTTGAGCAGGACTTGCGTTTTAGGCAGCGCGTCAAACGGGATGCCGGTGGCGCGCGTTACCAGCGGCAGGCCTTCGATGCGGACGAGGTCTTCTTTGAGGATGGTTGCGGTCAGCTCGCTTGTGCCTTGCTGTTGCAGGTACACGAGGCTCCAGTAGGCTTCCATCTGCCGTTGGAAATCGGCGTAGGCGGCGTAGGCGGTGTCGAAATCGCGCAGTGCGGCGAAGAGTTCGGCATCGCTTTGCTGGAAGAGCGGCTCGGCGGTGTCGTCTATCAGGCTGAGGAGTTGTTTTTGATTGATGTAGTCGGCGGCGCGGCGCAGCGGCGAGGTGAACCAGCCGTAATGTTGCACGCCCATGCCGATGTGCGGCTCGGATTTGGTGCTCATGCGCACTTTTCCGGCGGGTTGCACGCGGAAGAGGCCGGGCAGGTCGTTGTCATGGAGCATCTGCGCCCAAGTGCTGTTAGCCAAAATCATCATTTCGCTGACCAGCATATCGATGGGCGAACCGCGTTCGCGGCGGACGACGGAGACTTTGCCTGCTTCATCCAATTCGATGCTGTAATCGTATTGCGGCGCGCGGTCGGGTTCGTATTTGCCGCGTGCTTTTTGCAGGGCGACGGCGAATTGGTGGAACCAAATCAGGTCTTGATGGTGGGCGAACATCATTTCGCCGGCTTCGTCCAAGCCGGTTTCAGCGTTGAAATGCGGCTCGATGGTTTGAATGCGCAGGTTTTCAGCGATGTTGACGGCTTCGATTTTGCAGGTCGGCTCGCCGACGTTGAACTCGCTGTCCACATCAAAATAAATGCTGACGGCAGGACGGTACGCGCCCGCATCGAGGCTGAACGCGGCAATCCAGTTTTCGGGCAGCATGGTGATTTTGCCGCCAGGAAAATAGACCGTGCTCAAGCGTTCCATGATGTTTTTTTCCATTTTGTCGCCCGGTTTAACGGCGAGCGACGGTGCGGCGATGTGGATGCCGACGCGTTTCGTGCCGTTGCCCAAATCGGTCAGGCTCAAGGCGTCGTCCACTTCGGTGGTCGATTCGTCGTCGATGGAAAAGGCGGTAACGTCGGCCTTGGGCAGGTCGGGCAGGTCGGGCAGGGGGAGGTCGGGGAAACCTGTTCCTTTGGGGAAGTATTTGATTTCAAACCCGTCTTGCAGATATTGGGGAATGGACGTAATGCCGCCTGTTTTTTTCGCCAATTCATAGGCGGAGGTTTTCAGCGCGTCGGCGGCTTTGGTAAAGGCTTTGTAGGTCAGCGACTGCTTGTCGGGCGCGTGCAGGATGGTTTTCAAATCCGCCGCGATTTCAGACGGCATCTCGCCGCGTTTCAAGGCTTCCGCCCAAGCGTCGATTTGCGCGTCTTGCTGTTTTTTGCGTTCGATGGCGGCAAGTGCCTGTTTCAAAGTTTCTTCGGGCGCGGCTTTGAACACGCCTTTGGCTTTTTTGTAGAAATACATCGGCGCGGCGTACAGCGCAATCAAGGTCGCCGCCAGCTCGGTTTTGGTCGGCGCATGGCCGTAATATTCTTCGGCAATCGCCTCGGCGGAAAATTCTTCTTCGCCGCATACTTCCCACAATAAATCGGTGTCGATGTCCGCCGCCTGCGCCTGCGCGTTTTCCAAAAACGCCGCCATGTCGCCGTCGAACTCGGTAAAGACGTTGTTCGCCTTCACTTTGGTGCGTTTGCCGTGTTGGGTATCGACTTGGTAGGTGGCGTCGTTTTTTTGGACGATGGCGGCGACTTTGAATTGGCCGGACTCTTCATAAAAGATATTCATGTATTGCTGCTGTCAGGTTGAAGTGGGAAACGGGCGATTTTAGCAGATTCTTACTGATAAAGACGGACAAAAGGTCGTCTGAAAAACTTGCCCTCCCTTTCCCATTTCATTGAAACCGCCTTTTCAGACGACCTCCGCCTACTTTGACCGCGCTCAAACCTGTTGCGCTCCGCCCATGCTGCCTGATTTGAAATAATTTGTTTAAAAATAAAAGGATAGGTTTGCATTCTGCCCGAGGTCGTCTGAAAGTCTGCGCTTTGCAAACCTGTGGTTTAGGATTAGTATAACTATACCAATTTATCCTAAATCCATTTCAAATCATTCACTTCGGAGAGATTCCATGAGCTACACGGCCCCTGTAAACGAATTGCGTTTCGGCATCCGCGTGCACGGCAGGTTGGACGAAATCCTGCAACTGCCCCATGCGGAAGGTTTGGATGTGGAAACGGTGGATGCGGTGTTGGACGAGGCGGCGCGGTTTGCCTCGGAGCAATGGGCGGGCACCAACCGCACCGGCGACCTCTACGGCGCGGGTTTTTCAGACGACGTGATTACCACCCATCCCGATTTGGCGCGTGCCTACTATGATTTCTGCGAAGCGGGTTGGGCGGGTTTGCGCGCGCCGGCGGAGTTTGGCGGACAGGGGCTGCCGGCGGTCGTGTCGGCGGCGTGTGAAGAGATGTGGTGCGCCGCCAACCTCGCCCTGTCGCTGATGCCGATGCTGACGCTGGGGGCGGTGGACGCGCTGTTCAAACACGGCAGCGAGGAGCAGAAACAGACCTATCTGCCGAAAATGTGCAGCGGCGAATGGGCGGGAACGATGAATTTGAGCGAACCGCAGGCGGGTTCGGATTTGAACCACATCGCCACCCGCGCCGTGCCGAAAGAAAACGGCGCGTATGCCCTCAGCGGTCAGAAAATCTTCATCACTTGGGGCGATCAGGAAATGACGGAAAACATCGTCCATCTGGTGCTCGCGCGCCTGCCCGATGCCGCGCCGGGCGTGCAGGGCGTGTCGATGTTTATCGTGCCGAAATATTTGGTGAACGCGGACGGCAGCTTGGGCGGACGCAACGGCGTGCGCGCCATCGGCATCGAACACAAGCTCGGCATACACGCCAGCCCGACCTGTACGATGGAGTTCGACAACGCCGAAGGTTATCTGGTCGGCAGGGCGGGCAAGGGTTTGGCGTATATGTTTACCATGATGAAAACCGCGCGGCTGAACGTCGGCATCGAAGGCCACGCCGTCGCCGAACGCGCCTACCAAAACGCGCTCGCCTATGCGAAAGAGCGCGTGCAGGGACGCGACGAGGCGGACGGTTCAGACGACGTGGCGATTATCCGCCATCCCGACGTGCGCCGTATGTTGTTGATACAAAAGGCAACGCTTGCCGCCCAACGCGCCCTGTATCTGCGCGCCGCCGCCCTGACCGATTTTGCCGCCGCCTGCCCCGACAACGTATTGCGCAAAGAAGCCGAGCGCGAACTGGATTTCCTGATTCCCATCGTCAAAGCCTGGCCGACCGACAACGGCGTCGTCCTAACCAACCTCGCCGTCCAGATTTACGGCGGCGCGGGCTACGTTGAAGAAAGCGGCGTGGCGCAATACCTGCGCGACGTGCGGATTACGCCGATTTACGAAGGCACCAACGGCATACAGGCAGCCGATTTGGCAGGCCGCAAAACCACCGGCAAAAACGGCGCGCTGCCCTTGAAACTGCTCGCCGAAGGCAAAGAACTGGCGGACAAACTCGCCGCCGCCGAACCCGCCGCCGCGCAGCAACTGGCGCAAGCCATTGAAACAGCGGAACAAAGCATCGCCCGCATGGTCGGATACGCCGACCGTCCCGCCCTCGCCGCCGCCGCGTCCAACGCCTACCTGCAACAAATGGGGCTGACGCTCGGCGCCATCGGACTCGCCCGCGCCTACCTTGCCGCCGCAGCCGCCCAAGCGGAAGACGCCGACGGTTTCGGCAGCGGTTTCTACGCCGCGCAGCAACACAACGCCCGCGTCTATTGCGCCCACGTCCTGCCACAGGTTTACGCCTGCGCCGCGCAGATTGAAAACGCGCAGGCATTGCTGGATGTGCCGTTAGAGCTTTATTGAGGGATACGGGTTTGAAAAGAGGTCGTCTGAAACTGGATTTTGAGTTTCAGACGACCTCTTTTATGGGTTTCAACCTATCCTTTTAAACGGCGGCAGGCTGGCTAGTAATTGTTGGCCGTATCGCTGCGTTTTGACGCGGTTGTCGAGGATGGTCACGCGGCCGTAGTCTTGTTCGGTGCGGATGAGGCGGCCGACGGCTTGGATGAGTTTGATGCCGGCTTCGGGGACGGTGATTTCGATGAAGGGGTTGCCGCCGCGCTGTTCTATCCAGCGGTTTTGGGTTTTTTCGATGGGGTTGTCGGGCATGGCGAAGGGGAGTTTGGCGATGATGACTTGCACGCAGGCGGTGCCGGGCAGGTCGAGTCCTTCGGCGAAGCTGTCGAGTCCGAAGATGATGCTGGCTTTGCCTTCTTCTATGGCTTGGTGGTGTTTTTGCAGGAGGACGGCTTTGGGCAATTCGCCTTGTACGAGCAAGAGCGGCAGGTAGTCGTCGGGCAGGCGCAGGGCGACATCCTGCATTTGTTTGCGCGAGGAAAACAGGACGAGTGTGCCGATGGCTTCGGTGGGCGAAATGAGCTTGGGCAGCCATTCGACGATGGCGGCGGTGTGCGCGGCGGGGTCTTTGGGACTGGCGTGCACCGGCGGGATGTAGAGTTCGCCTTGCGCGTCGAAATCAAACGGGCTTTCTAGGGCGAGGGTGGTGGTTTCGGGCAGCCATTGCAGTCCGGTTTGACGCAGAATCAGGTTGAAGCTGCCCAAGGATTGCAGGGTGGCGGAGGTCAACACTGCGCCTGCCGCGCGCCGCCACAGGCTGTTGGCGAGGTGAGATGCGCTGCTGATGGGGCTGGCGTTGAAAATGTAGTCGTTTTTGTCGTCGGCGCGGCGGGTAATCCATTTTGCCAGCGGTTCTTCGCCCTCGAGGGGGACGGTGGAGAGCAAGTCCCATGTGGCGGTGATTTGTTCGACGCGGGCGCGGAATACGCCGAATTCTGTACTCAGGCGGTCGATTTGCGCGCTGTTTTGGTCTTTGTCGCGGCGGGCGGCGGAGAGGGCGTCGTTGAGGCTGTTGATGTGTTTGTAGAGGCTGCGGGCGGCGATGGCGGTGTTGGAAACGGTGGTTTCGAGACCTTCGGGGATTTTGCCGTCTTCCCACAGCCAAGTCGGTTCGCTGTTTGTCCGTCTGTCGTTTTCAGACGACCCCAAGCTCAAAGAAGGCTCTTCAGCGAGGTGGAACTGCCATTCGTGCAGGCTTTCGAGCAGCGCGGCGGCGGCTTCGTCGGCAAGGTTCGCCAATTCGCCTTTGTCGGTAAGCGCGGCGATTTTGCCGGTAACCTGCGGCAGTTTTTCCAACACCCACACGGCTTGGTTCCACGAATGCTCGGCGGCAAACTGGCTGAGTGCTTTCTTGGGCAGGTGGTGCGCTTCGTCGATGCAGTAGAAGCTGTTTTCAGGGTCGGGCAAAATCACGCCGCCGCCCATGCTGATGTCGACCATCAGCAAATCATGGTTGGTTACGACGACATCGACGGTTTCCAGCGTGTCGCGGGCAAGGTAAAACGGGCATTCCGGACGGTTGGGACAGGCGGTTTTGAGGCAGCCGTAGTTGTCGTTGTTCACCTTCATCCAGATGGTGTCGTCGATTTTTTCCGGCCAAGTGTCGCGGTCGCCGTTGAACCGACGGGCGGAAAATTCGTCGGCGATGTCGCGCAGCAGCTTCAATTCTTCGGGCTTGGGTTTGCTGTCCCACAAGACGGCGGGGGCTTCGAAGCCGAGCAGGTTTTGCTGGGCGTTGCTTTGCGTGAGTTGGTAGAGTTTGTAGGGGCAGAGATAGCGGCCGCGCCCTTTGGCAAGCGCGAAGGTCAGTTCCAAACCGCTTTTTTCCACCAAAAACGGCAGGTCGCGGTCAACCAACTGCTCCTGCAAAGCAACCGTCGCGCTGCTCACAATCAGCCGCTTGCCGCGTGTCTGCGCCATAATGCCGCCCGAGAGCAGGTAGGCAAGCGATTTGCCCACGCCGGTCGGCCCTTCGATTACGGCAATGCTCTCACCCTCGCGCTTGGGCGGCTCGCCGCCTTCTTCGCGCGTCAACGTCCGCGAAAAAGCGTTGGCAACCGCCGCAATCATTTCCCGCTGCGAAGCGCGCGGACGGAAACCGGGCAGGTTTTTGCCGATATTTTGGTAATGGTCGCGGATGGCGTTTTTTTCTAAATCGGTGAGCATCGAGGTCGTCTGAAAAGGTGGATTTGCTTATGAATTTGTTATTTTAGCATTTTTCGGAGGCGGGTTCGGGAGAGATGGGAGAGGTCGTCTGAAAAGCATATTTTGGCGTTTTCAGACGACCTTTGGTCAGGGAGGCTGTATCGGGATAGGAGGTTTGAACCGTTGTTGTTTCTGTTGCCGTCATTCCCGCGCAGGCGGAAATCCATTTTTTAAATTCAGAAACTGATTTTCCAAATCAAGGTTTCTCAAGTTTTACGATGGATTCCCGCCTGCGCGGGAATGACGGAATTGGATGATATACCATATTTAAAATTCAGTATGTTTGTTATAGAGATGGGCAGTAGCGGTTCGGCGCGGGCGGATTCGATTGCATTGGTGCATCGTTGAAATAAAGATAAGGGCGCATGATTGCGCCCCTTCGGTTTTCAGACGACCCCTTAAGTTTGGCGGGGTGCTTAAGCCGTTTTGTTCCGCAACGGCAGTTTGATATGCGGCTTGGCAGGTTTGGGGGCTTCTTTCAAGCCCAGTTCGATTTGCTGCTCTTCGCTCAACAAATTGCTCCAGTCGCCTTTTTTATACCACTCGCGCCCGTCCAATTCGATGGGGTGCTGGATGCGCTCGCAGCCGTTGCCGCACTGCAAATCGTCGTCTTTGCAATATTTGTCGCAACCCCAGCAGATGCGCTCCGGCGCTTTGGGGAAGATGGGAAATTTTTTGGCCATGATGTGAAATCCTTGTTTTTATTTTCATGAAATTATAAATGATTAGACCGCGGCAGCTTGGTTTTTGTACGTCTTTTTACGCTGGACAGTTAAGAAATGTATCAGGTCGTCTGAAAGGCAGAGTCTGTGCATCCGTCTGTTTCATCACACGCCTTTCCCATATCGGCGTAAAATCCGTACCCATTCATTCGATAATAATACATTATGCCCTTCCCCGAATTGACTGACGCCGAGCTTGCCGAATCCCGCAAGCTGCTCCTGCGTTTCGCCCGCATCCAGTTGCCCGACCGCCCCGATTTGGCGGAAGACCTTGTGCAGGAAACCATGCTTTCCGCCTACCGCGCTGCCGAAGGTTTCAAAGGTGATGCACAAGTCGGCAGTTGGTTGTTTGCCATTCTGAAAAACAAAATCACCGACTGCCTGCGCCAACTTGGACGGCAGCGCGAAGTATTCGCTACGCCTGCGGAAGAAATGTTGGACGAAATCTTTGAAGAACGGTTTGCATCAGACGGACATTGGATGGCGGACGGCCATCCGCAAACTTGGGCCTCGCCCGAAAAAACGTTGGACAATAAAGAGTTTCGTGAAATCCTGCAAACCTGCCTCTACCAAATGCCCGAAAACACCGCCCGCGTATTTACCATGAAAGAAATCCTCGGTTTCTCGTCCGACGAAATCCGCGAGCAATGCGGCATCAGCACGTCCAACTACCACACCATCATGCACCGCGCCCGCGAAACCCTGCGCCAATGCCTGCAAATCAAATGGTTCGGCAATACAGAATATGCCGGTTAAGCCAGTTAGGAAACCACGATGAACAAATGCCGCAAAGCCGCCTACCTGCTCTCCAAACAACAGGACGAAACCCGCCTGACTGTTCCCGAACGTGTCTTTTTAGGCAGCCACCTGCTGATCTGTCCCCATTGTCGCGAATATAAAAAACAACTCGACCTTATTCATAAAGCCATGAAAAAAATGTTTTGAGGCTGGCGGATAAGGTAAAAAGGTCGTCTGAAACCTGATTTTGGATTTCAGACGACCTTTTTCATAAGAGGAAGCACGGATTGATCGCCGTTGAAGATGAATTTTCTATGAAGTGGAAAGCCCGTAAAAAAGCCGAGTTTTTAAGCTCGGCTTTTGAAATTTGGCGGGATATGTGCGGATTTGAAGGAGCGGCAGACGCGGTTAAAACTGCCCAATAAGCTGGCGGTTTTATAGGAATGGTCGTGCGATGCCAACATTTTTTGTCTTTTTTCAGCACAAAATATGATTTATGCCAATATTTATCACTACAACCCGCTACATGAGTAAAAACATTCATATTATATGTGTTAAAATTTTTTAGCTGTTTAATAAACAGTACCTTAACCAAAAAAATTTAAGAAGGATAGGACATGAACAAATTACTAATTGCTGCAATGATGATGGCTGCATTGACAGCTTGTTCCCAAGAGGCCAAACAAGAAACTAAGGAAGCGGCTACCACCGTTGCCTCCGATGTTAAAGACGCTACTGCTTCTGCCGTTGATACTGTTGCTTCTGCCGCTCAAGAAGCTGCAAGCAAGGTAGAAGAGGCTGCCGACAAAGCTGCGTCAGAAGTGAAAGAAGCGGCTCCTGCTGAAGCCAAACCGGAAGAAAAACCAGCAGATGCTTCTTCTGCTAAAGTGGACGGTAAAGCCGTTTTTGAAGCCAACTGTAAAATGTGCCACGGCGGTACCATCCCGGGCGCTCCGGTTGTCGGTAAAAATGACGACTGGGCTCCGCGCATCAAACAAGGCAAAGAAACCTTGCACAAACACGCACTCGAAGGCTTCAACACCATGCCGGCAAAAGGCGGCAACACCAGCCTGAGCGACGACGAAGTCAAAGCGGCGGCTGACTATATGGCAAACCAATCTGGCGCCAAATTCTAAGCCGTACAAATCAAAACGCACCTTGCAATAAGGTGCGTTTTTTTATGGGAAAACAGCTTTATAGTGGATTAAATTTAAATCAGGACAAGGCGGCGAAGCCGCAGACAGTACAGATAGTACGGCAAGGCGAGGCAACGCCGTACTGGTTTAAAGTTAATACACTATAAAAAGGCGAAAACCGTTTGAAAGCAACCCTTACGGAGACAAGTAGCTTTACAAACGGTTTTCAGGTCGGCCTAGCGACCCACCAGCAGGCAATTATACCAACATCATACCTTTTTGACAAACTCTGATTTCAAATTCATCGCGCTGCCGTCGATTTTGCAACCGATATTGTGGTCGCCTTCTTGCAGGCGTATGCCTTTTACCTTAGTTCCTTGCTTGATAACCATGGAGCTGCCTTTGACTTTGAGGTCTTTAATCAGGACAACGGTGTCGCCGTCTTGCAACACGGCGCCGTTGGCATCTTTGACGCTCAGGGTTTCTTCGGCGGCTTCGCCGTCGTTTTCCGTCCATTCAAACGCGCATTCGGGGCAGATGTATTGGCTGCCGTCTTCGTAGGTGTATTCGGATTGGCATTGCGGGCAAGGTGGGAGTGACATGGTGGGGATTCCTTTGGTTGAGAAGCGGGGGATTATAAGGGAAAGGATGCAAGGATACGACGGCTTTGTATAGTGAATTAACTTTAAATCAGGACAAGGCGACGAAGCCGCAGACAGTACAGATAGTACGGAACCGATTCACTTGGTGCTTCAGCACCTTAGAGAATCGTTCTCTTTGAGCTAAGGCGAGGCAACGCCGTACTGGTTTAAAGTTAATCCACTATACCTATGCTTCAATACAAAACGACCTGTCTTGCAACAGGTCGTCTGAAAACACGGATGCGGCTTAGAGGGACAGCGAAGCTGCCTGAATCAGACCGCGTGCTTTGGCTTCGGCTTCGGCGGCACGTTCTTGCGAGGTGAACGGACCCATTTTGACGACGTATTCGTAGTCGCGTTTCTCCATGGAAACTTTCGGATTCATTTTGCCGTAAGAAAGGTTTACCGCAGCTTGGTTCATATAGGCTTGCGCTTCGCGCTCGGTACCGAAGGATTTCAAATCGACGAAAATGTCTTGGCCGTTGTAGGCTTGGGCGCTTTGACCCGGAACGATTTGCTCGACTTTGACATGTGCCGTGCCTTGGTTGATGAAACCCAATTGTTGGGCGGCAGCTTTGGACACGTCGATCACACGGTTGCCGTGGAAAGGGCCGCGGTCGTTGACGCGGACGATGACGCTTTTACCGTTTTTGGTGTTGGTCACACGGGCGTAGCTGGGAATGGGGAGGGTTTTGTGGGCGGCGGTCAGGGCGTTCATATTGTAACGCTCGCCACTGGAGGTTTTACGGCCGTGGAACTGGCTGCCGTACCATGAGGCGTTGCCGGTTTGGCTGAAGTTGGATACTTTGGTCATCGGCGTGTAGCGTTTGCCGGCGACTTTGTAGCTGCGGTTTGCTGAGGAACTCAGCTTCTCGGCGCGGACGATGGAGTCGGCTGAGGCGGAATGAATGGAAAGGATGCTGATTGCAACAGCAGTTAGGGTGGAGAAAAGGGTGGTTTTAGATAAAGTCAAAACGTAGTCCGTTCTAGAGTTGATAACGCGGCGGGATGGCTCCCAGGCGGTTTCAGACGACGTATTGGCAGTTTGACAAAAACCAAGCTGTTAAACAGTATCGCCTTGGTTTTTGTCAAACGGCTCAGGGAGACTCCCTTGCGGATGTTATACACCGCCTGCGTAACCGTTTTGCCGCCATGCTTCAAACAGAATCACGGCGACAGTGTTGGAAAGATTCATACTCCGGCTGCCGGGCTTCATGGGCAGGCGCAGCTTTTGCCCTTCGGGCAGGGTGTCGAGGATTTCGGCGGGCAGGCCGCGTGTCTCGGGACCGAACAAAAAGACATCGCCCTCAACAAAGGAAACTTCGTTGGGACGGGTTTTGCCTTTGGTGGTCAGCGCGAAAATGCGGCGCCCTTCCAAGGCTTTGAGACAATCTTCGAAATTCTCGTGTACCGTCAGTTTTGCAAACTCGTGATAATCCAAACCTGCGCGTTTCATTTTTGCCGAATCCAGCGGAAAACCGAGCGGCTTGACCAGATGCAAATCGGCTCCGGTGTTGGCGCACAATCGGATGATATTGCCCGTATTGGGCGGGATTTCGGGTTGGTACAAAACTATGGTAAACATATAAATCAATCACTTATAGAGCGGCATAATGCCGAAATGTTCCGTAGGTGTCAAAAACTTTAAGCTATTTTTTCATTGGCGGACGCGCCAAACTCCAGCAAAAAATCTTGCCTGCGCCTGATTTTTTCAGCGTCTGCGCCAATTCGTTCAGCGTCGAGCCGGTGGTGAACACATCGTCGATTAACAAAATATTACAGTTTTTCGAGATATGACCATTGATTTCAAAAGCATTTTTTATATTGCGCACCCTGTCTGCGCTTTTCAGCGTGCTTTGCGGCTCGCGATGTCGTCTGAAAACCGTCCGTCGCGGCAACAGCGTCCAGCCGTAATGTTCGGACAGAATATCCGCCAATTCCTCGCTTTGGTTGAAGCCGCGATGCAGCCGCCTTTCCTTGCTCAACGGCACGGGCAGCACAAAATCAAAATGCTCCGTTTCCAGCCAGTCGGGCGCATGTCGGCGCATCAGTTCCGCCAGCGGACGGCTCATGCCGAGGTCTGCCAAATGCTTCAACGCGCGTATCATACTGCTTACGGGCGGCTCATAATACAGCGAAGCCCACATCCGCTCAAATGCCGGCGGCTTCTTCTGGCAGCCGCCGCACACCGCCCCGCCCTGTATCGGGCGGAAACACAAAGGGCAACTGTTTGCCGCGTCCGTAAAAAATTCTTCCAAGTCCGCCGCACAGCCGTCGCAAAAACCGCCATACGGTCGGGTTTCGCACGCTGAAACTAAGGCGTGGCATAATACGCAACGGCTTTTGTTCCGCCATCCCGCATTGCGCCACCAAGAAAACACATCCATAGAGAAAACAGCCATGCCGCACTCCGCCAAAAAAGTTTATCTGATACACGGCTGGGCAGCGAACCACCACGTCTTCGACGACCTCATCCCGCGCCTGCCTGCCGATTGGGACATCCGCGCCCTCGACCTGCCCGGACACGGCGACGCGCCCTTTGCCGAAAACTTCAACATCGCCGCCATTGCCGAAGCCTTCGCCGAAGAAATCGACACACCAGCCCACATCCTCGGTTGGTCGCTCGGCGGCTTGGTCGCGCTCCATCTCGCCGCACGCCGTCCCGACAAAGTCCGTTCGCTCTGCCTGACCGCAAGTTTCGCCCGCCTGACCGCCGACGCGGACTACCCCGAAGGCCTGTCCAATCCCGCTTTGGGCAAGATGGTCGGCGCGTTTCGGCAGGATTATGCCAAACATATCAAACAGTTTCTACAATTACAGTTGCTGCATACACCAAACGCCGCCGAAATCATCGGCAACATCCTGCCCGACCTCTCCCGCCACGGCGCACCGCCCGCCCTGCAAGCCGCGTTGGATGCCGTCAACCAAGCCGATGCACGCCCCCTGCTTTCGAGCATCCAAGCCCCATCGCTTTTAGTGTTCGGACAAAAAGACGCCATCACCCCGCCGCGCATGGGCGAATACCTCAACCGCCACCTGGCGGACAGCGAATTGGTCTTGATGGAAAAAGCGGCACATGCCCCATTTTTGAGCCACGCCGACGAATTTGCCGAACGCTACCGCGATTTTGTTGAAAAGGTCGTCTGAAAAGGCATACTTTGATTTCTGTACAAATATGAATTTGGAAATTAAGGATTTAAATTAAGGATTAAGGAAATTTTTCTATTTTTAATAGATTAAAATGGCAGAAAACCCGTTTCGTCATTCCCGCGCAGGCGGGAATCCAGAAATTTGAAATGACGGTAACCTTTGAATATTTCTGAAAACTAGAGGTCTGGATTCCCGCCTGCGCGGGAATGACGGCATACGAGGATTAGAGTAGTTTTCGAAATGCGGCATAAGAACATAGAACCGCCACTCCTATACAAACATCAATAACGGTACTACCCCTTCAAAAAAAGAAAAAAAGGTCGTCTGAAACATGAACCCCCAAGACAAACGCTGGCAAATCCACCGCCATCTCGCCCAAGACACCGACGAGCGGCTGCAAATCGTCCGCCACGCGCCCAAGCGCGTCCTGCTGGTCGGTGCGGACGCGGACATCAGCCGCAGCCTGCTTGCCGCGCGCTATCCGAACGCGGCATTCGAAGAATACGACCCGCGCGCCGACTTCCTCCAAACCGCCGCAGCCGCGCGCAAAAGCGGTTTTTGGCAAAAGCTCACCGGCAAAACCGTCCCGCAACACTGCCAAGCCCTAACCGACCCGCTGCCCGAAGCCGCTGCCGATATGTTGTGGGCGAACCTCAGTCTGCCCCGCGCGGACGAAATCCTGCCCGTCCTGAAAAATTGGGCAAACGCCTTGAAAACAGACGGTTTATTATTCTTCACCCATTTCGGCCGCGACAGCCTGAGCGAGCTGACGGGTCGTCTGAAAAGCGTGGGGATAGCCTGTGAAACGCCGACCTTAATCGATATGCACGACCTCGGCGACATGCTTGCCGACAACGGTTTCTACGACCCCGTTACCGATACCGCCAAGCTCGAATTGAGCTACCGCAAGGCAACGACGTTCCGACAGGACATGGAAACCTTAGGGCTGTGGCACGCCTTGAAATTCAGCGACGCCCAAGCGGCTGAAGCGTTTGTGGATAAGATTTTTGAAACCGAAGGCGGTCTGACCGTTACGCTCGAAACCGTGTACGGCCATGCTGTGAAAAAATTGACGCTGCCCGAGGGGGAAAATGTGGTGCGGTTTTATCCGAAAGGCTGAACGGTTTGTCAAAACAAATGAAAGGTCGTCTGAAAACGTCTAACGAATGGTGTTAAAACGTTTTCAGACGACCTTTCTTCCTTAGCTGATTCATTCAACTTTCAATACGCCTTCCCATCGGCTGTCATTTTCACGCAGGCGGGAATCCAGAGGCTTGAAATGACGGAAACCGCGAAACATTTCTGAACATCGAAGCCTAGATTCTCTCGCCTGAGCGGGAATGGCGCTATGCACGTTTCTTATTTCGATTCACTAAAATTTGCGGGTCGGGTATTCCTACCCGACCCGCCGTTTTCAGACGACCTTTCGTACTGTCGCGGCTTTATTTCACTTTGCCTTTCAACGCGCCGTAGCCTGCCGCGTCCATTTGTTCCAGCGGGATGAATTTCAAACTTGCGCCGTTGATGCAGTAGCGCAATCCGCCTTTGTCTTGCGGACCGTCGGCGAAGACGTGTCCCAAGTGCGAATCGGCGGCATGGCTGCGTACTTCGGTGCGGCGCATGTTGTAAGTGAAATCGTCGTGTTCGGTAACGGCGGCGGCGTTAATCGGGCGGGTGAAGCTCGGCCAGCCGCAGCCGGAATCGAATTTGTCGGCGGAGCTGAACAAGGGTTCGCCGCTGACGACGTCCACATAAATGCCGGGTTTGAACAGATGGTCGTATTCGTGGCTGAAGGCGTATTCGGTCGCGCTTTTTTGGGTAACCTGGTATTGCTCTTCGGTCAGGATGCGTTTGAGTTCGGCATCGCTAGGTTTTTTATACGTTGCCGCGTCGAAGCCTTTGCCTTGCGGGGCGGCTTTGGTTTTGCCCGGCAGCGGTTCGTCGGCTTTGCGGATGTCGATGTGGCAGTAGCCGTTGGGGTTTTTAATCAGGTAGTCCTGATGGTATTCCTCGGCATCGTAGAAGTTTTTCAGCGGCTCGTTTTCGACGACGAGGGGCTGTTGGTATTTTTGCTGCTCGCGTTTGAGGGCGGCCGCGATGACGGCTTTTTCGGCGGGGTCGGTGTAGTACACGCCGCTGCGGTATTGCGTGCCGGTGTCGTTGCCTTGTTTGTTGAGGCTGGTCGGGTCAACGACGCGGAAATAGTATTGCAGGATGTCGTCGAGGCTGAGTTTGTCGGCATCGTAGGTGACTTTGACGGTCTCGGCATGGCCCGTATCGCGGTAGGACACGTCTTCGTAGCTCGGGTTTTTTGTTTTGCCGTTGGCGTAGCCGGATACGGCGTCAACCACGCCGTCTATGCGTTGGAAATAGGCTTCCAAACCCCAGAAGCAGCCGCCTGCGAGGTAGATGGTACGCGTGTTCATGATTTTTGAATCCTTTTTCTGTGTGTCGGGTTTGTAGAACGAATTTTTCAGACGGCCTAAATCGGCATTCGGGTCGCGGATTAACGCCAATGCCTGCGCTTCGTTGATGCTGCCCTTGACGATGCGCTGCACGTCGCCGTCTTTACCGATTAATGCCCACGAAGGGTAAACGCCGATATTCAGGCTTTGGGCGATGGTGCCGCCGTTGTCAGTAACGACGGGCAGCTTAGGATAGTTCAAACCGGCATACCATTTTTGAAAGTCGCCGTCTTTTTTCTCGTGCAGAAAGCCGGGCGACGCGACGGTAATCAGGTTGGCGGAGCTGAACCGCTTGTCCTGCGCCCATTTTTCGGTCTGCCCCAATTCGGACAAACACAAAGGACACCAGCTCGCCCAGAATTTAATCAAGGTCGGTTTGTCTTTTTTCAAGTAAACGCTGGCGGGGCGATTGTCCGCGGTTTTCAAAGTGGACAAAGTGTGCGGCACGGTCGCGGCTTCGGCATCGGCGATTTTGGGCGAACAGGCACCCAGCGCAAACAGGCAGCCGAACTTGGCGCAAAGGGAAAAGAAGGTACGGGGTTTCATCTCTATGTTTCCTGTGTGGACGGTTTGTATTATTAGACGTTGAAGATGCCAAAACCTTACAGCCTGGATTTTCAGACGACCTTGCCACGTAAAATACGCTACAATACGCTCTATTTCAAGTTTCTAAAATTAAAAGGAAAATTCAATGTTCAACTTCTTCCGCCGCAAGAAAAAACAGGAAACGCCCGCTCAAGAAGAAACCCGTATTCAGGAAACCGCCGCCGAAGCCGTAGAACGCGTCGAAACCACCGTTTCGCAAACGCTTGAAACGGTTCAGGAAAACATCGGTGAAAAAGCGGAAGAGCTGACGGCGGCAGTCGAAACGGCGGTAGAAAGTGCAAAAGAGCGCGCCGAAGAAATCCGCGAGACCGTAGTTGAACATGTTTCCGAAACGGTCGAACACGTCCGCGAGGCAATCAGCGAAACGTCGTCTGAAACGGTCGAAAAAGTGGAAGAGCGTGTTGAAGCCGCTCGCGAAACCGTTGCCGAAAATGTTTCCGCCGCGGTCGAACACGTCCATGAAGCAGTCAGCGAAGGGTCGTCTGAAACCGCAGAAACTGTCGAAACCGTAGAAATCCAAGCTGAAGCCGCGCCTGCAACATCCGAAGAACATTCCGTGCAAACCCTTGAAAATACAGCCGTCGCAACGTCGTCTGAAACCTCCGAACTGTCCGAACCCAAACTCGGCTGGGCGGCGCGTTTGAAACAAGGTTTGACCAAATCGCGCGACAAAATGGCGAAATCGCTGGCGGGCGTGTTCGGCGGCGGGCAAATCGACGAAGATTTGTACGAAGAGCTGGAAACCGTGTTGATTACCAGCGACATGGGCATAGAAGCGACGGAATACCTAATGAAAGACGTGCGCAACCGCGTCAGCCTCAAAGGGCTGAAAGACGGCAACGAATTACGCGGCGCGTTGAAAGAAGCTTTGTACGATCTGATTAAGCCGTTGGAAAAACCATTGGTCTTGCCCGAAACGAAAGAGCCGTTCGTCATCATGCTGGCGGGCATCAACGGCGCGGGCAAAACCACCTCCATCGGCAAACTCGCCAAATATTTCCAAGCGCAGGGCAAATCCGTGCTGCTTGCCGCAGGCGATACCTTCCGCGCCGCCGCCCGCGAGCAGCTTCAAGCATGGGGCGAACGCAACAACGTAACCGTCATCTCCCAAACCACGGGCGATTCCGCCGCCGTCTGCTTCGATGCCGTCCAAGCCGCCAAAGCGCGCGGTATCGACATCGTGCTTGCCGATACCGCCGGCCGCCTGCCCACGCAGCTTCATTTGATGGAAGAAATCAAAAAAGTGAAGCGCGTGCTGCAAAAAGCGATGCCTGACGCGCCGCACGAAATCATCGTCGTGCTCGATGCCAACATCGGGCAAAACGCCGTCAACCAAGTCAAAGCCTTCGATGAGGCGCTGGGTCTAACCGGCTTAATCGTAACCAAACTCGACGGCACGGCAAAAGGCGGCATTCTCGCCGCGCTTGCTTCCGACCGCCCCGTCCCCGTCCGCTACATCGGCGTGGGCGAAGGCATAGACGATTTGCGCCCGTTTAACGCACGCGCGTTTGTGGACGCATTGCTCGATTGATACTACCGCACGGTAAAACAGTAAAGAAGAAGGTCGTCTGAAAAGTTTTCAGACGACCTTCTTCTTTTTGAGGCTGCCCTAGCATATACGGCAGCTCCGCTAATACATTGCTCTCGAAATGCGAATCTTGATTGCCATCGGCTTATGCAACAACCAAAATACCTTGTTCCAGCCAGTCCGCCCATTTTTGCCTTAATGCATCCTGCCAGCCGTTTTCAGACGACATAAACTCTGCCAGCATGGCTTGCAGTCCGTTCAGGGAGGCGGGCGTGTCTGCCAACGTTTCCAGCAATAATGCGTCGAAATCGTCGAGAGTTTGGTACATCACGTCGTCTTCGCTGTTACGCCACACCAAAACGGCGGTTTCGATCACCTGCAATTCGTCGGTAACGTCGTAGTGGTAACGGCGGACGAAGGCGGCGGGAGAAAGGGTGTATGCCAAATCGTCTGAATCGGCGGGCGGGGTTTGGCTGTCGGTTTGGGCGACTTCGGCGAGCAGTTGGGTGTGTTCAAAGTCCATCAGTGCCAAGAGGTCGTCTGAAAGCGGCAGGCTCTGGCAGTATTGGAGAAACTCGCCGGCAATTTCTTGAAAATAAGGGGTTTGCGCGCGCGCGTCCCGGATGAAACCTTCTTTCAGACGACCCCATTCTCCGCTGTCGAGATATTGCGGCGTTTCGGTATAACAGCGGTCGATGAAGCTGTGGATATTGTTGCGTATCAGGCGGATATAGACGTTCAGGCGGTCTTGCGGCAAGCCGGCGGCGGCTTCTCCCTCGCGTATGGCTTGGGCAAAGCGGTGTTGGTATTGGGCGGAGGTTTCAGGCTGCACGGCGGTATTCCTTTCCGGCATGCGTTTGATATTCGGCGATTTTAGCGACTTCGGCTTCGAGTTCGGCAAAAGGCGGGAAATTGAAATCGCGTTCCAACAGGGTGGGCGGAATGGTCGGCAGCTTGGTGTAGGCGAGTTCGAGCAAGTCCCAAACGGTCGGTAAGACCGCCGCACCGTGGGTATCAATCAACAATTCGGGCGTTTCGACATCGTGTCCGGCAATGTGGATGTAACACACGCGCTCTGCGTCAACGTTTTCCAAAAAGGCTTCGGGTGACAACAGTCCGTGATTGACTGCGTTGACGTAGATATTGTTCACATCGAGATGAATGCCGCAGTCGGCTTCACGGGCAACGGCGTTGAGAAACTCGACTTCGTTCATTTCGGCAAGCGGGGAATGCAGGTAGTAGGAGGTGTTTTCTACGGCGATGCGGCAGCCCAATCGGTCTTGCACTTCGCGGATACGCTGCGCGGTATGCCGCACCATTTCTTCGGTGAAGGGCAGCGGTAACAGGTCGTAGAGATGACCGCCGTCATGGCAGTAGCTCAAATGGTCGGAGAAAAACGTGCAATCGTAACGGCGCATCATTTCTTTGATGCCGTCTATCAAGGCGGTATCCAGCGGGGCTTGTCCGCCCAGCGACATGGATAATCCGTGCAACGCCAGCGGCAGCCGTTCCGCCACGCGATCAAACTGTTTACGCGCCCTGCCGCCCATTTTCAGCCAGTTTTCGGGGGCGGCTTCGATAAAGCGTATCGGACTGTCGTCTGAAAGCGAGAGGAAGTCTTCCGCCAAGTCGCGGCGGTAGCCTAAGCCTGCGTGTTGAATCATGATGTTGCTCCGTTTTGGATGGTGTTCCGACAGTTTTGGTACGAAATGGCTGTCAAAATCATATAAAAAGCCGCATTTATCAATAAAATGCGGCTTTTTGTTCTAAATTATTTAGAACCGCATTTGCCTTCGCCGCATTTGCCTTCAACTGCTTTGGCTTTGGCTTTTGCTGCTTTGGCGTTTTTAGCGGGGGCTTTTTTCACGGTTGAACCGCATTTACCCTCGCCACATTTGCCTTCGCCTGCTTTAGAAGCAGCAGCACCGCATGAACCTTCAGCAGCTTTAGCCGCACCGCAAGAGCCTTGGGCAGATTTTTGAACGCCTGCTTTGCTGCTTACCGGTTTGTCAGCGGCAACAACGCCGGCAGCCAAAGACAAAGACAAAGCACCTGCAAGGGCAGCGGCTACATTTTTTTTCATATTGATTTCCTTTTCAAAGTATCAAGTTAAACAAATTAAGAATTTGAGTTGGCGCGTTTAAAGTCCGCTCCCCGACCTTTTTCATTGATTTCCGACGCGGCATTTCGGGCAAAAACGTTTTTTCAACAGCGCATCCAGCGATAAACAGCCCGCACCTTGAAGCAGAATCGGGATTAAAACCACGATATAAATCAAAGCCATTTTATAGCCGTTGTCGCAGACATTATAACCCGCACCGGCATGGACTGCCGCCCACGCCACCCCTGTTACAATGATCAATCCCAAGGCGGACAGGCGGGTCGCCAGTCCTAAAAGCAGCAAAACCGGAAAAACCAGCTCCGCCCACATCGCCAAGTTCCAATTCGCGCTGTCGGGCAGTAAATTGAACGGAAAGGGGAATTGGTCGTTGATTTCGGCAAACCAGTTTTCGCCGTTCCATTTCTGCATGCCCGATTCCCAAAATTCGTAAGCGGCAAACAGGCGCAAAACCAATAAACCTAAAGCTGATTGCCACGGGGCTGTGATATTCGTTTTCATGATAACCGTTTCATAAAATCATTTCATGCCCGATTAGACGCGGCAGCTTGAAAATGCTTACAAGCCAATTGAAAAAATTTTGTTTGTTATTGTTTTATAAAGATATTAATATTGAGAAGGTCGTCTGAAACAGGTTTTCAAGGTTTCAGACGACCTTTTTCTATATCTTTTAAACCGTCAATCCGCCGTGCAGATTTCTACGATTTCTTCACCGTATTTGTCCAACCATTCTTCGCTCACGTCATCAATTTTGGAAAGCTCAATTAAGGTTTGCGGCCGGGCTTTGGCGATGGCGCGTAAAGTCTGTTTTTTGGCGACGGCGTGCATCTCTCCACCTTCATATCGGGCGGTATCGAGACACCATTGGAACAGGCGGCGGGCGAGCTGGCGTTCTGCCTGTTTCGGCTCGGAAAGCCCGTCTGCGTAAGGGCGGCAGATGTCGAGTATTGCCTGCCCGTATTGGGCAATTCTTTCGCTGCCAATACCGTAGATACCGAGCAGGTCGGCTTCTTCGGCGGGCGTGAAGACGACAAGGTCGGTCAGGCTGATGTTGGAAAGGACTTTGCCCAAGGCGCATTGTTTGGCGGCTGCCTGCTCGGCACGCCAAGTTTCCAGCTTTTGCTGTAATTGCTGTTCGCGCTCGGTTTGGGGGGTAAATAGGGGTTCTTCGTTGCCCGTTTGTCTGCTTTGGTTTTCGGCTGCGTTCCCGCAGACATTGAGGATGTCGATGCCGAATTTGTTGATTTTCGCCTCACCCAAACCGTAGATTTGGTGCAAATCTTCCAGCGTTTGCGGCATTTTTTCGACGATGTCGCGCAGGGTTTTGTCGCCGCAGACAACGTAGGCGGGAACTTCCTCGGCATGGGCGCGCTGCTGCCGCCAATGCCGCAATGCCTGCCATAGGCGTTCTTCGCGTTCGGTACGCAGCCAGTTGTCTTTGGGCTTTTGAGTGGCGGCTTTTTCGCGGCGCAACGGGCGCAACATGACTTCGGTTTCGCCTTTGAGGACTTTTTTTGCGGCTTCAGTCAGTTGCAATGCCTGATATTGGGCGACGTTGACGGTGAGGTAGCCGAGGCTGATGCATTGGCGGATGACGCTGCGCCATTCTTTGTCGGTTTGCCCACTGCCGATGCCGAAGGTGGAGAGTTTGTCGTGGCCGTTGCGCTGTATCCAGTCATCGCTTTTACCGCGCAGCAGGTTGGTGATATAGCCGGCGGCAAAGCGTTGTCCGGCGCGATACACGCAACTGAGGAGCTTTTGTACGAGGACGGTACCGTCGAAGCGTACGGGCGGATGCAGGCAGTTGTCGCAATGGCCGCAAGGGGCGGATTCTTCTCCGAAATGTTTGAGCAGGAGGACGCGGCGGCAGGCGGCGGTTTCGCAGACGGAAAGCATGGCATCGAGCTTCTGCATTTCGATTTGTTTCTGCACTTCGTCGCTGTTGCCTTCGGCGATGCGTTCGCGCAGCAATACCCAGTCGTTCAGCCCGTAACACAGCCAACTCACGGCAGGCAGCCCGTCCCGCCCGGCGCGGCCGGATTCTTGGTAGAAATGTTCGACGCTTTGGGGCATATCGAGATGGGCGACGAAGCGCACGTCCGGTTTGTCTATGCCCATACCGAAGGCAACGGTGGCGACGACGATAATGTTGTCTTCGCGGGTAAAACGGCGTTGGTTTGCTTCGCGCACTTCCATGCTCAAGCCGGCATGGTAGGGAATCGCGTCTAATCCGTTTTCGCAGAGGAATTGGGCGATGTCTTCGACTTTTTTGCGGCTGAGGCAATAGACGATGCCGCTTTGCCCTTCCATTTCTTTGCGGATGAAGTCGAGAAGCTGCTTTTTGCCGTTGTTTTTTTCGATAACCTGATAATAGATATTCGGGCGGTCAAAGCTAGAGATGAATTCGGGCGCGTCTTCGAGATGGAGGAAATGTTTGATGTCGGCGCGGGTCGCCGCATCGGCGGTCGCGGTCAGGGCAATGCGCGGCACTTGCGGATAGCGTTCGGCAAGCAGCCCTAATTGCTGGTATTCGGGGCGGAAATCGTGCCCCCATTGGCTGACGCAATGCGCTTCGTCTATGGCGAAAAGGCTGATGGTTTGCTGATCGAGAAAACGCAAGAAACGGTCGGTAACCAGCCGCTCCGGTGCGACGTAGAGCAGTTTCAGACGACCTTGGGCGAGTTTGTCCGCCACTTCGCGGGCTTCTTCCACCGTTGTGCTGCTGTTGACCGCTGCCGCTTCTATGCCTGCGGCGTGCAGGCTCGCCACTTGGTCGTTCATCAGGGCAATCAGCGGCGAAACGACAATGGCGACGCCTTCGCGCATCAGTGCGGGAATTTGGTAACACAGCGACTTGCCCCCGCCCGTCGGCATCAATACCAACAGGCTTCCGCCGCCTGCCAATGTATTGACGACAGCCTCCTGCTTGCCGCGAAATTCGGGATAACCGAATACTTCGTGCAAAATCTGTTGGGCGGAAGGCTGGGGCATGATGGTTCCGTAGGGAGGGAAAAGCGTTATTTTAGCGGTTTTAGACACTGCCTGCATGGGGGATATTTGAGTTGTCCACATGGGGTCGTCTGAAAACGGGTTATGCTTGGTTGGGTATCATGGATTGATTTGTGATTGAGACAAGATGGCGGAACCGCCGACAATGCAGATAGTGAGAAATAGGCTCACGCTTTTCTTTAGAAACGAAGAAAACCGTTCTCTTTAATTTCAGACGAGGCGGCGGCATACTGGTTTCAAGTCAATCGACTAGAAAACCTGTTTTCAGACGACCTTTTCATTTTTTGGCGGTTTTAAGACTTTGCAAAGCCGATTTACTGCCCCGCCGTCTTCGCGCATAATACGGCAGTCTAATAATTTATCCTAAGCAACCGAAACTTATGAACATCAAACACTTTTCCCTTATTTCAACTTTATCCGCAGCCCTGCTCCTGAGCGCCTGTCAGACGACTACGACCACAAGCGGCGGCGTCAGCGGCAACTGGGACAACATCGGTACGATTTCCGAAGGCAATATCAAAGTGGCGATTGATAAAAACAGCATCAAGAAAAACGGCACTTTGGTCACTTTCCGCGATAGAAAAACCGTGTCAAAGATGAAAGAGGAACGCTTCGTCAACACGCCTGCCTACAAAACCGCCATCGGCGACTGGGAAATCCACTGCACCAACAAAACCTACCGCCTGACCGCCTTGCAACTCCTCGACGAACACGGCAAAGAAATTTCCAAACACAGCTACACCGCGACGAATATCCGCCCCATGAGCGTGATGAACGGTACGATTACCGAAAAACAATTCGAAGCCGTATGCGGCAGTAAGCTCTAATACTCAACTTATCTACATACTTATCCACAAGATAGTCAAATCAAAAGGTCGTCTGAAAACCATGAATATGGGGATTCAGACGACCTTTTTGGTTTTTTCGGGAAAGTTATATTCAGGATTATCCACATTTTATTGAATACGAGATTTATCGGTTCAAAGCATAATCCCTAAGCATCACACTCATCCGATTTCTAACGCAAGCGAACGCCCGTTTCCCCATCAATAATCTGGCTCGGCGACTTTTGTTTGCCGATTAAACCGCTGACTACCCATACATTCCTCCCAAACTGCCTTCTTACTTCCCGCTCTGTCCTACATGCGCGTTTACCCGCGCGGTTGCATGAAGTCGAGACCAAAGGCGTTTTCAAAGCCTGACACAAGCGGCGCGCACCTGCATGGGCGGGAACCCTGACCGCCAACTTGCTGCGCCTTTTTCCGCGCAATGCGGGTGAAACGTCAGCAGCCGCTGGAAGCAGAAAGGTTTTGGGCGCAGGCCATTCGTTTCTGAGCATGGTTTGAATGTTTTCAGACGACCTTTTGAGCAGAGGCTGTAATTGCTCCAATTGGTTGCCAATGACAATCATGCCTTTATGTTGTGGTCTTTTTTTCAGATGAATCAGTCGGTTGAGTGCTTTAGGCAAGGTCGGGATACAGCCTATGCCGTAACAGGACTCGGTAGGATAGGCGACCAAGCCGCCTTTTTTAAGATGGGATTGCAGCTTGCGAAGCGTCGGAGCTGAAAGGATTCTGGGGAATAGCATAATAGGGGAGGTCGTCTGAGACACAATCACGTTTTCAGACGACCTGTTTCTTTGATTAACGGTTGATGGCTTTGTCGGCAATGTCTTTACGGTATTGCATGCCGTCAAAGCTGATTTTTTCCAATGCGTTATACGCCTTGGCTTTGGCTTGAGCCACATCGTCGCCCAGACCAACGACACACAATACGCGGCCGCCGTTGGTCAATACGTCGCCTTTCTCGTTTGCCGTTGTGCCTGCGTGGAAAACTTTGCCGATTTGATTGGCAGCAGCCAGACCGGAAATAACATCGCCTTTTTTAGGCGTTTCAGGGTAATTTTGCGCCGCCAGCACCACTCCTACGGCAGTTTGCGGGTTCCATTCTGCGGTTACGCTATCGAGTTTGCCGTCTATTGCCGCTTCGACTAAATCCGCCAAGTCGCTGTTTAGACGACTCATAATCGGCTGGGTTTCTGGATCGCCAAAACGGCAGTTAAACTCAATCGTATAGGGTGCGCCGCTTTTATCAATCATCAAACCTGCGTACAGGAAGCCGGTAAACTCATGCCCTTCTGCTTTCATACCCGCTACGGTCGGCAAAATAATCTCGTTCATCGCGCGCTCGTACACGGCGGGCGTTACCACAGGCGCGGGACTGTACGCGCCCATACCGCCCGTATTCGGGCCTTTGTCGCCGTCTAAAAGACGCTTGTGGTCTTGGCTGGTCGCCATAGGCAACACATAATTGCCATCAACCATGACGATAAAGCTCGCTTCTTCGCCTTGCAGGAAATCTTCAATCACAACACGCGCGCCGGCATTGCCCATTTTGTTGCCCAGCAGCATATCGTCAATCGCAGCATGCGCTTCATCCAAAGTCATTGCCACGATCACACCTTTGCCTGCCGCCAAACCATCGGCTTTGATGACGATGGGCGCACCTTTCTGATTGACGTAATCATGTGCAGCATCGGCGTTTTCAAAGGTTTGATATTGCGCAGTCGGAATATTGTATTTCGCCATAAATGCTTTGGCGAAATCTTTAGAACTTTCCAACTGCGCCGCATATTGTGTCGGACCAAATATTTTCAATCCGGCAGTACGGAAATCATCCACAATACCCGCCGCCAAAGGCGCTTCAGGACCGACGACGGTAAAAGCAATATTTTCTTTGCGGCAGAATTCAATCAAATCCTGATGCGCAGTCAAGGCGATATTTTGGAGCTTGGGTTCAATCGCCGTACCCGCGTTACCGGGCGCAACAAATACTGTTTCCACTTTGGGCGACTGCGCCAATTTCCAAGCCAGCGCGTGTTCGCGACCGCCATTACCGATAACCAGCAGTTTCATGCCATCTCCTTGACAAATATGTACTTTTAACGAAAACTCGACATAAAGGGACTATTGTCCCATTCGAAGAAATTTTGGTGGAATCAAACAAAAGACCGCCTCATTCCACTATGCCAACCTATTTAACTTATCCACAAAATTGAAAAGGACAAGCAGCTATGCAAAAACGTATTGATGAAATCCAAAGCAAATACCGCGAATGGTGTCATTTACTACCGCAATTGGAAGAAGACCTAAAACGCTGGAAACATGCCGTCGCTTTGATTCGCGATATGGACAATTTCTATACCTACGAATATCAGGCTTGCCATCGGGCTATTGAAGATGGAGCGGAGGTGGATTTGCGTACGGAAGGCGAATACAGCATTATGAGTGAAGACGCATTATGGAATGCGCTGGGCGAATTCCATCAATTAGCTTGGCTATATTTGCGCTCCAGCATCGATGCCTTGGACAGATATACGCAAGAAGATTAATGTGCGAAGAGGTCGTCTGAAAACCCTAAGATGCGGATTTTCAGACGACCTTTTCATTCAAAAGGCTTTTCCGTATTTACTTCGATCTGCCGTGTATTCTTCCAAGCCGCAACGCAGGCCTCATAATTAGCCAACGACAAACTTACCGTCAATCGGCAATCCAACTGTAAATCCTGCTCCAATATATCCACCTGATATTGTTTAGCGATGCGTATCGCTTCATTCAAAAATGGATATTCACATTTCAGCCAAACAGTTTTTTCAATATTCTTTTCAACCACTTCCGCAACCGCCAACGCCTGAGCCGTTGCCTCTTTGTATGCGTGAATCAGACCGGGAACACCCAATAAAGTACCGCCGAAATAGCGTACGACCACGACCAAAACATCGGTTACGCCTACCGAATCAATCTGTCCCAAAATTGGTCGCCCAGCGCTTCCTGATGGCTCTCCATCATCGTTGGCGCGAAATTGCATGCCATCCACACCTAAACGATAGGCATAGCACCAGTGTCGCGCTTTATGATGCTCTTCCTTTAACGGATCGAGGTATTTTTTCACATCAGCCAATGTCCGAATCGGATAGGCAAATGCGATAAAACGGCTGCCTTTATCTTTAAACTCAGCCTGCGTTGGGGAAGTAATGGTTTTATAAGTCGTAATCATGCTGAAATGTTTTCAGACGACCTCATGAATAACAAGGTCGTCTGAACGTTTCACGTGAAACATCAATTTTTCAATGCTTCTGTTAATTGTGGGACGATTTCAAATAAATCGCCAACCAATCCGTAATCAGCCACATTGAAAATCGGTGCATCCGCATCTTTGTTGATTGCAACAATCACTTTGCTGTCTTGCATACCCGCAACGTGTTGAATCGCACCTGAAATACCGATTGCAAAATAGAGCTGCGGTGCAACCACTTTACCGGTTTGTCCGACTTGTACGTCATTCGGCGCATATTCGGCATCAACTGCCGCACGGGATGCACCGATTGCCGCACCTAAAACATCCGCCAACGGCGTCAGCACTTCATTGAATTTTTCCGCACTTCCCAACGCGCGGCCACCTGAAACAATGACTTTTGCCTGAGTTAATTCAGGACGATCGGAGTGGGAAAGCTGGCGGTTCACAAAACGACTCAGGTTTTGAGCAGGGGTTGCTTCAACATTAACTGCCTCAGCATTCCCATCTTGCGCCGATGCTGCGTCAAAAGCCGTCGCACGGAAGGTCAGCACCAATTTTTCTGAATCGGCTTGCACGGTTTCAAATGCATTCCCTGCGTAAATAGGGCGCACAAAAGTCGTGTTATCCACAATCTCGGTCAAATCAGAAATTTGCGGTACGTCTAATAAGGCCGCTACGCGAGGCAAAAGGTTTTTACCAAATGTGGTTGCCGTTGCCGCAACATAGCGGTAATCCGCTGCCAATTTAACAACCAATGGAGCCAATTCTTCAGCCAAACCTTCGGCATAATGGGCAGCATCCGCAACCAAAACTTTATCCACACCCGCTACTTGTTTCGCAGATTCCACCACAGCCGATGCGCCGCTTCCGGCAACCAATAAATCGACTTTGCCCAGTTTGGCGGCAGCGGTAACAGCATGCAAAGTGGCAGGATTCAACTGTTTGTTGTCGTGTTCAGCAATAATCAATACGCTCATTTCAGTCTCCTCAAATCACTTTGGCTTCGTTTTTCAATTTTTCAACCAATTCGGCAACGCTTGCCACTTTTACGCCTGCCTGACGCGCTTTAGGCTCGGAGAATTTCACCGTTTTCAGACGAGGTGAAATATCGGCAACCAAATCGGCAGGAGCCAGTTTTTCCAAAGGTTTTTTCTTTGCCGCCATAATATTGGGGAGTTTGACAAAGCGCGGTTCGTTCAGACGCAAATCTGCGCTGATGACTGCAGGCAGTTTCAACGCAATCGTTTCTTCGCCGCCATCGATTTCGCGCACGATCTGTACCTCGTCGCCTTCAATTTGTACTTTTGAAGCAAACGTACCTTGCGCCGCATTCAGTAAAGCTGCCAGCATTTGTGCCACTTGGTTGGCATCATCATCAATCGCTTGTTTGCCCAAAAAGAGAATTTGCGGATTTTCTTTGTCCGCAACGGCTTTCAGCAGCTTGGCAACTGCCAGCGGCTCCAATTTCGCATCGGTTTCAACATGAATTGCACGGTCGGCACCCATCGCCAAAGCAGTACGCAACGTTTCTTCGCATTTTTTCTCGCCCAAAGAAACCGCTACGATTTCGCTTACTTTTCCGGTTTCTTTCAAACGGACGGCTTCTTCCACAGCAATTTCGTCAAACGGATTCATCGACATTTTGACATTGCCGATATCTACATCCGACCCATCGGCTTTTACACGAACTTTAACGTTGTAGTCCACTACGCGCTTTACTGCGACCAGTGCTTTCATTGAATTCTCCTAAAAAGAACGTTGCTTTCACCATCCAGCGAAACCAAACCTTCTTCTCTATAAAATCAAATCCGTTTTTTTAGAAACGAATTCATTCAGAAATCTTTCGGATAATGCTTGCCGATTATATCATTTTTAAAGCATTTGCTCAGGCTGGTAGATATACATTCTCATGCTCAATAAAAAATATCAGGTGCTATATCAGTTTCAGACGACCTCTTAGCCTTTGTCTGCTGCGACACAATCCATCAGCGTTTGATAAACCAAATCTGCAGTCGGAATCTGCCCGATATTGCCCAAATTTTTTGCAACAGCCGAAACTTGAACGCCTGTTTTAATCGGATCGGTATCGGTATAAATACCGACCACAGGTTTTTCCAAGGCATTTGCCAAATGCAACAAACCGGTATCCACGCCGACAATTCCGACCGCGTGTTTCAGCAGATACGCCGCCTGCAATAAATTCATTTTGTCGCACACAATAGCAAACGGCAGCCCATCTGCAATTTTTTCGGCACGCGTTTTTTCAGCTTCATTTCCCCAAGGCAGGTAAATATTGCATTGCTGTTCTTCATTCAACTTTTGCAGCAATGTCCGCCAGTTTTCCACAGGCCATAACTTACTGTCCCGGCTGGTCGCGTGCAAAGCCGCATAATACGGCTGCTCTAAATTTTTCAGACGACCTGCTTCGAGAACGGTCAAACCGAATACCTGCGTTTCAGGCATCACATACCCAAATACTTGGGCGAACAGCTCACGGTTGCGCCAAACGGCATTTTTCCCTTTGGGTACAGCGTATGTTTTAGTATATGCAACCGCAGCCAATCCCTCGCGCGCACTGTGTTTATCCAAACCATAAATAGGGGATTTTGCCATTTTGGCGAAACACGCGCTTTTAATCAGACCTTGACTGTCCAATACGAAATCAAATGCTTCCTGCCGCAAAGTCTGTTTCAGACGACCTATTTCCTGCCAAGTTTCAGCCTGAAAAAGATGTTTGCGCCATTTCCGCCATTTCATCACATGGATTTTTTTCACAAACGGATGCAGGCGCGCAATATCCGCAAATCCGGCTTCACACAGCCAATGAAGCTCTACATCAGGGCATTGTCGCGCCAAATCTTCGATTGCGGGCAAAGTGTGAATTAAATCGCCCATACTGGACAAGCGGACAAGCAAAATTTTCATATTTTTGAAGGTTGTTTCACGTGAAACAATTGTAACTTATTGATTATTAATATATTTTTTAATTTCGTCAGCGTTTTTTAAGATCATTGCACCAGCAGAACACATTTCCTGCCATGCCGTTTCGATGGTATCTGGCGCAATACCCCGACAAGCCGCTTCATTGACAATAACCTGCCAACTGCCGCCTTTGATCAACTGCAAAACCGTTGTTTTCACACAATAATCCGTAGCCAAGCCGCCGACAATGACCGTATCCGTATTTTGACAACGCAGCCATTCAATCAACCCTGTGCTCAGTTTTTCCTCAATATCGTGAAAACACGCGCCGTAAGGATGCAACTCAGGATCAACACCTTTCCAAACGCAATAATCGTATTCCTTAGCAGAAGGCAGCCCGTCCAACAATTCATAGCCGCGCGTACCGACCATTGCATGAGCCACCCAAGTCAAATCCGCATCAGGCAACCCTGTCGGTTTCAACATATCAACAGGGTTATCCACAAGCCATTTCGCCGCCGCATGATGCGCATCTTTCGTCATCACACGCAAATCCGCCGAAGCTGCTTGGGCATTCAACTCTTCTACAATCAAATGCCCCTCGTTCACAGGCAGCTCGTCAGGACACAAAGGCGTAAAAGTTTTTTGTGCATCAACATCAATGGAAACAATCATCTCATCATTTCAACGCAATTAAAATGCCCTGTATTATAACAAATTACTGCCCAAAAGCGGTAAAACCGACTGTGATAAGATAACGTTTTTCCGAAAAACTTGTCCACAATCCTCATGACTTACACCATCGTCCCCATTGCCACCGCCCGCTCGCCCTACAAACAGAAATTCGGCGTCGCCCGCCAGCCCGGATTGGTTCCCGCCGCAGAAGTCTGTATTGAGCTGAATCCCGAATTTACCGCAGACAGCGTGCGCGGACTGGAACGCTTCGATTATGTGTGGATAAGTTTTATTTTTCATGGCGTTTTAGATGAAGGCTGGGCACAAATGGTGCGTCCGCCACGGCTCGGCGGCAAACAAAAAATGGGCGTATTCGCTACGCGCAGCCCCCACCGCCCCAATCATCTCGGACTATCACTCTTAAAACTCAACCGCATCGAAACCGGCAAACCCGTCCGCCTTTATTGCAGCGGCGCAGACCTGCTAGACGGCACGCCGATTATCGACATCAAGCCCTACATACCCTTTGTCGAATCCAAACCCGACGCATCATCCGGCTTCGTCAGCGGCAAACCCGAAGAGCTTGAAGTCGTATGGCTGGAAAACATCGGAGCGGAAAATTTATCTGAAAGCACCAAAAACCTGATTAGCCAAAGCATTGCCCAAGACCCGCGTCCCGCCTATCAGAATATTCCCGAACGGATTTACGTCATGAATATTGAGGATTATGAAGTCAGATTTCAAATTGAGGAAAACCGTGCGACGGTTATTGGGATAAGCGTTGTTTGAAATTTAGTGGTTGATTTCATTACAAAAGGTTGTCTGAAAACCTAAATCTCTGGGTTTTCAGACGACCTTATTTTGTTCAATCGATGCGGGTCTTATTCAATTAACGCTTGAGATAAACCGAACCCGTAGTGTGAGCTTCGCCCACAAAATCGATCATCCAACAACCAAATCAGACAATAGCCGAATTTGCTTTCATCTCGTGGGCAAAGCCCACGCTACTCGTTGCGGCAACGGCAACTTGCCTCTTCCCCCCGTCCGGTGGGGGAAGGTTAGGATGGAAGTGGCTTTATGGGTTTAGATAAAATCAAATTCGTATAGCTCGCAGAGCCACCCTCTCCCCAGCCCTCTCCCGCCGGATGGGAGAGGGGGCGGGTTGCAGGTAAAAAAGAGGTCGTCTGAAAACTTTGAGATTTGAGTTTTAGAGAAACTCGTTCACGCTTTTTTCAGACGACCTCGTTTATTCAATCAACACAGGCTTGGGATAACCGAAGTAGCGTGGGCTTTGCCCACGAAACGAATAAAAATTTGATAGTTGTCTGATTCGAATTATCGGATGATAGATCTTGTGGGCAAAGCCTACGCTACAATTGCTGCAACGGTAACCTGTCCCTTCCCCCGTCCGGCGGGGGAAGGTTAGGATGGGGGTGGCTTTATGGGTTTAGGTAAAATCAAATTCGTTAGTTCGTAGAGCCACTCTCTCCCCAGCCCTCTCCCACCAGGCGGGAGAGGGTGCAGGTTACAAATAAAAAACAAGGTCGTCTGAAAATGTGAAACCAAGTTTAGTAAAACTCGTTCACGCTCGTTTTCAGACGACCTTTTCTCTTACTTATCCACAGACTGGTTTACCCAATCCGAAATCCTTTAGATTTTGCCTGCGAAGTATTCCAAAGTGCGGACGAGTTGGCAGGTGTAGGACATTTCGTTGTCGTACCAGGCAACGGTTTTTACCAGTTGTTTGTCGCCTACGGTCATCACGCGGGTTTGGGTGGCGTCGAAGAGCGAGCCGTATTCGATACCGATGACATCAGAAGAAACGATTTGATCTTCAGTGTACCCTAAAGTATCGCTGGCAGCAGCTTTCATTGCGGCGTTGATTTCTTCTTTGGTTACAGGGCGTTCGAGGATGGAAACCAATTCGGTCAGCGAGCCGGTGGCGACGGGGACGCGTTGGGCGGAGCCGTCGAGTTTGCCATTCAATTCAGGGATAACCAAACCGATGGCTTTGGCGGCGCCGGTGCTGTTGGGCACGATGTTGAGCGCGGCGGCGCGGGCGCGGCGCAAATCGCCTTTGCGGTGCGGCGCATCAAGGGTGTTTTGGTCGCCGGTGTAGGCGTGGATGGTGGTCATCAGACCTTCGACTACGCCGAACTCTTTTTGCAGAACTGCCGCCATCGGGGCAAGGCAGTTGGTGGTGCAGGAAGCGGCGGAAATAACGGTTTCGCTGCCGTCCAAAATGTCTTGGTTCACGCCATATACGACGGTTTTTACGTCATTGCCGCCGGGGGCGGAAATAACGACTTTGCGCGCACCGGCGCGGATGTGGGCTTCGGCTTTGGTTTTGCTGGTAAAGAAGCCGGTACATTCGAGGACGACGTCCACGCCCAAATCGCCCCAAGGCAATTCTTCAGGATTCGGATTGGCGAAGACTTTGATTTCTTTGCCGTTCACCACGATGGCATCGTCTTTCAATTCGGCAGTACCTTGGAATCGGCCTTGGGTGCTGTCGTATTTGAAAAGGTGCAGCAGCATTTCGGCAGGGGTCAGGTCGTTGACGGCGACGACTTCGATACCTTCGGCTTTTTCGATTTGACGCAATGCCAGACGGCCGATGCGGCCGAAACCGTTAATCGCTACTTTGATGCTCATTTTCATACTCCTTGTAGTAGGGAAAGGGGAAAAATTTCAGTAAGGGTATTGTATCCTGAAATAAAACTACTACCTAGAATTACACGAAGCTACTTTAAAAATGTTTGATTTAAATAAAAAAACCATGAAATAGGTCGTCTGAAAACATGCATTGGCAAGATTTGCATCCATATTTGGGGATAAATTCCGGCCGGTTTTTAAATTAATATGTAATTATTTAAAAAATGGTGATTATGATGAGTACGTCCCTATTTTGTGGATAACCTGATTACTGATTGTATAATCAAATTGTTGTATTCATTTAAAGGCTGCGTTCAAATTCTGTTTTTTGTGAGAACAAAGTCGGATAATCTGTAATTGTTTGAATTTTTCTGTGGATAAAATCAGATTTGTCCACTTCGATTACACGTCATTTTGTGGATAATCTTATTGGTACAAAGGGTCTTCTGAAAAATCTGTGGTTCTGAAACGCCTACATTAGCAAATACTATTAAAAATAATGGATTATTTTTTCCTTTTTATCGTATTATCCAAACATCAAACCAATGATTACTAAGGAGGCGGTTTATGCTGCAACGAACTTTGGCAAAATCCATCAGCGTAACCGGCGTCGGATTGCATTCGGGCGAACGGGTTGCGTTGACCTTACACCCTGCGCCTGAAAACAGCGGGATTTCCTTCCGCCGTACCGATTTGGACGGCGAAATGGGCGACATCATCAAACTTACGCCCTACCTCATCAACGATACGCGCCTGTCGTCCACCATCGTAACCGACAAAGGCGTGCGCGTCGGCACCATCGAACACATCATGTCCGCGCTGTCTGCCTACGGCATCGACAATGCGCTGATTGAGTTGAACGCGCCCGAAATCCCGATTATGGACGGCTCCAGCCTGCCGTTTATTTATCTTTTGCAAGATGCGGGCGTTGTCGATCAAAAGGCGCAAAAGCGGTTTTTGAAAATCCTCAAGCCTGTCGAAGTCAAGGAAGCGGGCAAATGGGTGCGTTTTACGCCGTATGACGGCTTTAAAGTGACGCTGACCATCGAATTCGACCATCCGGTTTTCAACCGCAGCTCGCCCACTTTTGAAATCGATTTCGCGGGCAAGTCCTACATCGACGAAATCGCGCGCGCGCGCACCTTTGGCTTTATGCACGAAGTAGAAATGATGCGCGCCCACAATCTCGGACTGGGCGGCAATTTGAACAACGCCATTGTGATTGACGATATGGACGTTTTGAATCCGGAAGGTTTGCGTTATCCCGACGAGTTCGTCCGCCACAAAATCCTCGATGCCATCGGCGATTTGTATATCGTCGGGCACCCGATTATCGGCGCATTCGAAGGCTACAAATCCGGCCACGCGATTAACAACGCTTTATTGCGCGCAGTTTTGGCGGATGAAACCGCTTACGAATGGGTTGAATTCGCCGACGACGAGGATTTGCCGTCTGCCTTCCACGAGCTGCCCGCGGCTTGAGATAAGACAGCGCACAAAAAGGCTGTGGATGATTGTTCGTCCACAGCCTTTTTATTGAATAACTTAGAAGGTCGTCTGAAATCTTAAAACCAAGATTTCAGACGAGCTTTTTTCTATAAAACGAAACAAAAAAACCATCTTCTGCCAATATTTCAACCTTGATTATCCACATGACTATCTAATCTATCCTTATGAAAAATAGAAAGATTATATTTTTTCTCAAATTTTATACACATTTTATCCATAGCTTTTCTCCAGCAATAAAAAAGGTCGTCTGAAAACCCAAATTCGGATTTCAGACGACCTTTTATCCACAAGCTTATCGGTGATCAATCGCCCATGACTTTGCCTTCGCGGCGCGGGTCGGCACCGCCGAGCAAACCGTCTTTGCCGATCACAATGCCTTGCACGCCGGAATTCAAATCGCGGACTTGGACTTTGTAGCCTAGTTTTTCCAAGGCTGACGCTTTGTCCGCCGCTGCGGTTTTTTCCTCGATTTCATACTGGCTGCCGCGATTGAGCATATTCGGCAGAGAGATTGCCGCCTGAATGTCCATGCCCCAGTCGATATGCGCCACCAGCGTTTTGGCAACGAAACCGATAATACGGCTGCCGCCGGGCGAACCGACCGCCATATAAGGTTTGCCGTCTTTCATCACAATGGTCGGCGCCATCGAAGAACGCGGCCGTTTACCGCCCGCCACGCTGTTGGCAACGGTTTTACCGTCCGCGCCGACGGGGTTGAAAGCGAAATCGGTCAATTCATTGTTGAGCAGATAGCCGTTTGCCATCAGCCCCGAGCCGAACGCGTTTTCAATCGAAGTCGTCATGGACACGACGTTGCCGTCTTTATCCACCACCACCAAATGGCTGGTGGACGGCAGCTCTACCGCCATACCCTGCGCGTATTTCTTGCCAAACTTACCCGCCTGAATGTTTTCCAACGCCTTGTCGGCTTGGCGGATTTCTTCGGCACGCGGTTTCAGATAAGCCTGCGAAATCAAGGCTCGGGTCGGGACGTTGACAAACGCGGGATCGCCGATGTAATGATCTCGGTCGGCAAACGCAATCCGTGACGCATCGCCTATCCAGCGCCAACTGTGGATATTTTCCGCTCCCAACGCCTTCATATCCTGATTTTGCAACACGCCCAAAATCTCGCCCAAAGCAATCGCGCCCGAACTTGGCGCACCCATGCCGCAAACTTCGTATTCACGATAGGGCGCACAAACCGGTTGACGCTCGATAACGCGGTAGTTTTTCAAATCCGACAAACTGATTTTGCCGGGGTTATCCACAGCGCCGGTAACGGCACGGACAATATTCTGCGCCTGCGTGCCCTGATAAAACGGCGCGCTGCCTTTTTCCGCCAACAGGCGTACGGAGCGGGCAAATTCAGGGTTTTTCAACACCGTTCCCGCTGCCAAAGGCTTGCCGTCAGGCAGGAAATAGGCGGCGGTTTGGGGATAACGTTTCAAAGGCTCAAGATTCTGCTCGATGGATTTTGCCATGCGCGGTGAAACCGTAAAGCCTTGTTCTGCCAAAGTAATCGGTTTGTCAAACAGACTCGCCCAAGGCAACTTGCCGTAACGCTTGTGGACATCTTCCAGCAGCTTCGGAATCCCCGGCACGCCGACCGAACGGCCGCCGACCACTGCGTTCATAAAGCCCATCGGTTTGCCGTTTTCATCCAAAAAAAGCTCCGGCGTTGCCGCTTTCGGCGCCGTTTCGCGGGCATCGAACGTCGTCAGCTTTTTCGCCTTATTGTCCCAATACACCAAAAACGCGCCGCCACCCAAACCTGAAGACTGCGGCTCGGTCAGACCCAAGGTCGTCTGCATGGCAATCATCGCATCTATCGCGCTGCCGCCGCGTTTCAATATTTCGTAACCCGCCTCGGTTGCCAACGGATTGGCAGACGCCGCCATATAATGTTTGGCGCGAATCAATTTTTGCTCGGTCAGCCCCGTCCCTTGTTCCGGCGCATGGTTATCCACAGCCGTCGGTGCAGGCGCGGCATCAGGTTTCTGCATAGGCTGGTGCGCACACGCCGCCAAAACCAAAACCGCCAACAGGTTTAAGCCAAAGGAAAATTTCATATTTGCTCCCTTTTAGTTAGCTATTTTTCAGACGACCTTTACAGGGTTAAAAAATACAAAAGGTCGTCTGAAACATGGAAACCGATTGGACTGTTTATCTCGTTATACAGTTCCGTTCGAGCCCGGTATAAAACCGGAAGGCCGTGTGTATAGCCGGAAAGTTATGCACAGAACCAAATCAAATTTCAAAATTATCCACATCTGCCAACAAGGCAAACAGCGGTTTATCCGCATCCAAAATTAGCATTCAATTTATTGAACTAAATGAGGAATCAAAGTTATACACAAGAAAAAGCGCGACTCAATATAATCATCTATTTATTATTTAAAATCTTATTTATAGTTTGTTTTCCCAACACGCAGCCAACGCCAGCAACGTAAAGGCATCTTTTCAAAAAATTAGATAGTTAAGGATTGTTAAACCTCTGTAAATCAGATAGAGTTACGGCTGATAAATTAAATTAATAATGGAGCTTCCATCAATGAAAGGCGATATCGGCGTCATCGGCTTGGCCGTTATGGGTCAAAATTTGATTTTGAATATGAACGATCGCGGTTTCAAAGTCGTGGCGTACAACCGGACCACCGCTAAAGTAGACGATTTTCTCAACGGCGCAGCCAAAGGCACCAACATTATCGGTGCCTATTCATTGCAAGATTTAGTGGATAAACTGGAAAAACCTCGAAAAATCATGATGATGGTGCGCGCAGGTTCTGTCGTTGACGACTTTATCGAGCAACTTGTCCCGCTTTTGGACCAAGGCGACATTATTATTGACGGCGGCAACGCCAACTATCCCGATTCCACCCGCCGCACCCACGAGCTGGCGGCAAAAGGAATCCGCTTTATCGGCGCGGGCGTTTCCGGCGGCGAAGAAGGCGCGCGTCACGGTCCGTCCATCATGCCCGGCGGCGACGAAGCCGCATGGCCGGCAGTCAAACCCATCTTCCAAGCCATTGCCGCCAAAACCCCGCAAGGCGAACCCTGCTGCGACTGGGTCGGCCGCGACGGCGCAGGCCATTTCGTCAAAATGGTGCACAACGGCATCGAATACGGCGATATGCAGTTGATTTGCGAAGCCTACCAATTCATGAAAGACGGCTTAGGTCTGAGCTACGACGAAATGCACCGCATTTTCAGCGAATGGAACCAAACCGAGCTGGATTCCTACCTGATTGAAATCACCGCCGCGATTTTGGGCTACAAAGACGAAAACGGCGAACCTTTGGTCGAAAAAATCCTCGATACCGCCGGACAAAAAGGTACAGGCAAATGGACCGGCATCAACGCCCTCGACTTGGGCATCCCGTTGACCCTGATTTCCGAAGCCGTGTTCGCCCGCTGCGTATCCGCGTTCAAAGACCAACGCGTTCAAACCGGCAGCTTGTTCGGCAAAACCGTTACCCCCGTTGACGGCGACAAAGCCGCATGGGTCGAAGCCCTGCGCCAAGCCCTATTGGCATCCAAAATCATCTCCTACGCACAAGGCTTCATGCTCATCCGCGAAGCCAGCGAAAACAACGATTGGGCATTGAACTACGGCAACACCGCCCTTCTGTGGCGCGAAGGCTGCATCATCCGCAGCGCGTTCTTGGGCAACATCCGCGACGCATACAAAGCCAATCCCGATTTGGTGTTCTTGGGTTCCGATCCTTATTTCAAAGGCGTATTGGAAAACTGCCTGCCCGCATGGCGCAAAGTGGTCGCCAAAGCCATCGAATGCGGCATCCCCATGCCCTGCATGGCTTCCGCGATTACCTTCCTCGACGGCTACACCACCGAACGCCTGCCCGCCAACCTGCTGCAAGCCCAACGCGACTACTTCGGCGCGCACACCTATGAGCGCACCGACAAACCGCGCGGCGAGTTCTTCCACACCAACTGGACAGGCAAAGGCGGCGATACCGCATCGACCACTTACGATATTTGATTTGTCTGAGTTAGCAACAAGGTCGTCTGAAAACTGAACTGGCCCCCAAATCTTGGACACTCATAAAAGCCTATTCAGGCGCTCTGTGCAAGCTGGGTTCTGTATGCGACAGGACTCAGCTTTTTCAATTTCAAACTGCAACGCTCGCGGTTGTAGTAATCCATATAATCATCTATCTGTTTCATCAATTCATCCACCGTCAATTCCCCTGCACGATAGAAACACTCCGTCTTCAGCACCGCAAAGAAGCTTTCCATCGGTGCATTGTCCCAGCAGTTCGCCTTTCGCGACATGCTTTGAACCATGGAATGTTTTGCAA
>NZ_POWX01000002.1 GCF_003044445.1 Neisseria mucosa
CTGCGTCGGGGTCAGGCCGGTCTTGGTGGTGGTAGTAAAAGCTGCTTTTGGGCAGGTTTGCGATGTGCAGCAGGTATTTGAGCGGGTGTTGCGCCCTCAGTGTTTGGACGGTTTGGCTTTGTCCTTTGCGGTCCGCTTTTGGCTGAGGGCTTTTAACTCCTTTAGATAGGCAACCTTTGCGCGCATATAGCACAACTCTTCGATAAGCTCTGCCTGTGTTTTTTCGTGGTCGGGTTTGTCGGCGATAAAGGGGTTTTTGCGGTGGTCGGTCATGGTTTTGGATTGGGGATGTTCGAGTGCGCCGATGCCGCCTTCTTGATAGGCGCGTATCCACCGTCGCAGGTGGGTTCGGGAAATGCCGTAATGATCTGCGGTACGCTGTTGGCTGCGTATGTGCAGGTAGTGGAGTACGGCTTGGTATTTGAAGTGTAATGTATATTTGCTCATAAAAAAACTGCACCTTGTGAGTTGGAGGGGATGTCCAACTTTTGGGGTGCAGTTCAAACCCGATTTGGCGTTTTCAGACGACCTTTTCTATAGTGGATTAACAAAAATCAGGACAAGGCGACGAAGCCGTAGACAGTACAGATAGTACGGAACCGATTCACTTGGTGCTTCAGCACCTTAAAGAATCGTTCTCTTTGAGCCAAGGTGAGGCAACGCCGTACTGGTTTAAAGTTAATCCACTATAAAAATGACAGCATCGGGTTAAGCATAGTCATATTCTATTTGAGTTTACCTAAATCCTTAACAATCCGATATTGCAACACGACAAACCAAAACCCGCCCTATCGTACGGTAAAAAGGTCGTCTGAAAACCAAATTTGATTTTCAGACGACCTTTAGTGTTCCAACGCATCAAACTGCTATTTGCCCGCTTTCAGCGATTGCCACAGACGGACGCTCAGGCGGCTTGCATCGGTTGATTTGGGCGATACGATAAAGCTTTTATCCATCAATTCCTTGGTCGGGAAGATAGACGCATCGCCGGTATATTTCTCGTCCATCAATGCGCGTGCAGGGCGGCTGGCAGGGGCGTAGGTAACGAAATTGCCGTTTTGCGCCGCAACTTCGGGATCGAGCGTGTGGTTGATGTATTTATGCGCATTGGCGGTGTTTTGGGCATCGCGCGGAATCATCAGGGAATCCACCCAGATGCCGACGCCGCTTTTTGGTGCTAAAACTTCGATTTCGACGCCGTTCTTCGCTTCTTGCGCGCGTGTTTTGGCGATGTTCAAATCGCCGCCATAACCGACTGAAACGCAAAGGTTACCCGCCGCCATATCGTCAATATAGCCTGACGAAGTGAAGCGTTTGATGTCGGGACGCACTTTTTTCATCATATTGACGGCGGCTTTGATGTCGTCGGGGTTTTCGGTATTCGGGTCTTTGCCCAAATAATGCAGCGCGAGCGGGATTTGTTCGATGGCGCTGTCAAAATAGCTGATGCCGCAGGATTTCAGCTTTTTGGTGTATTCGGGATTGAACACCAAATCCCATTCGTTTTCGGGCAGCTGCTCTGTTCCTAAAGCTTTTTGAACCAGTTTTTTGTTGATGGCAAGCGTGTTGATGCCCCAGAAATAAGGGACGGCGTATTGGTTGCCCGGATCGACTTTTGCCATCATGGCAAGCAGGTCGGCATCGATGTTGGCGTAGTTCGGGATTTGGCTTTTGTCGATTTTTTGATACGCACCGGCTTTGATTTGGCGTCCAACATTGGCAATGGACGGGGCTACGAGGTCGTAACCGGATTTGCCGGTTAAGAGCTTGGCTTCTAGGGCTTCGTTACTGTCGTAATAGTCGTAGCGGACGTGGATGCGCGTATTTTTTTCAAACGCGTTGAGCGTGGCGGGGTCGACGTAGTCCGACCAGTTATAAATATTGAGCTTGTCGGACGCAGTATGGGAAGAGGGAGCGGAAGATTCTGCGGCGGTTTGTTGTCCGCCGCTGCACGCAGTCAAGACGAGGCCGATGAGTGCCGCCGCCATTGAAGTTTTTTTCATGGATACAGTCCTTTTGCGAAAGAGGAAAACATTGCAGCGGTGGCAGTGGTTTATACGAACTGTCCACATACAAAAGGTTAACTGTGGGGGCGGCCGGCATATGCCTCAGGCCCTTGATTCAGCAGGTTCGCATTAAACGGCAAAATCCCTGTCGGCGCAATAGGTTAGACGGGAAAATTTCTTCTTTTTTTCGTTGTTTTCAGCTATGGTTTTCTTCATAAACAAAAAAATATTCAGACGACCTGTTACATACTGACCACACATAAATTTTCCCTATCCGCACACCCATGCCCTTTGCCTAAAACCCATGTTATTTGCTATACTTTTTGAGAATTATTTTTAATTAAATTAAATCCGAATCCCCGCATGACTACCCTCGACGCCGCCACCGTAACCGACCACACCCGCCAATGGCTAGAAAAAGCCGTCATCGGGCTCAACCTCTGCCCCTTCGCCAAAGCGCCGCACGTCAAAAACCTCGTGCGCATCAGCGTCAGCCAAGCCCGTCATCTGGACGGTTTCCTTGAAGACCTAGACCGCGAATTGCAGCTTTTGGGCGACACGCCTGCCGACGAGCTGGAAACCACCCTGCTTGTCCACCCGACCCTTTTCCCCGACTTCGACACCTTCAACCAAATGCTAGACATCGCCGATGCCGCCGTTGTGGACAACAGTTTGGAAGGTATCGTCCAAATCGCCCCGTTTCATCCCGATTTCCAATTTGAAGGCACAGATTCAGACGACATCGGCAACTACACCAACCGCTCACCCTACCCCACCCTGCACCTCATCCGCGAAGACAGCATCGCCAAAGCCGCACAAGCCTTTCCCGATGCCTCCGCCATTTTCGAGCGCAACATCGCCCTGCTCGAAAAAATGGGACACGAAGGCTGGGACAAGCTCGACATCCCACGCTGCCCGTTTAATCACGGCAAAATCAAAGAATCCGAATAAAACCTTCAACAAAACAACAAAATGATTCGCTACTTACTCATCTTTTGCGGCGCAGTTTCCTTTCTCTTAGGCATCATCGGCATTTTTCTGCCGATTATGCCCACCACTCCCTTCATCATCCTTGCTGCCGCCTGCTGGGCAAAAGCCTCGCCCCGCTTCCACCGCTGGCTGCACCAACACCGCTATTTCGGCCCCATGGTGCAAAACTGGGAAAACAACGGCGCCGTCCCGCGCAAAGCCAAAATCTTCGCCATCAGCATGATGGGCCTATCCTGCATCTTCATGTTTTGGCGCTTCCCCGAGCAATGGTGGATAGGCGCGGCGTCCACATTGGGCTGCGGCTGCGTCGCTGTCTGGATGTGGCTGCGCCCCGAACCCTGAGTCGCACCTCAAATATAGTGGATTAACAAAAATCAGGACAAGGCGACGAAGCCGCAGACAGTACAGATAGTACGGCAAGGCGAGGCAACGCCGTACTGGTTTAAAGTTAATCCACTATACAAGGTCGTCTGAAAACGCGGCTTCTGTTCCGAAACCGTATTTTCAGACGACCTTTTGTCATTTCAAAGCATCGGTTTTAAAATATCGGCAACACAAACTGCCAAAAGGAAAGCCGTCATGGCACAATTCTTCGCCATCCACCCCGACAACCCGCAGGAACGCCTAATCAAACAAGCCGCCGACATCGTACGCAGCGGCGGGGTTGTCGTGTATCCTACCGACTCCTGCTACGCGCTCGGCTGCAAACTCGGCGACAAAGCCGCGATGGAACGCATCCTCGCCATCCGCAAAATCGACTTGAAACACCACCTGACCCTGATGTGCGCCGATTTGAGCGAATTGGGCACTTACGCCAAAGTCGACAACGCCCAATTCCGCCAGCTCAAAGCCGCCACCCCGGGCAGCTACACCTTCATCCTGCAAGCGACCAAAGAAGTCCCCAACCGCACGCTGCACCCGAAACGCAAAACCATCGGCCTGCGCGTTCCCGACAACAATATCGCCTTGAGCCTGTTGCAGGAATTGGGCGAGCCGCTGCTCAGTTGCACCCTGATGCTGCCCGAAGACGACGAGCCGCTGACCGACCCTTACGAAATCCGCGACCGCCTCGAGCACGCCGTCGATTTGGTGATTGACGGCGGCTGGTGCGGTACCGAGCCGACCACCGTCATCGACATGACCGACGGCACAGAACTCATCCGCCAAGGCAAAGGCGACATCGCCCTATTCGGTCTGTAAGCCTAAAAAACTATAGTGGATTAACTTTAAACCAGTACGGCGTTGCCTCGCCTTGCCGTACTATCTGTACTGTCTGCGGCTTCGTCGCCTTGTCCTGATTTAAATTTAATCCACTATAAAAGGTCGTCTGAAAACCCAAATCCGTTTTCAGACGACCTTTTTATTCCAATTCTTTTGCTGCCACACCACATCTCTCACGTTTTGCACCATGAAACTCTATGTTGCCGGTCATATTCAGATATAATAACGACCTTCAAAAATAATTCCCTCAATAATTACATTACGGAAACAACAAATGAAAAATACCCAAACTCCCTCCCGTTGGCGTTTTGCCCTCAAAAACGCAGGCTGGCATCTTGTCGTCAGCCTTATTCTTGCAGGCCTCGCGGCACTTTTGGTCTTCGCTGTCTGGTATCCCTACCCCTATTCAGAACTGACGGGCGGATTGAATTTGTACACACTCGTCGTCTCGGTCGATATTGTCTGCGGCCCTCTGCTGACACTGATTCTCGCCAGCCCAAAGAAAAAACTGCGCGAACGCATTACCGATTTTTCTTTGGTCGGTATCATCCAGCTCGCCGCGCTGATTTACGGCTTGCACAGTGTTTCCTTAGCGCGCCCTGTCGTTGCAGCCTTTGAAAAAGACCGCATCAACATTGTTACCGCCGCTGAAATCGACGAAGCGGATTTAGCAAAAGCCCCCGAAGAAATGCGTCAACTGCCGTGGTTCGGTATCGAACGCGTTGCCCTGCGCGATCCTGCATCCATCGAAGAAGCCAACGAAAGCCTCAGCCTTTCGCTTAAAGGTATAGAACCCAGTATGCGCCCGAATTGGTGGCAGCCCGACAGCCCTGCCGAACGCGCGAAAATCCGCAGTGCGATGAAACCCTTGGTACAACTTGCCATCGCACGCAACATGAGTGAAGCGGACATCCTCAAAACCGCTTCCGTCAAACAAACCGGCAAACCTCTGTTTTTCCTGCCGCTTACCAGCGGTAAAATCAAAAACTGGATTGTCGTCATGGATGAAAACGCCGACTTCCTAGGCTATGCGCCGATTGACGGCTTTATCGACAAAAAGCCCGAATTTAAAGAAAAAGTTATCTGACAGACAATAGGTCGTCTGAAAACAGATTCCGCCCAATACCGCCGATAAAATTTCAGACCATCCCTCACCGTCAAAATGGCCGAACCCGAAAACAGGGATTCGGCCTTTTCCGTTTAAAGCCACCCTATCCGGTGGTATGATGGAACACATCCGCATCATCAGATGGGTATAATATGGGGACGCTCAATATAGTGGATTAAATTTAAATCAGGACAAGGCGACGAAGCCGCAGACAGTACAAATATTACGGCAAGGCGAGGCAACGCCGTACTGGTTTAAATTTAATCCACTATAGTATCTCTCCCATCCCCCATAAGGTCGAATTTTGATTCAGAAAGGAAAAACATGAGCGGCAACGCATGGCTTTTTTGGGCATTAGCTTCCGCAGGATTTGCCTCATTGACGGCGATTTTCGCCAAAATGGGCTTGCAGGGCATCGATTCGGATTTTGCCACCTTCATCCGCACGCTGGTCATCCTCGCCGCGCTGGTTTTATTCCTGACCTATACCGGCAAATGGCAGGGCGTGAACGGGTTCACAGGAAGAAACTGGACTTTCCTGATTCTCTCCGGCCTCGCCACCGGCGCATCCTGGCTCGCCTACTTCAAAGCCCTGCAACTGGGCAACGCCTCGCAAGTCGCCCCCGTCGATAAATTCAGCTTGGTATTGGTCGCGCTGATGGCAGTGGTCTTTCTGGACGAGCGCCCCAGCACTCAGGAATGGATAGGGCTTGGACTGGTTACGGCGGGCGTATTGACGCTGGCTTTGAAACGCTAGAAATATAGTGGATTAAATTTAAACCAGTACGGCGTTGCCTCGCCTTGCCGTACTATCTGTACTGTCTGCGGCTTCGTCGCCTTGTCCTGATTTAAATTTAATCCACTATATTTTTCCAATGAGAAAGGTCGTCTGAAAACCAAAATTCTGGTTTTCAGACGACCTTTTTACTTCCTTAACACTTTACCTGACGCGCTTTACCTGCCCGACTGTTCCCACACGTTTTGCAGGTAGGCGTAGGTCAGCTCGGCGGTACCGGACACCAGCGCGATGTCGCTGCCCAAGTCTTCGGCTTTGCCCACGCCGATGGGCAAGGCGCCGGAGGCTTTGATGGCGGCGACGCCGGCGGCGGCGTCTTCGATGCCGATACAGTGGCGGATGTCCGCGCCCACGCCCTCGGCGGCGGCGAGGAAGATGTCGGGGGCGGGTTTGGAATGTGCGACGGCGGCAGGGTCGGCGACGGCGTCGAAGAAGTGGGTCAGCCCCATGCGTTCGAGAAGGAACGGGCCGTTTTTGCTGGCGGACGCGAGGGCGATTTTTTTGCCGTTTGCTTTCAATGCTTCCAGCAGCGGCAAAATGCCGGGGTACACGTCTTCGGGTTTGACTGCCTGAATCATCTCCAAGTAGTTGTCGTTTTTGCGGCGGGTCAGTTCGGCGAACTCGGCTTCGCCGACGGTTTTGCCGCCGTGCGCGAGGATGCGTTTGAGCGAATCGTCGCGCGACACGCCTTTGAGCTGCTCGTTAAACTTGCGGTCGATGCTGATGCCCAGTTCTTCGGCGAGCTTTTTCCATGCGCGGTAGTGGTATTCGGCGGTGTCGGTGATGACGCCGTCGAGGTCAAACAGGACTGCGGTAAAAGTCATTTTGCGCCCTCCTTATTTTTCCAACGCAACGGTGTGGCTGCCGTTGAGCGTGATGTCTTTGCCGTACACCTGCAAATCGAGCGGCTCGCCTTTGAGCAGGGTGAAGACGACGTTTTCTTTGCCGACGGCGACTTTAATCAGACGGTCGCGGTAGTTGATGTGGAAGGCGTAGCCTGTCCACGCACTCGGCAGGAACGGTGCGAAGCTGAGTTTGCCGCCCCAGGTTTTCATTTGGGCGAAACCTTGGACGATGGCGAGCCACGAGCCGGTCATGGAGGTGATGTGCAGGCCGTCTTCGGTGTCGTTGTTGTAGTTGTCCAAGTCCAGGCGGGCGGTGCGCTGGTACATTTCCACGGCTTTTTCTTCTTTGCCCAGTTCGGCGGCGAGGATGGCGTGGATACACGGCGACAGCGAGCTTTCGTGCACGGTCATCGGTTCGTAGAAGTCGAAGTTGCGGCGTTTTTCGTCGATATTGAAACGGTCGCCGAAGAAGTAGATACCTTGCAACACGTCCGCCTGTTTGATGAAGGGCGAACGCAGGATTTTGTCCCACGACCATTTCTGGTTGAGCGGCAAATCGTCGGGCGAAAGCGCGGACACGGGGCGGATGTCTTTGTCGAGGAAGCCGTCGTGTTGTACGAACACGCCGAGTTCTTCGTCATGCGGACGGTACATATTCGCGCTGATGTCCGCCCATTTTTCCAACTCGGCGGCACTCACGTTCAAGTCCGGACGCGGGTATTTCGCCAGGGCTTCGCGGGTGTAGTCCAATACCCATGCGGCGAGGGTGTTGGTGTACCAGTTGTTGTTGATGTTGTTTTCGTATTCGTTCGGGCCGGTTACGCCGTGAATCATGTATTTGCCGTTGCGTTTGGAGAAGTGGACGCGGTCCGCCCAGAAGCGGGACACTTCGACCAAGACTTCCAAGCCTTCTTTGGCAAGATAGCTTTCGTCGCCGGTGTAGTTGGTGTAGTTGTAGATGGCGTAAGGAATCGCGCCGTTGCGGTGGATTTCCTCGAAGGTGATTTCCCATTCGTTGTGGCACTCGATGCCCGTAAACGTCACCATCGGATAAAGTGCGCCCGCCAAGCCCTGTTCGCGCGCGTTGTGCTGCGCCTGCGGCAGTTGGTTGCGGCGGTATTGCAGCAGGTTGCGGGTAACTTCGGGTTCAGCCAGTGCAAGATAGAGCGGTACGGCATAGGCTTCGGTGTCCCAATAGGTTGCGCCGCCGTATTTTTCGCCGGTAAAGCCTTTCGGGCCGATATTCAGGCGCGCGTCTTCGCCGTAGTAGGTGGAGAACAGTTGGAACAGGTTGAAGCGGATGCCCTGCTGCGCTTCGTCGCTGCCTTCGATGACCACGTCGGCGATTTCCCAACGGTGCAACCAGCCTGCTTTGTGCGCATCCAGCAAGGTTTCAAATGCAACGCCTGCGACTTTTTCAGACAAGGCGCGGCCGGCGGCTTTCACCGCTTCCAAGCCCTGATAATCGCGGCTGGTGGTAACAATCACGCGTTTTTCAAAGGTTTCGGGCGTACCGCCGACTTCGGCTTCAAAAGAATTGGAGACCTGCCAGTCGGTTTGGCTGCCGCCGAGGGCTTTGAAGCTGCCGGCGAAGGTTTGCTCGGCGTTGACAATGAATTGTTCCACGCCGAAAGGGTTGGCGACGGTTTGGGTGGCAATGTAGGAGCGGTCGTCTGAAACGCCTTTGTCCAATACCTGCCAGAATTTTTCTTCGTAGTTGGAGTCTTCGTTTTTCACGTCGGCGTCGATAATGGAATCGATGCGGACTTGGTGGGTTTTGCCGTCAACGGATACGGCTTCCCAGCGGATGACCGCCAGCTCTTTTTGTGCGACGGACAGGAATTTGCACACATCGAAACGCACGCCGAATACGGTGAACGAGCGGCGCAACACGCCGTGCTGCATATCGAGTTCGACGGAGAAGTCGGCAACGTCGTTTTTCGCCAAGTCCACTTCCTGCCCGTCGACAAAGATTTTGACTTTGCTGAAATTGAGCGCGTTGATGGCTTTGCCGAAATATTTGGGGTAGCCGTTTTTCCACCAGCCGACGCGGGTTTTGTCGGGGAACCACACGCCGGCGATGTAGGTACCCAAGTGGCTGTCGGCAGAGTAGGTTTCCTCAAAGCTGCCGCGCATACCCATATAGCCGTTGCCCAAGCTGGTCAGGCTCTCTTGCAGCCGTTTGTGTTCTTTTTCCAGTTTTGCCGAACGCAGCGTCCAAGGGCTGATTTCCATGATTCTTGTGTACATCGTAAAGCTCCTGTTTTGATGGTTTTATGGCAAACCGTTTTGAAATACGGTTCGTCTTATTCAATCGGATAAAGCGTCGGCAGAAGTTTCAGACGACCCTCCTGCCGATAAATGAAGAAAATTATGCGCCGCCGTGTGTTTCTTTAATCAGGAACACGGAAAACGCGCCCAGCAGCAGGACGACGCCCCCTACCAAGAACATATTGGCCTGCAAACCGCCCATCATCGGGAACAATATGAAGCTCAACAGCGAAGCGACGATTTGGGGCATACAGATGGAGCCGTTAAACAAGCCCAAATAAGTGCCCATGTGTTTGCCCGACAAGGCGTTGGTTACAATCGTCAGCGGATAAGTGATGATGCCCGCCCAAGCGATGCCGATTAAGATGTAAGACAACACCAGCGCGTATTGGTTGCTGATGAAGAATACGGAGAAAAAGCCGAGCGCGCCCAAAGCCAGGCAGCTGAAATAACCCGCCTTATGGTATTGGTTGGGGATTTTCGCCAATACAAACGAACAAATCACCGCTGCAACCGACTGCACCGCCGCCAATACACCGTACCAGTTGCCCGCCTCCTGATAGCCTACGGAAGACGCATCGGTCGTGTGCCAGACGTTTTCCGCAATCGCGCCTGCGGAATAAGTCCACATATATTGGAAGGCGAACCAGCAGAAAAACTGCACCAAAGTTACCGTCCAAAATGCCTTAGGCGCGGTTTTCAAGAGTTCGAGCCAATTAGTTTTTTCCTGATTCGCCGCCACGTCGATGCCGTGGTAGCGGGCGTAGGTTTCCGGATCGTATTCCTTCACTTTAAAAATCGTGAACGCGCTGGTAATCACCAGCAACGCCGCACCCACATAAAACGCCACGACCACGGTCTGCGGCACGACGCCTTTCTCGGCAGTGTTCGCCAAACCGATATACGCGAACACAAACGGCAAAATCGCCGCCACAACCGCACCCGTATTCGCCAAGAAACTCTGAATCCCGTAGGCGTAGCCCTTCTGCTCCTCGTTGACCATGTCGCCGACCATCATCTTAAACGGCTGCATCGCCATATTCGACGACACGTCCAACAGCGCAATCATCAGCGCGCCAAACGACAAAGCCGCCAGCGACGCATAGCCGAAACCGAAGCTGCCCGAATTCGGCATCAGAATCATCACGATGACCGCAATCAGCGTGCCGTAAAGCAGATACGGCAGACGGCGGCCACCCAAGCGCGGATTCCAAGTGCGGTCGGAGTAATGACCGACAATCGGCTGCACCAGCATCCCCGCCAATGGCGGCAGGATAAAGAACCAGCCGAGGCTGTGCGGATCGGCGCCGAGCGTCTGGAAGATGCGGCTCATCTGCGAGCTTTGCAGGGTAAAGGCCGTCTGAACGCCGAGAAAGCCGAAACTGAGCATCCAAATCGTGCTTTTCGGCAGCGAGGGCAAGCCCTGCCGTGTTGTTTGCGTATTGTCCGACATGAGGTAGTCCTTTCGTTTTTTGTAAAGAAAGTAGTAAATTCGTTTGAATATTGACCTGAAACCGTCCCGTTTGTTCATTTTGGCAGACCACATTCAAACCGGTGCGGCGTCGCCCCGCTTTAAAGCCAATCCACTATATTTTCGATAGTGTCGGCATCCGAAAATCAATCGGAGATGTCGCCTGAAAAATATTTTAAAAACGTATCGGATGATGTTACAGAAGTATGTGTGCGTAAATTCTGTGCCATTCTAACCATACACCTAAAAGCCAAACAACCGCTGCATACCTCAAACCTGCCTTACATCAAATATCCCTGTAAATTTGCTTATTTACACTTTACAGACCGGAGATACATACAGGTCGTCTGAAAAAACAGTTACGTTTTTTCAGACGACCTTTTCAGTTAAAAATAGTAAACCGCTCCGAAAAGCGGTAAAATACGCTCCGTTTCCAACACGACGCCTGAATCAGCAGGCTTTTATTATGGACCTTCCCAGTTCGTTTTTACTGAACTTCCCTTCCGGTTTATCCCGAAATACACGATAACCATCCCGCCGAAATGCCCTCCCGCATCCGGCGGGCGGAGCATTTATGAGCATCGAACAAACCCCTCCGAACCTTGAAAACGACGGTATCGAAAGCGACGTAGAGCGCGTTTCCGCCGATTTTGACCGTATCCACGCGCTGTGCGAAATTCTTTCGCCCGCCTTCCCGCAAATTGAGGAAGGTGTGCCGATTGAAGACGAGGCGTTGCGTGACAAATTTACCGAGCTGACCGTCCTTTTGAACGAGCTGCACCCTGCCGACGTGGCGGCGGTGTTGGAGTCGTTGCCGCCGCGCGAGCGTAATGTCGTTTGGTTGTTGGTGACGCCTGAAGACGACGGCGAAGTGTTGCTGGAAGTATCCGACGCGGTGCGTGAAACGCTGATCGAGTCGATGGACAAAGACGAGCTGTTGGCGGCGGTTGATGATTTAGACGCGGACGAGCTGGCGGAGCTGGCGGACGATTTGCCGCACCAAGTGGTTTATGAAGCCTTGCAGACGCGTGATGAGGAAGAGCGCGCCCAAGTCAAGGCGGCGATGTCGTATGAAGACAACCAAGTCGGTGCGATTATGGACTTCGAGTTGGTCAGCATCCGCGCCGACGTTGCCTGCGAAGTGGTACTGCGTTACCTGCGCCGCTTCGAGAGCCTGCCCGACCATACCGACAAGATTTTCGTGGTCGATGAAAACGACATCCTGCAAGGCGTGCTGCCCATCCGCAAACTTTTGGTTGCCGATCCTGAAGACTTGGTGGCGGACGTGATGGCGACCGAAGTCGTGCGCTTCCGTCCTGAAGACGACGTGGAAGAGGCGGCGCAGGCGTTCGAACGTTATGACTTGGTTACCGCGCCCGTCGTCGATGAAAACAAAAAGCTCATCGGCAGGATTACCATCGACGAGATGGTGGACGTTATCCGCGAAGAATCGGAAGCGGATATGTTGAACATGGCGGGTTTGCAGGAAGAGGAAGATTTGTTTGCGCCTGTCTGGGATTCGGTGAAAAACCGCTGGATGTGGCTTGCCGTCAACCTCTGCACTGCCTTTCTCGCCAGCCGCGTTATCGGCGCGTTTGAAGGCAGTATCGAGAAAATCGTCGCACTCGCCGCGCTGATGCCCATCGTCGCCGGTATCGGCGGCAACTCCGGCAATCAAACCATCACCATGATTGTCCGCGCGATGGCGATGGGGCAGTTGACAGGGATGCAGGCGGGACGTTTGTTGAAAAAAGAAGTCGGCGTCGCCTTGGTCAACGGCATCATCTGGGGAACGGTCATGGGCGTGGTGTCATGGCTGCTGTACGGCAGCATCGGCATCGGCTTGGTCATGATCGCCGCGATGACGCTGAACCTCTTGCTCGCCGCCTCGGTCGGCGTACTCATCCCCGTCATCATGGAAAAATACGGCCGCGACCCTGCGCTGGGCAGCTCGGTACTGATTACGGCGGTAACGGATTCCGGCGGTTTTCTGATTTTCTTGGGGCTGGCAACGATATTCTTACTGTAAAGTCGTCTGAAAAACGGATTGAAAAGATAAAAGGTCTTCTAAAACCATGTGTTTATGGGTTTCAGACGACCTTTTTAAATTTTTATGGTGGAATAGCGTAAATCCGAGATAATCAACACTTTCTCTGCCAGGCAAATCCACAACGACGGCAGGTATTGCGTTGCAATGCCTGCTGCGGATCGTAGCGTAGGCTCTGCCCACAGAATCGACTGTTTGGTTCCCGAATCGGGCGATAAATAGCGTTGTTTTTTTCGCGGGCGAAGCCCACGCTACGCTGCCCTACCCCACTATTACTCTCACGTCATCTAAAAACAGGTTACAAAGATAAAAGGTCGTCTGAAATACAAAATCAGTCTGCATTTTGACGAAACTGTGTTTTCAGACGACCTATTGTGCAATAACCAAATCAATATACAAAAAGCCGTCTGAAATCAATCTTTCAGACGACCTTTTGTGTTGTTTAAGCGTTAATGCCCGTACATTTCCCACAATCTTTCTTGCAGGCTGAAGGCGGGTTCTCCGTTTTCAGGTTGGGCGCGGATGTAGCTGCCGTCGGGCTGCATCAGCCAGGCGCGGGTGTTGTCTTGCAGCGCCATTTCGATGCCTTCGTGGATGACGCGGGCTTTGAGTTCGGGCGTGGTGATGGGGGTGGCAACTTCGATGCGGCGGAAGAAGTTGCGCCCCATCCAGTCGGCGCTGGAGATGAAGGTGTCGTCCGTGCCGTTGTTGTGGAAGCAGTACACGCGCGAGTGTTCGAGCTGTCTGCCGATAATGGAGCGGACGCGGATGTTTTCGGACAGTCCTTTGACACCGGGGCGCAGGGTACACATGCCGCGTACGATGAGGTCGATTTGTACGCCTGCGCTGCTGGCGCGGTAGAGGGCGTCGATGACGCTCGGCTCAATCAGCGAATTCATTTTGGCGCGGATGCGGGCGGGCTTGCCTGCTTTGGCGTGTTGGATTTCGCGCTCGATGCGGTCGATGACCATTTTGTGCAGTGTGAACGGGCTTTGGTAGAGCTTGTTCAGACGACCCGGTTTGCCCAAGCCTGTGATTTCCATAAAGAGGGTGTTCACGTCGGCGGTGATTTGGTCGTCGGCGGTGATGATGCCGAAGTCGGTGTAGATGCGCGATGTGCCTTGGTGGTAGTTGCCGGTACCGAGGTGGGCGTAGCGTTTGAGCGCGCCGTTTTCGCGGCGGATGACGAGTGCCATTTTGGCGTGGATTTTGTAGCCGAATACGCCATAAACGACGTGCGCGCCTGCGTTTTCAAGCTGTTGCGCCCAGTTGACGTTGTTGGCTTCGTCAAAACGCGCCATGAGTTCGACGACGACGGTGACTTGTTTGCCGGCAAGGGCGGCTTTCATCAGGGCGCGGACGAGTTCGGAATTGCTGCCGGTGCGGTAGATGGTCATTTTGACGGCGAGGACGGCGGGGTCGGCGGCGGCTTCGCGTATCATGTGGACGACGGGGTCGAAGGACTGATACGGATGGTGCAGCAGGATGGGCGATTGTTTCGCCAGTTTGAAAATGGAGCCGTTCTTGCGCAATGCTTTCAGACGACCTGCCCCGCGTGCGGGAAACTTGAGGTCGGGACGGTCAACCAAATCGGGTACGGCATTAAGGCGCACGAGGTTGACCGGGCCTTTGACTTGGTAAAGCTCGGCGGGGGTGAGTTTGAACTGAGCGAGCAGGAAGTCGTGGATGTGGGGCGGGCAGGTGTCGGCGACTTCGAGGCGCACGCCGTCGCCGTATTCGCGGTCGTGCAATTCGTTTTGAATGGCGGCGCGCAGGTTTTTGAGGTCTTCTTCATCGACGGTCAGGTCGCTGTCGCGGGTGAGGCGGAACTGGTGGCAGCCTTTGACCGTCATGCCTGGGAAGAGTTTGCCGACGTGGGCGTGCAGGATGGAGGAGAGGAAAACGAAGCCGCTGCCGCCGTCGCACAATTCGGCGGGCAGGGGGACGACTCGCGGCAGGATGCGCGGGGCTTGCACAATCGCCATGCCGGAGGGGCGGCCGAATGCGTCGGTACCTTCAAGCTCGACAGCGAAGTTGAGCGATTTGTTTAAGGGGCGCGGGAAGGGGTGCGACGGGTCGAGTCCGATGGGGGTGAGGATGGGCAACAGTTCGGCGTCGAAATACTGCTCAATCCATTTTTGCTGCCCTTGCGTCCAGTTGCGGCGGCGGTAGAAATGGATGCCTTGTTTGCTCAATTCGGGCTGCAAGACTTCGTTGAACAGGCGGTATTGTTCCTGTATCAATGCTTGTGCTTCGGCGGAGACGGCGGCGATGGTTTCAGACGGCGTGGTGCCGTTGTCCAAACGCTCGTGCGGATTCATTTTTTGCGCGCGTTTGAGCCACGCCATGCGTACCTCGAAAAATTCGTCGAGGTTGGAAGACACGATACATAAAAACCGCAGACGTTCCAAAAGCGGCACGTTTTCATCCTGCGCCTGCGCCAAAACGCGGCGATTGAAAGCGAGCAGGCTCAGTTCGCGGCAAAGGATGCGGTTTTGTTCGGGCATGGTGTTCTCCTGAAGCGGGTTGGGCGGATAGTTAATTTGGGAGTATAGCGCGTTTCGGACGGGTGGGGCAGTAGTGCGGGATGGGCGGATGGCTGATAGGGCGGGAGGTCGTCTGAAAAGGTAGATTCACTATAAAAATAAACGCATTTACAAAAGCAGGGCTAAGATGAAAAACCATAGAAAGAGTCGTCTGAAAACGAATGTGCGAGTTTGCTTTATTGTTTCAGATGTAGGAAATCGTCGCGTTGTTTACACTTTTTCTACGGCGGACAACTTTTATTTTTGCTTGAATGATTTTTAAACAGCTATCCGCCATTATCAAGAACAAAGCGGGTTTCCCGTGTCTATCGACATTCTTGACAATGCCGGATAGCTGCTCAAACGGGTCTTCAAGCAAAAGCCGAAAGTGTAAACAACGCTGTTGATTTCCACATTCAGACGACCTTTCCATCAGAGGAAGATTCGCGGGCGAAGCCCACGCTACGGGTTGTCGCGGTTGAGTTTAAATCGCTTCAAAATAATATAAGGTCGTCTGAAACCCGTTTTCAGACGACCTTTGCCGTTTACTTCACATCCGATTCAAATCAGAACAAGCCGTGAATCACGCCGTCTGCGTCCACGTCGATTTTTTCGGCGGCGGGGACTTTGGGCAGGCCGGGCATTTTCATCATGTTGCCGCACAGGGAGACGATGAAGCCTGCGCCGGCGGAGACGGTGATGCCGCGCACGGTGATGCGGAAGCCTTCGGGGCAGCCCAAGAGTTTGGCGTTGTCGCTGAGGGAATATTGAGTTTTCGCCATGCAGACGGGCATTTTGTCCAAGCCCAGTTTTTCCAGCGAGGCGATTTCGGCGGCGGCTTCCGCGCTGAAATCGACGTCTTCTGCGCCGTACACTTTTTGGGCGATGGCGCGGATTTTTTCTTTGATGCTCAACTCGACATCGTAGGCGAAGCGGAAGTTATTGGGTTGGTTGTCGATGGCGTTGACGACTTTGCGTGCCAAATCTGCGCCGCCCGCGCCGCCTTTGCCCCACACTTCGGTCAGGGAAACTTCGACGCCGTGTTCGGCGCAGGCTTTTTCAATCATTGCCAACTCGGCATCGGAGTCGGACACGAAGCGGTTGATGGCGACGACGACGGGCAGGCCGAATACGTTTTTCAGGTTGGAAATGTGTTTCAGCAGGTTGGGCAGACCTTTTGCCAGGGCTTCGAGGTTTTCTTCGCCGAGGTTGGCACGTTCTACGCCGCCGTTGTATTTCAAGGCGCGGACGGTGGCGACGACGACGGCTGCGTCGGGTTTCAAACCGGCAAGGCGGCATTTGATGTCGCAGAATTTTTCCGCACCCAAATCCGCGCCGAAGCCTGCTTCGGTTACGGCGTAGTCGGCAAGGTGTTTCGCCAGACGGGTGGCGGTAACGGAGTTGCAGCCGTGGGCGATGTTGGCGAACGGGCCGCCGTGTACGAAGGCGGGCGTGCCTTCGATGGTTTGTACCAAATTGGGCTTGATGGCGTCTTTGAGCAATGCCGCCATCGCGCCGTGTGCTTTCAAATCTTTGGCGTAAACGGGGTTGCCGTCTTTGGCGTAGGCGACGAGGATGTTGCCCAAACGCTCTTTCAAATCGCTGATGTCTTTGGCGAGACAGAATACCGCCATGACTTCGGAGGCGACGGTGATGTCGAAGCCGTCGGGACGAATCACGCCGTCAACGGGTTTGCCCATGCCGTCGATGATGTTGCGCAACTGGCGGTCGTTCATATCGACCACGCGCCGCCACAGGACGCGTTTGGGGTCGATGTTCAACTCGTTGCCTTGGTAGATATGGTTGTCGAGCATGGCGGCTAAAAGGTTGTTCGCCGCGCCGATGGCGTGGAAGTCGCCGGTGAAGTGCAGGTTGATGTCTTCCATCGGCAAAACTTGGGCATAGCCGCCGCCCGCCGCGCCGCCTTTGACGCCGAACACAGGTCCCAAAGAAGGTTCGCGCAGGGCGATAACGGCGTCTTTGCCGATGTGGCGCAACGCGTCCGCCAAACCGATGGTAACGGTGGTTTTGCCTTCGCCTGCCGGAGTCGGGTTGATGGCAGTAACCAAAATCAGACGGCCTTGTTTTTGCGGCAGTTTGAACGCTTCGGCAGGATTGATTTTGGCTTTGTAATGGCCGTAGGGTTCGATATTGTCAACGTTCAAACCCAGCTTGGCGGCAATTTCGCCAATCGGACGCATGGTGGAGGATTGGGCGATTTCGGCATCGGTTTTGAAGCTCATGATTTTCCTTTACTGAATGGAGAAAAAGAGGAGGGTCGTCTGAAAGCCCATCGGAAAGACAAACGCTGATGGATTCAAAAGAATTTTAGGCATATTATAGCGTTATCTGAGAATGAATCGCAGTGAAAAATTCGATAGTTCAATAAAAATACAGTTCATATTGTTGACAATTCATAATCAAAGGTCGTCTGAAAAATGTCTGTCCCAAAAGATTTGCACACCCATACCATACCTGCCGTCTATTTCTCCGACGCCGCCACCGAACACGCCCGCCGTTTGGCGCAGAAATTCGACCTCCCTGCCCTGCCCTGCCCACCCGACAACGGCGAATACCTGCTTGCCGATGCGGAGGGCGTCAGCTTGTGCCGCGCGGGGGAAAAGGGGCGCGTCCGCGTCGACTTCGGCGGCGGCGCAGCCCAATACCGGCGCACCAAAGGCGGCGGCGAGCTGATTGCCAAAGCGGTCAACCACACAACCAAACCGACCGTCTGGGACGGCACCGGCGGACTCGGGCGCGACAGTTTCGTCCTCGCCTCGCTCGGTTTGAACGTCCACACTTTCGAGCAGCATCCCGCCGTTGCCTGCCTGCTTGCCGACGGCCTCGAACGCGCGCTGCAAGAGCCTGAAATTCAAGACATCGCCCGCCGCATGACTTTCCATTATGGCAACGCCGTCGAATTGATGCGCGAACTCGCCGCACAATCGCGCCCCGACATTGTCTATCTCGACCCCATGTACCCCGAACGCCAAAAGTCCGCCGCCGTCAAAAAGGAAATGGCGTATTTCCACAGCGTCGTCGGTGCCGCCCAAGAAGAAGCCGAGCTGCTTGCCACCGCCCGCGCCATCGCCAAAAAACGTGTCGTCGTCAAACGCCCGCGCCTCGGCGAGTTTCTCAACAGCGAAAAACCCGCCTACCAATACACAGGCAAAAGCACCCGCTTCGATGTGTACTTGCCCGATCATCTGGTTAAAGACGGGGAATAATTCAAAATGCAAAGGTCGTCTGAAAATCAGTTTTCAGACGACCTTTTACCACCGCAACCATAAATCTCTTACAGCACAAACTGTCGCCATTCATTTCCGCATAAGCCAAAAGCCAGAAGGCCAGTCAGTTATTCCCCTCCATAAGAAATTCTCGCCCTTAAATCCCCATTCATATCAAAAGGTCGTCTGAAAACGGGCAAAATGGTTTATCGGCATCCCCACCTGAATTTTCAGACGACCTTTTCCCTTCATAAACCAACAAATTAGAATAAACACTCGTTGAAAAAATACGCATTCGGACGAATTTTCCGAATTTGCCCGTTTTGTTCAAAAACCGCCTTTTTTCGAGATTTTGCTAGACATTTGTCGGCAAGTTCGGGAAAATAGTCAAATTCATTTACGGGGTTTCTGCTCCTGCGAATGCCCTTTATGCAACCCAATACCGTCCGGCTTGCGCCGTTGCCGCAGGCCGGTTGTTTTCTGAAATATCCCGCAACAAACACGGCCGCTTCACAACATTTTGGCCGTATCGTAAAGGAACGAAAATGGATTTGCGCAAGTTAAAAAAACTGATTGATTTAGTAGAAGAATCAGGTATCGCCGAAATCGAAGTTACCGAAGGCGAGGAAAAAGTCCGCATCACCCGCGCCACCGCCGCTCCGGCTCCCGTTTATGCAGCGCCCGCCCATGTAGCCGCGCCTGCTCCTGCACCCGCCGCCGCTCCTGCTGCCGCAGCAGCCCCCGCTCCCGCAGCGCCTGCCGCCCGCGACCTGTCTAACGCGCAAAAATCGCCTATGGTCGGTACGTTCTACCGCGCGCCCGGCCCGAATGCCGCCGCCTTCGTCGAAGTCGGCCAGCAAGTCAAAGCCGGCGATACGCTGTGTATCATCGAAGCGATGAAGTTGATGAATGAAATCGAAGCCGAGAAATCCGGCACGGTTAAAGAAATTCTGGTGGAAAACGGTACGCCTGTGGAATTTGGCGAGCCGCTCTTCATCATCGAATAATCCGTTTTCAGACGACCTTCCGGATTGCGGAGAGGTCGTCTGAAATGCTTTCCAACTCAGGATTTCCACCATGCGCCTGCTGTTAGCCACTTCCTGCCCTTCGCCGTATTCTTCACCATCGGCCGTCCGATTGCGGGCATCATCTGTCTGATTCTCCAATTCACCTTAATCGGCTGGATTCCTGCTGCCATGTGGGCGGTGTACGCGTTGAGCCAATACAAGACCGATGAAAAAATCCGCAATGCGTTGGGCAAAAGGTAACAAGCAGGTCGTCTGAAACCACAGGAAAGGTCATCATGCTGAAAAAAGTATTAATCGCCAACCGAGGCGAAATCGCGCTGCGCGTCCTGCGAGCCTGCCGTGAAATGGGCATCGCCACCGTCGCCGTGCATTCCGAAGCCGACAAAGACAGTCTGCACGTCAAACTTGCCGACGAATCCGTGTGCATCGGCCCTGCCGCTTCCGCACAAAGCTATCTCAATATTCCCGCCATCATCGCCGCCGCAGAAGTTACCGGCGCGGATGCCATCCACCCGGGCTACGGCTTCCTTGCCGAAAACGCCAATTTTGCCGAACAGGTCGAACAATCCGGCTTCATCTTCATCGGTCCCAAAGCCGAAACCATCCGCTTGATGGGCGACAAGGTTTCCGCCAAACACGCGATGATTGAAGCGGGCGTGCCTTGCGTTCCGGGTTCGGACGGCGCCCTGTCCGACGATCCCGCCGAAATCCTCAAAACCGCCGACAAAGTCGGTTATCCCGTGATTATCAAAGCATCGGGCGGTGGCGGCGGACGCGGTATGCGCGTGGTCGAGAAAAAAGAAGACCTCATCAAATCCGTCGAAATGACCAAAGCCGAAGCAGGTGCGGCGTTCGGCAACCCGATGGTCTATATGGAACGCTACCTGCAACGCCCGCGCCACGTTGAAATCCAAGTGCTTGCCGACGAACACGGCAACGCCATCTACCTTGCCGAGCGCGATTGCTCCATGCAGCGCCGCCACCAAAAAGTCATCGAAGAAGCTCCCGCTCCCTTCATCGACGAAAAAGCCCGCGAAAAAATCGGCAAAGCCTGTACCGACGCCTGCAAACGCATCGGCTACCGTGGCGCAGGTACGTTTGAATTTCTGTATGAAAACGGCGAATTCTTCTTTATCGAAATGAACACCCGCGTCCAAGTCGAGCACCCCGTAACCGAGCTGATTACCGGCGTGGACATCGTACAGGAACAAATCCGCATTGCCGGCGGCCTGCCTTTGCAATACAAGCAAAAAGACATCCAAATCGAAGGCCATGCTTTCGAGTGCCGCATCAATGCCGAAGACCCGTACAACTTTATCCCAAGCCCCGGTCTGATTGAAAGCTGCCACCTGCCCGGCGGCTTCGGCATCCGCGTGGACAGCCATATTTACCAAGGCTACCGCATCCCGCCGTACTACGACAGCCTGATCGGTAAAGTCTGCGTTGTCGGCAAAACCCGCGAGCAGGCAATGGCAAAAATGCGCGTCGCCCTCGCCGAGCTTGCCGTAACCGGCATCAAAACCAATACCCCGCTGCACCGCGATTTGTTCAGCGACCCCGGTTTTGAAAAAGGCGGCGTCAGCATCCACTATCTGGAACACTGGCTGGAAGAGCGCAAAGCCAAACAGGACAAATAAAACCGTCCCGCTTGGATAGTCGAAGGTCGTCTGAAAAACCGTATGGCTTTCAGGCGACCTTTTTTCAAAGAGGTTGAAACCTCAGCATTAGGCATACATCAGCGATGCTCAATAGAGCTTAAAATATCATTATCCGCCTGTCTGCTGCCGTTTCCGTACAAGACGCAATCCGTGTTCAGGTAGAAAACCGATTCAATTTAAAGCAAACAGCCCGTTGTTACGCCCATAGTCCAAACATACCGCAAACAACCAAAATCGCGTATTTGCCTACCACTTCCTAATTTCAGACGACCCCACCGAGAAAGCCCACCATGTCCTATCAACAAATCACCATCAACGTCAACGACGCCGTCGCCGAACGCCTCGCCGACGCACTGATGGAACACGGCGCACTCTCCGCCGCCATCGAAGACGCCTACGCAGGCACCGAAAACGAACAAGCCATCTTCGGCGAACCCGGCATGCCGACCGAACAAATCTGGCAGCAAAGCAAAGTCATCGCCCTGTTCGGCGAGCACGACGATGCCGCAGCCATGATTCAAGCCGCCAGCCAAGAATGCGGACTGAAAGACTTGGCATACACCAGCGAAATCCTCGCCGACCAAGACTGGGTACGCCTGACCCAAGCGCAGTTCGACCCCATCCAAATTTCCGAACGCCTGTGGATTACCCCCTCTTGGCACGAAGCGCCCAACAGCAACGCCGTCAACCTCCAACTCGACCCCGGTCTCGCCTTCGGTACCGGCAGCCACCCGACCACACGCCTCTGCCTCAAATGGCTGGACACACAACTCAAAGGCGGCGAAAGCGTCCTCGACTACGGCTGCGGCTCAGGCATCCTGACCATCGCCGCCCTCAAGCTCGGCGCAGGTTCTGCCGTCGGCGTCGATATTGACGAACAGGCTATCCGCGCCAGCAAGGACAACGCCGCACAAAACAACGTTGATGCACAGTTCTACCTGCCCGACGGCCTGCCGCAAGGACAATTCGACATCGTCGTCGCCAACATCCTCGCCAACCCCCTGCGCATGCTCGGCGAAATGCTCGCCGCCCGCACCAAACAAAGCGGCCGCATCGTGTTGTCCGGTTTGCTGGACGAACAAATCGAAGAACTCAGCGGCATTTACAGTCAATGGTTCGACATCGAACCTGCCGAAATCGACGAAGGCTGGGCAAGGCTCAGCGGCGTCAAACGCTGATAGCGATACGTTCAAACAAAAGGTCGTCTGAAAACCGATTCAGGTTTCAGACGACCTTTTGTGTTCAACCGATAATTTCAAAAAACTGCTGCATTACCTACAAATTTTTTGGCCTACTTCATTAAGCGTGTGATCGAGAACCATTTTGACCAAACACGTTATCAAATTCATTGCTCTCTAAAATTTCTTTGATCTCCGCAACCTTGTCGTCATTCAAAACGACTTCACAGTATTGAGCAATGTATTCATTGAATTCAGCAGATTCAATGACATTATCCGGCATCATGGTTTGAAATTGGCAACTTCCGGCGAATACGACAACCGAATAAAACAAGCGCGGGCTTAAATCAAGCTGCCGCACCAATGCTTGAATATAACGTTGGTTCTGTGCCAAAGGATTAGGGAAAAGCATCTTGGTTCTATGGAATTTCTGCGTCCACATCCCGTCCCCGTTATCCCCCCAAATACGGCCTTGATAATTCGGCGTCGATACGATAAAAATACCGAATCGTGAAACGTAAACATAATCAATCTGTTCATGCGTTCCTGAAATACGTATATCAAGATGGCGGAAAACATGATATGAATTTTCATCCAAGTAGCATTGAGCACGCACATTAACGGCAAAACGACTGATAAACCGTTTTACTAAATCTTGCTTACTGGCAAGCGCAGCCAAAATCAGTATCAGGCTATATCCCGCCATACCTGATACACCATCCCCAAATATGAAATCAAAGTTCATGACAAATTATCCGCAATATAAAATATTTATTTTTTCGTAATAGGTTACACATCAATTTATGATAATGTATTTTAAAATTATAACCCAAATGGCACTTTTTACAATAAAAATACCGCTTATGCAAAATAAAAACCTTTTGTCTCTAAAATTTGTTGTTTTTTAATTTCAGATATAATGGCAATCTTCCCAAATAGCCAAACTTTATTCATTATTAGAATAGGCAAATAGGTGTCCTTAAAAACAAAAAAGTCGTCTTAAATACATTCAGACGACATTAACACCACTTTTAAATACGATAATCCTTACCAAAAGATTTGCTTTATCCTATAAAAACCGTATTCAGTAAACAACCTTTATCGCTGACTCAGAAAAGCAAAATTATGCGCAACAAAGGAATCATTTAAAACTTTTCTATAGCATTCGTTACCTAAAGATTCCGTTCTTCTCAAAACCATCCATCATGAAAAAAATAAAAAAATAAAAAGCACGGTACTCAACCGTGCTTTTTGTAAAGCAAATCTGCTTATTTGTTTTTGTGCGAACGAAGATAATCCAAGGTTTTGAGTTGGGCAATCGCTGCGGCCAAAGCCTTGTGCGCTTCAGCCAACGACTTATCGTCTTTAGCTTGAGAAATGCCGGTTTCCGCCGCTTTTTTGGCAGCTTCGGCGCGCTCGCGATCCATCTCGGAACTGCGTACGGCAACATCCGCCAACACAGTAAGTTGGTTGGGCTGCACTTCCAGCACACCGCCGGAAACGGCAACAAGCACTTCTTCGGCTTCACCGGGCACGGTCAAACGCAATGCACCGGGACGTACCAAACTCATAATCGGCTCGTGTCGCGGATAAATACCGAGCTCACCTTGAACAGTCGGAACCACTACAAAACTGGCTTCGCCTGAATAGATGTTCTGCTCGCTACTTACCACTTCAACTCGCATGACGCTCATGCCGACCTCCTTAGTTTAAGGTTTTCGCTTTCTCGACCGCTTCTTCGATACCGCCTACCATGTAGAAAGCTTGTTCAGGCAGATGGTCGTATTCACCGTTCAAGATAGCTTTAAAGCCGGCAATGGTGTCACGCAGCGATACATATTTGCCGGGAGAGCCGGTAAATACTTCGGCAACGTGGAACGGTTGCGACAGGAAGCGCTGGATCTTACGCGCACGCATTACGGTCAGTTTATCTTCGTCTGACAATTCGTCCATACCCAGAATGGCGATAATATCGCGCAATTCTTTGTATTTTTGCAGAGTAGATTGTACGCCGCGGGCTACGTCATAGTGCTCTTGACCCAATACCATCGGATCCAGTTGGCGTGAAGTGGAATCAAGCGGGTCAACTGCAGGGTAAATACCCAAAGATGCAATATCACGACTCAATACGACGGTAGCGTCCAAGTGGGCAAATGTTGTTGCAGGAGACGGGTCAGTCAAGTCATCCGCAGGTACATATACGGCTTGGATAGAAGTAATGGAGCCTGTTTGGGTAGAGGTAATACGCTCTTGCAGACGACCCATTTCTTCAGCCAATGTCGGTTGGTAACCTACTGCTGAAGGCATACGGCCCAACAATGCGGATACTTCTGTACCAGCCAGAGTGTAACGGTAAATGTTGTCCACGAAGAACAATACGTCGCGACCTTTGCCGCTTTCGTCTTTTTCATCGCGGAAGTATTCGGCCATAGTCAAACCGGTCAAGGCTACACGCAGACGGTTACCTGGAGGTTCGTTCATCTGACCGTAAACCATCGCCACTTTGTCCAATACGTTGGAATCTTTCATCTCGTGATAGAAGTCGTTACCTTCACGGGTACGTTCCCCCACACCGGCGAACACGGACAGACCGCTATGTGCTTTGGCGATGTTGTTAATCAATTCCATCATGTTTACGGTTTTGCCTACGCCGGCACCACCGAACAGACCTACTTTACCGCCTTTGGCAAACGGACACAGCAAGTCAATCACTTTAATGCCTGTTTCCAGCAGCTCGGTAGTAGCAGACAACTCATCGAATTTCGGAGCTGTCTGATGGATGGCACGGTGTTTGTCGGTATCAATCGGACCTGCTTCATCAACAGGTGTACCCAACACATCGACAATACGTCCCAAAGTACCTTTACCTACCGGCACAGTAATCGGCGCATCTGTATTGCACACAGTCATGCCGCGTTTCAGACCGTCCGAACTACCCATTGCAATAGTACGAACCACGCCGTCACCCAGAAGCTGTTGCACTTCCAAAGTCAGGCCGTTTGCATCCAATTTCAGGGCGTCGTAAACATGCGGAATGGCATCGCGCGGAAACTCCACGTCAACTACCGCACCAATAATTTGTACGATTTTGCCTTGGCTCATTATCGTATCCTAATTTCCTGTTCAGGTTTCAGACGACATTAAACTGCCGCTGCACCTGCTACAATTTCTGACAATTCCGTGGTAATCGCAGCTTGACGCGATTTGTTATATACCAAACGCAACTCTTTAATGGCATTGCCTGCATTGTCGGTGGCCGCTTTCATCGCCACCATACGCGCAGCTTGCTCTGATGCCATATTGTCACTCAATGCTTGATAAACCACAGACTCTAAATAGCGGCGAACCAGATATTCCAACACAGCGATAGGACTTGGTTCATAACGATATTCCCAACTGAATGAAGAATAGTTATTCTCGTCTTCTATCACATTTTCGCCGATCGGCAGCAGAACCTCCAACCGTGGTTCTTGACGCATGGTATTAACAAAACGCGAATATACCAAATGTATTTTATCTAACTCATGCTTCTCGTAACGTTGGAAGATTTCAGTCAATGGCCCAAGCAGCAATTCCATTTTTGGGGTATCCCCCAAATTAATCGCACTGGCAATAACGTTCAAACCGATGTTTTGACAAGTGGCTAAGCCTTTACTACCTAAACAGACAACATCAACTTCAATGCCTTGCTCTTGGTATTCTTGGACTTGCGCTAAAAATTTCTTCAAAACATTCGCGTTCAAACCACCGCAAAGACCTTTATCAGAGGTGATTAAAATGAAACCCACCCGATGTGTTTCACGGTGAGGTGCCAATAATTTAATACCATGATCTTCATGGGTTTGCGCCAAATGACTCATAACTGTCCGCACTTTTTCGGCATACGGACGCGCTAAGCGCATCCGTTCCTGAGTCTTCCGCATTTTAGAGGTTGACACCATTTGCATCGCTTTAGTGATCTTTTGGGTATTTTGAACACTACGGATTTTGGTGAGAATCTCTTTTCCGACTGCCATTTCAGACTCCTTTCATTTCAGTTCTTAGGCTTGGTAAGCATAAGAAGATTTGAAAGAATTCATGGCTTCAGTCAATGTTTTTTCACTTTCATCGGACATCGCACCTGATGCGTTGATTGCTTCTAAAACACCAGGATGCTGAGTGCGTACAAAGCTCAAAAATTCCGCTTCGAAAGCCAATGCCTTGGGTACTGGTACATCTTCGTAAGAACCATTATTGATGGCCCACAAAGTCAAAGCCATTTCGGCTGTATCCAAAGTGCTGAATTGTTTTTGTTTCATCAATTCAGTAACCACTTCACCGTGTTGCAGCTGTTTGCGTGTAGCTTCATCCAAATCTGAAGCAAATTGCGAGAAGGCTGCCAACTCACGATATTGGGCGAGTGCCAAACGGATACCGCCACCCAGTTTTTTAATTACTTTGGTTTGTGCCGCACCGCCTACACGTGATACGGAAATACCGGCATTAATCGCGGGACGGATACCAGCGTTAAACAAGTCGGTTTCCAAGAAAATTTGACCGTCGGTAATCGAAATCACGTTTGTCGGTACGAACGCAGATACGTCACCGGCTTGCGTTTCGATAATAGGCAATGCAGTCAAAGAACCTGTTTTGCCTTTCACTTCGCCATTAGTCAGTTTTTCAACTTCGTGTTCATTTACACGGGCAGCACGTTCCAGCAAGCGGGAGTGCAGATAAAAAACGTCGCCAGGATATGCTTCGCGACCAGGAGGACGGCGCAGCAACAGGGAAATTTGACGGTAAGCAACAGCTTGTTTGGACAAGTCATCATATACAATCAATGCGTCTTCACCGCGGTCGCGGAAGAACTCGCCCATAGTACAACCTGCATAAGGTGCGATATATTGCAGAGCCGCAGCTTCAGAAGCGGTCGCAGCAACCACAATCGTGTGCTCCATTGCACCATGCTCTTCCAATTTGCGTACTACGTTAGCAATGGAAGATGCTTTTTGACCGATTGCAACATAAATACAAATAACGCCCGTACCTTTTTGGTTAACAATAGCATCCAATGCTACGGCTGTTTTACCTGTTTGACGGTCACCAATAATCAGCTCACGTTGACCGCGACCAATCGGAACCATTGAGTCAATAGCCTTCAAACCGGTTTGCATCGGTTGGTCAACTGATTTACGAGCAATCACACCTGGTGCAATTTTTTCGATAGGTGCAGTAGAAGATGTATTGATCGGACCTTTGCCATCAATCGGGCGACCCAGCGCATCTACAACGCGACCAACCAATTCACGACCGACAGGTACTTCCAAAATACGACCGGTACAAGTAACTGTGTCGCCTTCTTTAATATGTTCGTATTCACCCAACACTACGGCGCCGACGGAGTCACGCTCCAAGTTCATCGCCAAACCGAAAGTGTTACCCGGGAATTCGATCATCTCACCTTGCATTGCGTCTGACAAGCCATGAATACGAACAATACCGTCTGTTACAGAAATAACGGTACCACGGGTACGCACTTCTGTATTTCCAGACAGATTTTCAATTTTAGCTTTAATCAAATCGCTAATTTCAGCAGGATTAAGCTGCATGAAAACTCTCCTAATTTGTCATAGTCGCATACAGGGCATTCAATTTACCCTGCACCGACAAATCCAAGACCTGGTCACCCACTTCAACTTTGACACCGCCAATTAATTCAGGCGCAACTTCAGTTGTAATTTGCAACTTACTGTCAAAGCGTTTTTTCAATATTTCAGCCAACTCAGCCAGTTGATCTTCAGTCAATGGATAAGCACTATAAATTACAGCGGACTTAGTATGATTGAATGACAAGGTTAAAGCTTGATATTGAGCATAGACTTCAGGCAATACAGGCAAACGTTTTTGCTCTGCCAAAACAGTAATGAAATTTTTCAATTCATCACTTTTTAACTCAACGAGTTCGGCAAGTACATTCACCTTTTCAGAAGTATTTGTTTCAGGTCGCTCAATCAAAGAAATGACTTTCTCATTTTGAACAACCGCGGCTAATTCTTCCAGTCCGCCCAACCAAGACTCAATTTGGTTTTTTTCCTGCGCCAGATTGAATAATGCTTTCGCATAAGGTCTGGCAATCGTTGCGAACTCAGCCATAAGATTACAGCTCCTGTTTTAAAGCACTGAGCAACTGCGCATGTTTGGAAGTATCCACTTCACTGCGCAAAATAGACTCGGCACCTTTAACCGCCAACGCAGCAACTTGTTCACGCAAAACTTCGCGTGCACGATTCATTTCTTGCTGCGCATCGGCTTTAGCTTGTGCTGTAATCCGCACCGCCTCGACAGAAGCTTGTTCTTTCGCTTCTTCTACGATTTTGGCGGCACGTTTTTCGGCGTTAGCTACCATTTCGGAAACTTGGTTACGCCCTTCAGCCAAGAGTTCTGCAACTTTCTTCTCTGCCTGTTCAAAATCGCTCTTACCGCGCTCGGCTGCAGCCAAGCCTTCGGCAATTTTTGCGGCACGCTCATCCAGTGCTTTTGCGATTGGCGGCCACACAAATTTCATGGTAAACCAAACCAAACCGAAAAAGACGATGATTTGAGCGAATAAGGTTGCATTAATATTCACGTTAGTTAACCTTCGTACTAGTGTTAATCAAACAGACCAAAGTCTGTACCTAGACGGATCACACCGTTTGATTATGCACCTGCAAACGGGTTAACGAAGGCGAACAACAGCGCGATAGCCACACCGATCAGGAATGCAGCATCAATCAGGCCAGCAATCAGGAACAATTTAGTTTGCAGTGGACCAATCAATTCAGGCTGGCGCGCAGAAGATTCCAAATACTTAGAACCTACCATTGCGATACCGATGGAGGCACCCAATGCACCCAATGCAACAATCAAACCACATGCAATAGCAATCAAACCCATTTTAAACTCCTTAAGAAAACAAAGGTTAAACCACAAATAAAGATAAAACTACCTAGAAAATTTAGTGGGCATCATGAGCTTGTCCAATATAGACAAACGCCAAGGCCATAAAGATAAATGCCTGCAGGGTAATCACCAAAATATGGAAAATCGCCCATGCCAATCCGGCAAGAATGTGAAAACCAAACAGAATCGGATCCAGCACTTCAACGCTTCCAGATGTCGCCCAAGCACCACCCAGCAAAGCAATCAAAAGGAATACAAGTTCACCAGCATACATATTACCGAACAACCGCATACCGTGAGAAACTGTTTTAGAGAGGAATTCGACCAGATTCAAAAGAAAGTTGGCAGGAGCAAGTTTGGCGCCGAACGGAGCACTGAACAACTCATGAATCCAACCACGAACACCTTTGATTTTGATATTGTAATAAATACAAATTAATAAGACTCCAATAGCTAACGCCAACGTAGTATTCAAATCCGCGGTCGGCACAATACGTAACAATGCATGATGGTTACCGGTAGCGTTTTGCCACAACCAGGGCAACAAATCCACCGGCAGCATATCCATAGCATTCATTAGGAAAATCCATACAAACAGCGTCAAACCTAATGGAGCAATGGCTTTTCGAGATTGTTCATTGTGAATAATACTTTTGCACATATTATCCACAAACTCGAACAAAATCTCTACGGCAGCCTGAAAACGTCCCGGCACGCCAGCCGTCGCCTTCTTAGCGCCACGCCAAAGCAGGAAGCTTCCTAATACACCTAACAAAACAGCAAAGAAAATCGCATCAAGATTGATAAACGAAAAATCGGCAATATTTTTCAGGCCTTGGCCTTGGGCAACATCCGACAGACTGGTCAAGCTTTGTAAATGGTGCTTGATGTAGTCGGCAGCGGTCATTGTTTCACCTGCCATAATGCTTCACTCTCAACAATACTAAAAAAACCAAATGACTGACACCGAGCAATCCGAACAAGAACGGAAAGAATATTAAAGACTGATGCCAAACCATGAATACGGCAAACATCATCACCAGCGACAGCACTACTTTTAAAACTTCCCCAATAATGAACGCTTTACCATGATACAAAGGGTTGCGCTTGGAAAGTTTTAAAAGTAAAACTGCAATAGAAGACGGGACTAAATAACAAACTCCACCTACGACAGAAGACCAAAATCCATTTACACCTGCAAAAACAGCACTTAATACAGAAATAATTAATAAAACAACAACTTGATAAACTAAAATCTGATTCATGAAAATTTAGAAGCTATAACGAAATGGCCAAGCAGCGATACTACAATATAATGAAGAAGCCTATACACGTCAAGGGATAGTTAATCTTTGTGAAATAATAACTCCTACAACATTCCTAACTTATACGCTACAATTTTCAATCATATCACAAATTACATTAAATTACAGCCATTGCCCAGTAATTTTATTTCAATAAAAAAGTCATCTGAAAACTGGAGAATAAGTTTTCAGATGACCTTAATTCTAAATTTTCTGCACAACCTAATTTACATCTGATAATCAATGCCCAACTGTTTCAGCAGATACTCAAATGTTTCCGGCGTATCGAAGTGGAGAACGATTTTGCCTTTTTTGTTATTGGTGGTTTTGACTTCCGCGTTAACGCCCAGTCTTTCGGTCAACACGTCATTCAGACGACGTATATCGGGGCTGATGGTTTTTTTGATTTCCTGTTTTGCCTGATGGGCGACTTGACTGCGGCGTTCGACTTCGCGTACCGACCAACCGTTTTTCACCGCTTTTTGCGCCAATTCGAGCTGCTCGACCACAGGCAGAGTCAGCAGGGCGCGGGCATGTCCCATCTCAAGATGGCGATGGTAGAGCATATCTTGAACAGGCTCGGGCAGGCTTAACAGGCGCAGGCTGTTGGAAATCGCGCTGCGGCTTTTGCCGACTGCCTTGGCGATGGTTTCGTGAGTCAGCCCGAACTCGTCGGCAAGGCGTTTCAAACCTTGCGCTTCTTCAATCGGGTTTAAGTTTTCGCGTTGCAGGTTTTCAATCAAACCCATTGCCAGCGCAGTTTCGTCGCTGATGGTTTTGATGACGACCGGAATCTCGGTCAGTCCGGCGAGCTGGGATGCGCGCCAGCGGCGTTCGCCGGCGATCAGTTCGTATTGAGAAAGGCCGTGTTCGCGCACGATGACCGGCTGGATAACGCCTTGCGCTTTAATCGAATCCGCCAGCTCCTGCAAGGCTTCGTCGTCCATCTGAACCCGCGCCTGATAGCGGCCGGGCTGGATGTCGTTGATGGCGACGGTAGTCAGGCGGTCGCTACTGCTGTTGTCCACGCCGTTGGAAATCAGGGAATCTAAACCGCGGCCCAAACCGCCTTTTGCTTTTGCCATATTGAATCCTTTTCAGACGACCTTCCATAAAGCGCGTATTCTAGCGGATATTCGCAGCTGGCGACAATTCATATCACATCGTCTGTATTTATCAGACCGTATATTTTCAGCTAAAATCCAGCCTTCTATTTTTTATCGAACCACTCGTCAGTCAATGCTTTATTCTTTTCTTATCGATATGTGGGATATTTTGCATCTGCGCTATAAGAATCCTGCTGATTATTTCTATACACTGCCCGTTATTTTGGCGATTTTGCTGCTGTTGGGCATGATCAATGCGGCAGATATGTCGCTCTTGCTCGGCGTCAGCACTGCCGCTGTCATCTTTGCCGTGTTGGTTACCGTCATAAGGTGGCTGATTTTGAGCCGTGTGATGCGTTATGTTTTGAGTAGAAACGGCGCGCCGCGCCTGCCTTTATGGGGATTCATCTTGGCATCGGAGGCTTTGATGATTCCTACTCTGTTGGTATTTTATATGCCGGAAAATGCACCGCTTCTGATGGTTTGGAAGACCTGGGCATTTTGGGCGCAGGCTGTCGGCTTGATGAGAATAGGACAGGTCAAAGTTTGGGCAGTACTTAAAGGCTATTTTTTATCCTTCTGCTGGTTTGTCGTAATCTCAGGAATTTTACTGAATCTGTTTACGCTGGCGGGCTGGTTGGATAAGGCAACTCTGATGCAGAATTTTGAGGCATTAATAACCTCCATGGAGCAAGCAAGATAAAGAAAGTGTCATCTGACCCAAAACTGCACCCCAAAAGTTGGACACATCCCCTCCAACTACCAAGGTGCAGTTTTTTATGACCAAATATACATTACACTTCAAATACTAGGTTACACCCCCACTACCTGCACATCCGCAGCCAACAGCGTAGCGCAAACCACTACGACATCTCACGAACCCACCTGCTGCGTTGGGTAACAGCCTATCAGGAAGGCGGCATCGGCGCACTCGAACACCTCTAATCCAAAATCATGCCCCGCCATCGCAAAAACCCCTTCATCACAGACAAGCCCGACTACGAAAAACACAGACCGGAGACCTTTGCAAAAAAGCCCTTCCCCCGACAACCGCAACCCCAAAACAGGTTTTCGGCTATTTTCCTCCCCCAATACCTTCTGATTTTACCCAAATGCCCCCTTAATCCTCCCCAGACGCCCCATAATCAGGCATCCGGGCCACCTTTTAGGCGCAAACAGGCACACTTAGCCTGTTGGCCGCTTTCAACAGGTTCAAACACATCGCCTTCAGATGGCTTTGCGCACTCACTTTAATCAGCCCGAAATAGGCTGCCCGGGCGTAGCGGAATTTACGGTGCAGCGTACCAAAGCTTTGTTCGACCACATAACGGGTCTTCGACAAATATCGGTTGCGCTTCGTCTGCCCCCCGTCAGCGGACGGTTGCGGTGGGCTTTGCGCATAATGCCGTCCGGCAACCGATGCTCTTTCAGATGTTGCCGGTTTTCCTCACTGTCGTAGCCTTTGTCGGCATAGACGGCCGTACCTTCGGCAATGCCTTCCAACAAAGGCGACAGGTGGTTGCACTCATGGGTATTGGCGGGAGTGATGTGCAGTTTCTCGATATAACCTTCCTCATCGGTACGGGTATGTTGTTTGTAACTGAGTTTGTAGAGGCCGTTTTTCTTTGTCCAACGGGCATCTTTATCTTTACTCGGTGTGGTTTGGCCGCTGACTTGTCCTTCTTCATCGACTTCTATGACCTGACGCTGTTTGCTGCCGGCGGTTTGAATAATGGTGGCGTCAATGACGGCGGCGGATGCTTTCTCTACTTTTAAGCCTTTTTCGGTCAGTTGGCGGTTAATCAGTTCCAGCAATTCGGACAGGGTGTTGTCTTGCGCCAGCCAGTTGCGGTAGCGGCATAAGGTACTGTAATCGGGGATGCTCAGTTCGTCAAAACGGCAAAACAGGTTGAAATCGATGCGGGTGATGAGGCTGTGTTCGAGCTCGGGATCGGAGAGGCTGTGCCATTGGCCGAGCAGGACGGCTTTGAACATGGACAGCAGTGGATAGGCGGGACGGCCGCGGTGGTCTCGAAGGTAACGGGTTCTTTGACGATTCAGGTACTGTTCGATCGGCTGCCAATCAATCACTTGATCTAATTTCAATAGTGGGAAGCGGTCGATGTGTTTGGCGATCATGGCTTGGGCGGTTTGCCGGAAGAAGGTACTCATGAGAAATCCCCTAAATGTCTTGGTGGGAATTTAGGGGATTTTGGGGGGATTTTGCAAAGGTCTCAATCTAGTTATATGCGCGCAAAGGTTGCCTACCTAAAGAAGTTAAAAGCCCTCAGCCAAAAGCAGACCGAAAAGGACAAAGCCAAACCGTCCAAACACTGAGGGCGCAACACCCGCTCAAATACCTGCTGCACATCGCAAACCTGCCCAAAAGCAGCTTTTACTACCACCATCAAGACCGACCCGACCCCGATGAAGCCCTATCGCCGAAATCTATGAACAGCATAAAGGGCACTACGGACAAAGGCGCATTGCCACAATATTGGGTTGGAACCGAAAAAAGTGACACGATTGATGAAGTAGATAGATGATTGTATGGACTACTACAACCAGGAGCGGTGCAGTTTGACATTGAAAAAGCTGAGTTCTATCGCACGCAGAACTCAGCTTACACAAGGCGTCTGAATAAGTTTTTATGAGCATCCAATATTTGGAGACCGGTTTAAAACTGAAATTATTTTTCAGACGATCTTTCTACTTTTGAGACAGTTAGAAAACCGCCTGCAACACCAAATAAGAGATCACGGACAACACTGCAGCTGCGGGCAATGTAATCACCCAAGCCAAACCAATCGGTTTCATCAGTTTCCAGTTGGCATTGCGATTAACCAAACCGATACCTAAAACCGCGCCAACTAAAATATGGGTACTCGATACGGGCAAACCCATGAGGGATGCTGCCATAACGACGGCTGCAGCGGAAAGTTCGGCAGCAAAACCGGAAGCAGGGTGCATTTCCGCCAAGCTGGTTCCGACGGTTTTGATAACCTCTTTACCGACAAACCATAATCCGACAATCAGTGCGATGCCGAAGGTCAGCATAGCGATAGGCGGGACAGCGTTTTGCGCGGTAATACTGTTGGTACGCAATGCATCCATAATGGCGGCAAACGGCCCGATGGCGTTGGCAATATCGTTCGCTCCATGGCTGAATGCAAAACCACAGGCAGTGAAGACCTGCATCCAAGAAAATATTTGAAAAGTAGATTTATCAAGATCTTTGCGCTTAATGCTTTTGGCAAATACAAACGTCGCCATCCAAATTGCCGCACCGACCATAAAGATAATCAGAAAACTGTTGACATTACTCATGCCCAAATGCAGATTGTTCAATCCTTTGAAAATCAGCATCGCTGCAATCATCATACCGCCTATCGAGCCGATAAAGGGGACCCAAGAATGAAGTGCTTTATAGGAATCAATATCGTTTTTACGATTATCTAATTCATATAACCCGCGATAATAGTCGGACTGTAATTCGGAAGGTTCGAAATCAGGTTCATCGTAAATCTGCGCATCGTGTGCTACTTTGGTAGCATATTCGACTTTTTCAGTTTCGTTCAGAGCTTCAAAGAAAAGACGATGTTGCTCTTTGTATGCTTTCTTTTCCTGTTTGATGGTTTTGAGGGTTCCTTCTGCCCAATCGTTGTAATCTAATACATTTTTCTTAATACGGGAGAAAACGAGGTAGGAAACCAATCCGCCCAGCATTGGCGACAGTACCCATGAAAGGGCAATCTCTCCAAGCTTGCCCCATTGGATAAGCGTACCCGCATCAATTTTGTGCATAAACGCCATACACAAAGCACTACCGACAATACCACCAATAATGGCGTGGGTAGTCGACACCGGCAGCCCCTTACGAGAAGCAAACAAAAGCCATAATGCCGCTGCCAAAAGCGCGGACATCATAATGAAGACGAATTGCATGGGTTGCAAATCCAACCCGTTTAAATCTACGATACCTTTACGAATAGTATCTGTAACCTCACCGCCCGCGATAACGGCTCCACTGACTTCGAATATAGCGGCAATCAAAAGTGCCTGCGGAATGGTCAGCGTACCGGATCCGACACTGGTTCCGAACGAGTTGGCAATATCGTTGCCACCGACGTTAAATGCCATAAATACGCCGAACATCGTAGCAATGATGAAAAGTATAGGATTGTTGTAATGGGTATACCCCAGACCCCAATAAATAAAATAGCCGACCATGCCTACCAGCATAGCGGCAAAAGCGGCGTTAATAAGCTTCAAGTTCGCACTCGGTTGAGTTTGAGCCATGGAAGTTTTCCTTTGGAAATACGAAAGTTGGCAGATTCGGAATCTCTGTCTAATTGTAACCTTTTTACAATCTTTCTTGAAATATTTCTTTATCTCCTCCACTCCTGAATCCGAATAAAACCTAAAACAGCGTTACAATGTTTCTTTTTGCCTACTTCAAAATCATAATTTTATGAATATCCGAAACTATATCGGCATTATGTCCGGCACCAGCATGGATGGTGCGGACGCAGTTTTAATCCGCATGGAAGGCAGTCGATGGCTGGAAGCTGTCTCCCACGCATTTATCCCCTATTCAGACGACCTTAGGCATGATTTGCTGGATTTGCAAAATATCGGCAACAATGAACTGCACCGCAGTATGCTGCTATCTCAAAAACTAAGCCGCCTTTACGCAGATACGGTTTCTTTACTGCTAAAACAAACCAACCTACAAGCCCACGATATTGCCGCCATTGGCTGCCACGGACAGACTGTCCGCCATGCCCCTGAAGCAGGATACAGCATACAACTTGCCGATCTACCGCTTTTGGCACATCTGACCGGCATCTTTACCATCGGCGATTTCCGCAGCAGGGATTTAGCGGCAGGCGGACAAGGCGCCCCTCTTGTTCCCGCATTCCATCAAGCTTTATTCCAAAGCGACTCTGAGACACGCGTTGTTTTGAATATCGGCGGTATTTCCAACATCAGCGTCCTACCAAATTCTTCTCCGGCATTCGGCTTTGACACTGGCCCGGGCAATATGCTGTCCGATGCATGGATGCAAGCTGTTTGGCAACGTCCTTATGACAAAGACGGCTTAATTGCGGCAACAGGAACCGTTTTACCCGATCTACTAACCCGTCTGCTTGACCACCCATATTTTTCCTCTCCATATCCCAAAAGTACCGGACGTGAATTATTTTCATTGGATTGGTTGAAAGGTCGTCTGAAAGGTGGTGAAAAACCGGAAGATATTTTGCGAACTTTACTAAAGTTTACTGCCCAAACGATTTATGATGCGACCATCTCGGCCGCTCCTGATGTTTGCAATCTTTATGTTTGTGGAGGAGGTATCCGCAATCCCGTTTTAATGGAAGATTTGCACCAACTTTTTTCCTCTACCACGAAATTACATAGTACAGCAGCACTCAACCTTGATCCGCAATGGGTCGAAGCCGCTGCCTTCGGTTGGCTTGCCGCCTGTTGGATGAATAAAATTCCAAGCAGTCCACACCATGCGACAGGGGCAGAAAAATCCTGTATTTTGGGTGCAGGATATTATCCTTAAATATGTCTCTCTAATTTTATTAGGTACTTTACTATCCCATGGCAACCATAAGAAAATCGCCCTTCTCTATCTACATTTGAAATGAAATAAAGAAAGAAATTAAACCGCTACAACAACATATGGTTTAATCATAAAAAAACGCACCTTATTAAAAGGTGCGTTTTAATTTCTACGATTTAGAATTTAGCGCCGGATTGGTTGGCCATATAGTCAACCGCAGCTTTGACTTCGTCATCGCTCAGACTTGAGTTACCGCCTTTTGCCGGCATGGAATTGAAGCCTTCAATCGCGTGTTTGTGCAGGGTATCTTTACCTTGTTTGATACGCGGAGCCCAATCGTCTTTTTTACCGACAACCGGAGCGCCCGGGATGTTACCGCCGTGGCACGCTTTACAGTTGGCTTCAAAAACAGCTTTACCGTCTACTTTGGCAGAAGAAGCGTCTGCTTTTTCTACCGGCTTGGCTTCGGCAGGAGTGGCCGCCTTTGCATCAGCTGCTGAAGCTGCTTTTTCAGCTTGTGCAGGTGCGGACGCAGATGAAGCGGCAGCGGATGAAGCGGCAGCAGAAGCAGGTGCCGGTGCGGGAGCAGGTTCGGCTTTTTTCACAGGCGCTTTGCCGTCTTTGTTGGACAGACCCCATACATACGCAGTCATGATGTGGAGTTTGTCTTTATCCAAGAAACGACCCCAAGCCGGCATTTGACTGTGTCGGCCGTTGGTGATGGTTTCGATAATCGATTTTTGAGTACCGCCCCACAACCATACGTCATCGGTCAGGTTCGGACCCAGTCCTTGGATACCTTGACCTTTATCGCCGTGACAGGTAAAGCAGTTTGCCGGAGGACCGCTGAACAATGCTTTACCGCGTTCTGCACGCTCTTCATCGTATTGGTCCTTAGGTTTGGACAAGGACATGACATAGTTTGCCACATCTTTTACGCGTTCTTCACCCAGTGCAGGACCCCATGCAGCCATTTGTGCCGTACGGCCTTTTTCAATGGTCTCATGGATTTTCTCAGGTTCGCCGCCCCACAGCCAGTCGGTGTCGGTCAAATTCGGGAAGCCTTTAGAACCTTTGGCATCAGAACCGTGACATTGGATACAGTAGGTATTGAAGAGGTTTTGACCGATGGCGCGTGCTTCAGGATCTTTTGCCACTTGCTCAATCGGCATTTTGGCAAATTTGGCATAAACTTTGCCGTACTCTTGATCGGCTTTAGCCATTTCTTTCTCGTATTGTCCCTTGCTGCTCCATTTCCACTGACCTTTATAATCGCCTAAACCCGGATACATAATCAGGTAGCCGATACCGAACAACCAAGTGCAGACATACAGCCAAAACCACCAACGCGGCAACGGGTTGTTGTATTCTTCAATACCGTCCCATTCATGGCCTGTCGTTTTGACTTCTTCGCCCTTTTTCGGACGTTTCACAACGTTTTGGGAAAGCAGCAGCCATGCCAAACCGATAAAGCTAAGCACGACAATAACTGCAATGTATATATTCCAGAAATTGCTGGTAAATTGGGATGTTGTGTTCATTCTTTTGCTCCGTGATCACGGACTAAACTGTTATCGCCCGTCTTTTTCAGACGACTCTTTATCATCATTTTCGAAAATACTGTTGGCAGCATCATCGTAGTTCTTTTTATTACGTCGATTAAAAACAATATAAAGCACTAAGATGAAGCTGATAAAAACCCAAACAGTGAAGAGCGAGCGAGCCCAGTTTGCGTCCATGATGTTACCTTACGTTTTTCAATGCCAAGCCTAAGCCTTGCAGGTATGCAATCACCGCATCCAGCTCTGATTTGTCTGCCAAAGCTTCAGGAGCTTTGGCAATCTCTTCATCGCTGTAAGGCGTACCGACTTTACGCAGGGCTTTCATATGCGCTACGGTTGCTTCGGCATCAACTTTGTTGCGGGCAAGCCATGGGAAAGCAGGCATATTGGACTCCGGCACAACGTCGCGCGGATTCAGCAGGTGGATGCGGTGCCATTCGTCGGAATAGCGACCGCCCACACGAGCCAAATCCGGACCGGTACGTTTGGAACCCCATTGGAACGGATGGTCATAAACAGACTCACCGGCAACGGAGTAGTGACCGTAACGTTCGGTTTCTGCACGGAACGGACGAATCATTTGAGAGTGACAGTTGTAACAACCCTCGCGGATATAGATGTCGCGACCAGCCACTTGCAAAGCGTTATAAGGTTTCACACCTTCAATAGGCTGGGTTACAGCCTTGGAGAAGAACAGCGGCACGGCTTCAATCAACAGACCTACGCTGACTACAAGCAGGGTAAATACAATCAGGACGCCGACTTTTTCTTCAGCTAATTGTTGTAATTTCATTTTGGTAGCCTTTTCTTATGTTTTTAGTGGTGCTGGGTTTGAGACACCGCGGGAATCTCGGCATCAACCGCTTTGCCACTGATGGCTGTACGGTAAACGTTGTATGCCATGATACACATACCGCTCAGGTACAGCAGGCCGCCGGTGAAACGAATCATGTAGTAAGGCATGGTGCGTTTAACTGACTCTACAAACGAATAAGTCAAAGTACCGTCAGCGTTCAGAGAACCCCACATCAGACCTTGCAATACACCGGCAATCCACATGGCGGCGATATACAGAACCACGCCGATGGTCGCAATCCAGAAGTGTGCTTCTACCAATTTGGTGCTGTACATTTCATTTTTACCGAACAGACGCGGAATCATGTAGTACACGGAACCAATGGTCACAAAGCCTACCCAGCCCAAAGCGCCGGCATGAACGTGTGCGACAGTCCAGTCAGTGTAGTGGCTCAAAGCATTGACGGTTTTGATGGACATCATCGGACCTTCGAAGGTAGACATACCGTAGAAGGACAGAGAAACGATCAAGAATTTCAAGATAGGGTCGGTACGCAGTTTGTCCCATGCGCCGGACAAGGTCATGATACCGTTGATCATACCGCCCCAAGAAGGTGCGAACAGAATCAGGGACAACACCATACCCAAAGACTGGGTCCAGTCAGGCAGAGCGGTATAGTGCAAGTGGTGGGAACCTGCCCACATATAGGTAAAAATCAAAGCCCAGAAGTGGACGACGGACAGGCGGTAAGAATAAACCGGACGGCCTGCTTGTTTCGGTACGAAGTAGTACATCATACCCAAGAAGCCCGCAGTCAGGAAAAAGCCCACCGCGTTATGACCGTACCACCATTGAACCATCGCATCGATCGCACCGGCGTACACAGGGTAAGATTTCATCAGACCGGCAGGGATGCTGATGTTATTGACGATGTGCAACAGTGCGACAGCCAAGATGAAGCCGCCGTAGAACCAGTTGGCAACGTAGATGTGTTTGATTTTACGTTTGGCAATCGTACCGAAGAATACGATGGCGTAAGCAATCCAAACCAAAGCGATCAGGATGTCGATAGGCCATTCCAATTCAGCATACTCTTTAGCTTGGGTATAACCCAAAGGCAGGCTGACGACTGCGCTAACGATAACCGCCTGCCAACCCCAGAAGGTAAATGCCGGCAGCCAACCGCCAAACAGACGTGCATTACAGGTACGTTGAACAACGTAGTATGATGTACCCATCAGACCGCAACCGCCGAACGCAAAAATTACTGCGTTAGTGTGCAACGGACGCAGACGGCCGAAGTGGAACCAGGGGCCGACATCTGATAAATCGAGGGCGGGGGCAAACAATTGGGCGGCGACAATGACGCCGACCAACATGCCCACAATGCCCCAAACTACGGTCATGATGGCGAACTGGCGCACCACTTTGTAGTTATAAGTTTGTGTGTCCATGAGAGTCTCCATGAATTATGGGAATAAAAATTTTTTATCTCACTTTGCCGTATGCATTTTGAAAAAACGCAATAAGGGCTAAGTTTAAATTTTTCTAAATTTAACATATAAGACAAGCCTAGCCAAGCGGAATTACATTTCACACCATATGGCCACACCATCGATTTTTTATATTTTTTACTTTATAATCATAATTTTATTTAAAAACCCTCCTAATAGTACTACTTTATTTTTTCAAGCCTCCCTTTTGAATGAGGCTTTATTGATATAAATTAAATTGCATAACTTGACTTCCATATTCATAAAATTTAACAAATGTACCAATAGTCATGATTAATTACAAAATCACCCCCAACCCGCTCGCCCACGAGTGGCACATCCGCCTAACCTTCCGACAAGAACATGATTTAGAAACAGAAATCAGCCTTCCGAACTGGGTTCCCGGCAGCTATCTGATACGCGATTTCTCACGCCACATCACCACCATCCACGCCTTTTGCAATGGCGAATATACCCATCTGACCCAAGTCAAAAAAAACCGATGGCGCACTGCCCCGCAGTCCGGCGAGTGGGAAATTTACTACACCGTTTACGCCTACGACTTGTCTGTCCGCGGCTCGTTTTTGACTGCCGAACGCGGGTTCTTTGACGGCGCATGCCTCTTTTTACAGGTAAACGGACAAGAAAACAGCGCGCACCAAATCGAATTCCCCATTCTGCCGAAAACATGGCGGATTGCCACCACCCTACCCCAAACCGACATCCACAGTTTTCAGACGACCTCCTACCACGACTTAATCGACCACCCTGTCGAACTGGGCAACATCGAATTTCTCGATTTCGAAGCCGGCGGCATACCGCACCGCATCGCCTTAAGCGGCCACTATCCCGATTTCGACCGCAACCGCCTCGTGTCAGACATCCGCAAAATCTGCGAAACCGAACTGGCAATGTTCCCCTCCCCTGCCCCGTTCACGCATTACCTCTTTCTGCTCCACGTCGGCGACAACATCTACGGCGGACTTGAACACATCAGTAGCACCGCTCTGCTCGCCGACCGCCACAGTCTGCCGCCGCACGGCATGACCGACGCCAATGACGCCTACACCCAACTGCTCGGACTGTTCTCACACGAATACTTCCACGCCTGGAACGTCAAATCCATCAAACCCGCCGTCTTCGCCCCCTACGACCTCGACCGCGAAAACTACACCGAGCAACTCTGGGCGTTTGAAGGCATCACCTCCTACTACGACGATCTCTTCCTCGCCCGCAGCCGCACCATCGCCCCCGAAGCCTACCTGCGCCTGCTCGCCCAAAGCATCACCCGCGTGCAGCAAACCAAAGGTCGTCTGAAACAAAGCCTAGCCGAATCCAGCTTCACTGCTTGGAACAAATTCTACAAACAAGACGAAAACAGCCCCAACGCCATCGTCAGCTACTACCAAAAAGGCGCGCTCGCTGCCCTCTGCCTCGACCTCGCCATCCGCAGTAAAAGCAGCGGGCGACACACCCTCGACAGCGTCATGCAGCAACACTACCGCGATTGGCTGGACACCCGACAAGGCATCCCCGAAAAACAATGGCAAGCCCGTTGCCAAGCGTTTACCGGTCTAGACCTCGAAGACTTTTTTCAGACGACCCTCTACACCACCGCCGACCTACCCCTTGCCGAACTCCTCGCCACCATAGGCATCGGACTGCAATGGCAGGCACAGCCGCGCAGCCACGGCGGCGCATTCCTGTCCGAACCGCCAACCGAAACGCCCGCTCCCGCGTCCGACTTCGGCGCAAGGTTCAAACAAAGCAGCGACCACGCCACCCTGACCCACGTCTTCAACGGCGGCAGCGCAGAAAACGCCGCCCTCTGCCCGCAGGACAAAATCATCGCCATCGACGGCTACGCCTGCACCGACCTTGCCGCACAGTGGGCGCAGCTCCCCATCGGCACCACCGCCCGCCTCCACTACTTCCGCACCGGCATCCTGTACGTCGCCGACATTACCGTCCAAGCCGCCGAAGCCGACACCGCCGTCCTCTACATCACCGACCGCGAATTATTTGAAAACTGGCTTTATAATGACCGAGCCTGATTTTCAGACGACCTCAAATACCAGATTGAGGTCGTCTGAAAACCACTTACAGAAAGGAAAACCCATGTCTATCCAAAAACTTGCCGACAACCTCTACATCGCCCCGCAACTGACCGAAGCAGACGTACAAGAAGCCGCCAAACTCGGCATCCAAACCGTCATCTGCAACCGTCCCGACGGCGAAGAAGAAAACCAAGTTACATTCAAACAAGTCGAAGGCTGGCTTGAAGCCGCGGGCATCTGTGAACACCACCATCAGCCCGTCGTCGCGCCCGCCATCAACGCCGCCGATGTTGCTGCCTTCCAAAACCTGCTCAAAAGCGTTCCCCAACCCGTCCTCGCCTACTGCCGCACCGGCACCCGCTGCTCCCTGCTCTGGGGCTATCATCAGGTGCAAAACGGCGCAAGCGTCGCCGACGTCGTCGCTGCCGCACAACAAGCAGGCGTCAACCTGAGCAACTTCGAAGCCCGCCTGCAAGACGCGCAACAAAACGGTCTGGCGTAACACGCTATCCGTTTACCCAAAGGCAAAGGTCGTCTGAAAAACCGTTTCAACGAATGGAAACCGTTTTCAGACGACCTTTTTTACTGTTCCATCAAACACATTCATGCCTGTTCTACAAGCTTGAATCACGTTTTAATCATCTTCACAACAACCTGTGCTTCAAAGCAGGCAGTCTGGTGCGCACGCTTTGCAGCCTTGTAGCGTCCAAATCGGCAATGACAATGCCCTCGCCTTCGGGCAATACACCCAAGATTTCGCCCCACGGGTCGATAATCATACTATGGCCGAACGTGCGCCTGCCGCTTTCGTGTTCTCCGCCTTGCGCCGAAGCGATGACGTAGCATTGGTTTTCCACCGCGCGGGTGCGCAGCAGCAATTCCCAATGCGCTTTGCCTGTTGTGTAAGTAAAAGCGGCGGGCAGCAGCAAAACGTCAAACGGCTGCTGGGCGCGGAAAAACTCGGGAAAGCGCAAGTCGTAGCACACTCCGGCGGCAAGCGGCACGCCGTCGGCAGTCAATTTCGGTACATCGCCGCCTGCGCTGATGGTGTCCGCCTCAGCATAGCGTTCGCCCAAGCCTGAGAAACCGAACAGGTGCATTTTGTGGTACAGCCCGATTTGCGTGCCGTCGCAGTCGTACACCAACATCGTGTTCATGACCTTGCCTTTGTCGGGGCTTTGCAGCGGAACCGTGCCGCCGAACAGCACTACGCCGCACTCCGCCGCTGTCTCGCTCAAGGTCGTCTGAAAACGAGCGCAGCGAGTTTCACTAAAATTACTACCGACTAAAGGTTCAGCAAAAGTCAGTTTGTCGGTATCCTTGCGCCCCATCAGCGGCCAATATTCAGGCAACAGCACCCAATCCGCGCCTTGTTCGGCTGCTTGGCGCACGAGGCGTTTCATGGTGTCGATGTTGGCATCGGGGTCGGTGGACGAAATCATTTGTACGGCAGCGGCGCGGATGTTTTTTTGCATGTCAGTTCCTATCTGCGTGTTCAGACGACCTGCCGGCAGGTCGTCTGAACAAAGATTCACGGTATGTCCAAAGAAAATACCTGTACTATTCTCTGTGTAATTTGAAACAACGGCATAGGCTTGCTATTTGATATGGCAGTTCGCTTCGTTTTTGATACGGCACACATCATCAGCCGTCATTTCCGTCCACACGCAATACGCCGATAAATAAACCGTATCGAAAACATGGCAAAGGTCGTCTGAAAATCCGTTTTCAGACGACCTTTATTCATTGCTTGCAACGGGCGGCGTTAGTTCATCGCAGCTTCAGTTCAAGCCGCCGGCAGCCATCCGCGTATGCGTTTTTCCATTGCGTCTGCACTCAAGCCCAAATCGTCCAAAAGTTTTTTCGGATCGCCGTGTTCGGTTACGGTGTCGGCAACGCCCAAGAGTAAAACGGGTTTGCAGATGCCGTGTTTCGCCAACACTTCCAACACCGCGCTGCCTGCGCCGCCTTGTTCGGCGTTTTCTTCGGCAGTAACGATGTAGTCGTGGCTTTGGGCGAGGCGGACGATGAGTTCCTCGTCTATCGGTTTGACGAAGCGCATATCGGCGACGGTGGCGTTCAGTTTTTCGGCAACCGTCAATGCGGGGGCGATCATGCTGCCGAAGGCGATGAATGCGGTTTTCTCACCTTGACGGCGGATGATGCCTTTGCCGATGGCTACGGTTTCGAGGTCGTCTGAAACGGGCGCGCCTGTTCCCGTGCCGCGCGGATAACGGACGGCAGCGGGGGCGTTTGCCTGATAGCAGGTTGAAAGCAGCAGGCGGCATTCGTTTTCATCACTCGGCGCGGCAACAATCATGTTCGGCACGCAGCGCAAGAAGCTCAAATCGTACAAACCGGCATGGGTCGGACCGTCTGCGCCGACGATGCCCGCGCGGTCGACGGCAAACAAAACGGGCAGGTTTTGCAGGGCGATGTCGTGCACCAGTTGGTCATAGCCGCGCTGGAGGAAGGTGGAGTAAATGGCGACGACGGGCTTCATGCCTTCGCAAGCCAAACCGCCGGCAAAGGTAACGGCGTGCTGCTCGGCGATGCCGACGTCGAAATAGCGGTCGGGAAATTGTTGTTCGAATTCAACCAATCCGCTGCCCTCGCGCATGGCGGGGGTAATCGCTGCCAATCGGGAATCTGCCGCCGCCTGGTCGCACAGCCATTTGCCGAATACCTGCGTATAGGTTGGTTTGGCGGCGGGCTTGTTTTCTTTTTCAGACGACGTTGCGGGTTTGGGGTCGTCTGAAACGTCTTTGGGCAGGTTGGCGACGGCGTGGTATTTGACGGGGTCGTTTTCGGCGAGTTTGTAACCGTTGCCTTTTTTGGTGATGACGTGCAGCAGTTGCGGGCCTTTGCGGCCGCGCAAGTCTCTCAATACGTCAACCAGATGCTCGACGTTGTGACCGTCCACGGGGCCGGTGTAGCGGAAACCGAAGTTTTCAAACAAAGACAGCGACTGCTTGGCGTGTTCGGCTTCGCCCGCCAGCGTTTTGATTTTGTGCTCGACTTTTTGGGCAAGCTCCATCGCGCCGGGCAGCTTGTCCAAAACTTTGCTCGATTGCGCCTTGATGGTGCTCAACACGCCGCGCATATCGCGCACGACGTTGCTGGCAAGGTATTTCGGCAGCGCGCCGACGTTGGGGGAAATCGACATTTCGTTGTCGTTGAGGATGACCAGCAGGTTCACGTCCATATCGCCTGCGCAGTTCAAGGCTTCAAACGCCTGACCCGCCGTCATCGCGCCGTCGCCGATAATGGCTACGCTGCGGCGGTCGCTGCCCAAAAGCTTGTCTGCCGCCGCCATGCCCAAAGCCGCGCCGATGGAGGTGGAGGAATGACCCACGCCGAAAGCGTCGTATTCGGATTCGCTGCGCTTGGGGAAGCCCGCCAAGCCGCCGTAGCGGCGCATGGTTTGCATCTGGTTTTTGCGGCCGGTGAGGATTTTGTGCGGATAACTTTGATGGCCGACGTCCCAAACCAAATGGTCTTCAGGCGTGTGATAGACGTAGTGCAAAGCCACCGTCAGCTCGACCGCGCCCAAGTTGCTGGCGAAATGACCGCCGGTTTGTCCGACGGATTCGAGTAGGAATGCCCGCAATTCGGCGGCAACCTGCGGCAGCAGGCTTTTATCCAGCCTGCGCAAATCCTGCGGCAGATGGATGGTGTCTAATAACGGAGTGTGGCTCATGGTGTGTCTTTGCGGGCTTATTGTGTCTATCGGACAATTATAGCAAGAGTTGTCCTGTTCGGATAAAGGGTTTTGACGAAGCTTTGTTTTCAGACGACCTGATTTAACTGTCTATTTATATAAAGGTCGTCTGAAACTGCCTCTTTCAAACCTAAAATCATTCTACTGCCGTTCCAGCCATTCATCGCGGGTTTGTTTAGCAGCGGCAAAATAGCGGTAAAGGGCGGCGCGGTCTTCTTCGGACAGGATGCGTTCGAGTTCGGACAACTGGGTACGCAGGCCGCCTATCAAATCCAACAGGCTGTTTTTGTTGGCAAGGCAGATGTCCGTCCATACGGCGGGATGACTGGATGCGATGCGCGTAAAATCACGGAAACCCGTGGCAGCAAATTCGAGGTAGCGCCGACCATCGGGATGATCGGCGATTTGATGGACGTATGCAAAGGCGGCAAGATGCGGCATATGGGAAACGGCGGCAAAAACGGCATCGTGTTCTTCCGCGCTCATACGGAAAGTCTGCGCTCCGACTGCCCGCCACAAGTTTTCAACCAGGCCGGCGGCCTGTTCATCTTCTTCCCCATGCGGCGTGATCACCAGCTTCCTGTCCTGAAACAATCCGAACTGTGCGGAAAGCGCGCCGCTCCTGTCAGAGCCTGCAATCGGATGTGCGGCGATGCAATGGGACAAATGTTCGGGCAGGACGCTGCGGAAAGCCTGAACGGCAGATTGTTTGGTACTGCCCACATCGGTAACCACGGTATGCGCGTTCAAATAAGGTCGGACGGTGCGGCAGATGTCGGGAAATGTGGAAACAGGCGTAGCGATAACGGCCAAATCCGCTTCGTGCATACTCAAAGCGTCGATTTGCGTGTAGGCGCGATCAATGACGCGCCGTTCAAGCGCACGGTCAAGGTTGTCGCGATCCAAATCAATGCCGGTTACCGTATCGACCAATCCGAGCCGTTTCAAGTCCAACACGAACGAGCCGCCGATCAGCCCGACACCGATAAGGACGATGTGTTTGAGTGTATTCATAGCAGGTACGCGGGACAAAGGTCGTCTGAAAACGGCACGCCCGCTATTTTAGGGATTAATTGTCCGCATTCTATCGTATCCGAAAGGCAAACGCATATCGGCAACGATACTGCCTCGCGCACCATCCGTCCGACCATAAAAAGGCAGTTGCCATTGTGCCGTTTCGTTTTACAATAGGCAGACCGAAATCCATCCGCCGAAAGCAAACTATGTCCTTGGCCCAACCGAAACGTATTTTAGTCATCAAGCTGCGCCACCACGGCGACGTGCTGTTGGCGACGCCCGTCGTCCACGCCCTAAAGACCCGCTTTCCCGATTGCGAAATCGATATGCTGGTTTACCGGGAAACCGCCGACATCATCAGCGATAATCCCGAAATTGCCGAAATATTCACCATAGACCGCTCCTGGAAAAAGCAGGGCTTGAAAACCCAGCTGTCCGAAGAGAAAAAGCTGTTCTCGCGCCTGAAAAAACGCGGGTACGACTGGGCGTTCAACCTGTCCGACCAATGGCGTGCGGCAATACTCGCCAAATTCTGCGCACAATGCAGCGTCGGCATCAGCCATATCAAACGCGACCGCTTTTTCTGGCGTTGGTGCCACGACTTCCTCAACCCCGAAGCCGGACGCGGCTGCCACATTACCGAATACCATATGAACGTTTTGCCGCCGCTTATCCGCCCTGAGGAAACGCAGCCGGCAAAAGTGATGATGGCAATCGGCGAAGATGCCCGCTCGAATTTGCAAAGCAAGCTGAAAAAACAAGGCTGGAATGGGGAAGATTATGTGTTGTTCCATCCGGGCTCACGTTGGGAATTCAAATGCTGGGAAGACGGCAAAAACGCCGCCATTGTCCAATTACTGCTCAACCACGGTCAAAACGTCGTTTTAACCGCCGCACCCTCAGCAACCGAACAACAAATGATCGATGCGGTTTTAGAACGCGTCAAAATTCCCGAAGGTGGGAAACTATGGATACTGTCGGGCAACCTCAACCTGCGCGAACTGGCTGCCGCCATCGACGGCTGCAAACTCTTCATAGGCGTAGATTCGGCACCCATGCACATCGCCGCCGCGCTGGACAAGCCGCAAATCGCCCTGTTCGGCCCCTCATGGCTGGACAGATGGCATCCCTATTCCGACAATGCCGAGGTTATTTGGGCAGGCGATTTCGGCGACCTACCCCACCCCGACAGCATCAACACATCCGACAACACACGCCTGCTCAAGGCCATTCCGCTGGAAGCCGTGTGGAACAAAATCGCTGAAAAGCTAGGTTTAAACAAAGAAACTTAAACAAAAAGGTAAAGGTCGTCGTCTGAAACTCCCAGATCCGTTTTCAGACGACCTTTTCATGACACGAACGACAAAAAATTCAATATTTCCCAAACTGCCCTGCCCCATCATCTCCCATATTGCCTGCATGGGGGGAAGGGCTATGCCAAACCGTGCGCGACAGGCTGCGCGAACCTACCGGCGTATCCTGTTCTGCCTGAAACAACACATTATTCCCACCGACTATGGGTAGCGAGCCGCGCAAACCGACATAACTGCCCGAATCATATACACCGCTATGTGATACCGAACTGCCTCCCGATTTGATGCGCGACGCTTCGACGCCGCTTTTGATTTCGCCATAGAGGCGGACTTCTGCCGTCGCCAACACAGGCAAAGCCGTCAATGCAGCAACCAAAATATACAAGGGTTTCATCTTTTCCGTTCCTTTCAAATATTTCTTACACACCCGAATAGCGATAACCAATTTGGCCAACCAGTATATGCCCCTCTTGCGTAAACAAACCATAAATCGTGAAAACGTCGTCTGAAAAGACACCTTGCAACCCATATCCGTTTCATATTGATTTCACTATAATCCCGGTTTCCCCGCCTCAACAGCATAATCATGACTTCCGCTTCACAAACCACCCGCATCCTAGGCATAGACCCCGGCAGCCGCGTAACCGGCTTCGGCGTCATCGACGTCCGCGGCCGCGAGCATTTCTACATCGCATCCGGCTGCATCAAAACTCCTCCGAACGCGCCGCTGTCGGAACGCATCGCCGTCATCGTACGCCATATCGATGAAATCGTCCGAACTTACCAGCCGCAACAGGCCGCCGTGGAGCAGGTATTCGTCAACGTCAATCCTGCCTCCACACTCATGCTCGGACAGGCGCGCGGCGCGGCATTGGCTGCATTGGTCATGCATGGCTTGCCCGTATCCGAATACACTGCCTTGCAAGTCAAACAGGCCGTCGTCGGCAAAGGCAAGGCAGCGAAAGAACAAGTACAGCACATGGTCGTGCAAATGCTCTCCCTTTCGGGCACGCCCCAATCCGATGCCGCCGACGGCCTCGCCGTCGCCCTGACCCATGCCCTGCGCAACCACGGACTTGCCGCACAGTTGAACCCCAACGGAATGAAAGTCAAACGGGGACGCTTCCAATGGTGAAAAGGTCGTCTGAAAACGAGCGTAGCGGGTTTCGCCAAAACAAGTTTACTCAGACTCCTACTCTCTGACTGAAAAACAGACCTTTCCGTTATAATTCCCTTTTTCCCGCACCATCCCGCGACAGACGACATGAAAGCCGCCTTTTTCCTCCTCTACCTCATCCAGCTTCTGCCCTTCAAAGTTATACACAAAATCGCCGACGCAGTGGGCATCCTCGCCTATTACGCCGTCAAACCGCGCCGTAAAGTCGGCGAGACCAACCTCAGAAAATGCTTTCCCGAATGGAGCGAAGACCAACGCAAAGCCGTGCTCAAACGCCATTTTCAGCACATGGCGAAGCTGATGCTCGAATACGGCCTGTATTGGTACGCGCCTGCCGACAGGCTGCGCAAACTCGTGCATTATCAAGACAAACACCATCTCGATAACGCGCTCGCGGCGGGCGAAAAAGTCATCCTGCTTTATCCGCACTTCACCGCATTTGAAATGGCGGTTTACACCCTCAATCAGGACGTGCCGCTGACCAGCATGTATTCGCACCAAAAAAATAAAGCGTTGGACGAACAAATCCTCAAAGGCCGCCACCGCTACAACAACGTCTTCCTCATCGGCCGCACCGAAGGCCTGCGCGCGATTATCAAGCAACTGCGCAAAAGCAACGCCCCCTTCCTTTACCTGCCCGACCAGGATTTCGGCCGCAACGACTCCATCTTCGTCAACTTTTTCGGCATTCCCACCGCCACAATTTCAGGCTTGAGCCGCATCGCCGGCATGACGAAAGCCAAAGTCATCCCCGCCATTCCCACGCGCAACGCCGACAACACCGTTACGCTGCGTTTCTATCCCGCATGGGAAAACTTCCCTTCAGACGACGTTGTAGCCGACACCCAGCGCATGAACGACTTTATCGAAGCACGGGCAAGGGAAAATCCCGAACAATATTTCTGGCTGCACAAACGCTTCAAAACCCGTCCCGAAGGCGAACAGGGATTTTATTGAATTACATACAGTTACATCAAAAAACAAAGCCCGTCATATACGGGCTTTTATTATTTCTATTAAATCGAAAATTAGCAACAATAGTAACAAATTTCAAATTGAGAATATCTCACATTAACTCTTTGGATAACTTAGATATTCGGCCCCATCAAACCCCAAACACCACGAAAAAATCAAACCAAACTCAAAAAACATAAAAGCAATACGAAATTTTAGTTAATATGTTAAATTTAATTTCATTTAAAATCAAACTGTTATAAAATAACATTTCGGAAGAATCAATTATAACAAATAACCCAATAAAAATATAATGTTGAATTTATGTAAAAAAATTGATTATTTTAAATAAAAATATAAATATAAGATTTTATATTTCAAATAATTTATATTTTTTGAAATATTATAAATATAAATTTAGCATATAAAAATAATATAAACTACTTGGCAAACCCAAATTTTTCGAGTAAATTTCGCTACATCGAATTACAGCCGTACCGGCAAATCCGATACTCCGGTTTCCAGCAGCAAATCCTTCGATTTGCAGCGGATGTTCCGAGCCTCACTCCCTCGGAACAAAAGTTTACCCGCACGGAGTTGAGCCGTGCAGGTAAAGCCGCAGGCGAAAGCCTGTATTGTTTGTGAAGCGTAAATCTCTGATTTGAGGTATTGGGGCAATCCTGTGGGGGATTGCCTCCTTTTTTTGTTTCCTGCGTTTCCAGCATTTTATTGCCCCCTATCTCAAATTATAGTGGATTAAATTTAAATCAGGACAAGGCGACGAAGCCATAGACAGTACAGATAGTACGGCAAGGCAAGGCGAGGCAACGCTGTACTGGTTTAAAGTTAATACACTATACCTTGAGGTATTCGGACATTCGGCCCGCATTACTTCATATGAAAAGGTCGTCTGAAACCTGATTTGGTTTCAGACGACCTTTAAACTTTATCCTGAGACGGATAGCTTACATTTGCTGTTGCGCCGCTTTGATGGCGTTTTGGTCGGGATTGATCAAAATCTCGACGCGGCGGTTTTGGGCGCGGCCTTCGACAGTGGCGTTAGACGCGATAGGGTGGCGCGAGCCGTAGCCTGCTGTGGTCAGACGCGAGCCATTCACGCCGCGCGATTGCAGGTAGTCGGCAACAGCAAGCGCGCGGTTGCGGGACAGCGGCTCGTTGATGGCATCGTTGCCGGTGTTGTCGGTATGACCGTTAATCGTCAAAGTCGTGTCGGGGTATTGCACCAGCGTTTCGGAGGCGGTCGCCAGAGCGTTGCGCGCGTGATCGCTCAATGCCGCGCTACCGGTAGCGAAGGTGACGTTTTCAGGCATGACCAGTTTGATTTGGTTGCCTTGGCGTTCCACTTCGATATTGGTGTTTTTCAGGTTTTCGCGCAGTTTTTTCTCTTGATAGTCCATGTAGCCGCCGACGCCCGCACCAATCGCGCCACACGCCAACGCGGAATTGCGCGCGCCTTTGCCGCCGTGGGTCAGTGCGCCGACGATGCCGCACACTGCCGCACCACCCAAGCCGTACATGGCGGTTTTGCTGGTGTTGCGTTGTCCGCTTACAGGGTCGGTTACGCAGCCGGTCAGTGCCAAAGGAATGGCCAACGCGGCAACGGTCAAAGGTTTCAAGAATTTCATTGAGATTTCCTTTCAAAAAATACCGCTCCAACACAGATGGTCGTCTGAAAGCGGTTTGATGTATTTCAACGATGTTTCGGCGGGCTGCAAACCCTTCAAAACAGATTGAAACAGCATGATAGCCAAGATTGCGGAGCAGCAAATCTCGCTTAACCCGATATTACCTAACTGACCGCAAACTGACATTCCAGTTTTCTATTCTGCGTATTCAGTAAGATTGCCGTAATGAAGTTTGGTTCCTCAAGGCGTTTGCAACACCTATTCTTTTCCATAACGGCGGCGGACATACCTTATCAACATATATTTCAGCCTCAAACGCACATCGTAACCGACCGATCCCGCGCCCAACACAAACAACACCAGCGCAACCGGCAAGGCAAAATGGTGGCCTATCTGATGATAGCCCCACGCACCAATCACCCCACCCAACAAAAACGACCACATCATTCCACCCAAAAGCCACATCTTCGGCTTATTGACACGCACATGCGGCAGGCGCGGATGATGTTTTTTCGAATAATACAGCACGCGCGAAAGCTCGATGCCCAAGTCGGTCGCCGTGCCGGTCATGTGCGTCGAACGGATGGCGCCACCAGATAAAAGCGTCATCACCGTATTGTGCATTCCCATGATGAAACATAATAAAAACAACGCTAAAGACGGGAAAACCATATTCCCGCTTCCAATGTTCCATTGTGATGCCGTCAGTCCGAACAAGCCGAATATCAGCAGATAAACCGCTTCCAGCCACATGGAAAAACCGAAGCTGCCGCGAAACCGCTTCTGCTGCGTCCACAAAACCACCCAGCCCGAATGTACCGCACCGACAATGAAACACAACACGCTGATCAAAGCTACCGCCGCCGTTATCCATTCGCGCAGATACACAGCGTCCGCCAGCAGCGACATCGAGCCGGTAACGTGTGACGTGTAGCGTGCGAACGCAAAGAAACCACCCGCATTGATCGCACCTGCTAACATCGCCATGATGTAGCCCAGCCTGCGGAAGCGCGCATCGGAAATATGGTGTTCGTGCAGATACGGCCTGTCCGCCTGCCAAAACGGCGGGGCATGTCGCCGCTTGTCATGCGCCCTAATCTGCTTATCGCGTCGTAGGTGTATTTTTGGTTCTTCCATGTAACGTTATCTCTTTTGCAATGATGGATGCAAGGCAAGAAAAACACCTTTCCGATTAAAATTAATCCATCATCCGAACAGTGTGTTCAGACGACCCCGCCATCAAAAATCTATAATATTTAGGTGTTGTACCTACCACTGATGAGAAATGACGGCAGGCAGGAATTTTTCTATTTCCATTAACCATAAAAAAGGTCGTCTGAAAAGCATTTTATCCTTTTCAGACGACCTTTCTACCGATTACATCAATACAAAATCAAATCAGCACACTTCAACCAACCAGCCGTGTTTGTCTTCTGCCAAACCGTATTGGATGTCGGTCAAGGCTTTGCGCAAAGCGTAGCCGCGCTCTTGGCTTTTCACTTCGATTTCTTTGCCATCGATAACGAAAGAAGTAACGGGCGAGATAACGGCGGCTGTACCGGTCAGAATCGCTTCCGCGCCCTCTTCGACTGCAGCTTTGAGTTCGTCCACGGTGAAATTGCGTTCGCTGACGGTGTAGCCCAAGTCTTTGGCAACGGTCAGCACGGAATCGCGGGTTACGCCGTGGAGGAATTCGTCGGTCAACGGCTTGGTGATGATTTCGTTGCCTTTAATCAGGATAAAGTTGGACGCACCGGTTTCCTGTACGTCGCCGTTCGGACAGAACAGGACTTGGTTTGCGCTGTGTTCGGCTTTCGCCTTCAGCACCCAAGGCATGGCGGAGGCGTAGTTGCCGCCGCATTTGACGCGGCCCATGTGCGGTGCGCAGCGGATGTGTTCGGTTTCAACCAAAATTTTCACGGGCGAACCGGCTTTGAAATAGTCGCCGACCGGAGAAGCGAGGATATAAAGCAGCGCGGTTTCGGACGGCGAACCGGCTTTGCCGATAACGGGGTCGGTACCGATGAGCGTCGGGCGCAGATACAGCGCGGCAGGCGCATCGGGGATTTCATCGGCGGCGCGTTTGACCAATTCGCTCAGGGCATTTAAATAGGCTTCGGTTTCGGGGCGCGGCAGGTGCAAAATATCCGCGCTTTGTTGCATACGGGCGATGTTTGCCGTCGGACGGAACAAGACGATTTTGCCGTTTGCCTGACGGAATGCTTTTAAGCCTTCAAAGCATTCGCTGCCGTAATGCAGGGCATGCGCGCCGGGCGCGAGGGTGAGGTCTGAGGAAGTTTGCCATTCGATCGGCTGCCATTTGCCGTCCTTATAGACGATAACGGGCATTTGGGCGTGGAAGACGCTGCCGAACACGGCGGGTACAGGTCTGCTCATGATGATTGCCTTTCTTATTCTGTTTGGTTCTGTTTAGATATTAAAAGTTGAAAGATACGCCTGTACGGATGGTTTTGACAAGTGCGAATGCCCGTTTCGAAATCAGCTTCTGCACAAGCCCTTGCCTGATAACGAAATACGGAAAACCCCCATTCCAAGTATGGATACAAATTGTCAGCAATCATGCCTACCGTTTACTACATATATATAATGAAGCCTGAGGTCGTCTGAAAACTGCCGCACATCCTATCCGAAACAATCCAAATCGTTTAAACTAAGCCGCATCTGCGGCAAACGGATTCGGAAACGGAATCCACATTGACCGCCCTACTGAATTTTTCAGACGACCTTTTCAAAATTTTCCGACAGGCATACCGCCGGAGACATCCATGAAACTGATTTACACCATTATCAAAGTCATCATTTTATTATTGTTTTTACTGCTCGCCGTCATCAATACCGACAGCGTCGCCTTCCACTATCTGCCCGGTCAAAAAGCCGACTTACCGCTGATCGTCGTCCTCTTCGGCGCGTTTGTTATCGGTATCGTGTTCGGCATGTTTGCCCTGTTCGGCAGACTTTTGGCACTGCGCAGCGAAAACAACCGCCTGCGTGCCGAAGTCAAAAAACACGCACATTTGAGCGAAAAAGACCTCGTCACCCCCGTACCGCAACAACCTGCGCCGCAAACGACTGTCCCTGCCAACCAACCCGTACAAACGCCCAAGCCTTAAAGAAGGAATCACATGGACAACGAATTGTGGGTCATCCTACTGCCCATTACCCTTTTGCCCGTCTTCTTTGCCATGGGCTGGTTTGCCGCCCGTATCGACATGAAAACCGTGTTGAAACAGGCGAAAAGCGTGCCCGCCGGCTTTTACAAAAGTCTGGACGCATTGGTTGACCGAAACAGCGGCCGTGCCGCCCGCGAGTTGGCGGAAGTCATCGACCAGCAGCCGCAGTCTTACGACCTCAACCTGACCTTGGGCAAACTCTACCGTCAGCGTGGCGAAAACGACAAAGCCATCAATATGCACCAAGCCCTGCTCGACTCGCCCGACACCGTCAACGAAAAACGTGCACGGGTGTTGTTCGAACTTGCGCAAAACTATCAAAGTGCAGGCTTGGTTGACCGCGCAGAACAAATCTTCATCGGCTTGCAGGAAGGCAACATGGCGCGCGAAGCCCGTCAGCACCTGCTCAGCATCTACCAGCAAGACCGCGACTGGGAAAAAGCCATCGAAACCGCGCAACTCCTCAGCCACGACGAGCAAACCTACCAATTTGAAATTGCACAGTTTTATTGCGAACTTGCCCAAACCGCGTTGTTCAAATCCAATCTTGACGCCGCCCGTTACAACGTCCAAAAAGCTTTGGACGCCAACAAAAAATGCGCCCGCGCCAATATGATTTTGGGCGACATCGAAACCAAACAGGGCAATTTCCCCGCCGCTGTCGAGGCATACGGCGCCATCGAGCAGCAAAATCATGCCTATCTGAGCATGGTCGGCGAGAAACTCTACGAAGCCTATGCCGCCCAAGGCAAACAGGAAGAAGGACTGAACCGGCTTATCGGCTATATGCAGACCTTCCCCGATTTAGACCTTATCAACGTCATCTACGAAAAAGCCCTGCTGCTCAAAGGCGAAAGCGAAGCCGCCCAACTTGCCGTCGAACTCGTGCGCCAAAAACCCGACCTCAACGGCGTGTACCGCCTGCTGGGCTTGAAAATCAGCGACATGAATCCCGCGTGGAAAGCCGACGCCGACATGATGCGCTCCGTCATCGGCCGCCAACTCCAACGCAGCGTCATGTACCGCTGCCGCAACTGCCACTTCAAATCCCAAGTCTTCTTCTGGCACTGCCCCGCCTGCAACAAATGGGAAACCTTCACACCCAATAAGATCGAGGTGTAAACCAAACCAACAAAAAGGTCGTCTGAAAAGTTTCAGACGACCTTTTAGCATCTTCTCTCACCCTGCTACCAACTGCCAATTACTTACCAGCAGCTCCTTATTAACACCTCCAAACAAAATAACCTATAGTTGTAATTCTGCACACGAGTAATCATCTCTTATGTACCTCAAGCAATATCATTACTACCACTCGTTATACAAAATTACAGACCTAGATAGTGAAAATTTATACACTTCAATCAAGAAATCCAACCTCAACAAATATAGAAGTCTGCTGAAATATTTTTAGCAGACTTTCATTAGAACTAAACGGTGATTTATTTCACTCAACGGTATAAAAAACAACAAATTTGCCAAACAATCTACTTTTTATAACATATAAAATAAAAATAATTATCTTATATTTCAATTAATTATTTATTTTCTTTAAATAATTAAAAATGAAATCATCATTATTTTTTTTATTATGCTAAAATCATTTAAACATTCATTATGGTTATAGATAACATCTATCGTGCATACGGGTGAAATTTTGTTTAAAAAGTAGTGAACTAACAAACAATCTCGTAATCTTACTTAATTTAGACTAAGCGATCTAAAACATAGTACAGATAAGCATAAATGACCAAGTGATAACGGATATAGCTGCTACAACATACACGCCTCCATCGTAACTGCCACTATCCGAACTATAAAAAACACCTTGTAGCTAGAAAACAACTTTACCTAAAAAATGGAAAGAAGTTCTCAAAACAAGAATGCTTTAATAAATAGTATGAACCATCCTGCCAAAACCACACAAACACTGGCAGAACTGGTTGCAAAACATACCGTACCTTTACATTGCTGCAGGTATTAGCCTGTAATGTTCAACCATGGGAAATCTGAATTATGTCACAACAAACTACGTCTTTACTCACTAACTATGGACAAACCAGCATCAATACGTCCAAACCGTCAACAACAAACCAACCTACTTCAACAACATCTTCTTCGTCCATACTAAATGCGCTAATTTTCGAACATGCGATGGGTGGTATGCAAATTGCTTCTTCCCTACCGAAGCAAACGCACGGACAAACCAACATTTCGGGAGCACAAAATATGCGGCCAACCCAACTTCCGGCGACAAAATCCAAACTGACGCCTTTCGAAGCCAAGTTACTTGCTCAAGCCAAAGCCGCCGCAGAGAAAAAAGCTGCTCAGGAAAGAGCTGAGGCAGCACATAAAGCAGCTATGGCCGCTGCTCAAGCCAAAGCCGCTGCCGAAAAAAAGGCTGCTCAAGAAAGAGCTGAAGCTGCTCATAAAGCTGCCATGGCCGCTGCAGAGAAAAAAGCTGCTGCCGAAAAAAAGGCTGCTCAAGAAAGAGCTGAAGCTGCTCATAAAATCGCTATGGCTGCCGCAGAGAAAAAGGCTGCTGCAGAGAAAAAGGCTGCTCAAGAAAGAGCTGAAGCTGCTCATAAAATCGCTATGGCTGCCGCAGAGAAAAAGGCTGCCGCAGAGAAAAAGGCCGCACAAGAAAGAGCTGAAGCCGAGCGCAAAGCAGCCCGAGAAAAAGCTGAAGCCGAACGTGTAGCTTTGGAACAAAAACGAGAAATCGATCGTAAAGCAGCCATCATCACTGCTCGCGAAAAAGCAGAAGCAGCCCGCAAAGCTGCTGACGCTGCTGCAAAAGCTGAATTAGCAGAGAAAAACCGTGCCGAACAAATCAAACATTCGACAAACAAACCAGGTAATCATTCTTCAACCGAAGAAGAAATGAGCAAACCTGTAAAAAATACAGTCTCTAAAACAGACAACCCATCATCCGATAAATCGCATGTCGGCAAGAGTACGCTGCCAACACAAAACAATGCAGGTAAAGTAACCGACCTTTCTGATGACAACAATAATGCAGCACAGCACCAAAACAACAAAAGCGTTTCTCCTACGCAACCTGCCGCTGAAAAAGGAACGACTGCGACTGCCCACATCCATAATCCTGCAGAAGGCAAACAATCAGAATCCGGCGACTATAAAGTATATGAGTCCAAACAATATGGTCGTTACATTAATGTAAATGATTTCGGCGCAGATCCGACAGGTAAAAAAGACAGCCTGGCGGCTATCAAAGCCGCGCTCGAAGCTGCTCATAAAGAAAAAGCCATGCTGTTTATGGACGGCACTTATTACATTTCTGACCAAATCGTTATCGACAATAATACCTCCGGTGTTAAAGGCATCTTCGGTGCTGGCATGGGCAAAACCCAAATCAACTTTGATAAAGCCCAAGTTGGTATATTCAATTCCAACACCAACCACGATGATGTTCGAGCTTTTGCGGGTATCTTGGTAGATGGTCAAAATGGCAAAACGATTGCCGACCTATCCGTTCGATACACCAACGCTGATTTCTACCGCAAAGGTTTAAGCTATTTCGGTAAAGTAAACGGCATTTTAGTCAACGATGCAGACAACACCCTGATCAGCAAAGTGGAAGTATCCGGTGCAAACCGTGCAGGTGTAACCTTTACCTCTACCGCTGCACTCATGCGCGAAGCAGGCTACAAACTATCTTATAAAGACCGTGTTGCCAACGGCTCCATCGACGACAAATACGATTCACTGCCTTTAGGTGAAAATAACCGTATCGTTGACTCCAAACTGCACCACAACCGCGTTGCCGGCGCACTGGTTTCCTATCAAAAGAATTTCCTCGGAGAAGGCAACCTCTTGTCCTGGAACGGACACCAAGATGATGGCGGCACCGGCTACGGCATCGCCGCCGCTGCAGGTAGCTACAATTACGGCATTACCTACCGCAAAAATACGACCGACCACAACTACCGGAAAGGTCTGGACGTGCATGACGGCACAGACGTTTTAATTGAGAACAACACACTGAATGGCGACCGACTGTACGGTATTGCGGTCTATAACCGCCAATTCTCGCTGGATAACGTCAAAATATCCGGTAATGTCATTACACAGGACACTTCTTTCCGTCTTGCGGTCGATGACACTCCGGGATACGACTACCATATGTATTCCGGTATCCAAGTACAGACCAATACGCAACGCCGCGACTTACACAGTAAAGATAAAGGCTATTTTGACATCAGCAACAACACAATCAATAACTTGGAGGTCTATAAAGACAATATCCAAACCTACGGTATCGAATTCCGTAACCATGAACAAAAAATGGATTACACACTAAACATTACCGGCAACAAAATCAGCGGCGAATCAACCAAATACCTGATGGCGGTCATTAATGACACCTACGCTCCTCAAACTAAGGAAAAAGGTATCGGCACCAGCACCATTAACATCAGTGATAATATTGCCGATATTGGCAAAATGAAGAGTGGAGCTGTTCCTTTCTATATTGAAGAACACCACTCTGACGTACCGATGCATGGTTCGGTTACGCTGAACAACAACGCCGTTACGGTTCGTGAAGAATCCGGTGGTTATGCCGAATTTGCGTTTATGCGTACAAATGCCAAGGAATATAACGTTACCAACAATACCCTGTCGCTGCACGGACGCCTGGATAACAGCATCGTTGAAGTCCGCAGCACCGGCGACGGCAAGGTTAATGCTAATTTAAATATGGCAAACAATACCTTGGTAACCGACATCAAAGGCCCAATTTACAAAACCTGGCTGCGTTATGAATCGGATATTGATGTTTATTCCAACTCCAACACCCATAACGGAGACACACTTGATAATGTCAATACCAAAGGCAGCAACCTCAGCCTGTCGGACGTATTGGTCAGCGTCAGCAAAAACATCAACACTATTCAAGATTCCGTCTATTCCTACCAGCACAAAACCTTACCGGTAACGGAAGACCACGTGCACACCAACGGCATCCTATAAACCAGCCGTAATCAAAAGGTCGTCTGAAAAGTTTCAGACGACCTTTTATCTATTCCCTACCCTACACCGCTACGGCAGCCTTGATGTGCGGATGCGGGTCGTAGCCTTCCAACTCAAAATCTTCAAATTTGAATGCAAACAAGTCTTTGACTTCGGGATTGATTTTCATCACCGGCAGCGCGCGGAAGTCGCGGCTCAATTGCAGTTTTGCCTGTTCGAAATGGTTGCTGTACAGATGCGCATCGCCGAAGGTGTGGATAAATTCGCCTGCTTCCAACCCGCAAACTTGGGCAATCATCATGGTCAACAGCGCGTAGCTGGCAATGTTGAACGGTACGCCGAGGAAGATGTCCGCGCTGCGTTGGTAAAGCTGGCAGGACAATTTGCCGTTGGCAACGTAAAACTGAAACAGCGCATGGCAAGGCGGCAATGCCATTTCATCCACCAGCGCGGGATTCCATGCCGACACAATCAGGCGGCGGGAATCGGGGTTTTTCTTGATTTGTTCCACCACATTGGCAATTTGGTCGATATGGCAGCCGTCGAGTGCAGGCCAACTGCGCCATTGGTAGCCGTACACAGGTCCCAAGTCGCCGTTTTCGTCCGCCCATTCGTCCCAAATGGAAACATTGTTATCTTTCAGGTATTTGATATTGGTATCGCCTTTGAGAAACCAAAGCAGCTCATGGATAATCGAGCGCAAGTGCAGCTTTTTGGTGGTCAGCAGCGGAAAGCCTTGACTCAAATCGAAGCGCATTTGATAACCGAACACCGAGCGCGTGCCTGTGCCGGTACGGTCGGATTTGTCGGTGCCGTTTTCGAGAACGTGGCGCATTAAGTCATGGTAGGCTTTCATTGGTATCCTTTAAGAGTGTGTGTTGTTGGAAATGCTTTGGGGCGTATTGTATAGCATCCAGATGCGCGAATACATGGCTTTTAATGAAAATCTAAGGTCGTCTGAAAACGGCAAATCCGGTTTTCAGACGACCTTTACATGATCCCTTATCGAATGTTCCGAAATTACGCTTTTCCAGCTCAAACAAGATTCATTTTTTAATGTGTTATTTTCTTTCTTAGCTTCTTTTTCAAGCAAAAAATCAGCGATATTGTTGACAATATTAGTCATATTTACATGAAAATTTGCGTCAGATTAAATTTTTACGCCGCCTCACTCTAAATTTCTAGTTTAACTACTTAGAATATAAATTCAACTTATATCAAAATAATAGAATTTTAAAAATAAATTTTTTATTTTATTGGCAATATATACCAAATAATAAAATTCTCAAAAAAATAATGTCAACAATTTTCGTAAAAACCGCTTGGCAGCCAAAAAAATTAGGTTTATATTTCTTTCCGTAAATTCATTATCTCTTTAATCCTATTCTCAAGGAGCACCAAATGACTGACCTGAATGCCTTGTTTGCCAATCTAAAACAACGCAACCCCAATCAAGAGCCGTTTCACCAAGCGGTTGAAGAAGTATTCATGAGTTTGGGTCCGTTTTTGTCGAAAAACCCGAAATACACCCAGCAAAATCTGCTTGAGCGCATCGTCGAACCCGAGCGCGTGCTTATGTTCCGCGTCACTTGGATGGACGACAAAGGACAAGTCCAAGTCAACCGCGGCTACCGCATTCAGATGAACTCCGCCATCGGCCCTTACAAAGGCGGCTTGCGTTTCCACCCGACCGTCGATTTGGGCGTATTGAAATTCCTCGCCTTTGAACAAGTGTTCAAAAACGCTCTGACTACCCTGCCTATGGGCGGCGGCAAAGGCGGCTCCGACTTCGATCCAAAAGGCAAATCCGACGCTGAAGTGATGCGTTTCTGCCAAGCCTTTATGAACGAACTCTACCGCCACATCGGTCCGAACACCGACGTACCCGCAGGCGACATCGGCGTAGGCGGTCGCGAAATCGGCTTCCTGTTCGGACAATACAAAAAAATCCGCAACGAATTTGCCTCCGTTCTGACCGGCAAAGGCCTCGAATGGGGTGGCAGCCTCATCCGTCCCGAAGCGACCGGCTACGGCACCGTATATTTCGTCCAATCCATGCTGCAAACGCGCGGCGATTCGATTGAAGGCAAACGCGTTCTGATTTCCGGCTCCGGCAACGTCGCACAATACGCCGCCGAAAAAGCCATCCAACTGGGCGCGAAAGTGCTGACCATTTCCGACTCCAACGGTTTCGTCCTCTTCCCCGACAGCGGCATGACCGAAGACCAACTCGCCGCGCTTATCGAGCTGAAAGAAGTCCGCCGCGAACGTGTTTCCACCTACGCCAAAGAACAAGGTTTGAAATACTTTGAAAACCAAAAACCGTGGGGCGTTGCCGCCGAAGTCGCCCTGCCCTGCGCGACCCAAAACGAATTGGACGAAGATGCTGCCAAAACCCTGCTGGCAAACGGCTGCTACGTCGTTGCCGAAGGTGCGAACATGCCTTCCACTTTGGGCGCGGTCGAGCAATTCATCAAAGCGGGCATCCTGTATGCACCGGGCAAAGCCTCCAACGCCGGCGGTGTGGCAACTTCAGGCTTAGAAATGAGCCAAAACGCCGTCCGCCTGTCTTGGAGCCGCGAAGAAGTCGACCAACGTCTGTTCGACATCATGCACAGCATCCACGAATCTTGCCTGAAATACGGCACTGAAAATGGCAAAACCAACTACGTCAACGGTGCGAACATCGCCGGTTTCGTCAAAGTCGCCGATGCGATGCTGGCGCAAGGCATCGTGTAAGTCTGATTCTCCTGACTTTAAAATGTGGAAAGGTCGTCTGAAAACCTTGAATCGGGGTTTTCAGACGACCTTTTTTATAGCCTGAGGGCAAATTTCTTGTTACAGTCTGTCCATTACCATTTATTAGGAGCCATTATGCTGAGCCGTTATGTTTTTTTATCTGCCTGCCTCCTCTCTTGCGCCACCTTCGCACAAACCTTATCCCAAACCCTGCCCAACGGTCTGAAAATCATCGTCAAAGAAGACCGCCGCGCGCCTGTCGCCGTTTCCCAGATTTGGTACAAAGTCGGCAGCGTGGATGAGAAACCGGGCAAAAGCGGATTGAGCCACGCCTTAGAACACATGATGTTTAAAGGGACACCTTCCGTACCATCGGGCGAATACAGCAGCCGCATCGCCCGTTTGGGTGGCAACGACAATGCCTACACCAACCGCAGCGAAACGGTATATTACGCCAATATCGCCTCTGCCAACTTGCCCGAAGTTCTCAAACTTGAAGCCGACCGGATGCACAACCTCAATTTCAGCGATAAAGAGTTCGCTACCGAAATGAACGTTATCCGAGAAGAACGCCGCCAGCGCACGGAAGACGATGCTGGCGGGAAAATGTGGGAACAAATCTATCTGAACAGCTTTACCCTGCCCTCCATGAAAGCCTCCATTATCGGCTATATGGAAGACCTGAACACCTTGCGCGCCGACGATTTGCGCGCTTGGTACAAACAATTCTACGCACCCAATAATGCCGTTTTGGTCATCGTCGGCGATGTCGATGCCAAACAGACCCTGCGCACGGCGGCAGGATTGTTCGGCAAAATACCGCGTAAATCTTTGCCTGAGCGGAACAATCTGAAAGCCGAACCCGTCAAACGCTCCCCTTCCTTTGCCCAAGCTTTCTCTCCCGTTACCCGTCAACCGTTGGCTGCCATCAGCTGGCGCGTTCCCGCCCTCTCCCGCCTTGACGACAAGCTGCCTTACGCCTTGGATGTCCTGACTGACGTTTTGGCGGGCAACACTTCCAGCCGTTTGGACAAAAACCTCGTGCGCGGCAAACAAAGTGCATTAAGCGCAAATGCCCATTACGACCTGCTCAGTCGAGAAATGCCGCTGTTCGGCGTATTTGGAATGCCTGCTGAAAACGTATCCGCCGAAACCCTGCTTACGCAGATGAAGTCCGAAATCAAAGACATCGCCGACAACGGCATCAGCAAAGAAGAGCTCGACCGCATCAAAGCACAGGCATTGGCGGGCGAAATCTACGCGCGTGACTCTATGGTTTCACAAGCTTCGCTGATGGGTCGTTTGGAAGCGCGCGGGTTCAAATATTCCGATGAAGCCGCAATCCGCCGCCGCATACAGGCCGTAACCGCCAAAGAAGTACAAAAAGCCGCACAAATGCTGACGGACGACCGTTCAAGTACCGTCATCATCATGCCGGAAACCGCCCCTCCTGCACCGGCAGACTATAAGGCATTGAAAAAGCCTGAAAAACAATGACAAACCGTTTTCAGACGACCTCTTGCTGTGCGATAATCCCAAACGATAATATCTTAACGTAACCGATAAGATAAAATTTACCGTGTTCCATTATCACCCTGACAAAACATTCTTCTTACACTGAGGTCGTCTGAAAATGAAATCCTCCTTTTCCTCCGTTTTCCGTACCGCGCTGACCGTCTCTTCCGTTCTAATCCTCAGCGCATGTCCAAGCAACACTTCCCCCGTCAACCCGCCGCGGCACAACACCCAAATCACCCCTCCCCCCAAACCACAGGCAGTCGTTGCTTTAGCACTCGGTGGCGGCGCATCCAAAGGGTTTGCCCATATCGGCATCATCAAAGTCCTCAAACAAAACGGCATCCCCGTCAAAATTGTTACCGGTACGTCGGCAGGCGCCATCGTCGGCAGCCTGTATGCCTCCGGCGCAAGTCCCGACCGTTTGGAATTGGAAGCCGAAATTCTCGGCTCAACCGATTTGGTCGATCTAACCCTATCCACCAGCGGCTTTATCAAAGGACAAAAACTGCAAGACTATATTAACCGTAAAGTCGGTAACCGCCCGATTCAAGACTTCCCGATTAAATTCGCCGCCGTCGCCACCGACTTCGAATCTTCCAAAGCCGTCGCCTTCAACCGTGGCAATGCCGGACAAGCAGTCCGCGCATCTGCCGCCATCCCCAACGTGTTCCAACCTGTCCTAATCGGCGGCCGCCGATACGTTGACGGTGGACTAACCCAGCCTGTACCCGTCAGCGCGGCAAAAAAACAGGGGGCAAACTTCATCATTGCTGTCGATATTTCCGATCGGCCGTCTAAAAACCTCAAACAAGGCTTTTTCTCCTACCTCGACCAATCCATCAACGTCATGTCGCAATCCGCCCTGCAACATGAATTGAGCCAAGCAAATGTCGTCATCCATCCCCAAGTCTTGGACTTAGGCGCGGTCGGCGGCTTCAGCCAAAAACAACGTGCCATTGCCGAGGGAGAACGTGCCGCGAAAGCCGCTATTCCTGAAATACGGCGCAAACTGGCTGCATACCGCTACTAAGCCTTTAGTGCTTTATGCAAATAAAAGGTCGTCTGAAAATATAAAACTATTTTCAGACGACCTTTGTTTAAATAGAGGGGGCATACTCGCTTTTTTCTTATGGGTACGATCTCTGTTTTAAACGGAAGCCATCAAGATAGAAGGGATACAAACATGACCCGTATTTAAAAAAGGTCGTCTGAAAACCGTATGGGCTTTTCAGACGACCTTTCGATATTGTGCCTTGATGCTTACAAGGTGCCGTAAGAGTGCAGGCCACTCAGGAACATGTTGACGCCGATGAAGGCGAAGGCGGTAACGAACAGTCCGATGACTGCCCACCATGCGAGAATTTTGCCGCGCCAGCCTGCGACGAGGCGCAGGTGCAGCCAGACGGCGTAGTTGAGCCAGACGATGAATGCCCATGTTTCTTTCGGATCCCAGCTCCAGTAGCGTCCCCATGCGTCGGCAGCCCACAGTGCGCCGAGTATGGTGGCGATGGTGAAGAACAGAAAGCCGACGGCGATGGCTTTATACATGACTTCTTCGATAACTTGCGAATGCGGCAGCCATGATTTTTTGCCGGCATTTTCGGTTCTCAATGCCCAAAGTTCGGCGATACCGAGCATGGCGGCGATACAGAATGAGCCGTAGCCGATAAAGTTGGCGGGGACGTGGATTTTCATCCACCATGATTGCAGGGCGGGAATCAGGGGTTGTATGGTGTGCGCTTCGCGGGAAAAGCTGTACCAAAGGACGAAGCCGACAACGATCGCCATGAAGCTGAAGACGAAGCCGCCGAGTTTTTGTACGGCGAAACGGGCTTCGTAGTAGAGGTACATCAGGGCGGTGATGACGAGGAAGAGGATGAAGACTTCGTAGAGGTTGGAAACGGGGATGTGTCCTGCGTCAGGGCGCAGGAGGTAGCTTTCGTGCCAGCGCACTAAAAGTCCGGTAAAGCCTGCGACGGCGGACACCCAAGCGAATACAGAACCCATACCGAGCAGGGTGTTGGTGCCGACGTTTTTGCGTTGTGCCAGCACGGCGCCGGCGATGTAGGCGAAGAGTGCGAAGAAGATGAAGGCGCATTGCCACATAATCGCGGACTGGCTGCTGAGGAAGTATTTGAGCAGGAAGCCGTCGGCGTGTTTGATTTCGCCATCGTAGAGCATGACTGCACCGTATGCGAGGACGGCACACAAAGGTACAAACCAGCGCATGGGTTTGAAAAACCAGCCTAAAAAGACGGTAATGCCCGCGCTTGCCCACAAAATCACCATTTCGTAGATGTCCATGGTGTGCTGGATGCGGGTTTGGGCGAAGAATGCGCCGGCTGCGGTCAAGAGGGCGAATATGCAGTCGACCGTATTCAGGGACTTGAGAAACGATTTGTGCGTCAGCAGCTCGTGTTCGGGTAGGGTTTTAGGGTTATGCGTCATGGTTCAAATCTTTCGCCAGTCGTTGCAGGCTTTGTGTATGTTGCGGAAACTCTTTTTGCAGGTCGCGTTCGTTACGGCTGGAGGACATGGCAAAGCGGATACGGTCGTCTGAAAACAAAACCCACGCGCGTTTCTCGCGGATGTAGAACATAAATATCGTGCCGAGAACCAGCAAAACAGAGCCTAAATAGACTAAAAATGCACCGGGCGAACGGGTCATTTGCAAGCCAGAAGAGCGGACTTCTTCAAAGCCGTCCAGTTGCAGGAGCATGGGTGCGGGATATTCGGTCAGACCGGTGTAGGCGTCCATGCTGTGCAGCAGGAAGCGGTTGCGCGCTTCGTCTTGAGGCCACTCGGTCAGCTTGTATTTTTGGATGGTTTCTTCCAATACGGCGTTCATAACGCCGAACAGCATTTCGTAAAAATATCCCTGCATTTTTTCCTGCTGCTCTTTGGGGATGTTTTTGGTGATAAATTCGTCCAACGCCAAATAGCCGCCTTTCGCAAAAATGCCCAAGGTGTTTTCGGCGGCAAGGGTAAATTGCTCGCGGATGTTTTCGGGCGCGTTCAAGGTCGCGTTGCGGATAACGGTTTTGCGTGCGGCTTCGTCTTTCAAGAGTTCGCGCATCGCCATGAAGGTATCGGGTTTGGAGGTTCTATCGGCAGGAATACGCAGCCAACGGTATTGTTGTTCCAGACCTGTGCGCGTGCCGGTAATGAAGAAATAATCCTGTTCTTGTTTAATAGGCAGCATGTAGTTTTTATATTCGACAGCCTGCCCCGCTTTGTCGCGGATTCGGTAAACAACGGATGGGCCGATGTTGGTGTATTTTTTGTTCTCTTGGGACACGGCGCGTACGTCGTTAATCGCAGATTGCAGGGTTTGCTCTTTTTCAGACGACTTGCCCATATCTTCTACGTTCATGGACGTGAATTGGTCAAACTCCAGCTTGTAGGAAGTATTGCCGATGTCGAGCGGGAATTCGCGCATAGACGTCGCTTTGAGCGTTACCGGCTCGCGGCTTGGGTTGCCCAAATTCCATGCTTTAAATTTCAAATCGGAGCCGCCGTCGGCAAAGCTCGCTTGATAGATGGTAATGCCGTGCAGCGTCAGCGGATGGTTGACGCGGATGGTGTGTTCGGATTTTTTGCCGCTTTCCTTGTCGGTAATTTCCAAATCGCTGGCAAAATCACGCGGCATACCGGTATTGTAAAAGTCGATGTGGAACTTCTTCAGCTTCACGTCAAACGGCAAATCCTGAACCAGCATCCCGTTGTCGGCGTTGAGGAAGACCACGTCCGCACTTTGCCCTTCGGTAATGTTTACATTGCCGCGGAACGACAGGTTTGACGTACCCAAGACGCTTTCAGGCTTGAAGTCTTTGGCATAGACGGAATGGTTGTCCGGCACGATTCGTCCGGTCAGCATGCCGATTTTCAGCAATAGGTTGCTGTCTATCAAGCCGCCCAAACAAATCACAATCAGCGCGGCATGGGCAAAAATATAGCCCCACTTGTTCATCGCCCCTTTTTTGGCGGCAACCAAAACCGATCCGTCTTCGCGCGTTACGGTTTTGCAGCTGAAACCTTGTACTTCGAGATAACGTTGGGCGATTTCAGACGACATCTTGCCTTCCAAAACGGTCGAATGACGCATCGCAGCCAATGATTTTTCTTTGGCGTTTTCACGGAATGATTTGATTTCACGAAGGAAAGGCGGAACATTACGAATCAGGCACAAGCTGGTCGATATCACCAAAAACATCATGATGACCACAAACCAGGCGGATGCATAGACATCGTACAAGCCTAAAAAGTTGAAAATTTGCGCCCAAAACGGACCAAATTTCACGACATAATTGACCTGCGGCTGGTTTTGCTGCAACACCGTCCCGATAACCGAAGCGACGCCCAAAAGACTGAGCAGGGCAACGGCAAAACGCATGGAGCTTAAAAAAGCGAACCAAGGTTTGTGGATAAGAGGGACGGATGAAGAGGATTTGCTCATAGCGGTTTGATTCTATAAGGAATACAAAGACTGTCAGGGTTCGGAAGAACCCAAACATTGGAAACGGCGCGGACAGGTAGATATGATGGGGTAAAAAGTCCAGAGCCGCCATTTGAAAAAACTTATTGCCTTAAGAGCGGCAGCTACCATCGCACAAGGTCGTCTGAAAACAACCAAGCCCAAAAGAGCAGGAGTTTTCAGACGACCTCTTATTCACGTTCGCCGCAAAAGCGGACAAACAGTAAAAATCCGGCAGAAATCAATGCAGGCCTTGGATAAAGTTGGCAACTGAATTCAACTCTTCTTCGGTCAAGCGTTTGGCGATGTCTTCCATAATCGCATTTTTGCGTTGTCCGGTTTTATACGCCTTCATTTGATCGACCACATAAGCCATATGTTGGCCGCCTAAGCGCGGATAAGCGACGATTTCAGTGCCGCCGCCCGGAATACCCGCGCCGCTAGGACCGTGGCAGGACATACATGCAGGGATTTTTTTATCCACCAAACCGCCGCGGTAGATTTTGCCGCCCAAAACAGGATCATTTTGTTTAGGGTTGGCTTCACCGGGTTTAGGTTGCTGTTTGGAATAGAATGAGGACACATTCAGGATGTCTTGTTCGGACAGGTTCATCACCATAGGTTTCATCACAGCGGCAGAGCCGTGTGTACGTTTGCCTTCTTTAATGTCCAAGGTTTGACGGTAGATATAGCCAGTATGTTGTGCGGCAAGCTTAGGATATGCAGCAATACCGCTGTTACCGTCTGCCGCATGACATGCCGCACAAATGGTAGTAGCCACTTCTTTGCCTTTTGCAATATCCGCTTTCGGGGCAGCGACAGCCGCACCGGCAGCCAAAACCAAGGCCGCTAAAGTCAATCGTTTCATGGAGTGCTCCTGATTACAGCATTGCATACCGCGACAATGCCTTTTTTATACTCAAAACGCCGGATAAATTTTACCCGATAAAAACCGATAATTCTATAAACGTGCTATTCTATACTAGATTTACATTAAATTACTACCATGTTTCGCAACATGGACACGGCAAATTCTGCCACTCCATCCTAGGAAACAAGGAAATACGGATGAACCTCTTTCAGAACGCCAAATTCTTCACCACCGTCAACCATCTCAAAGACCTGCCCGACACGCCCGCAGAAATCGCATTTGTCGGACGGAGTAACGCAGGCAAATCCAGTGCGATTAATACCCTGACCAATCATGTCCGGCTCGCCTATGTTTCCAAAACGCCGGGACGAACCCAACACATCAATTTCTTCGAATTGAGCAACGGCAGCTTCATGGTCGATTTGCCGGGCTACGGTTATGCGCAAGTCCCAGAAGCCATCCGTACGCATTGGGTAAAACTCTTGGGCGACTACCTCCAACAACGACGCCAGCTCATCGGCTTGGTGTTGATTATGGATGCGCGCCACCCGTTAAAAGAGCTGGATTTGCGGATGCTGGACTTTTTTCACATTACCGGCCGTCCCGTTCATATTTTGTTGTCGAAAGCCGACAAGCTGTCGAAAAACGATCAAATCAAAACTTTGGGCGCAGTCAAAAAATCGCTCAAACCCTATATGACCCGTCAGCGCATCAGCGTGCAACTGTTTTCCAGCCTTAAAAAGCAAGGTATAGAAGAAGTCAACCAAGTTGTCGGAGAATGGTTTGCTACGCATCGAGAAGAAATGGACAACTTAAATATTGAAAATCCGGAAAATTCCGAGTCATTGTAATCGGTCGTAGTATGCTCCGTATTGACGGGACGCAAATCCGTACTATTCCTGTTGTATTTAACACGAAAGTTCGTCTGAAAACGCTTGATAGTGATTCAGACGACCTTTATCACTTCCCTAGCCTATCACCTGCCCGATGCTTACCTTGTTGAGGAAGATAGCAAAGGCAAAGAGTGGCAACCCATTCATAAAAAGGTCGTCTGAAAAGTCTTTAGCCTTTCAGACGACCTTTTATCATATATTGATAATCCTATTGCGCCTTAGTTTCAGTTACAAAGCCGACTTTACTGATACCGGCTTCACGCGCGGCTTCGAGTGCCTTGTTGACGTATTCGTACTCGACTGCTTTATCAGCCGCAATCGCTATGATGGTATCCGCATTTTCCTGCTTCTCGATTTTCAAACGTGAAATCACCGTATCAATATCGACTTTAGTCGCAGAATCACCGCCAACATAGTAGCTGCCGTTGGCATCTATCGTCAGTCGCAGCGGATCTTTAGGCTGTTTCTCCTTCTGCTTTGCCGCTTTTTCCGAAGCGGTCGGCAATTCCAAAGGAATCGAGTGGGTCAATACAGGCATGGTGATCATGAAAACAATCAACAACACCAGCATCACATCGACCAAAGGCGTAACGTTGATGTCCGACATCGGCGCGTCATCGCCGGAATTCATTGAGCCGAATGCCATAATTTAGTCCTTTTGATTCAACAGGCGGACGTGCAGATCGTGTGCAAAAGCGTCCATATCTTGAGAGAGGGTTTTCTTACCGCGATTGAGGAAGTTGTACGCCAAAACAGCAGGAATGGCGACAAACAAACCGGCAGCAGTGGATACCAGCGCCTCACCAATCGGACCGGCAACGGCAGCAATACTCATTTGCCCACTTTGACCGATATTGATTAAAGCATGGTAAATTCCCCAAACCGTACCGAACAAGCCGATAAACGGAGCGGTTGCACCAATGGACGCTAAAGCAGTCATGCCATAGTCAAACTGGCGCATAGCTTGCTCCATGCTGTTTCGGATTTGAATGACGAGGTATTCATTCAAAGGCAGCTCAGTAGTAAGTGTTTTCGCATTGCTTTGACGATAGCTTTGGTAAGCACGCAAAGATTCGTCCGCTACACGGCTCATGGGTGAATCAATGCTCTTCACTTTCTGTACCGCCTCTGACAGCGTAAAAGCATTCAGCATTTGCGTTTTCACTTCAGCATTGGCACTTTTGGCTTTTTTCAGTTTGATAGTGCGCAGGATAATCAGACACCAAGTAACAATGCTCATCAACAGCATCAGTACGAATACACTGATCAGGACGAAATCGCCTGATTCAAACACTAATTTCAAATCCATAATTTTTCCAGATTAAAAATAAAATTAAAAATTTCTTTTTGTCAAAATACAGGTAATTCGCGTTCATTTACTGAAGTTGGAAATTAATTTTACCTCGGTATTCTGTCAAACGGTTTGTGGGGTATCGGCTGCCGGCGGCAGTCGCTGCCTTCCTTGCTGCATTATCTAAACGTTGGAATCCGCTACTTTTAGTTACGGTAACTTTTACAACCTTACCACCGGGTTGAACAAGAATAGATAAATGCACTATCCCTTCTTCTCCGTTTTCTAGAGAGAGAGGAGGATAAGCCGGAGTAGGGAGGAAACCTTTATCTACGATGGCAGGAGGACCACCGCTTCCACCTCCGCTTCCGGTGCCTCCGCCGCTACCGGTACCTGATCCATGTTCACCTTTGGCACCGCCACTGCCTGCTCCACTGCCTTCACCGCGTCCGCTGCCGGTACCTTTCGTACCGCCACCACTTCCTTTACCCTCACCGTGAAGGGCCTTACCTTCTCCACTGCCTTTTCCGTTTTCCGCAGTATTCGGACCGGTTTTAGTACCGGTGTATTCCGAAACTTGAGGCGCAGGTTTGGATTCTGTTTTAGGTTCAGGCTTAGGCTCTGGGCGTGGCTCCGGTTTAGGCTCAGGTTTGGGTTCAGGCTTAGGTTCGGGTTTCGGTTTTTCAACCGGCTTCGGCTTCTCTTTAGGCTGCTGGATATCAGCATCCTCTTTTTTCGTCACCACCGGCTTGATAATAGGCTTTGGAGGCTCAACCGGCTTAGGTTTCGGCCTTGGCTTTGGCTTTTCAGGCTCAGGCGTCTTTTCCGGAGCTGCCGGCGCACCTTCGCCTTCAGGACTACCGTCTCCGCCACCATCACCACCCAAATCTGCCAAATCGACAAACTCAATATTCATCATTTCCGGCACAGGCGGCTTGTGTGCTTGCCATAACAACGCGACCAAACCCGCGTGGATTAAAACCACCGAGATGACGACTGCTGGAGTTAAAATTCGTTCTTTATTCATAATCGACGCATGATAATAGCAACAATTTTTGTTTGCAACCTATTTTTACATTTGTTTTAAAAGTGAATATCCATCTGAGAATATTTCTTCAACTTAATATCATACGACATAATATTTTGATATTGCTATTCATTATCACAACAAAACAAAAGAAAAAGAGGACGCAATGCCTCATTTGGTTGCATTAGAATGCGGTTAACAGAAAAAGTTCAAAATTTATAATATAACGTACAGATAAAATAACAACAATGGAGTAACGCCCCGTCAAACAAATGGCACAAACATTATTGTTATAGGGTTTATTCAGATTTATTTCCAGCTCCATCAACAAGAAACTGACAAGAACAGAAGAACAAACCTATTTCGTTTACCTATTTATAGGTCGTCTGAAAATAAAACTTACCTATACAAGCATATTACGATTACAAAAATACGCCTGATAATTTCCACTACCACCTAACCTACAGACCCTATCAAAACTTTCGCATACTCTATTTGACGGGTTAAATCATGCTGTTTTGCCGTTCACTTTTTCTGCAATGATTTCAATTTTCGGTTCATACAACAAATCATAAGTCGGCTTATTAAGCAAATCTTGCAAAGTAAATCCGTCCAAATGTGCGAAGAAAGCCTTAATCGCTCCGCCCAAAATACCGGCGAGACGGCAGGATGGTGTAATCAGGCATTCGTTGTTTTCACCCATGCATTCGACAATCTGCATAGGCTCAAGATGGCGCACGACTGCGCCAACGTTGATTTTGTCGGGAGTGTCTGCCAGACGCAGTCCGCCTCCTTTCCCTCTTGTACTGGTTAGAAATCCGCCTTTGACAAGTGCGGTAACGACTTTCATCAGATGGCTTTTGGAAATATTATAGGCTTCGGCAATGGTTCCGATATTGACTAACGAATCGTCGTTTACGGCCGCATAAATCAATACCCGCAGACCATAATCCGTATGTTGCGTCAGATACATGGTTTTCTCTGTTCGAAATATATTATTTTTTTAGAACGGCGGCAGTGTATCCTGCGGAGAACTGTCGCCGTTATGTGTTTGACTTTATATATGATTAAGTTTCATAATATCCGAAACATTTAAATTAATCCAGTGCAGTTTGATAATTTATTATCATTATAATCAAATATTATGAAGCCGTTAAAACGCCATCCAGCACTTATCGAACTTTCCCGCGAACACCATCACGCCCTTTCTCTCTGTGTCCGCCTTCTGCGTACGCCTGCTGAAAGTCATCAGACAGAGTTGGAAGCCCATTTTATTGAATTAGAACCGCATTTTGCTGAAGAGGAGGTCATGTTTGCTCCATATTGGCAAAATATCCCCGCTGCGATGCGTGAGCGTTTCGAGGCGGAACACGCTAAATTGCGCGGTATGATGGCAAATCCTAAATATCTTAATGAAGAGTGGAATAAGGACTTTGCCGTTACTCTGCGCGACCATGCGCGCTTTGAAGAGCGCGAACTGTTTCCCGCAGTCGAGCCGTTCCTGCCGCCGCCTGAAGGAATCTGACAAGAAGGTCGTCTGAAAAGTCAAAAACGCGATGTTGGCTTTTTCAGACGACCCCTTCCTATCCATTCAAATTTAAAATAAACCATTCCAAAAAACAAACCAAGGAACTACCATGACCGCCTTTTTCAAACACCCTGTTTGGGCAATGGCATTCCGCCCGTTCTACTCGCTGGCGGCATTATACGGCGCACTGTCCATCCTGCTTTGGGGTTTCGGCTATACGGGTACGCCCGAGTTGCGCGGCTTTTACTGGCACGCCCATGAAATGATTTGGGGGTATGCCGGACTTGTCGTCATTGCCTTTCTGTTGACCGCCGTTGCCACTTGGACGGGGCAGCCGCCTACGCGCGGAGGCGTTTTGGTCGGATTAACCGCATTTTGGTTGGCGGCAAGGATTGCTGTTTTTATCCCAGGTTGGGGGGCAACCGCAAGCGGCATACTGGGTACGCTGTTTTTCTGGTATGGCGCAGTTTGCATGGCATTGCCCGTTATCCGGTCTAAGAACAAACGCAACTACGTCGCCGTGTTCGCCATCGTCGTACTAGGCTGCACGCATGCCGCATTCCACTTCCAACTGCATGCCGGAAACGCAGCCGCACTTCTCAGCGGGCTGCAGTCCGGTTTGATTATGGTCGCAGGCTTTATCGGTCTTATCGGTATGCGGATCATTTCCTTCTTTACCTCCAAACGCCTGAATGTTCCGCAAATCCCCAGCCCGGTATGGGTAGCGCACGCATCCCTTTGGTTGCCTATGTTGACCGCCATGCTGATGGCACACCAAGCCCTGCCTTGGCTCTCATCTGCTTTTGCCTTTGCAGCGGGTGTGATTTTTACCGTGCAGGTTTACCGCTGGTGGTATAAAGCCGTTTTGAAAGAACCGATGCTGTGGATTTTGTTCGCAGGCTATTTGTTCACAGGCTTGGGACTGATTGCTGTCGGGGCTTCTTACTTTCACGCCTCGTTCCTCAATCTCGGCGTACACCTTATCGGCGTCGGCGGTATTGGTGTCCTGACCTTGGGGATGATGGCGCGCACCGCGCTCGGGCATACCGGCAACTCTATCTACCCGCCGCCCAAATCCGTACCTATTGCTTTTTGGTTGATGATTGCTTCCACGTTTATCCGTATGGTCGCGATTTTTGTCGGCGGTACCGGTTATGTCCATAGTATCCGTACTTCCTCAGTCCTGTTTGCGCTGGCGCTGCTGCTTTACGCATGGAAATACATCCCTTGGCTCATCCGTCCGCGTGCGGATGGTAAACCGGGTTAATCGAATCAAGCATATCAAATGAAAGGTCGTCTGAAACCTGTTTCCAAGTTTTCAGACGACCTTTTGTTTTATCAATCAGACTCCCGTGTCCAATACATCTCGACAAACTGTATTCGATAGCAGCATAAAAATAAGCTTGGCCTGACGACTAATGCTGCGCCAATACTTATCACGAAGTTTAGCGTGGATCTTACCCGCGCAAAAGCCCCAGCTCAAAATTCAATGAATAACTAAAAGAGCCATGCAAAAGAAAAAGGAAAGGTCGTCTGAAAACCTGTTTCCAAGTTTTCAGACGACCTCTTGGTCTTCATACGCTTACACGAACCAATCAGAAAAACAGCTCGCGCCAGCTGATACGTTGCAGACCGCAGATACGGCCTTTCACTTCAAGCGACCCTTTATCCTTCTTATTCAACAATAAACTACGGTGATCATCTTCTTTACCGGAGAAGCATTTATTGTTAGGCGTACCAGAACCATAACCCAGCTCTTTATCCGTACCTGTACCACCGCTGTCACCATCGGCGGTAACGGGATCGTCTGTACGCTTGTTCGGATCGATAAAGGTGAAGCTGGCAATAATACCTTCTAGAGTCAAACCGTTGGCGTATTGTGTACCGAAACCACTCAATTCACGCTTAAATATATCAGGTGTAAAACGTGCGCTACGGTTATTGAGTGCGCCGCCGTTATCAGCATTGATACCGAGGAAGGTTGTACTGGTTTCGGTTGACTTATTGTTGCTGACAGGCAGACACAAGTCTTTTTCTGATTCCTCTTTGCCGATTGTCTTACCGCCATCGGAAGTGTACTTGCGTATTGTAACGATGGCAGTACGCAGAATCATGGTCGGCTTAATGCTGACACGCTCGCCAGAACCTAGATTGATGAACCAGCCCTTATGGGCGTCTTCAATTTTTTTGTTACTCAGATACAATGCTTTGCCGGTTTTCGGCTGATCATTTTCATCTTTGTATGACTGCTCTACCTCAGTAATCGTTTGCTCGCGCAGGTTTTGCTCGGTAACATCCTGATTTGTCTTGTCTTCGAATAGATCTTTCGGCGCTTTATCCAGTTTTTGCAAAATACCGTAAATCGATTGTGTTTCAGTATTGCTCAAATCACTTTGGTAGATTTCGCTACCTGTACCGAAAATCACGACGTATTCCTTAGCTCCTTTTCGTGATACGGCAGGAGCCGAGGTAATCGGCTTGCTTGACGAACCTGAGAAGATTTTGACCGCAGTCCAATTTTTCGGCGTTTCACCGCGCAGGTCGAAGCGGTACATATTACCCCCTCTGTCGCCTGCAAAGGCAAAATCGACAACTCCGTCAAAATCGGTATCAAGCAGTGTCGGTGTGGACAGACCGCCTACACCGCCCGGCACGATAATTTTCGCCAATTCCTTACCTGCTTTACCTTCTTCACCCGCAGGCTGACCGCGCTTCTCACCTATACCAACTTCTTTACCGAGCATTTCGTAAACATATAACGCAGTTTCATTGGCTTCTGCATCTTTTGCTTCAGCTGCGTAGCCACTGGCGAGGAATCCCGCATAGCGGATGTTTTCCTCCAGTTTGGCACTACCATCAGTTTCACGTTTGATGGAAACACGACCGATTTGCGGTGTACCGATGGTATAACCTAATTTGTTAGCCTCTCCTTTTGGAGTTTCAAACAAAGGAACTGTTTTATTCCATTCGGTAGTGTCAACATCCAAACCTGTTTTTGCGGTTTTGTTAGTACTGCCAAGATTGAGCGCATATGCGCCTCGTCCGCCTTGTCCCATCGCACCAAACATAAATACGCGCTGCGATAAGGAGCTGTCTTGTTCGGCAACAGGAGTCTGACGCAGGGTAAAGCCACCGTTTACGCCATATTTATGGTTTTCGATGGATTTTCCGTAATCTGCGTGAGCAATATCTTTCAGCGACTTGGCAAGTGTAATAGGCTGATTCGCAGCATCCTTTTCCTGCTCCATGCCGGCAGGCAGATAGCTGACTTTCAAATCATAAGGATGGTCTCCTGCCGTGCTTTGAAAAATATGCACCATACCGTCGTTGGCTGCGGCAACTAAATATTCGCGGCGACCATGCTCCTGATTACCGACCGAAGCAACAGAACCATCCAAAATATCGCCCAAATCACGCTCTCCGGATTTACGGTCACGGTAGGGGCTGTATGCACTGTCATTACTACCGACCCTAGCTGTCCAATTAAGCAGTTTTTTCCATTCGTCATCGCTACTGCCTTCAATGCCAAAATAGGCATTGTTGATATACTCAGGAGGATTATTAATAATGTTTTCGAGAGCATAGGTATTCGAACCAGTATTAATCAGCGTTTTACGATTACCGAAAGAAGGTTTAGGGCCATTATCGGTATCGGTATCGGTACCGACCCTTCTGCCTTTTGCATTCAGTTTATTGAATAGAATCTGACTACTCCATGAACCTGTATTCAGCTTGATGGTTGCTGCCAGATCAGGAATACCACTACTGGAAGTTGCAGGAGCAGTACCACCTTCACCTTCAAATGGTGGGCTTTCACTATCAGTCGAAATCAGACTGATGATTTTATTGAATGCATTTTCCAAATCTTCAGGCTTATCTGCATTAAAATACCAATCATCTTGGCTAGCTCCACGTGTCAGAAATGCCTTACCTGCATCAGAAATACCTTGGCCAAAACCTACAGTAAAAGTTTGCACAAGCTGTTTACTGTAATCAACCCCTTTTGGATCTTTGGATGGATCTCCATCCCAACTTACACCTGCTGCATCTTTGCCATTACCGTCGGCAGCCGTTTTTATATCTTTCCAAGAAAGTGTACGGCTGAAAAACTCAATACCTCCAACTTTACCGTTATATCCATCGGCACTATCCCAATAAGGCATATTGTCAACCCCGCCAGCTTTCGAACACAATCCACTCAATGTCGTCTGACTCAAACCTGCGAGCGCAGATGGACCAAAATATTTGTAAGCCGCTTCATTTTTAGGTAGGAAAGGACGGTATGGTGAAGGGTAAATTGAGTAGTACCCCTTAGGATTATCATAGTCAAAGTTATAGCTGAACCCCTTAGAATGGAAATTACAGCCGAAGTTGGCATCGCCATCAGACATCATCACCACATATGATTTTTGACAGCGATACTTAATATTTGGCATAACTGTCTGCGTAACAACTTCATAATAACGGCTTGTGGCAGGCGTTAGGCCTGTTGGCTTCATTTTGTTAACTTTATCTATCATTTTTTGCCAAGAAGCCTTTTCCGGATCGAAGGTTTCCTCCGGAGTCGTATCAGAACTGCCACCGTTATATAAAGTCTGCAATCCCCAATTAAACTTGTCTTTGTGGTTCTCCAATATTCCGTTAAGTGCGTTCTTTGTTACCTGCATACGTGTTGGACCAGGTGTATATTCGCCAGTAACCGCATTACGGTTCATACTCTGCGAATCATCAATAAAAAACATAATGTTATGTTTGACTTTCGGCTGCTCTGTAATTTGGCTTTCGTTTTGCAGGTAAAGCGGGGTTTTGGCAAACTGTGCTTGCGCTTGCGATGCTGCACCCATCAGGGCGAGCGCGGAGGCGATGCTGTAAATCATTGGACGGATGGAGCCGGGGCAACGTGAAGATTTGTTTTTCATAATGCGTTCTTTTTTCATAAAATCGTCGGCTGACGGATGATGACGTTGTTTTTATTTTCTCGGAATGCGATTCTAACATTTACGATGTCATTTATGTGGGGTTCGGGCTGTTTTTTTTATCTGATGCGGCGAACAATGGCGAAAATGAAACAGACTTCATGATTGTAAAGGGAAAATCCGTTGCCAAACCACAGCTTGAACGATATGGCTTTTTGACGTAGAATGCATTGCTTCTACGGCATAGGCAGCTATGCCTGAAAAAGCACGTTACGCAGCAAAATCAAGGCTGCGGGGCGTGTTTTTTTTTAGCCGATATTTTCTCAGGCGGTCTTTTTTGTAAACAATTTTCAGACGACCCCTGTCCGTTTCTGCAAACCGACCATCATCAGGCAAACAGGATTCATCATGACCACTCCGGCTCTTCTCGTTCTCGCTGACGGCAGCGTATTTCACGGCACATCAATCGGTTACGAAGGTTCGACTTCCGGCGAAGTCGTGTTCAACACTTCCATGACCGGCTATCAGGAAATCCTGACCGACCCGTCCTACTGCAAACAAATCGTTACCCTCACCTACCCCCACATCGGCAATACCGGCACCAACGCCGAAGATGAAGAAAGCGGCAGCGTTTATGCCGCAGGCTTGATTATCCGCGACCTGCCGCTGCTGCACAGCAACTTCCGCGCCTCCGAAAGCCTGCACGACTATCTGGTGCGCAACAAAACCGTCGCCATCGCCGACATCGACACCCGCCGCCTGACCACGCTGCTGCGCGAAAAAGGCGCACAAGGAGGCGCAATTCTGACCGGCGCGGACGCTACGGTTGAAAAAGCGCAAGAACTCATCGCCGCGTTCGGCAGCATGGTCGGCAAAGATTTGGCGAAAGAAGTTTCCTGCAAAGAAGCCTACGAATGGACCGAAGGCGAATGGGCGCTGGGCAAAGGTTTCGTTACCCCTGCCGAACAGCCGTTCCACGTCGTCGCCTACGATTTCGGCGTGAAAACCAACATCTTGCGTATGCTCGCCTCTCGCGGCTGCCGACTGACCGTCGTCCCCGCCCAAACCAGCGCGGAAGAGGTATTGGCGCTCAATCCCGACGGCGTGTTCCTCTCCAACGGCCCCGGCGACCCCGAGCCTTGTACCTACGCCATCGAAGCCGTGCAAAAACTGATGGCAAGCGGCAAACCCATCTTCGGCATCTGCTTAGGACACCAGCTCATCAGCCTCGCCATTGGCGCGAAAACCCTAAAAATGCACTTCAGCCATCACGGTGCCAACCACCCTGTACAAGATTTAGACAGCGGCAAAGTCGTCATCACCAGCCAAAACCACGGTTTCGCCGTCGATGCCGACACTCTGCCCACCAACGCACGCATTACCCACAAATCCCTGTTCGACAACACCTTGCAAGGCATCGAACTGACAGACAAACCTGTATTCTGCTTCCAAGGCCACCCCGAAGCCAGCCCGGGCCCGCAAGACGTCGGCTATCTATTCGACAAATTCATTGACAATATCAAAGCAGCAAAACAATAAAGCTGATTTTTTCAGACGGCCACACTCAACTCGACAACAGGCCGTCTGAAAACCAAACTTCAAAAATATAAATTCAGCCCCCTCTCAACATCTGTACAGCCTGAAAACCCAATCGTCTAATCAGAAAGGAAAACCAATGACTGAAAAACAAATGCACATTCTTTCCGTCACCGCCACCCTGGCCGGCGTCGGTATGTACGTTTCTTATATCCCGCAAATCCAAAACAACCTTGCCGGCAACCCCGGCTCGCCGTTGCAACCCCTCGTCGCCGCCATCAACTGCACATTATGGTTTGCCTACGGCTTTTTGAAAGAAAAACGCGACTACCCCATCATACTGGCAAACGCCCCAGGCATTATTTTGGGTTTGATTACATTTATCACTAGTTTTTAAGGAAGTTTTCAGACGGCCTGTGCAAATCAACATCTGTACAGCCTGAAAACCCAATCGTCTAATCAGAAAGGAAAACCAATGACTGAAAAACAAATGCACATTCTTTCCGTCACCGCCACCCTGGCCGGCGTCGGTATGTACGTTTCTTATATCCCGCAAATCCAAAACAACCTTGCCGGCAACCCCGGCTCGCCGTTGCAACCCCTCGTCGCCGCCATCAACTGCACATTATGGTTTGCCTACGGCTTTTTGAAAGAAAAACGCGACTACCCCATCATACTGGCAAACGCCCCAGGCATTATTTTGGGTTTGATTACATTTATCACTAGTTTTTAAGGAAGTTTTCAGACGGCCTGTGCAAAATAAAAACGCAAACGGTCGTCTGAAAAAAGATTGTCTTGCCGCAACATTTAATTCAATCAGCAACCCCATCCCCTCTCCCGTGGGAGAGGGCTAGGGAGAGGACAGCAAGCCGCAAGGCTTGCACAAACAGCAACCCGACAACAAAAATGAACCCGCCCGAAAAACTATTGACCGCCGACAACCCCGCCCTGAATCAACGCGCCAAAGCCATGCGTCAAGAAATGAGCGAGGCGGAAGCAAAATTATGGCAACACCTGCGGGCAGGCCGTCTGAACGGCTATAAATTCCGCCGCCAGCAGCCGATGGGAAATTATATTGTTGATTTCATGTGCGTAACGCCCAAGCTGATTATCGAAGCAGACGGCGGGCAGCACACAGAACAAGCCGCATACGACCACGCGCGGACAGCATATCTCAACAGCCTGGGCTTTACCGTGCTGCGTTTTTGGAATCACGAAATTTTGCAGCAAACAAACGATGTACTGGCGGAAATCCTGCGCGTGTTGCAGGAATTGGAAAAGCAGCCTGCACGGTAGCAGATGGCTGATTTTGATTGGATTTTTGAAAATAATAGGGTGTAAGCCGACTGAATTGAGCATTTATAAAGGTCGTCTGAAAAACAAAAAGCAACCTACACAACCTATTTTCCTTGCAGAACCCTTAATCGCAACAACCGCCCATCCTCTCTCCCGTGGGAGAGAGTTAGAGAGAGGGCAACAAGCCGCAAGGCTTGTTATTTTGGCGGTTAGAGTGTTGGGAAAGATTGCTGCAATTCGGAGAATGCCCTCTCCCCAACCCTCCCCCACAGGGGAGGGAGCAGGTTGCAGCAGATTTTGCGGTTGCAGGCGGTTTGAAAAGCAACTTGGATTTACAACCGTTGATTGCAGGTCGTCTGAAAAACAAAAAACAACCTGCAAAACCTGTCTTCCTTACAGAAGCCTTAATTCCAACAGCCACCCCATCCTCTCTCCCGTGGGAGAGAGCTAGAGAGAGGGCAACAAGCCGCAAGGTTTGTATTTGGGCGGTTAGGGTGTTGGGAAAGGTTGCCGAAATTCGGGGAATGCCCTCTCCCCAACCCTCCCCCATAGGGGAGGGAGCAGGTTGCAGCGGATTTTGCGGTTGCAAGCGATTTGAAAGGCAACTTAGATTTGCAGCTGTTGATTGCAGGTCGTCTGAAAAGCAAAAAGCAGCCTGCACAACCTGTTTTCCTTGCAGAACCCTTCATCCCAGCAGCTACCCCGTCCTCTCTCCTCGTGGGAGAGAGTTAGAGAGAGGGCAACAAGCCGCAAGGCTTGTATTTTGAGTGGTTGGAGTGTTGGGAAAGATTGCCGAAATTCGGAGAATGCCCTCTCCCCAGCCCTCCCCCACGGGGGAGGGAGCAGATTGCAGCAGGTTTCACGGGTGTAGGCGATTTGAAAAGCAACTTGGGTTTGCAGCCGTTGATTGCAGGTCGTCTGAAAAGTAAAAAGCAGCCTACACAACCTATTTTCCTTGCAGAACCCTTAATTCCAACAGCCGCCCCGTCCTCTCTCCCGTGGGAGAGAGTTAGAGAGAGGACAACAAGCCGCAAGGCTTGTGTTTGGGAGACTAGGGTGTTGGGGAAGGTTGCCGAAATTCGGAGAATGCCCTCTCCCCAGCCCTCCCCATGGGGGAGGGAGTAGATTGCAACAGGTTTTACGGTTGCAGGCGGTTTGAAAAGCAGATTGGATAAGCAGCCGTTGATTGCAGGCTGTCTGAAAAACAAGAAGCAGTCTGCACAACCTATTTTCCTTGCAGAACCCTTAACCCGAACAGCCACCCCGTCCTCTCTCCCTGTGGGAGAGAGTTAGAGAGAGGGCAACAAGCCGCAAGGCTTGTATTTCGGTGGTTGAGTTGTTGGGAAAGGTTGCCGAAATTCGGAGAATGCCCTCTCCCCAGCCCTCCCCCACGGGGGAGGGAGCAGGTTGCAGCAGATTTTGCGAATTTTGGCGATTTGAAAGGCAACTTAGGTTTGCAGCCGTTGATTGCAGGTCGCCTGAAAAACAAAAAGCAGCCTGCACAACCTGTTTCCTTGCAGAACCCTTAACCCGAACAGCCACCCCGTCCTCTCTCCCGTGGGAGAGAGTTAGAGAGAGGGCAACAAGCCGCAAGGCTTGCATTTGGACGGTTAGGGTGTTGGGAAAGATTGCCGAAATTCGGAGAATGCCCTCTCCCCAGCCCTCCCCCACGGGGGAGGGAGCGGATTGCAGCAGGTTTTACGGTTGCAGGCGATTTGAAAAGCAACTTGGATTTACAACCGTTGATACAGGTCGTCTGAAAAGCAAAAGCAGCCTGCACAACCTATTTTCCTTGCAGAACCCTTAATCCCAACAGCCACCCCATCCTCTCTCCCTGTGGGAGAGAGTTAGAGAGAGGGCAACAAGCCGCAAGGCTTGTATTTGGGCGGTGAAGGTATTAGGAAAGATTGCTGCAATTTGGAGAATGCCTTCTCCCCAGCCCTCTCCCACGGGAGAGGGAGCAGGTTGCTGCGGATTTTGCGGTTGCAGGTGGTTTGAAAAGCAACTTGGGTTTGCAGACGTTGATGCAGGCCGTCCGAAAAATAAAAAGCAGCCTGCACAACCTATTTTCTTTGTAGAACCCTTAATCCCAACAGCCACCCCGTCCTCTCTCCCGTGGGAGAGAGCTAGAGAGAGGGCAACAAGCCGCAAGGCTTGTATTTTAGGTGGTTAGGGTGTTGGGAAAGATTGCTGCAATTTGGAGAATGCCCTCTCCCCAGCCCTCCCCCACGGGGGAGGGAGCAGGTTGCAGCAGGTTTTGCGGTTGTAGGCAGTTTGAGAAGCAGCTTGGGTTTACAGCCATTGATTTCAGGTCGTCTGAAAAGTAACCTGCACAACCTGATTAGTTTACAGAACCCTTAATTCCAACAGCCGCCCCGTCCTCTCTCCCGTGGGAGAGAGTTAGAGAGAGGGTAACAAGCCGCAAGGCTTGTATTTGGGCGGTGAAGGTATTGGGAAAGATTGCCGCAATTTGGAGAATGCCCTCTCCCCAACCCTCCCCCACGGGGGAGGGGGCGGGTTGCAGTAGATTCAAGCATTAAAGGTCGTCTGAAAAAGAATGCCCGAAACATCAACGGCAGGAATTTTTCAGGCAGCCTTTATCGCAAAGCAGATGGAACAAACGCCACAAGCGTTTTTTCAGACGACCTTTGAACCCGTCGGTAGGGTGTGTGCCGCAAGGCACGCACGCGGTGGGCTGGGTTGCAGGGAAAATGGAGAACCAATTTCAGACACCCCAAAGGTAGGTTGGGTTGCCAAACCCAACGTTTTTAGATGATTAAGCGGTTTGTGTTGGGTTTTCAATCCAACCTACGCTTGCTAAATAGAAAGGAAAGTGATATGTCAGATAACAATCCAGTATGGTGGGAAAAAACTGTCGAGTATCAATTTGTAATAAATAATCATCGTGAATTTCAATTTGTTGCCCCCCTTGATGGCAATCATGAGAAACAAACCTCTGATACCATTTTAGGTCAAGATAATAAATTTATTTTGATAGAATTTAAACGTGACGGTAATTCACAAACAGCAGAGTTTAATAAATTTAAGAAGGTGGCAAATGAAAAAAGTAATACAGAAATTTTAAAAGAAATAAAAAGTATTAAAAATCATCAATGCCATTTTCTCGTATATGCACAATTAGATGAAGAAAAAAATAGGTTAGAATTGTTTCACGAAGAATACTTATCATATTTAGGGAAAAATGGCAATTCTCTTACAGATGATGAAATGATTAACAATGGCAATTCTCTTACAGATGATGAAATGATTAACAATGGCAATTCTCTTACATATGATGAAATGATTAACAAAGGAATTTCATTAAAAGAATTTCATGAGTATTTAGAAAAAATTGGACAATTAAGAGTAGAAAATACCGATAATGATACAAATACTAGTACCAGTAGTGGGGGCAAAACACCTGAAAAAATAACTGCCGAATTTTCTAATGTTTTAATTTTGGATAATGAAGGCAGCTGTTACACATTTAATGACTTTCAAAATCTGAGTCTACAATTACAACAACAATTAAATCAAGAATTACAATCTGAAATACAACCACAAAAAAAATTAGTAGAATCAGAAAATCCTAGTAATAAATATAGTAGCAACAAGAAGATAAAGATGTAAACTTTAAAATTTTAAAGAAAGACCCACCCATGCCCAAACGTACCGACCTAAAATCCATCCTTATCATCGGCGCCGGCCCTATCGTTATCGGTCAGGCTTGCGAATTTGACTATTCGGGCGCACAGGCCTGCAAGGCTTTGCGTGAAGAAGGCTATAAAGTCATTCTGGTGAATTCCAACCCCGCCACGATCATGACCGACCCTGAAATGGCGGATGTTACCTACATCGAGCCAATTATGTGGCAGACGGTGGAGAAGATTATCGCCAAGGAGCGGCCTGATGCGATTCTGCCCACGATGGGCGGTCAGACCGCGCTGAACTGTGCGCTCGATTTGGCGCGCAACGGCGTGCTGGCGAAATACAATGTCGAGCTGATCGGCGCGACGGAAGACGCCATCGACAAAGCGGAAGACCGCGGCCGCTTTAAGGAAGCGATGGAGAAAATCGGCCTCTCTTGCCCGAAATCCTTTGTCTGCCACACGATGAACGAAGCCTTGGCGGCGCAGGAACAGGTCGGCTTCCCGACGCTGATTCGTCCGTCTTTCACCATGGGCGGTTCGGGCGGCGGCATTGCCTACAATAAAGACGAGTTTTTGGCGATTTGCGAACGCGGTTTCGATGCGTCGCCCACCCATGAGCTGCTGATTGAGCAGTCCGTCCTCGGCTGGAAAGAGTACGAGATGGAAGTGGTGCGCGATAAGGCGGACAACTGCATCATCATCTGCTCGATTGAAAACTTCGACCCGATGGGCGTGCATACGGGCGACTCGATTACGGTTGCGCCGGCGCAAACGCTGACGGACAAGGAATACCAAATCATGCGCAACGCCTCGTTGGCGGTATTGCGCGAAATCGGCGTGGACACGGGCGGCTCGAACGTGCAGTTTGCGGTGAACCCTGAAAACGGCGAGATGATTGTGATTGAGATGAACCCGCGCGTGAGCCGTTCGTCGGCTCTGGCTTCCAAAGCGACGGGCTTCCCGATTGCGAAGGTGGCGGCGAAGCTGGCTGTCGGCTTTACGCTGGACGAGTTGCGCAACGACATTACCGGCGGCCGTACGCCCGCGTCGTTTGAGCCTTCCATCGACTATGTGGTAACCAAAATCCCACGTTTCGCGTTTGAAAAATTCCCTGCCGCAGACGACCGCCTGACCACGCAGATGAAATCGGTGGGCGAAGTAATGGCGATGGGGCGTACCATTCAAGAAAGCTTCCAAAAAGCCCTGCGCGGCTTGGAAACGGGCTTGTGCGGCTTCAATCCGAGAAGCTCCGACAAAGCGGAAATCCGCCGCGAACTGGCGAACCCAGGCCCTGAGCGTATGCTGTTTGTGGCAGACGCGTTCCGCGCGGGCTTCACGCTGGAAGAAATCCATGAAATCTGCGCCATCGATCCTTGGTTCTTGGCGCAAATTGAAAACTTGGTGAAAGAAGAGCAGCAGGTCAGTGCAGGCTGCCTGCAAGATTTGGATTTCGCCGCCTTACGTCGTCTGAAACGCAAAGGCTTCTCCGACAAACGCATCGCGCAGCTTTTGGGCGTAAAAGAAAAAGAAGTGCGCGAACACCGCTACGCGCTGAAGCTGCATCCTGTGTACAAACGCGTCGATACCTGCGCCGCCGAGTTCGCCACCGAAACCGCCTACCTCTATTCCACCTACGAAGAAGAATGCGAAGCGCGTCCTTCCGACCGTAAGAAAGTGATGATTCTCGGCGGCGGCCCGAACCGTATCGGTCAAGGCATCGAGTTTGACTACTGCTGCGTTCACGCCGCGCTCGCCCTGCGCGAATCAGGCTTTGAAACGATTATGGTGAACTGCAACCCCGAAACCGTGTCCACCGACTTCGACACCAGCGACCGCCTGTATTTCGAGCCGCTGACGCTGGAAGACGTGTTGGAAATCGTCCGCACCGAAAACCCGTGGGGCGTGATTGTGCATTACGGCGGCCAAACCCCGCTCAAACTCGCCAACGCATTGGTTGAAAACGGCGTGAACATCATCGGCACGTCCGCCGACAGCATCGATGCCGCCGAAGACCGCGAACGCTTCCAAAAAGTGTTGAACGACTTAGGTCTGCGCCAACCGCCCAACCGCATCGCCCACAATGAAGAAGAAGCGCTTGTCAAAGCCGAAGAAATCGGCTATCCGCTGGTCGTGCGCCCGTCTTACGTCCTCGGCGGCCGCGCCATGCAGGTCGTCCATTCCGCCGAAGAGTTGCAAAAATACATGCGCGAAGCCGTGCAGGTATCCGAAGACAGCCCCGTGTTGCTCGACTTCTTCCTGAACAACGCGATTGAAGTCGATGTGGACTGCGTTTCAGACGGCAAAGACGTCGTTATCGGCGGCATCATGCAACACGTCGAACAGGCGGGCATCCACTCCGGCGACTCCGGCTGCTCGCTGCCGCCCTACTCGCTCAGCGAAGAAATCCAAGACGAAATCCGCCGCCAAACCAAAGCCATGGCCTACGCGCTGGGCGTGGTCGGTCTGATGAACGTACAGTTTGCCGTACAGGACGGCGTGGTGTTCGTGTTGGAAGTGAACCCGCGCGCCAGCCGTACCGTGCCCTTTGTCTCCAAAGCCACCGGCGTACCGCTCGCCAAAGTCGGCGCGCGCTGCATGGCAGGCATTTCCCTGCAAGAGCAAGGCGTGGAAAAAGAAGTCGTCCCCGATTTCTATGCCGTTAAAGAAGCCGTGTTCCCCTTCATCAAATTCCCCGGCGTGGACACCATCCTCGGCCCCGAAATGCGCTCCACCGGTGAAGTGATGGGCGTGGGCGCAAGCTTTGGCGAAGCCTACTACAAAGCCCAACTCGGCGCAGGCGAACGCCTGAATCCGACCGGCAAAATCTTCCTCGCCGTACGCGACGAAGACAAACCGCTCATCGTCAAAACCGCGCAAAACTTCCAAGCACTCGGCTACGGCGTCTGCGCCACACGCGGCACCGCCGAATACCTGAAAGAGCACGGCATCATCGTACAAGCGGTGAACAAAGTGCAGGAAGGCCGCCCGCATATCGTGGACGCGATTAAAAACGGCGAAATCGCGCTGGTGGTCAACACCGTCAGCAGCTCGGCGCAATCCATCGCCGACAGCCACAGCATCCGCCGCACCTCCCTCACCCAACGCGTGCCGCAATACACCACCATCGCCGGCGGCGAGGCCATGAGCGAAGGCGCAAAAAGCCGCGACCATCTGGGCGTATACAGCGTGCAGGAGTTGCATGGACGGTTGAAAAACAGAGGCTGAATCTGAATCGGGTTTAGCTTAAACAAAAGGTCGTCTGAAAATAAGACTTATCTTTCAGACGACCTTTTGCCATCCGTCTTCCAAACTGCTAAACTATTTACATTATTTTTACTTGAGACATACGCACACATGAAAGACCCAGAGCAGAGCAGCATGACCACCCGCCGTTTTTCGTGCGTATCGATATGAATCAGGCAGCTTGAGCGTTTCAGGCTGCCTTTTCGCGTTTGAACACAAAGGAATACAAAAATCATGGATTTCAGTTGGTTGGCAGAGCCGCATACATGGATAGGCTTTGCCACGCTTCTGGTACTCGAAGTTGTCTTGGGGATAGACAACCTCGTTTTCGTCGCTATTTTGGCGAACAAAGTCAAACCTGCCCAACGCGACCGCGCGCGTATTACCGGTTTGGGGCTTGCGGTCGTTATCCGCATCATCATGCTCGGCTTCATGGCACACATCATGACCCTGACGCGCCCGCTGTTCCACATCAGCGGGTTGGACGTTTCCGGCAAAGACATGATTATGCTCGCGGGCGGTATCTTCCTGCTCTACAAAGCCACCACCGAGCTGCACGAACGCCTCGAAGGGCATAACCAGTTTGCCGTTGCCGACAGTCAGAAGAAACACGCGCGGTTTTGGAGCGTGGTTGCTCAAATCCTGATTCTTGACGCAGTATTTTCCATCGATTCCGTCATCACTGCCGTTGCGATGGTCGATCACATCGTCGTCGCCATGGGCGCGGTTGCCGTTGCCATGACCGTCATGATTTCCGCCAGCAAACCGCTGACCGAGTTTGTGGACAGGCATCCTACCGTCGTCATGCTCTGTTTGGGTTTCCTGCTGATGATCGGTTTCAGCCTTATTGCCGAAGCTTTCCATTTCCACATCCCCAAAGGCTACCTCTACGCCGCTATCGGCTTCTCCATCCTGATTGAAGCGTTCAACCAAGTTTCGCAACGCAACAGCCGCAAAAACGACTACATCAGCAGCTCGTGGCGCAAGCGCACCGCCGAGAACGTCTTGGGCATGATGGGCATACGCGAAAGCGTGCTTGCCAAAGCGGGCGACGAAGCAGAGGACGACGGGCATTTTGAGGAAAACGAAAAATCCATGATACGCAGCGTTCTGACGCTTGCCGAACGTCCCATCCTCGGCGTGATGATTCCACGCCGCGACATTGAGCGTTTGGACATCTCTCAAAGCCGCGAAGAGCAACACGCCCAACTGCAAAATACCCCGTACAGCCGCCTGCTTGTCGTCGGTAAAGCCGGAGTGGATGAACCGTTGGGCTACATCAACAAAAAAGACCTGCTCGCCCAACTGCTCGAAACCGGCGAACTCAATATCCAAGCCGTCCTACGTCAGCCGCTAGTCCTGCCGGACAGTACGACTGCGTTGGGTGCGATTGAACTGTTCCGCCAAAGCAGCGCGGATTATGCTTTGGTGGTCGATGAATTCGGCGCAGTTTTGGGCATGGTTACCATGAAAGACCTGCTGGAAACCATCGCGGGCGAATTCCCCGAAGAGTTTGAACGCCAAGAAGAACCTGCCGTTCAAGAAAATGCCGATGAAAGTCTGACCGTGGACGGCTCGTTTGAATACGTCGACCTCGCCCCGCAATTGAATCTCCCGCCGCAGGAAGAAGATGCCGACTTCCACACCGTCGCCGGACTGATTATGGAAGAGCTGCAAAGCATTCCCGATGTCGGCGACTTTGCCGACTTCCACGGCTGGCGTTTCCAAGTCGTTGAAAAAGACGGGCAACGCATTGAGCGGGTACAGATTACCAAGCTGCCTGACGAAGGATAATCAAGCCCTCATTGTGAAATAAAAAGGTCGTCTGAAAACTGAACTGCACCCCAAAAGTTGGACACCCCCTCCGACTCACAAGGTGCAGTTTTTTTATGAGCAAATATACATTACACTTCAAATACCAAGCCGTACTCCACTACCTGCACATACGCAGCCAACAGCGTACGCAGACCACTACGGCATCTCCCGAACCCACCTGCGACGATGGATACGCGCCTATCAAGAAGGCGGCAACAGGCGCACTTAGCCTGTTAGCCGCTTTCAACAGGTTTAAACACATCGCCTTCAGATGGCTTTGTGCGCTCACTTTAATCAGCCCGAAATAGGCTGCCCGGGCGTAGCGGAATTTACGGTGCAGCGTACCGAAGCTTTGTTCGACTACATAACGGGCCTTCGACAAATAGCGGTTACGTTTGATTTGGTCTTCCGTCAGCGGACGGTTGCGGTGGGCTTTGCGCATAATGCCGTCTAACAACTGATGCTCTTCCAGATGTTGCCGGTTTTCCTTACTGTCATAGCCTTTATCGGCATAGACGGTCGTACCTTCAGCTATCCCTTCCAACAAAGGCGACAGGTGGTTGCACTCATGGGTATTGGCGGGGGTAATGTGCAGTTTCTCGATATAGCCTTCCTCATCGGTACGGGTATGTTGTTTGTAACCGAGTTTGTATAAACCGTTTTTCTTTGTCCAACGGGCATCTTTATCTTTACTCGGTGTGGTTTGGCCGCTGACTTGTCCTTCGTCATCGACTTCTATGGTCTGACGCTGTTTGCTGCCGGCGGTCTGAATAATGGTGGCGTCAATGACGGCGGCGGATGCTTTCTCTACTTTTAAGCCTTTTTCGGTCAGTTGGCGGTTAATCAGTTCCAGCAATTCGGACAGGGTATCGTCTTGCGCCGCCGGTTACGGTAGCGGCATAAGGTGCTGTAATCGGGGATGCTCAACTCGTCGAAACGGCAAAACAGGTTGAAATCGATGCGGGTGATGAGGCTGTGTTCGAGTTCGGGATCGGAGAGGCTGTGCCATTGGCCGAGCAGGACGGCTTTGAACATGGACAACAGGGGATAGGCGGGACGGCCGCGGTGGTCTCGAAGGTAACGGGTTCTTTGACGATTCAGGTACTGTTCGATCGGCTGCCAATCAATCACTTGATCCAACTTCAACAGTGGGAAGCGGTCGATGTGTTTGGCAATCATGGCTTGTGCGGTTTGCCGGAAGAAGGTACTCATGAGAAATCCCCTAAATGTCTTGGTAGGAATTTAGGGGATTTTGGGGAATTTTGCAAAGGTCTCTTGATAGCAGAACAAAGGTAAACACGCAATAAAGCGCACATCAGTGTGATTTCAAACCTACCACATTCTTTAAACGGACAAAAGGTCGTCTGAAACAGCCAAATTCAGCTTTTCAGACGACCTTCTTCCATTCTTTCTAAATCAGACGCCTTTAAAACGCTTCGCCGACTTTCACGCCGCCTGCGGTGTCTTTAGGCGTGGCAAGTTGCGCTGTCATGGCTTGGGCGGCTTGGAACGCGGGGGTTTGCATCACGGCTTGGGCGGCTTCCTTGCCTAGTGTATTCGCCATGTATTGCCAGCGGTTTGCCAAATCGGGATTGGCGGGGATTTGGAAGCCGTCGCGCAGTTCGTCGACGAGGTCGGGACGGTTACAGACGAGGACGATGTCGCAGCCTGCCGTGAAAGAAGCGTTTGCGCGTTCTTTGATGCCGCCCGCTGCGCCCGCGCCTTCCATGGTGAGGTCGTCTGAAAAGATAACGCCTTTAAATCTAATGTCTTGACGCAGAATTTTTTTCAGCCATTTTTCGGAGAAACCGGCGGGCTTGCCATCAATTTGCGGGTAAACGACGTGGGCGGGCATGACTGCCGCCATGCCTTCATTGCTTAAGGCGCGGAACGGGATAATGTCGGCGGCTTCGAGTTCGGCAAGGCTGCGCGTGTCTTCGGGTTGCACCAAATGGCTGTCGCCTTCGACGAATCCGTGTCCGGGGAAGTGTTTGCCGCAGGATTTCATGCCGCCTCGGTTCAGACCCTTTTGCATGGCAAGGGCGAGCTGGGTTACGGTGTCGGCGTTGCGGTGGAAACTGCGGTTGCCGATGACGGGACATGTTCCCCAATCGAGGTCTAGGACGGGCGTGAAGGAAAGGTCGATGCCGCAGGCGGTCAGCTCTGTCGCCAATACCCAGCCGACCTGTTCGGCTTTTTCTTTGGCGGCGGCTTCGCCTTCGGTATCCCAAATCTGCCCTAAGGTATTCATGGCGGGCAGGCGGGTAAAGCCGTCAATAAAGCGTTGCACCCTGCCGCCTTCGTGATCGACGGCGATGATGAGTTCGGGCGTGCGCAGCGCTTTAATTTTTTGAACCAGGGCTTTGAGCTGCTCGACGTTTTGAAAATTGCGGCGGAACAGGATGACGCCGCCGATGGACGGATCGAGCAGGCGTTGTTTTTCTTCTTCGGTCAGACAGTAGGCGGCAACGTCTGCTATGACAGGGCCACGCGGGATAGAATGGGGAGCGTTCATTTTTGGGTTCCTTAAAATATTTCAGACGACCTTTGATACTTAAGGTCGTCTGAAAACGGGAAAACACATCAGGCAACTTTGCCTTTTTTGTCTTTCAGTATGAAGATGAGGGCGACCATGACGACACCGGTTGCGAAAAAGCCCAGCCAAGCCGATTGGGTCATGCCCAACACGAGGTAGCCTACCGCTGCCGCACCTGCGACGGTCAGAGCGTAAGGCAGTTGCGATGTAACGTGGTCGATGTGGTTACAATGCGCGCCGGTGGAAGACAGGATGGTGGTGTCGGAGATGGGCGAACAGTGGTCGCCGCACACCGCGCCAGCCATGACAGCGGACATACACGGGATAACCAACGAAGCATCGACTTTAACCGCCATCGCAGCGGCAATCGGCAACATAATGCCGAACGTTCCCCAGCTTGTGCCTGTGGCAAACGCCATTACGCTGGCGAGCAGGAAGAGGATGACGGGCAGGAAGCCGGGATGGATATTGTCTGCGACCAGTTTGGAGAGGTAGTCGCCGGTGTGCATTTCGCTGACGACGGTGCTGATGAGCCAAGCGAGAATCAGGATGGTAATCGCGCCGAACATCGAAGCCATGCCTTGAATGATGGCTTTCGGATAGTCGGAGGCTTTGATGGTGCCGAGCGTGCAGAGGATGACGGTCAGTACGCCGCAAGTGCCGCCGAACACCAGCGAAGTGTTCACATCGGTATTTTCAAACGCGCCCAAAATAGTAAAAGTTTCGCTTGCCTGCGCGCCTGTGTAAATCATGGCGGAAACGGTGGATACGATTAACACCAAAACAGGAATAATCAGCGCGTAAACCCTGCCTTTGGGGTCGTCTGAAACGGCAGTTTCGTCGTGAACTTCCTGCAACGCCGCTCTTTCAAAGTGCGCCATCGAGCCAATATCGAAGGAGAACCATGCAACAATAAACACCATCAGCAGGGCAAACAAGGCGTAATAGTTCATCAGGCTCATGGCGACGAACGTACCCATCGGCGTGTATCCAGTGATGTGGTGGGTCACGAGTAAACCCGCCAGTGTGGCGATAATCGAAGCGCCCCAGCTTGAAACCGGCATCAGTACACACATGGGCGCAGCGGTAGAATCAAGGATATACGCGAGTTTGGCGCGGGAAACTTTGAATTTGTCGGTAACGGGGCGGGCAATTGCGCCGACGGCGAGACTGTGGAAATAGTCGTCGATGAAGGTAACAAACACAAGACAGGCAGTCAGCATTTTTGCGCCGCGCCGTCCTTTGATGTGTTGCTTCGCCCAGTTGGCAAATGCCTGATTGCTGCCTGAAAAAGTCAGCAGCGAAGTAAAAATACCGAGCAACAATAAGAAAATCAGAATTTTAGGTTTTCCCAAAGACCAATCGCCGTCTACCCAGGTCAGCCCGACCACCATGTCTTTCAGGTGTGTCAGTCCGTCAATCGGGCTGCCACCGACCAAAAAGGCAACGCCGACCAAAATACCGATGCCCAAAGACAAGAGTACGCGGCGGGTAATGACGGCAAGTGCCAACGCCAAAAACGGCGGCACGACGGCTAAAAACGAATTCGAATAATCAATCAGTTGCATAATATTTTTTATAATAGGAAGTCAATCGGAGCGGAACGTTTTCAGACGACCTTTGTATTGGATATGATTGTTGACAAACATCCTAAAGAGTAAACAATCAAAACTTAAACAAATCAATCCGTTGTCAAAATTGCAAAATACCCGCTACCTAAGGATGGCGGGTATTCTATCATTGAATGGCGTTTGCGTTGCGTCTTATTGCAGGGTTAAGGCAAGGAAAAGCGTATTGCCGTCGCGCTGAACCAGCAGCGGCACGTTTTTGCCCGCACCTGCCAACGCGCTGCGGAAGCTTGATTCGTCGTTGACGCTGATTTGGCTGACGGCGAGGATTTCGTCGCCGCGTTTGAGTCCGGCACGTTCCGCCGCGCCGCTGACGCGGGAAACAATCAGGCGGCTTTTGCCTGCGCCTTCATCGACGCGCAGAGTCAGTCCCGTATTGTCGACGGTAAAGCCGTCCGCCGGATTTGCATGCTGCGGCTGCTCGGTAGCGCGTGAAGAAGTTTCGTTCTGCTCCGCCATGCTGCCGAGTTTGACTTTCACATTGATTTTCTCGCCTTTACGCCATACTTCCAGCGTAACTTCTTTGCCCGGCAGTATCGAGCCGACCATGACCGGCAAATCGCTGGACACGCGCACTTCTTCGCCGTTGACGCTGCGGACGATGTCGCCCACTTGCAATCCTGCCTGCATTGCGGGGCTATTCGGCATCACTTTGGCAATCAACGCGCCGCTGGCTTTGTCCAAGCCGAACGATTTTGCCAGATCGTAAGAAACTTCCTGAATAATCACGCCCAATTGACCGCGCTGAACCTTACCGCTGGTTTTCAACTGCTCGGCAACGTTCATCGCCACATCAATCGGAATCGCAAAGGAAATGCCCATAAATCCGCCACTGCGGCTGTAAATTTGGGAGTTGATGCCGACTACCTGACCTTTCAGGTTAAACAGCGGACCGCCCGAGTTGCCCGGATTAATGGCAACGTCGGTTTGGATGAAAGGCGTGTAGCTTTCGTTCGGCAGACTGCGGCCTTTGGCGGACACGATGCCTGAAGTAACGCTGTTATCGAAGCCGAACGGCGCACCGATGGCGGCAACCCATTCGCCCGGTTTCAAATCTTTCGGATTGCCGATTTTGACGACGGGCAACTCTTCCGACGCGTCAATTTTCAACAGCGCGACATCAGACTGCGTATCCGAACCGATCAGCTTGGCGGTGTATTCGCGTTTGTCGTTGAGCAGGACTTTGATATTGCCCATGCCGGCGACAACGTGGGCATTGGTCAGGATATAGCCGTCTTTGCTGATGATGAAGCCGGAGCCGAAATTCAAATCATCGTCGGCAGATTCGTCTTCCGGCATATCGGGCATATTCGGGACCAGGCGTTTGAAAAACTCGTAAAACGGGTCGTTGTCCGGAAACTGGCTCAAGTCCATGCCCTGCTCTTCAGACTGCCCGCTGCCTGCGGCACGGCCGGCGGGGGACGCTTGGATATTGACCACCGCCTGACCTTCGTTTTGCACCAATTGTGCGAAATCGGGCAGCAGCATACCGACGCTGCCGTCATTTTTGGAGGGTTCGATTCTCTGTACGAATTCTTCGCTTTTACTGTCGCCGCCGAAAAAGCTGCTGATTTTGTCGCAGCCGCCCAAAGCCAGCGCAGAAGCTGTTACCAAAGCAAAGTATCTGTATTTTTTCATTTTTTCGCGCACCGCGTTTCCTTTTCCGAATAACGGATTGTGTTCTTGCATCTTAAAAACCGGGGTCGTCTGAAACTTTTATCGTTTTCCAACCCGATGAGGTCGAATTTTACCTTTTGCCCGTATTTTTTCAAGCATTTCATTTTAAATAAAAAAATGCCGTCAGAAATTTTAACCTAATGGGAAGGTTGTTTTGTTGATTGTTTACAATTTATCAACGTTTACATCAACTTCGCGCCATACTCGCATAAATCATTAATCATACATTTCCCGCATTGCGGCTTCTGCGCCTTGCAGGTGTAGCGTCCGTGCAGAATCAGCCAATGATGCGCATCCATCAAAAACTCTTTCGGCACGAAACGCATCAGCTTGTCTTCCACCTCGCGCACATCCTTGCCCGGCGCGATTTTAGTACGGTTGGAGACTCTAAAAATATGCGTATCGACCGCCATGACAGGATGACCGAACGCCGTGTTCAACACCACGTTCGCCGTCTTGCGCCCCACGCCCGGCAACGATTCCAAAGCCTCGCGGTCTTCCGGCACTTCGCCGTTGTATTTTTCCAGCAGGATACGGCAAGTCTGCATGATGTGTTTGGACTTGGTTTTATAAAGCCCGATGGTTTTCGTATATTCCATCACACCGTCCAAACCCAAATCCAGCATCGCCTGCGGCGTATTGGCAACCGGAAACAGCTTCGCCGTCGCCTTGTTCACGCCCACATCAGTCGCCTGCGCCGACAGCAAAACGGCAATCAAAAGCTCGAAGGGTGAATTGAAATGAAGCTCGGTAGTCGGATGGGGATTGGCAGCGCGGAAACGCTCGAAAATTTCTTGGCGGATCTGTTTGTTCATGGGGATATGGGTAGGATTTGTGTGTGTCTTTATCGTTTGCCCGATTATATCGCAAAAGGTCGTCTGAAAACGCCAAATGCTTTTTCAGACGACCTTTTCACGTTCCGTTTACGCTTCCTGCACGTCCACATCCACCGACCATCTGATTTTGCCGTCGCGGTTTTGCTGCAACACCTGCACCCACAAACTCACGGCGCGGTGCAAATCATGTCGGGATGGGGATTCGAGGAAGATTTGCGCGCGTTCGCGTTCGGCGAGGCGCACCATCAGCATGGGGGCGGCGCCGAACTGGGAGACGCTTTCGGGCAAAAGCGGGACGAGGGTTTCTTTGGCGGCGTTGAGAAATTCCATCGCATCGGCAACGCGCGGCGCGTCGGCACGGATGGCGGTCTGAAAACCGAAGGGCGGCATGGCGAACATTTGCCGTTCGTTCAATTCGTTTTCGGCAAACACGGCGTAGTCCTGCGCTTTGACGGCGGTGAAGACGGGATGTTCGGGCAGTTGGGTCTGTATCAACACCTTGCCGGGTTTGTCGGCGCGCCCCGCCCTGCCGGACACCTGCATCAGCTCGGCAAACAGCCTTTCCGGCGCACGAAAGTCCGCGCTGTACAGGCTGCCGTCGGCGTTCAATACGATAACGAGGTTGAGCCGCGCGAAATCATGGCCTTTGGCGAGCATCTGCGTGCCGACCAGAATGTCGATTTCGTTGTCGGCGATGCGGCGGTACAAATCCGCCCAGTCGTTTTTGTGCGCGGTGCTGTCCCTGTCGACGCGGACGACGGCTGCCTTGGGCAGGAAGGCGCGCAGGGTTTCTTCGACGCGCTGCGTGCCATGTCCGACGGCGGTCAGGTCTTGGTTACCGCAGTCGGGGCATTTGAACGGGATGGGTTCGCGGTGGTCGCAGTGGTGGCAGCGCAGTTGGCGGGCACGTTGGTGCAACACCATTTTGGCGGAGCAGTTCGGACAGCCGAAGGTATGGCCGCAGTCGCCGCAAAATAATGCGGGCGCAAAGCCGCGCCGGTTGAGGTACACCAGCGACATGCCGCCTGCTTCAAAATTCTGTTTCAAAAGCTGCAAGGCTTGCGGCGAGAAGCCGTTGTCGAGTTTCAGACGACCTACGTTGAGGATGTCCACTTGCGGCAGTTGCGCGGCGGCATGGGCGCGCTCGGTCAGTTGCAGCAGGCGGTACGCGCCGCTTTGCGCCTTGTGCCAGCTCTCCAAGCTGGGCGTGGCGCTGCCCAACACGACGGGACAGCCGCTCTGCTTCGCCCGCCACACCGCCAAATCGCGGGCATGGTAGCGCAATTCGTTGTCTTGTTTGAACGAGCCGTCGTGTTCCTCATCGACTACAATCAAACCGACATCAGGCAAAGGCGTAAACACCGCCAGCCGCGTGCCGATCACCAGCTTCGCCTGCCCCAACATCGCGCGCAAATAATCCTGCGTGCGCCTGCCTGCCGCCATCTGGCTGTGCAACACGGCGGTCGGCACGTCGGCAAAACGGTTTTCCACCCGCTTCAAAAGCTGCGGCGTGAGGTTGATTTCGGGCAACAGAAACAACACCTGCCGCCCCTGCGCCAACACTTTCGCCATCGCATCGAAATACACCTCGGTCTTACCGCTGCCGGTAATGCCGTACAGCAGAAACGGCTGGAAGCTGCCGAAGGTCGTCTGAATTTCATCGGAAGCCTGCTGCTGGTCGGCGTTGAGCTGAAATTCAGACGACCTCAATACAGGCTTTGCCGCTTCCGTCGTTTCAATCCAGCCCTGCTCCGCCCAATCTTCGATTAATTTCGCCGCCTGTGCGTTCACCTGCTTCAACGCCGCCATCGTCATCCCGCCCGACAGCAGCGCGTCCCACAAAGCCGCTTTTTTGTTGAACCGCGCCGGCGGCGGCGTTTGCGCCCTGCCCGCTTCGTTCAGCGCGTAAAACAACGGCGGCTGCGGCATTTCCACCGCGCGCGTTTCCTTCAAACCCTGCGGCAGCGCGGCAAACACCGCCTGCCCCGTCGGATAGTGGTAATAACGCGACGTAAACGAGAGCAAATCACGCCAGCTTTCGGGCAGCGGCGGCTCGTCCGAAAAGGTCGTCTGAACGCCCAAAATCCGCGCCGCATCCATATCCGGAGCAATATCCGTTTCCCACACAATCCCGACCACGGTCTTGTTGCGGAAAGGCACAAGCACCCGCGCGCCCAGCGGCAGCGGCTCGGAATGGGAATAAGTCAAAAGGCCGTCTGAAAGCGGCACGTTTACAGCGATGCGGTGGTAGATCATACAGGCAAGCAAATCATTTTTTTGCGTATTTTAACAGCCGAAAGCTATTTTCAGACGATAAATTGAGCCTCAATACAATGCAGGCATGACAGAGGTTTGATACAATGCGGTTTTCTTGACACACGCTTATACTTAAAAATGAAAACCAAATTAATCAAAATCTTAGCCCCCATCGCTCTGATCTCTCTGACCGCATGCGGGCAAACGCCCGTTTCACAGGCAAATGCAGCGCCCTCTTCATCCGCTTCCAAGCCCGCCACACCCGCACAAGGCAAAGTCGGTGAAGCCTTGAAAGCCCGCCTCGAGAAAATTTATGAATCCCAAGGGCTGAAAGTCATCAGCGTCAGCGAAACCCCCATTCAAGGCATTTATGAAGTCGTTGTCAGCGGCAAACAAATCATTTACACCGATGCCAAAGGCGACTATATGTTCGTCGGCGACCTCATCGACGTCAACACGCGCAAAAGCCTGACCGACGAACGCGCCGCCGATTTGAACAAAATCGACTTCGCCACCCTGCCTTTCGACAAAGCCATCAAAGAAGTGCGTGGCAACGGCAGCCTGAAAGTCGCCGTCTTCTCCGACCCCGACTGCCCGTACTGCAAACGCTTGGAACACGAGTTTGAAAAAATGACCGACATCACGATTTACAACTTCATGATGCCGATTCCAAGCCTGCACCCCGATGCCGCGCGTAAAGCCGAAATTTTGTGGTGTCAGCCCAACCCAACCCAAGCATGGACCGACTGGATGCGCAAAGGCAAATTCCCGAGCGGTAAAACCAATTGCGACAACCCCGTTGCCGAGACCACTTCTCTGGGCGAACAATTCGGCTTCAACGGCACGCCGACCCTCGTTTTCCCGAACGGCCGCAGCCAAAGCGGATACAGCCCCATGCCACATCTAAAAGAAATTATCGAGAAAAACCAGAAATAAGGTTGCTTCCCCTACGACAAAGGTCGTCTGAAAACCTCTACATAAGGTTTTCAGACGACCTTTGTCTTTGATTATCGGATTGTTTATCGGACGAATCCCGTTATTTGACCTTAGTCGCCATCAGCGTATGCAACCGGCGGTTGTCGGCGCGGGCGACGGTGAACTGCAAGCCGCCGATCACGACTTTTTCGCCTCGCACGGGCAAGTGTCCCAATTCCTGAATGACCAGCCCACCGATGCTGTCGGCTTCTTCGCTGCTGTAATCCGTACCGAAAAAGGCGTTGATGTCTTCGATTTCAGTTACGGCATTGATACGCCAGCGTTCGGTGGAAACGGCGTGGATGTTGTCCGCACTTTCGTCTTCATCAAATTCGTCTTCAATGTCACCGACGATTTGTTCGATGATGTCTTCAAAGGTTACCAAACCCGATGTACCGCCGTATTCGTCGATAACAATCGCCATGTGGTTGCGCTGCTCGCGGAATTCTTTCAAAAGCGCGTTCAGCGATTTGCCTTCGGGTACGAAAACGGCAGGACGAAGGATGGATTTGAGGTTGAACTGCTCGGGATTGAACATGTATTTGAGCAGGTCTTTGGCGTGCAGGATGCCGAGGACTTCGTCTTTGTCTTCACCGATGACGGGGAAACGGGAATGGGCGGTTTCGATGACGTAGGCAGTGATGCGCTCGATGCTGTCGTTTTCTTTCAAAACGTTCATGTGGCTGCGGGTAATCATGGCATCGCGCACTTCCAACTCGGCAAAGTCGAGGACTTTTTCCAGCCGCAAAAGTGTATCCGCGTCAAATACTTCCTGTTCGTGTGCCTGCCGCAGCAGGCTGAGTACGTCTTCGGCGGAATCGGGTTCGCCGGCAAGTCGGGAAATCAAACGTTCGAAAAATGTCGGTTTCGACCGGGTGTCGTCCATTTCAGTATTCGTCCTCTTGGTAGGGGTTGGGATAACCTGCTGCCTGCATCAGGCGGATTTCGAGCGCCTCCATTTCTTCGGCCTCGGTCTCTTCGATGTGGTCGTAGCCCATCAGGTGCAATGTGCCGTGCATGGTCAGGTGGGCAAAGTGCTGCTCGGCGGTTTTGCCCTGCTCGGCAGCTTCTTTCAATACGACTTGCGGGCAGATGATCAAATCGCCGCAAAGCTCGTCTGAAAACTGATCGGGCAGGATTTCGCCTTCGTTCAAGGCAAAACTCAACACATTGGTGGCGTAGTCTTTGCTGCGGTAATCGCGGTTGTAGGCGCGGGCTTCTTCTTCGTCCAGCAGAATCAGGCTGATGTCGGCGCGGCGGTATTCGTTTTTCAACGCCGCCCATGCCCAGCGGTAGAAATCGCGTTCGCTCGGAAGGTCGGCGGCGGTTGAGGCGTTTTCAAAATTCAGGCAGAAACGTTGCCGCTGCAACGATAAGAAGGGATATTTTTTGGCGCGCTTCATGCTGTAAGGCTATTGGTTTAAAATGTTTTTAGAGAATAAGTTTTATTTTACGGCAGTATGCACTACCATCATGCCAGTACACATTATAATTTATTTCGTTGCAACAGATATAGTTTAACGGCTTCTCCTACAGCTTCGCAGCGAAATACCTTTATCAACCACGGTAATTGCAAATGAACAAATTTCTTTTCCCCATACTGATTGCCCTGACAGCCTGCTCCCCGCAAAACAAAATCGAAACGTCGACTGCCCAACCGACGGAAACGACGGCAGAAAAAAACAGCGGCGATATGGTCAAAATGACAGGAACAGTCCTTTATTCGCTCGAACAGGCTGAATTTATCGCCGACGGGAAAACCTATTTCATCAACGGCGGCGAAAGCCTGATGGACCAAGTAGAAAAGAACCGCCTGAGTTCCGGCTCATATAACGTTACCCTAAACAATGTCTGCATTCAGGGAAAAGTGCTGACCAAAGAACAAAACCAAGGCAACGGATTCGGTCCCTTGGGCAAGTACAGTCAGGCAGTTACCGTAGAAAGTTTGTGTTAGACTGTCGAACTTCCCGCCTCATGAATTAGAAAACCAGAAACTGCAAATGAACCCGAAAAAACTCGTTATCGCCAGCCGTGAAAGCCTGCTTGCCATGTGGCAGGCAAAACATATCCAAGGTCGTCTGAAAACCCTGTATCCCGACTGCGAAGTCGAAATCTTGGGCATGACCACGCGCGGCGACCAGATTTTGGACAAAACCCTGTCGAAAATCGGCGGCAAAGGCCTGTTTATCAAAGAGTTGGAACAAGCCTTACAGGACGGTCGCGCCGATTTGGCAGTACATTCGATTAAAGACGTGCCGATGGATTTGCCCGAAGACTTCGCCCTTGCCGCCATCGGCGAGCGCGCCAATCCGTTTGACGCGTTCGTATCCAACCAATACGCGCGTTTGGAAGAAATGCCCAAAGGCGCCGTCGTCGGCACATCCAGCCTGCGCCGCGAAGCCCAGTTGCGCGCCCGCTATCCGCACTTAGTCATCAAACCCCTGCGCGGCAACGTGCAAACCCGCCTGTCCAAACTCGACAACGGCGAATACGATGCCATCATCCTCGCCGCCGCCGGATTGCAGCGTTTGGAACTGGACGAACGCATCCGCCTGATCCTCTCCGAAGCCGACAGCCTGCCCGCTGCCGGACAAGGCGCGTTGGGCATCGAAATCGCCGTACACCGCACCGACCTTTTGGACGTCTTGAAACCCTTAAACCACGATGTCACACACGCCTGCGTTACCGCCGAACGCGCCCTCGCCCGCGCTTTGGGCGGAAGCTGCCAAGTGCCGCTTGCCGCGTATTGTACCGAAGAAAACGGCCTGCTCACCCTGCGCGGACTGGTCGGACACCCCGACGGCTCGGTAATCTTGCAGGCAGACGCGCAAGCCCCCGCCGCCTACGCCGACGCACTCGGACGTGCAGTCGCCAAAAAACTGGCGGACGACGGTGCGCAGGAATTGATTGAAGCCGTTTTGAAAGAACAAGCCGAATAAATCGGTTCGCAAGAAAAGGTCGTCTGAAAAGCTTCAGACGACCTTTTGCCATTGGCCGTCAAACTTGAAAGACGGCGCAAATAAGCGCAAAATGTTAACAAGTTAACCTCCGAATCCTAGGGGCTGTCGGCATTTAATTTTCCAAGTGGATTTTCGTTCACAAAGCGGAAGATTCAAGGCGGAAACCGCAACAAGATTGGACACCTTGTGAGAATTTCCAACACAGAAGATGCCGCTTTGGGGATAAAAAGACACGGAAACTATTAAATGTCGACAGACCCTATGGCTTCCTTTCTTCCTAAAATCAACAACCTTGCTGAAAACTGGAAAGCAAATGAGTAAAAAACTCCACCCGCAGACGCTCGCCATACGCGGCGGCAAAGAGCAAACCGAATACCGCGAACACAATCAGGCATTGTTTCTCACCAGCAGCTTCATGTGGGACAACGCCCAACACGCCGCCGATTTGTTTTCCAAAAAAGTCAAAGGGTTCACTTATACCCGTACCGCCAACCCGACCATCGCCGCTTTTGAAAAACGCATCGCCGCTTTGGAAGGCGCAGAACGCGCGGTCGCTACTTCGACCGGTATGTCCGCGATTCAGGCGGCGTTTTTCACCTTCCTGCAGGCGGGCGACCATGTGATTTCCAGCCGCAGCCTGTTCGGCACGACCGTCGGCTTTATCAATAACATCGTCACCAAATTCGGCATCGAAGTGAGCCATGTGTCGCCGACCGATTTGGACGAATGGAAAGCCGCTGTCAAAGCCAACACCAAGCTGCTGTTTTTGGAAACGCCGTCAAACCCTTTGGGCGAAGTGGCCGACTTGGAAGCTTTAGCAGAATTGGCGCACAGCATCGGCGCGCTTTTGGTGGTGGACAACAGCCTGCTGTCGCCCGTCGGTTCGCAGCCTTTGAAACACGGCGCGGATATTTCCGTTTCCTCTGCGACCAAAGCCATCGACGGACACGGACGCGTGATGGGTGGCGTGTTGGCAGGTTCTGAAGAGTTGATGATGCAGGTCGCCATGTATTGCAACTCTTGCGGGCTGGCGATGTCGCCGTTTAACGCATGGCAGTTGTTAAGCGGCGTAGAAACCCTGTCGCTGCGTTTGGAAAAACAGTTCGACAACGCCCTGAAAATCGCGCAATGGCTGCGAACACAGCCGCAAGTCCAAGCCGTGTACTACACCGGATTGCCAGACCATCCGCAGGCGAAGCTTATCCGCAAACAGCAAAACGGCGGCGGCATCGTGGTCGGCTTTGAAGTCGCCGACCAAGAAGCCGCGTGGAAAGTCGTCGACAGCGTCGAGCTTTTCTCCCGTACCGCCAACCTCGGCGATGTGCGCTCGACCATTACCCATCCGTGGACAACCACGCACGGCAGGATGCAGCCCGAAGAAAAACTCGCCGCCAACATACGCCCGGGATTGGTGCGCCTGTCCGTCGGCTTGGAATACGTCGATGACTTGATCGACGATTTGAAACAGGCGTTGGCGCGTTAAGCCAAACGCCCGACGAACGGCATTTACCTGAGCCATTACATTTCAGACGACCTCTTGGCGTTCCAAAGGTCGTCTGAAAACATTAAAATACACACAACATCAAATAAGGAAATCGATTATGAGTGAAGCAGAATTTTCCGACTGGGCAATGAAAATCTGCCTGACCGGACTGATTATCTTCTTGGGCTTTATCGTCTGGAACTTGGGTAAGGAATCCAAAGCGGGCAAATTCGGTATCGCGATTTTGTTCCTGGTACTGGGCTTGGGCGTGTTCGGATTTATTTTTAAAGAAGTGCTGATTAAATTCATCGCCCTGCCTTGAATCGGCAAACAAAGAAGAATAAGGGAAAGGTCGTCTGAAAAAGCCCGTATCCGGGGCTTTTCAGACGACCTTTGCATTTTGACAGGAAAGTTAAGGTAGGAGCTTGGTACATTATTAAAGTATTACTGCACGGAATTTGGCATGGCAAAGTCAATCAGATGGGTGAAGAAATGTTTGTATCCATAATGCATGAAAATTTCAATAAAAACCTCCTTACCGCTATTCCTATTCCTAATTTGAATTCACGCCATATTTAGCAACGATACCCGACAAAGCGGACAGATGAAACTTTGGTAACAAGCGCATCAATAAAGCTGAAATTGCGGGCAAAGCATTAAAAGATAAAAATAAACCCTTACTATTTTTTAGTAAGGGTTTATTGAAATTTGGCACGCCCACGGGGAATCGAACCCCGGTTACCGCCGTGAAAGGGCGATGTCCTAACCGCTAGACGATGGGCGCGGATAAATAAATTTTTTGGCGCACCCGGAGCGATTCGAACGCCCGACCCTCTGGTTCGTAGCCAGATACTCTATCCAACTGAGCTACGGGTGCATTTTCATCACTTCGCTTCTGCGCTGTGAATCAAGAAGACCGAATATTATAGAAACCCTTCCCTATTGTCCAGCCTTTAAATTCAATTTTCCCAGATAAAATATTAACATTTTGAAAATTAAAGAAATTAAATTACCTTAAAATCCCGGTTCCAGACAAATCCTGAGCCATTTTGGCGGCGGCATTGTCTGTCATACCGCCGACAAAATCTAAAATTTTCATATATGCCTGATATAGGCTGTCCGTTTCAAGTATGGGATTATGGTTTTTCAGAAGATCCAAGATTAAAGATTGGCGGACATCTAATTTCTGCTCAACCAGCAAGGCATGGGCTGCTGGGACAAACAAATCGAGTATCGACCCTAAGCACGGGAAAGTGGCAATTTCGGTCATCAGCTTGGTACGGTGGCGAAAGATGCGCGTGCGTGCGAGTTCTTTGGCTTTTTCCAAAGTGTTTTGGACTTCCGGGCTGCACAAGGAAATCAAGTCTTTTCCCTTAAATTCGCCGCTTAATAAATCGGATTGGTGTTTCATGAAGGTTTGCGCGGCATCTTCGATGGCTTTGCCTATGGCAATGCCGCGCAGCATGGCGCAACGTTGGCGGCTGGATTGGGCATGCCATGTACTTTCTTCAAAGGTCAGCTCAGACAAGACGCTTTCGACTTCGGTATCGGTCAGCAACTCAAGCTCCACCGCATCTTCCAAATCCAGCAATGCGTAACAGATGTCGTCTGAAGCCTCCATCAGGTATGACAGCGGATGGCGTACCCATTGGTCGCAGCCTGCTTCGAGCAATCCCAACTCCGCTGCAACTCGGCGGATAAACGGCAGCTCGGTTTGATAAATATTGAATTTGGAACGCCCGCGCGGACCTTGGCTTGTCCACGGATATTTTATCAATGCGCCGATTGATGCCGCACTCAAACGCATTCCGCCCGCATCGGGATACATTTCCAAATTGGCGACAATGCGCAGGCTGTGGGCATTGCCTTCGTAAGTTTGCACGTCGCTCAATTCGGCTTCGCTCAGCGATGTCAGAAAGCGGAGATTTGTTTCCTTTCTGAACCAATGGCGCAATGCGTCCTCACCCGTATGCCCGAACGGAGGGTTACCCAAATCATGCGCCAAACAGGCGACTTGGACGACAGCACCAATATCGCCCGGAGTATTGTTTTCGGGCAGGAATCCGCCGGCTTGCAACATGACGCCGACACGGTTACCCAAACTGCGTCCGACGCTGGCAACTTCGACACTGTGTGTCAGCCGGTTGTGCGTCAGGTCATGTTCGGCAAGCGGGTGGACTTGGGTTTTCCTGCCCAACCGCCTGAATGCGCCGGAAAACACGACTCTATCGTAATCAATGTGGAAATCGGTACGCAGGGCATCGATACCCTCTTGTGTGGACGGCGTAACCGTAGGGATAATTTCGCCGTTTTTTGCGCGGAAGCGTTGCGGGGAAAGCAGTTGGGACCAAGTCATTGCCATTGGGGTAATCCTGTTTGCGATTGATTGAATATTTTTCAGGCGTTTTCAGACGACCTTTTAGGACGAGGATTAAAGGAATCGTGCCGCTCCCCGGTTCGCCAAAGCGTCCGCCTTTTCGTTTTCGGAATGCCCCGCGTGGCCTTTCACCCATGTCCACTGTAATTCGTGTTTATGCGACAAGGCATCGAGTTCTTTCCACAAATCGTCGTTTTTCACCGGTTTTTTGGCGGCGGTTTTCCAGCCGTTTTTCTTCCAGCCGTGTATCCAGCCTTCCATACCGTTTTTGACGTATTGCGAGTCGGTACAAATCACGACGCGGCACGGGCGTTTGAGCGCCTTCAACCCTTCTATGACGGCGGTCAGCTCCATTCGGTTGTTCGTGGTTTCGGCCTCGCCGCCGCACAATTCTTTTTCATGATTTCGGTAGCGCATCAATACGCCCCAGCCCCCTGCCCCCGGATTGCCTTTACAGGCTCCGTCTGTATAAAGGTAAACGGTATCGTCCATATATCGGTTTGTTTTGCAATTTGCACAATAAAGGCATTCATCTTATCACAAGGTTTGAATCCGCCAAGCGGCTTTGCCCCAAACAGGCATATAATATGCACCTTATCGCAAACAGATTAAAGGAACCGACGATGGACGGACAAATGGAACTTTTTTGCTATCAGGAACTGCCGGTTTGGCAGGCAGACGAGATTCCCGACGCGCTGCGGGCGGGTCATGCGTTTGACGAAGGGGAATGGGCTTGCCTGAACGTATTGCAAGGTCGTCTGAAATATTCGGAAGCAGACAGTGCAACAAACACCGAGCTGACTGACGAAGACGGCGATCAGATGATTGCGCCGCAGCAACAGTTTACGGTCGAGCCTTTGACGGACGACACGGAAATCAAGCTCTCGCTTTATTGCGCGGCAAAAGATTATTTCCATAAAAAATACGGCATGAGCGCGACCCATTCGGCGGTCGTGGCGGCGGAGGATGTGGTTCCTGCGGGGAAGGCTTTGGATATGGGCTGCGGTCAGGGGCGTAATGCGCTGTTTTTAGGTTTGAAGGGATTTGACGTCACCGCCATGGACAACAATCCGCAGGCGGTGCAAAACGTCAACGAGTTGGCGCGTATGGAAGGCTTGGACGTGCGGGCGTTGGAATATGATTTGAATGCCGCCAACCTTCAAGACCATTTCGACTATATCGTGGCGACGGTTGTGTTTATGTTCCTGCATCCGCGCTTTGTGCCGCAAGTGATTGCCGATATGCAGGCGCACACCAACCCGGGCGGCTACAACCTGATTGTTTCGGCGATGGACACCGAAGACTTCCCCTGCCCTATGCCTTTCCCGTTTAAATTCAAAGAAGGCGAGTTGCGCGAATACTACCGCGACTGGGAGATTGCCGAGTACAAAGAAGAACTCGGCGCCATGCATGCGAAAGACGCGGCGGGCAATCCGATACAGTTTAAGTTTGTCACTATGTTGGCGAAAAAGCCTGAAGCGTAAACGGATGAGGTCGTCTGAAATGTTTTCAGACGACCTTTAGGTATCCGCTTTGTTACGGCGCTTTGAACTTTTTCTACCTGCCATCCGACCGGCAGCATCAAATCCGGATTGTGCCGGATAGAGGCGGTTTCCACTCAAACACGCATTATCGACAATTTAAAAAACAAAAAGGTCGTCTGAAACCTTTCAGACGACCTTTTTATTATCAAATAATCAGTTGCTCAACACATCCACGCCTTTGGGCGGGGTGAACTTGAATGCGCCACGCGAGAGGTTGGGCTTGGTGTTCAAGCTGCCGAAGGTGATGGAAGTTTGGTTGCCGAAGCTGTCTTTCAGCTGCATGGCGGCGAGGTTGTCGCCTTTGAAGCCGATGCGGATGTATTGGTAGCCGGCGTTGTTTTTCTTAGGCGTTGCCAAAACGTAGTCGATGCCGTTGGACGAGCCGTCTTCTTTGAGCGAGTAGCTGCTGTCAAGGGCGGTTTTGTTGGAAAGGATGGCGGCGGGGCTGTCGCCGATGGTTTGGTCTTGGGCGGACTTGGTCACTTGTGCCAAATCAACATCATAGAGCCAAATGGTTTGACCGTCGCCTACGATGGTTTGTTTGTAGGGCTTGGTGTATTCCCATTTGAAAAGGCCCGGACGCAGAATTTTGAAAGTGCCGTGTGCGGTTTGGGTTTTCTTTTTGCCTTGGACGGTTTGGGTGAAGCTGCCGCTGATACCGTCGGCGTCATTGTTGAATTTTTTGAGTGCATCTACTGCGCCTGCCTGTGCGAAACCGATGGTTGCGGTCAGGGCGGAAGCAGCGAGAAGTTTGAACAGGTTGTGTTGTTTCATCATTATTTTTCCTTGTTGGAAGGGGTGTGGCGCCCAGTATCGATGTTACAAAATAACAATGCAAGCCGCTTATGGGCGGTTTACATTTTGCAAACAGTGTTTTCCGAGGGCTAATTTTTTGAAGCTGCGGGATTTTTTCCTGCTGAAAAGACAATCGGGTTTCACAATTCTTTAATGTATGCCGACTGTGCAAACTGTGGTATTTAATGGTTTTTGACGCGGAACGCCAAATTGTAAAGATTATATTCCTTATATTGTTTTTTTTAAACGCTATAATGTTTGTTTTCCGAAAAACGGCAGACTTGGGATGAAACCTGATATTTATGCTTTGCTCGAACTTGCCCTGCTTTCAGACGACCCCGATGAAAAAGGACGGCTGACGGATGAAGCGTTTGCCGCCGTTCAAAATATCGAAGAAGCGAAGGCAAACGCCGCGCCGCTGGACTTCCGCCACGCGGGACGGCCGCCTAAGCCTGTTTTGGTCGCGCCGTCGCAACTGACGCCGCGCAAGATGAACACGACCGAAGGCTATGCGGCGATGCTGCACGCGATTGCGCATATCGAGTTCAACGCCATCAATCTGGCTTTGGACGCGGCATACCGTTTCCGCACGCTGCCGTTTCAGTTTGTGTGCGACTGGGTGCGGGTGGCGAAGGAAGAGGTGTACCACTTCCGCCTGATGCGCGAACGGCTGCGCGCTTTCGGCTTCGATTACGGCGATTTCGAGGCGCACAACCATTTGTGGGACATGGCGTATAAAACCGCCTACGACCCGCTGTTGCGCATGGCGTTGGTGCCGCGCGTATTGGAGGCGCGCGGGCTGGACGTTACGCCGGGGATACGCGCGAAGGTGGAACAGCGCGGCGATTCGGAAACCTGCGGCGTGTTGGACATCATTTACCGCGACGAAGTGGGCCATGTCGCCATCGGCAACCATTGGTATCAACACCTCTGCCGCGAACGCGGTTTGGAACCTGTCGCCCTGTTCCGCAGTCTGATTGCCCGTTACGATATGTTTATCTTCCGCGGCTATGTAAACATCGAAGCGCGCGAAAAAGCAGGCTTCAGCCGCTTCGAATTGGATATGTTGGAAGATTTCGAGCAGGGTTTGAAACAAGGCAAAAAGGTCGTCTGAAAACCCTGAATCCGGATTTTCAGACGACCTCTGTTGAGGAACGTTATGTCTCACCATCACGAACACCATCATCACGCACACGCCCACACGCATACTGCCAACAAAAAAGTATTGCGCGTGTCGTTCATCATCATCGCCGCCTTTATGCTGCTGGAGGCGTTCGGCGGCTGGCTGACCCACTCGCTCGCGCTGCTTTCCGACGCAGGGCATATGTTCAGCGACGCATTTTCCTTGGGCGTGGCGTTGTGGGCGTTCAAACTCGGCGAAAAAGAAACCACGCTGCAAAAGACCTTCGGCTACAAACGTTTCGAAATCCTCACCGCCATGTTCAACGGCTTGTCGCTGGTGGTCATCGCCGTGCTGATTTTCTACGAAGCCGTCAAACGCCTGCTTTATCCGCCCGAAATCGCCACGCTGGGGATGCTTGTTATCAGCGTCGTCGGTCTGCTAGTCAACATCGGCGTGGCGGTTTACATGCTGAAAAACAGCGACACCGAAGCCAACGTCAACATGCGCGGCGCGTATCTGCACGTTTTAAGCGACCTTGTCGGCTCGGTCGGCGCGATTGCCGCCGCCGTACTCATGATGGCGTTCGGTTGGAAATGGGCGGATCCGCTCGCCAGCGTGTTCGTTGCCGCGTTGGTCGGACGCAGCGGCTGGAGCCTGCTCAAACAAACGCTGCACATTCTGATGGAAGGCGCGCCCGAAAACATCCACACCGACGACCTGCTCGCCGTCATCCGCAACACCGACGGCGTCAAATCCGTCCACGACCTACACGTCTGGACGATTACCAGCAATATCAACGTCCTATCCTGCCACATCGTCGTGGACGGCAGCATGACCGTTGCCGAATCCGAACAAATCGCCTACCGCATCGAACACGAGTTGTCCCACAAAAACATTGGACACTGTACCATCCAAATCGAAAGCGAACGCCACCCGCACAAAAACGAGATTTTGTGTTCGCCCTACGCAGAAGCACATCACAGCCACAGCCATTAAACCAACAAGGCCGTCTGAAAACCTTTCAGACGGCCTCCACCAAAGGAAAACACATGATACAAGCCGTATTGTTCGACCTCGACGGCACGCTCGCCGACACCGCCCTAGACCTCGGCGGCGCACTCAACACCGTATTGCGCCGCCATAACCTGCCCGAAAAAAGCATCGCGGAAATCCGCCCGTATGCCAGCCACGGCGTGGCCGGCCTGTTGAAAATCGGCGTCGGCATGACTGCCGAACATCCTGATTTCGCAGCATGGCGGCAAGAGTGCCTTGAAGCATACAGCCTTTGCTATGCCGACAAAACCACGCTGTTCGACGGCGTGAACGAAATGATTGCCGAACTCGACAAACGCGGCATCAAATGGGGCATCATCACCAACAAACCTATGCGCTTCACCGACAAACTCGTCCCCAAACTCGGCTTCGCCATCCCGCCCGCCGTTGTCGTCAGCGGCGACACCTGCGGCGAATCCAAACCCAGCGTCAAACCCATGTTCCACGCGTGCGAACAAATCCAAACCGAGCCGCAACACGCGCTCTACGTTGGTGATGCCGAACGTGACATCCAAGCAGGCCGCAACGCCGGCATGAAAACCGTCCTCGCCGAATGGGGATACATCGCCCCCGGAGACCGTACCGAAACTTGGCAACCTGACTACCGCATCGCATCACCTTTGGATTTGCTCAAGATTCTATAAAAAAATAAAGGCCGTCTGAAAATTTTCAGACGACCTTCTCTACATCACATTCAAATTAAAACCGGATTACAGTTTCCATTCGCTCAGCTTGGCAGCGTAGGCTTCCAAATCTGCAATCGGACGGGTTGCCACACCGCTCTCCATCGCTGCTTTAGCAGTAGCGGAAGCAACGCGCGGCAGCAGGCGGGAGTCGAACGGGGTTGGAATCAGGTATTCCGCACCGAATTCAAATTTCTTGCCGTAAGCGGCAACCACTTCTTCGGTTACTTCTTCCATTGCCAAATCTGCCAAGGCGTACACGCAGGCGCGTTTCATTTCTTCGTTGATGGTCGTCGCGCCGACGTCCAACGCGCCGCGGAAGATGAACGGGAAGCACAATACGTTGTTCACTTGATTCGGGAAGTCGGAACGACCGGTACCGATGACCACGTCAGGACGGGTTTCTTTTGCCAACGGCGGCAGGATTTCGGGATTCGGGTTTGCCATGGCGAACACGATAGGCTTGTCGTTCATAGTGTTCAACATTTCAGGCGTCAGCAGGTTCGCACCGGAGAGGCCCAAGAAGATGTCTTTGCCTTTAACGGCATCGGCAAGCACGCGTTGACCGTTGTCTTCAATGGCGTAGAACTGTTTGGACTCGTCCATGCGGTCTTTGTCTTCGCGGGTTTTGTAAATCACGCCTTTGGAGTCGCAAACGGTAACGTTTTCACGTTTCAGACCCAAATCGAGCAGTTGGTTCAAGCAGGCAATCGCAGCCGCCCCCGCGCCGGAGCAAACTAAGGTTGCTTCCTCAATTTTACGGCCGGTATAGCGCAGGGCATTCAATACGGCGGCGGCGGTGATGATGGCGGTACCGTGTTGGTCGTCGTGGAATACGGGGATTTTGCAGCGTTTGCGCAATTCGCGTTCGACGTAGAAGCACTCAGGTGCTTTGATGTCTTCGAGGTTGATACCGCCGAAAGTCGGTTCCAGCGCGGCGATGATATCCACCAGCTTTTGCGGGTCTTTTTCATCGATTTCAATGTCAAACACGTCCACGCCGGCGAATTTTTTAAACAATACGCCCTTGCCTTCCATCACAGGTTTGCCTGCCAACGCGCCGATGTCGCCCAAGCCCAAAACGGCGGTACCGTTGGAAATTACAGCAACCAAGTTGCCTTTGGCGGTGTATTTGTACGCATTTTGCGGATCGGCATGGATTTCCATACAAGGAGCCGCTACGCCCGGCGAGTACGCCAAAGCCAAGTCTTTGGAAGTGTCCAGCGATTTAGTGGGGGTAACGGAGACTTTGCCCGGCACGGGGAATTCGTGAAATTTCAGTGCGGCTTCTTTCAATGAGTTTTCCATTTTTCGATCCTGTTGCGAGAGAGAGATTTTGAGTTGAGGTCGTCTGAAACGGTCGTTTCGGGACGATTGGCGTTACAAAACCATTTATTCATAAATGAACCTATTTTGTAACGGGCTGTAATTTTATCATGTTCCCAATACGGCGCATACCGCTATTTTCTATCTGAAACAGCTAATTTTGAGGCAAAACATAATACTTTCAGACGACCTTCATTCGTTTTTAAATATCCATGCCGAAACTGCGCGCCAGCGCATATTCAATATCAGTCCTTACCTCTTCCAAACTCCGGTTGCTATCGATAATCGCATAGCGCTCGGGATGCGCGGCGGCGCGTTCGAGATAAACAGCACGCACGCGGGTGAAAAAATCCGCCTGTTCCTGCTCAAAACGGTCTTTCTCACGCGTCTGTCCGATACGCGCCATCGATACCTCCAGCGGCACATCCAACAGCAACGTCAAATCAGGACCAAACCCGCCCTGCACCCAATTTTCCAACATTTCAATATCTTGCAGAGGAACGCCGCGACCGCCGCCCTGATACGCGAAAGTTGCATCGGTAAAACGATCGGAAACAACATGAACGCCGTCCGCCAAAGCAGGCAGGATAACGTCTTCAAGATGCTGCTGCCGCGCGGCAAACATCATTAACGTCTCCGCGCGCAGCCCTGCTTTTGTCGCAGGATTCAGCAAAATTCCGCGCAAAGCCTCGCCAACAGGCGTACCGCCCGGCTCACGGGTGAACAATACGGGAAGATTATGGGATTCGAACCATTGGCGGATAACGGCAAGATTGGTCGATTTGCCCGCGCCGTCTATGCCGTCCAGAGTGATGAATTTGGGTTTCATAAGGTCAAGTTTATTTAGAGAACGGATGTTCAAAAGGTCGTCTGAAAGCGGGATTATAAATGCTTTCAGACGACCTTGCCTTTCAATGCGGCATTTCCCGCATACAATTCCGACATTTCCAGGTTTTCAAATCAATGTGATTTGAAAACCCCGCAAACCTTGAATACTGCCTTCAGACGACCTTTTATCTTTTTAATCAACCGACCAAGCCTTTCACTTTGCAAAAAAACAACAAAAAATAATACAAAAATTTACAAAAAACACAGGAACTTATAAAATATAAAACAATAACAGTTGAAACAATAATCACAAATCATAATAATGTCATATATACCGTTCAGGCACAAAAGCCTACTGTATAAGCATTACACAGAAAATATTACGGAGACTGTGTTAATACACATCTAAACTCACCTATAAGGATAAATTCCGATGAAAACCCGTTTTACTTTAACTTCTCTGGCTCTGGCTTCTCTCATGATGATGGGCAATACCGCAATGGCCGAAACTACTCAAGATGGCTTTTTTAATGTACACCTGAAATTGACCGGTACTTGCGAAGTCATGACAACAAGTACTGGTTCGAACGGTGCGAAAATTACTGCCGAAAACCCAACCTTAGCTGGTGCAGACATCAACTTCGACACTCACGTCGCATCAGCCAATGCAGCCGCCATTACCAAAAATAACGTTGGTGGCATAGGTACCGGTCTGAATATCAGCTGCAGTAAAAACACACCTTTCACAGTAGCTTTGGAACCTCAAAATGTACCAACTAGCAATGGTAAAGGTACGATGAAAGGTCTTATAACTGGCAATAGCGATGTTATCGCGTACGAATTATTTCAACCGCAAGTAACTCGTGGCACCTCTGCAATCGATTTTACTGTTGCAGAAACAATTACTCAAACCCCATGGGGTACTGGGTCCAATGCGCTTTCATTAGCAGGTAAAGGCTTAGCTTCAGGAGAGGCAATTAAACTCCCTGTATTTGCGACCGTACCTTCAAATGAATTGAATAAATTTGTCGACACCTACCAAGACCAAGTCAAAGTAACCCTGACCTACTAATCCGGTTTACTCCCTCAAAACAAAACAACTAAAAAAATCCTCATGCAAAAAGCAATCAGCACACTTGTCGGTATGCTGACGGCGGCAGCGGTTTTACCAAGCCATGCCGCCGGCTTGCAAGTCAGTCCGACATCTTTGTCCCTGCCCGCCAAACAGCGGGCGGGTATTTTTACTTTGGGAAACAAGGGCGCAGAGCCGTTGACGGCGCAAGTGCGCGTATTCCGCTGGGCGCAGGACGCAAACGGCGGAGAGATTCTCGAACCTACCGATGCCGTCATTGCCAGCCCGCCTATGGTCAAAATGGAAGCGGGTGCGCAGCAGCAATTCCGCGTGATGCGCGTCAAACCGTCCGACAAACAGGCTGAAGAAGCCTACCGCTTGATTGTGGACGAGCTGCCCGCTCCTGATTTGAAACCGCAAAAAGGCATTCAGTTGGTAATGCGCTACTCGCTACCGCTGTTTGTCAACGTTCAAAACAATACCGAACCGAAGCTGCAATGGCGTGCGGAAAAAGCCGCGAACGGCAAAACGGTTTTGGTTGCCGAAAATACAGGCAATGCCCATGCGCAACTGAGCAATATTACTTTTCAGACGACCTCTGCCAAAGACGCTTTGACGCTGGCAAGCGGTCTGGCGGGCTACATCCTGCCGGGCAACACTTGGAAACGCGAGCTGGAAGTTTCCCCCTCTTCTTTGAACCAAGGTCGTCTGAATGCCACGGTAAACGGTATGCCGATCCAAACGGAGGTACGGTTTGCCGCCCCATGACCTAAGAACACGGCTGACGCGGTTAAGTACCGCGCTGATGCTGTGTTTCTACGCCCTGCCCTCTCCTGCTCAAGACATCCTGACGCAGGCTGCGCCTGCTGCCTACGAGCAGGCATGGCTGACTGTTTACCCGCAGGTCAAAGTCAACGGCAGCATACGCGACGGTATCGAACCTTTCATGTCGCGTAACGGCGTGCTGTATGCGCGCCCCGAATCCCTGCGCGCCTACGGTATTGCCCTGCCCGACGCAGAAGCTGCCGAAGCAGGCAAAAACGGCGTTGTACCTGAAATTCAGGACGGCGCGTCCACACCTGGCGCGGGCGTATGGTTCGAACTCTCCACTATCCCCGGCTTGCAGGCGAAATACGATGCCGCCGCGCAAACCCTTGATCTCACCGCCCCCCTCGAATGGCAGCCCGACCTGAAAACCGCCCGAATCGGCGCATTGCAGGAAAACCGCTACGCCATCGCCAAACCCGGCTTTGCCGCCGTTCTGAACTATGACGCCAATATCTCGCGCAACCGCTCCGGCAACGGCACACAGGGCGTTTTCGGCGAAATGCGCCTGAGCACACCTTGGGGCTATCTGAACCACACCCAATTTGCCAACCGTAGCCGCAACAAAGAAAGCGGCGCCCACGGCAACACCGCCCGCCTGGATACCTACTGGCGCACCGTCTGGCCCGAACAAGGCATATCGCTGACCGTGGGCGACACCCTGACCGGACAAATCGGCTCATGGGGCGGCACACGCATCGGCGGCATTAAAATCTCCCGCACTTACAACACCCGCCCGTGGAAACAAACCGCCCCGCTGCGTTCCTACCTCGGCAAAAGCACCCTGCCCGGCACGGTCGACCTCTACCTCGACGGCGTCAAACAAATGAGCCGCGACATCGAAGCGGGCGAATACGAACTCATCCTGCCGCCGTCCATCAGCGGCCGCAGCAACGCCCAAGTCGTCACCACCGACGTACTCGGGCGCACCGTCGTCGTCGATATGCCGCTTTACGGCGGCAGCGGACTTTTAGCAAAAGGCTTGAACGAATGGTCGTTTGAAGCGGGCTACGTCCGCCGCGATTACGGCATCCGTTCCGCAAAATACCAATCCGACCCCGCCGCCTCCGGCACGCTGCGTTACGGCGTCAGCAATACCCTGACCGCCCAAATCCACGGCGAAGCCGCGCACGGTTACCGTCAGGCGGGCATTGCCGCCGATACCGTATTGGGTTCGCTCGGACAACTCAATCTTACCTATGCCGAAAGCCGCTTTGCGGGCAAAACAGGACGACGCAGTAGCGCGTTTTTCAGTACCCAATGGGACAGGCTCTCCTTCAGCGCGGGCGCAAGCCGTACCAACGGGCAATTTGCCGAACTGGGCGATACCGCATACGGCGCAGACTTTTTCAAAGCCACCCGCCATCCCGCCACATCCGCCTCCGCATCCGCAGGCTGGAGCAGCGACAAACTCGGCTCATTCAGCCTTTCCTACGTCCATTCCCACACAGAAGGCAGCCCCGCCGACGGCGTAGGCTCGTTCGGCTGGAGCCGCAGCTTCAAAAACCGTACCTCGCTCTACGCCGGCGCCAATAAAAACTTCCGCAACAGGCGCGAACTGAGTTTCCACGCAGGCCTCTCCGTCAGCCTCGACAACGGCTACTCAACCTCCGCAGGCATCAGCAGAAACAAACACAACAACAGCTATCAGACAACCCTGAACAAAACCAGCAGCGGCATGGGCAGCACCAGCTGGGGCATAGGCTGGCAGCAAAACGACAACGCAAACGGCAGCCGCAGCAATACCTTCAACGGCAACATCCGCCATCAAAACACCTACGGCGACGGCTGGGCAAACGTTTACAGCCAAAGCGGCAACAGCAACTGGAACGCAGGCTGGAGGGGCGGTCTCGTCCTCATGGGCGGCAGCCTCTTCGCCACCCGCCAAGTCAACGACAGTTTTGCCGTCGTCCGCACCGGCGATATGGCGGACGTCCCCATCCGCGCAGGCGGCATGCCCGTAGGCAAAACCAACCGCAAGGGACTGGCACTGATCCCCAGCCTCTCCGCCTACCAAAAAAACACCGTCAGCGTCGATATCGCCGAATTGCCGCTGGACGTCCAGCTTGAACACACTGTCGCCGAAATCGCTCCGCCCGAACGCTCGGGCATGCGCGTCGAATTCAAAATCCAGCGTACCCGCGCCGCCACCATGACGCTGAAAGACGCACAAAACCAATTACTCCCGAGCGGCGGCAGCATTACTGCCGAAGACGGCACACCGGCAGCCGTAACCGGCTTCGACGGCAAAACATATATTGAAAACATGAAAAAAGGTAGAAACCGCTTCACCGTCATCCTCCCCGAAAACGGCGGCACTTGCACCTTTGAGGCGGACTACCCTGAAACACACAATCCGGATTCCATCCCGGAACTGGGAGACATCATATGCAGATAAATATAAAGAAAGGTCGTCTGAAAACAAACCCTGCAGGTTTCATTCAGACTTCGCGACTGCTCTACAAAACCATATTGCCCGCAGCCTTATGGCTGATGTTTGCCCCTGTCCAAACATGGGCGCACAATGGAGAGGTAGGCAACTACATATCATGTACCGCCTCCGTCAGCAGTATTTCTGGGGTCAGCGGCAATATCTTGTCATTCGGTAGCCCCGCACAAGGTATTAACCTGCTCGAAGGACAGATTCCTGAAGCCAAAGCCACCATCAGCTACTCATGTCAAAGTTTTTTGACAAGTACCTCTCATACCCGTCTGTGTTTCAATATCAATGGCGGCAATCGTTCCCCTTCACAAAACAATCCGAGGCTGCTTACCCACCCCAAACGTCCTACCAACACCTTACAATTCCAGCTCTACAAACCCGACGGCACCGTCTGGGGCAGCAACGCGCCCAACAGCAACGCCACACCCTATATGACTGATAAGCTGATTATTGGCCCCAAGGGTACCTTTTCAGGTCAAATTACCCTCACCGCCAAACTCCTCAACCATCAGGAAACCGCCTCACCTTACGCTGATGGCAGCCCGTATGAAGCTATCTTCAATGATGTATCGGCCTCGCTGAATTGGAATTCGACTTTTTGGAGTAAGCATCCCGCCAACTGCGGTACATATTACTCATCCAACGACAGTTTCCCCTTTACCGTACAGGCACATGCCAGCCCCGTCTGCGAATTCATCTCCGCCGACAACATCGACTTTGGCACACATACCGCAGGCAGTACCAACCTGAAGCGGTCGGGCAACCTCACCGTCCGCTGCACCAACGGCACGCCCTACACCGTCGGTCTGATTCCTTCCAACAACAATCAGGAAGGCAGGGGCGAGATGAAATCCACCAATCCCGCCAACACCGACAAAGTCCCCTACGTTCTCAAAAAAGGGAACAGTTCAGAGCCCTGGGGCAACCAATCTTCGGGTACAGGCAGCGCGCAAAGATTTACCGGCGACAGCAGCAATCAGACGCACACCATTTCGGCAGAAGTCCAAAACACCGACTACACCCCGGGCGAGTATAAGGATAAGGTAACCGTCGATATCCGATACTGATCCGAAAGGTCGTCTGAAAAGAAAAACAGTAGCGTTATAGAAACCGACAATCCGCCGTTATTCCTGTTTGCAAAGGAATAACGGCGGATGTTCTCATTTGTATTCCCAAAAAGGCCGTCTGAAAACCTTCAAAACTTTTCAGACGACCTTCAAACCGATATGATGGCAAATCAAACCAACAAAGGAGCAAACACCATGTCAAACAACGAATACACTCAAATCGGCTGGATCGGCCTGGGGCAGATGGGCAATCCGATGGTAACGCGCCTGCTCGATGCAGGCATCGAAGTCGGCGTTTACAACCGTTCATCCGATAAAACCGCCGACTTGCAAACCAAAGGCGCGAAAGTTTACCCAAGCCGCGCCGAACTTATCCGCGCGTATCCCGTTATTTTCCTGATGGTTTCCGACTACGCCGCCATCCTCGACATCCTCGACGAAGATACCCGAAAAAAGCTTGACGGCAAAATCATCGTCAACATGAGCACCATCGCCCCGTCCGAAAACCTCGCTATCAAAGCCATCGTCGAAGCGGCGGGCGGGCAGTTCGCCGAAGCCCCCGTCTCCGGCTCGGTTGTTCCCGCCACCAACGGCACATTACTGATTCTTTTCGGCGGCGAAGAGAGAGTTTTAAACCCCTTGCAAAAAGTGTTCGGCATCCTCGGCAAAAAAACCTTCCACTTTGGAGAAGTCGGCAAAGGCTCCGGCGCGAAACTCGTACTCAATTCGCTCTTGGGCATCTTCGGCGAAGCATACAGCGAAGCCATGCTGATGGCGCGTCAATTCGGCATCGATACCGACACCATCATCGAAGCCGTCGGCGGTTCCGCGATGGATTCGCCTATGTTCCAAACCAAAAAATCCCTGTGGGCAAACCGCGAATTCCCGCCCGCCTTCGCCCTCAAACACGCCTCAAAAGACCTCAACCTCGCCGTCAACGAATTGAAACAGGCAGGCAATTCGTTGCCCGCCGTTGAAACCGTTGCCGAGAGCTACCGTCAAGCCGTCGCAGCAGGTTACGGCGAACAAGACGTTGCCGGCGTTTACCTGAAACTGGCAGAACATCAGAAATAGAGTGGTCGAATCCGGCAGATAAAGGTCGTCTGAAAAACCATATCCATTTTCAGACGACCCTGCTTGTCGGATTAGCGTATTGCGACCATTCAAATATAGTGGATTAACTTTAAATCAGGACAAGGCGACGAAGCCGCAGACAGTACAGATAGTACGGCAAGGCGAGGCAACGCCGTACTGGTTTAAAGTTAATCCACTATACATTGCACATCATCCCGTTGCCCCATCTTTCAGAGGAAATTTCATGCGCCCATTCCTTTCCCTCCTTGCCGCAGGCTTTACCCTCCTTACCCTGACCGCCTGCCAACCCGAAGCAGAACATACTGCTTCCGATGAAAAAATCAAAACCGCCTCCGCTGCGTCTGTCGACTGGTCGGTACCGCAACTGTCCAGCAACGTTTGGAAAATCAGTAAAGCAGGTCAGCCCGACTCTTACCTTGCCGGCACCATCCACATCGGCAAAAAAGAAGCCGTCCTATCGAAAGAAGCCGAAAACCTGCTTGCCTCCGTCGAACAACTGACCACGGAAGTCGACTTATTGCCGGAAGAAAATCCGGAAACGCAACAACAATACCAACAGTTTTTCAGCCAAGCCACCGACACCAAATCCCTGAAAGCCAAGCTCGGCGATAAAGCTTTCCAAGCCCTGCAAGAAGCCTTCCGCATAAATCCCGAAACCGCTCCCTTGGCGGAAGCTGTCGACGGGATGAAGCCTTGGGCGGCATTCCTATTTGCCCAAAGCGTTTACCCCGCCGAATACAGCTCCACGACAGGCGTGGATATGCTACTTTCCGAGGCAGCGCAAAAAGCAGGCAAGCCGCGCCGCTTCCTCGAAACCATGCCTCAATTAGCGGAAAATTTTTCCGCCTTTCCCGAAGAAACCATCATCCGTATTTTGAAAACAACCACGGACGACAACGAAGACTTTCTCGAACAAACCCATGAAATGTACGGTCTTTACGAAAGCGGCAACTTTGACAGTTTCGCCGATACCCATAAAAAATACGAACAGCAATCCCTGAAAAAATACCCCGAACTTGCCCCTTTGATGCTGGACTGGTTTCAAAACGACTTATTGGTCGGCCGCAATTTGAAATGGCTGCCTGAAATCAAAGCCCAATCCGCCGAAAAAAGCACGCTGTTCGCCGTCGGCATCATGCACCTGATGTCCGAACAAGGGTTAATCGAATTGCTGCGCAAAGACGGTTACAAAGTAACGCCCATGCCCAAGATATTGATGTGGTAACACAAACCACACAACAAAAGGTCGTCTGAAACCCGAATCCCCAGTTTTCAGACGACCTCTTGCAGGCAATACATATTCCCATACCCAAACACCACTACCTAAGGAAACCTCCCATGCAAAAACCCGACATCATCCAAATCGCAGGTCCCGCGGGGCTGCTCGAAACCATCTACCTTCCAGCCGCGCAAACTCCTGCACGCGGCGTGGCAGTCATCAACCATCCCAATCCGTTGCAAGGCGGCACGAACACCAACAAAGTCATTCAAACCGCCGCCAAAGCCTTATCTCAGCTCGGTTTTCACTGTTACCTGCCAAACCTGCGCGGTGTGGGCAACAGCGAAGGCACACACGATTACGGACGCGGCGAAACGCAAGACTGCATCGCCGTCATCGACTACGCCCGCGCGCAACATCCCGAAGCCGAACAGTTCGCATTGTCGGGCTTCTCCTTCGGCGGCTATGTCGCCACCTTCGCCGCCCAAGAGCGCGAGCCGGATTTACTGCTGCTCATCGGCGCGGCAGTACACCACTACACCGACCGCCCCGAGCCTGCCTCCGTTCCCGATGTATTCAAAACACTGATGATTCATGGCGCGGAGGACGAAGTCGTTGAAATCAGCAAGGCTTGGACATGGGCGGAACCGCAAGGTTTGCCCGTCATCACCATCGCCGGCTCATCCCACTTCTTCCACGGCAAACTCATCGTCCTGCGCGATACCATCGCCCGCTTCGTCCCATCGGTTTTGGGTTAAGCAGATTCCCATATAAAAACGTCGTCTGAACATTTTCAGACGACGTTTCCAATATACAGCCTCCACTCAGGGTATCGTTTTTCAGGGTTTGATGCCTTTTCTCCATTTACCTGGACCCTGCCTGCTGCCGCACAAATATAGGTCTCCTGCAAGCAGTCGTTCTTTCCATCAAACAATCTAAAGATAATTGAGAAAAGGTCGTCTAAAACCCAAATCCGTTTTCAGACGACCTTTTTGCTTTTCAAACCAACGGCGTTAAATATCCAATTGAGCCGTATCGCCTTCTCGTTCCATCCATGTGCGGCGGGCGGCGGCTTCGCCTTTGCCCATCAGTTTGACGAAGATGTTGCGTGTTTCGTCATCCGCGCCTTCGGGGATTTGCACCTGCAACAGGCGGCGGGTGTCGGGGTGCATGGTGGTGTCTTTGAGCTGGTCGGGGTTCATCTCGCCCAAACCTTTGAAACGGCTGATGGAATAGGCGGTTTCTTTGACACCTTCTTTTTGCAGCCGTTCTAAAATACTGTCGAGTTCGTTTTGGTCGAGGGCGTAGAATTTGCGAGCGGGTTTGCTTTTGCCTTGTGCGTTGACATCGACGCGGAACAGCGGCGGCTGGGCGACGTAGATGTGTCCGTCGGCGACCAGTTTCGGGAAGTGGCGGTAGAACAGGGTCAGCAGCAAAACTTGAATATGCGAGCCGTCCACGTCGGCATCAGACAGAATAGCGATTTTGCCGTAGCGCAGGCCGCTTAAGTCGGGATTGTCGTTGATGCCGTGCGGATCGACGCCGATGGCGACGGAAATGTCGTGGATTTCGGCGTTGCCGAAGAGCTGGTCGGGGTGGACTTCGAAGCTGTTGAGCACTTTGCCGCGCAGGGGCAGGATGGCTTGGGTGGCTTTGTCGCGGGCGAGTTTGGCGGAGCCGCCGGCGGAGTCGCCTTCAACGAGGAAGAGTTCGTTTTCGCGGATGTCTTCGCTTTCGCAGTCGGTCAGTTTGCCGGGCAGGACGGCGACGCCGCTGCCTTTTTTCTTTTCGATTTTTTTAACCGAACGCATCCGCGCCTGTGCCTGACGGATGGCAAGTTCGGCGATTTTTTTGCCGAAGTCCACGTTTTGGTTCAGCCACAACTCCAAAGGGTCGCCCGATACGGCAGCGACGAGTTTCAGCGCGTCGCGGTTGGTCAGTTTGTCTTTGGTCTGGCCTTGGAATTGCGGGTCGAGAACGCGGGCGGAGAGGACGAAAGCGGTTTTGCTGAACACGTCGTCGCTTTGCACTTTTACGCCGCGCGGTAGGAGGTTGTGCAGATTGATGAAATTGTTGACGGCGTTGAACACGGCTTGTTTCAAGCCTGCTTCGTGCGTGCCGCCCAGCGGGGTGGGAATGAGGTTGACGTAGCTTTCGTTGGCGCACGAACCTTCTTCCAGCCAGGTCAGGGCAAACGCTGCGCCTTCGCCGATGCTGAAATCGCCGTTGTGGTCGTCTGAAATGTAGTTTTCGCAGGAGAACAGCGGTACGGCTTCCTGCGCGTCGGCAATCAGGTCGGTCAGATAGCTTTTCAGACCGTCGGGGTAGTGCCAGGTTTGGGTGTGCGCTTCGTCTTCGCCTTTGACCGGACGGGTCAGGGAAACGCGCACGCCCGGCAGCAGCACGGCTTTGGCGCGCAGCAGGCGTTCGAGTTCGGGGATGCTGTAATTCGGACTTTCAAAATATTTGCCGTCCGGCCAGACGCGCACTTCGGTGCCGCTATCTTTGACGGCGCATTTGCCCACTTCCGCCAACGGTTCGACCACGTCGCCGCCGGCAAACACGATGCGGTGGATTTTGCCTTCGCGTTTGACGGTTACTTCGAGGCGGGTGGAGAGGGCGTTGGTCACGGACACACCCACGCCGTGCAGGCCGCCTGAAAAGGCATACGCGCTGCCGCCGTCTTTTTTGTTGAACTTGCCGCCCGCGTGCAGACGGGTAAACACGAGTTCGACCACGGGTACGCCTTCGACAGGGTGCAGCCCGACGGGAATGCCGCGTCCGTTGTCGTGTACGGAAAGCGAACCGTCGTCGTGGATGCGCACGTCGATTTCAGTGGCGAAACCGCCCAACGCCTCGTCCGCCGCGTTGTCGATGACTTCTTGGCAGATGTGGGTCGGGCTGTCGGTGCGGGTGTACATGCCGGGACGTTCTTTGACCGGCTCCAAGCCTTTGAGGACGGTGATGCTGGATTCGCTGTATTGGTTGTTTTTAGTCATAGGGGAAGAGGTCGTCTGAAAGGAAGAACAACGCTTTCAGACGACCTGAAAGCGTTGCGTTTCGTTGTTTTATCGGTTGTCAAAAGGCAGGCGCGCGGTAAAGTCTTCGTAGCTTTCCATGCCGCGCAGGAAGCGGGAGGAGAGTTCTTTCAATGCCCCCAAGTAAACGTCGCGTTTAAAATCAATCACTTCGTCAACGGGAGCCCAATATTGGTGCCAACGCCAGCCGTCAAACTCGGGATGGTGGCAGGCACGTAGATTGATGTCGCTGTCGCGCCCGACCAGCCGCAAAAGATACCAAATCTGCTTCTGCCCGCGATACGAACCGCGCCATTCGCGGCGTACCCAATGGCTCGGCACGTCGTAACGCAGCCAGTCGCGCGTTCTGCCGACGATTTTGATGTGTTGCGGCAGCAGCCCGACTTCTTCGTACAGCTCGCGGTACATGGCGGTTTCGGGGCTTTCGCCCGGCTTGATGCCGCCTTGCGGGAACTGCCACGAATGTTCGCGCACACGCTTGCCCCAAAAGACTTCATTGCGGTTGTTGATTAAGATGATACCGACATTGGGGCGATAGCCTTCTCTGTCTAACACGGTGTCGCCCTTCGTTAAATTAAAATTAAATCATGCGATTTTCCCATAAATCGGGCGGGTTTGACAAATCGGGAGACCGTATCGGCGGGCATTTGAAACCAGATACGGCAGGTTCCTTCAAACGTATCTGAAACATATATACTTCCCGCCTTATCTCAATTACCCCTCATGTAATAATCTTTCTTTTGAGCCAAAGCAAGGCAACGCGGCCGCATTTTAGGTTTAATACACTATTGTTTTTTACCTGATAAGACCGTACACCGGCATCCCTCGACACTGCCCTACCGCGACAGTTTTGCCGTCTTCAGAAACGGCGTTCCCACCTCAATCCACTTTAAGGAAAATCATGGCTTCGCGCGATTTATACCCACAGGAAATTTTACAGGTCGTCCTCGATAAAAGCTGTGCCAAGGCACAATCCAGCGTTTCCACGCTGGCAGTTTTGAGTGTTTTGGCGGGCGGATACATCGGCTTCGGTTATCTTGCCTATTTGAAAGTGGTCAGCGGCATTCCGCACGAATGGGGCGGCTTGGCGACTTTGCTCGGCGCATCGATGTTCCCCATCGCCTTGATCTGCATCCTGCTCGGCGGCGGCGAGCTGGTAACGAGCAATATGATGATTATGTCTTTGGGGCGTTTGGCAGGGCGGATTTCCACAAAAATGCTGCTGCGCAACTGGGTCGTCGTGTGTCTGGGCAATTTGGCGGGAACGCTGGCGATGGCGTTTTTCCTCGGACACTATGTCGGCATGACTGAAGGCAGCGTGGCGGAAAAAACGATTGCGGTGGCGGAAGCCAAAGTCCACATGGATTTCGGTAGAGCTTTCGTCTCGGCGGTCGCGTGTAACTGGATGGTGTGTATGGGCGCGTGGCTGCACTTTGCCGCCAAGCATACGGCGGGGCGGATGTTGGCGATTTGGTTTCCCGTCATGATTTTCGTGTTAAACGGCTTCCAACACCTTGTCGCCAATATGTTCATCATCCCCGCCGGTATTTTGGCGGGCGCAGACATTACATGGGGGCAATTTTTCTTCAACATGATTCCTGTATTTTTAGGAAATACCTTTGGCGGGGCATCATTTGTCGGCGCGTCGTACCTTTATACTTATAAAGATACGCTGAAAGATTGCGCCGAGTCTTGAATAGATTGGTATTGAAAAGGTTTAGAAGTGCAAAGGTCGTCTGAAAACAGGATAAAACGTTTTCAGACGACCTTTGTCTTAGCTATCATCGCTCCGTTACCCTTTCAGAAAGTACACCATGAATACGCTGAACAAAACACTGTTATCCGTTTCCGTCGCGCTGGGCTTAAACGCCTGCGCCAACGTCCAAACCGCCAAAACATACGACTTGGACTTTTCCAAACAGAAATACACCGAACAAAGCATCGAAGTGAACGGTCAGGCGGTTAAATTCCGCGCTTACGAAAACGTGGTTTACGTCCGCAATCCTGTCGATACCCGCTACGAAATCATCAATATTTACGTCCCCGAAGCCTATTACAACGGCGGTGAGATAGACGGCTTTACCGCCGAAACCGCACCGATTTTCCTGCCCAACCAAATCGGCGGCTATATGCCTGCCGAACCGGGCAAGCCTGCTTTAGAAGGCAAACGCGGCGAGCCCGAAGACGGTCAAAAATCGCCGAACGCTGCTCTGACCGCCCTTTCCAAAGGCTATGTCGTCGCCTCCCCGGGCGCACGCGGCAGAACGGAATCTACCGGCAAAGCACCTGCCGCGATCGTTGATTTGAAAGCCGCCGTCCGCTATCTGAAAGCCAACGACAAAGCCATACCCGGCGATGCCGAAAAAATCATTTCCAACGGAACAAGCGCGGGCGGCGCGATGTCCGCACTCTTAGGCGCAACAGCCGATCAAAAAGATTACGAAAACCACCTCAAAGCCTTAGGCGCAGCGGAAGGCAGCGACAAAGTTTTCGCCGTATCCGCCTACTGCCCGATTACCGATTTGGATCATGCCGACATGGCTTACGAATGGCAATTCAACGGCGTTAACGACTACAAAAAAATGAATATTTCCATGCTCGACTACCGCGTCAAACGCGAGCTGGTCGCCGGCACACTGACCGACGACGAGAAAAAACTGTCCGACCTCCTCAAACCGCTGTACCCCGCCTATCTCAACAGCCTGAACCTGAAATCTCCCGAAGGCAAACCCCTGACTCTGGATGCCCAAGGCAACGGCAGCTTTAAAAACCATATTGCCGGCCTGCTCGCCCAATCCGCCCAAATCCAGCTTGATGCGGGCAAAGACTTGAGCGACCGCGCTTGGCTGACCGTCCGCAACGGCAAAGTCGTCTCCGTCGATTTCGATGCCTACGCCAAAGCCGCCGGCCGCCAAAAAACACCGCCCGCCTTTGATGGCGTAGATTTGAGCGCGGGCGAAAACCAGCTTTTCGGCAACAATACTGTCGATAAGCGGCACTTCACCGCGTTCTCCATGCAAAACAACATCGCCGCCAACGCCGAAATCGCGGACGAAGAAACCGTCAAAATCATGAACCCGCTCAACTACATCGGCAAACCGGGCGCGAACCTGCCGCAAAACTGGCGCATCCGCGTCGGCACCAACGACCGCGACACCTCGTTGGCAGTCTCCGCCATATTAGCCGCCAAGCTGCAAAACAACGGCTACACCGTCGATTACGCCCTGCCTTGGGATGTCGGACACGGCGGCGATTATGACTTGGACGAACTGTTTGCCTGGATGAAGCAAGTCAGCCGCAGCCCTGAGAAATAACGCTAACCCGATAATAAAAAGGTCGTCTGAAACCTGAATCTTGGTTTTCAGACGACCTTTTGTTTCATTCAAATTAATGAGGCAATTCGCCGCTGCGGATTTTCTGTTTGAAATCCTGCGTTTCTCTGACAATTACTTTCGCCATCAGTAAGAGGGCAATTAAGTTGGGCAAGGCCATCAATCCGTTGAACGTATCAGAAGCAAGCCATACCAAATCAAGGCTCAAGACTGTTCCCAGCATGACCGAGGCGACGTAAAAAACGCGGTAGAGATTCGCAGATTTTTCGCCGAATACATATGCCGCACATTTCTCACCGTAGTAACACCAGCCCAAAATGGTCGAATAGGCAAAGAAAATCAAACCGATGGTAACAACCCAGCCGCCGAAACCGGGCAGCATTTTTTGGAAAGTAACGGTAGTCAGCGCCGCGCCGCTCAATTCCGGTTTGACAAACTCACCGCCCTCACCGAGCAAACCCATCACCAATACAATTCCCGTAATCGAGCAGACGACGATCGTGTCCAAAAACGTCCCGGTCATAGAAACCAATGCCTGACGGACGGGATGGTCGGTTTTCGCAGCCGCGGCGGCAATCGGTGCGGAACCCATACCCGCCTCGTTAGAAAACACGCCTCGCGCCACGCCGTAGCGGATCACCGTCCCGATTGCGCCGCCTGCCACAGCCTGCGCGCTGAACGCATCAGAGAAAATCAGCTTGACAGCGGGTGCCAGTAAGTCCGAATTTACAGCAATAATGGCAATGCCGCCTAAAACGTAAAACACCGCCATCGCAGGTACGATAAACGAAGCAGCTTTAGCGATACCTTTAATACCGCCCAAAACGACGATGGCAGTCAAAATGGTCAGGACGATGCCGGTATAGCCCGGTTCTACGCCGAAACTCGTCTGAACGGCCTGCGCAACCGAGTTGGACTGTACCGAACTGCCGATACCGAACGAAGCGAATGTACCGAATAAAGCAAACGCCAACGCCATCCATTTCCAGTTTTTGCCCAAGCCTTTTTCGATGTAATACATCGGTCCGCCGGACATCTCGCCTTTGGAGTTGGTCACGCGGTATTTCACCGCCAACACGCCCTCGGCGTATTTGGTCGCCATACCGAAAATGGCAGTCATCCACATCCAAAATACCGCACCCGGACCGCCGGTCACTACGGCGGTCGCCACACCGGCAATGTTGCCTGTACCGATGGTGGCGGACAGAGCGGTCATCAAAGCTGCGAAATGGGAAATATCGCCTTCGTGGTCTTCTCCGTCATCCGTTGTTTTCTGCGGCATAAACGCCTGCTTGAGGGCGTAACCGAGCATAGAAAATTGCAGGCCTTTGAGCATAACGGTCAACAAAACGCCCGTTCCGACCAACAACACCAGCATAACAGGTCCCCAGACCCAGCCGCTGACTGTTTCAAAAAACGCTTTTAAATTCTCCAAAAATAATTGCATGGTTTCCTCCTCGTCATGTTTTTAGTGTGTGGTCATTTCAGCATAAAGCGTTAAAAAACGCAACGGTCTGATGATATGCCCCTTATTTTCTCCATAAATCTAAACTCATCACGTCGGATCTCAATGCAGAGAACATTAAAATAAAAATACCCGTCTGACGTCAGTCTGCGCAAATGGAAATCTGTATTTCAGTATTACAAAAAGCCAATAAACATCATAGACTTAAAATACCTATCCTCCTCTCTGTACAAACTTAAAAAGATAGAGCCTTCCATTTCGATTCACGATAAATTTCAGACGACCTTCTTGCCGTTAAAAACAACAACTCAATATTTAAACCAACAGGCAAAAAAAGGTCGTCTGAAAGCCCCTTATTTCTTTCAGACGACCTTGAATTCCCGCTTTGTATTGTTTTCGGGTATTTTATTGCAGGGTAAAGCCTGCTTTGAAATCCAGCTTCGGCACGCCGATGATAAAACGCTCGCCGATACTGTCTTCAAACTCGTATGCGCCTTCGATACTGCCCCAAGGTGTGCTGATTTGCGAGCCGCTGTTGTACTCGTATTCCTCACCCGGATACAGGACAGGCTGCTCTTCGATCAAACCGCCGTGTCCGACCTGCCCGATTTCCCCGTGCCCGTCGGTAACTTCCCAAAACCGCTGGCGCAATGTGATAACTTCATTGCTGCGGTTGCAGATGGTGATTTGATAATTAAAAGCATAGCGATCACGATAAACATCGCTTTGTCCGGCGATATAACGCGGCTTTACACTGATTTCTATATTATTCATTTTGCTTCCTCGTGATGATGCGGTTCTATTTTTATTTAAACGTGAGTGAAAGTGTGCCTGCCTTATATTTTTTATCGGCAGTCATATATTTAATTGTGTGTGTTTAAAAAATCCAAGATGCCAGCCCTAATACCAGACCGGTCATCAGTGCGGCGATCAGGTCGTCAAGCATAATGCCCAGTCCGCCGTGGATGCGGCTGTCGAACCATTTAATCGGCCAAGGCTTGAGCATGTCGAACAATCGGAACACGATAAAAGCCGCAAGCCACCAGCTCCACCGGAAAGGCACGAAAGACAAAACCAAAATCATTGCTACGATTTCATCCCAAACGATACCTCCGTAATCCTGTATGCCCAGTTCTTTTTCGGTATAACCGCAAATGCGGATTCCCCAAACAAACATGGCGATACACAACAATGCCAAAACCCAGCCGCCGATTCCGATCAAATGAAGGACAAATGCCAAAGGCAAAGCAGCCAAAGTACCGGCCGTTCCCGGCGCAACGGGAGAAAGACCGCTGCCGAAACCAAAGCCCAAGAAGCATAAAGGACGCTCTTTGAGCCATGTAAAAGTAGGTTTAAATTCAGCCAAAATGATCGAACCCCCGTGAAGTAAGCAATAATTCGCCGCCTTTTTTATCCTTTATTTTCAGACGGCCTGAGTTGTTTGTTTTCCCTATCCTCGTTACCGCCACACCGCATTGCGCTGCTGCGGCAAGGATTTCACTGCGACGGTCTGCGGAAGCGGTAAATACCAATTCGTAATCGTCGCCGCCCGATAAGGCGAAAGCCGTCCATTGCTCTTCAGGCAGCGATGTTCTCAGTTCTTCGGGAACCGGCAATACATCAGCCGAAATTTCCGCCCCCAAAGACGACGCTGTCAAAATGTGCCCCAAATCCTGCGCCAGCCCGTCCGAAATATCTTGGGCGGCATGGGCAAGCGGCAAAAGTGCCAAACCTAAATCTACTCTTGGATCCGGCCTGAGGAGTTTATCTTCGCAAAGTCCGAAGATTTCCGGCGGCAGGATGCAGTTTTTCAGACGATGGTTTAATGCTGCCGCAGCCATACCGATTTGTCCGGACACCCAAATATCGTCCCCCTCTTGCGCTGCATCGCGCCGCAGGGCTTGCCCTTGGGGAAGTTCGCCGACGATGGTGATGTTGAATACCAAATCACCTTTGGTCGTATCGCCGCCGATAAGCGTGATGCCGAAACGTTGTGCCAGCGAGAAAAAACTTTCGCAAAACCGCGTCAGCCATTCTTCGTCCAAATCGGGCAATCCCGCACTGAGCAGAACCCATTTTGGAACGGCACCCATCGCCGCCATATCGGATATGTTAACTGCTAGCATTTTCCATGCCAAATCTTCAGGAGAAACATCTGAAAAAAAATGTTTGCCCTTAATCAACATATCGGAACTAAAACACAAATCAAATCCTATACTTGGACGGATGATGGCTGCATCGTCCCCGATACCCAACACCAAACCTTCCGCCTGCTGTTTTTGCAAAAACTGTCTAATAAAGTCAAATTCTGTCATATTTAGTGTAAAAAATTGTCAACTCGTTTACCTTACAGGAAACCGTAGGGCAAGACATCCCTTTTATAAATAGCGATGTTCATTGCGTTATCACCAGGATTCGCAACCAAAGGTCGTATGAAAACAGGATTCCGATAAGACGGGATGTTTTCAGACGACCTTTTCTGCTGCCAGCAACATTTCCACATTCCGCTCGGTCGCTTCGGCTATCTCTTCAAAGGTAACACCGCGAATTTCAGCGGCAACAGCGGCGATTTGGCGGATGTTGGCGGGCGTGTTGATTTCGTTTTTCAGCATAAACGGGCTGTCGGTTTCCAAGACGAAATCAGTGTCATTTAAGGTTTTGAGGGTTTCGCGTATTTTCCGTGCGTTCGGGTTGAGCAACAGCGAACCGATGCCGATTTTGAAACCCAGTTTCGTCAACACGCGCGCTTCTTCCGCGCTGCCTGAAAAGGCGTGAACGATGCCGCTTTGGGTAAAACCTGTCTGTTTGACGGCGGCGGCGATGTCGGCGGTGGTTTTTAGATTATGGATAATCACGCGGCGGCGCAGGGTTTGCGCGATGACAAGCTGGCGGCTGAAAACTTGGATTTGCCGTTCGCGCTGTCGTTGCGTTTGGGTTTTGTCGTAAAAATCCAAACCGATTTCGCCGACCCATGCCGTCGGACGCGCTTTCAATGCTTGTTCCAAACTCTGGAAATTCGGTTCAAAAACGTCGTCTGAAAACCAAGGATGGATGCCGAGCGCGATATGGATATTGCCTAAAAGCGGGTTTTCAGACGACCTTTCCGCCAAATCCGCCACGTCCTGCCAATCCTGCGGCCGAGTCGCGGGAACGATAAACCGCCCTACTCCTGCCTCCCGCGCGGCGGTCAAAACGTGTGGCAGGTTTTCACGTAAGGCGGGATCGGCAAGGTGGCAATGGGTGTCGGTCAGGTTCATTTCGATTTCACAATAATTGCAGTCTTACCAACTCTTTTTCTACATCTTCCGCACCCCAGCCTTGCGATACGGCGAGGGTCATCAGCGCGGTGGCGGTTTCGAGGTTGCATTTGCCGCCGTTGATGATGCCCGAGTTGCGGAACGCGTTGCCTTGTGCGTAAACGGCGGCGGTTCTGCCTTGTTGGACTTGGCTGATGTTGAGCAGCAGTTTGCCTTGCTGCGTGAAGTCTTGCACGGCGCGGATAAAGCCTTCGTCTGCGGGTGTGTTGCCGTGTCCGTAGCTTTGCAGGATAAGGGCTTGGGCGGGAAGCTGTCCGAGTCCGTCCGCAAGCTCTTGGACGGCAAAGCCGGGGATAAGCGTGCGGACGGCGATTTTTGCCTGCGGGTCGGGATAACGGATTTTAAGGTCGTCTGAAACATCCGCCGCGTCTTGGGACGGGATGCGAAGATTGTGCCAGCCTTGGGTTTCATCCCATTCGGCGATAGCGCCGAAATGCGGATTGTCGAAGCCTGCGGCGGTTTCGGTGCTGACTTTGCTGCTGCCGACGGCGGGATACAGTTTGCCGTCAAAGGCGATGACGGTTTGTTTGAGCTTGAGGCTGAAGGCGGCAACGGCGGTGGAGAGGTTGCGTGGGGCATCGCTGTTTTTGGCGGCGTAGGGCCATTGGGAGCCGGTCAGGACGATCGGTTTACCCAAACCTTGCAGGGCGAGCGCGAGAAGGTTGGCGGTGTACGCCATGCTGTCTGTGCCGTGCAGTATCAGGATGCCGTCGCAGGAAGGCAGTTTGGCGGCGATGATGTCCAGCCAGTCGCGCCAGTGTTGCAGAGTGACGGAGGAGGAATCAATCAAAGGATTGCAGACGTGCCACTCGAAGTCGAGGTCGTCTGAAAAGGGGGAAAGGGCTTGGCTGACCAGCGCGGTATCGGGGCGCAGACCTTCGCTGCTTTGGGTCATGCCTATGGTGCCGCCTGTGTAGAGGACGAAGATTTTTTGTTTCATGGGCATCATCGGGTCGTCTGAAAATAATGATGCGGCTTATTTAACTATATTTCGGACAGGCTGGCAATTTGGCGGCGCGGACGGTTTTCAGACGACCTTGAAATGAAAAAGCACCCAAGGGCTGCCGATATTTAATTTTCCAAGTGGATTCTTATAGTGGATTAACTTTAAACCAGTACGGCGTTGCCTCGCCTTAGCTCAAAGAGAACGATTCTCTAAGGTGCTGAAGCACCAAGTGAATCGGTTCCGTACTATTTGTACTGTCTGCGGCTTCGTCGCCTTGTCATGATTTTTGTTAATCCACTATATTCACGAAGCGTGAGATTCAAGACGAAAACCGCAACAAGGTTAGAGACCTTGCGAAAATTTCCAACGCAGGAGATACCGCTTTGGATAAAAAACACGGAAACTATTGAATATCGGCAACCTTGTCAGGGGACTTGATTTTATTGTTCGCTTTGCGCGGCTTTTTTGGCTGCCTTGGCGGCTTTGCGCTGAGCCCGCTTTTCGCTCAATTTGGTACGGTAGAACTGGAGGCGCTGGCGTTTTTTCCACCAGAACCATGCCAACGCTACTGCCAATATACCCAAAACAGTAAAGATGCCGGATTGTAGGCTGTGCATTTTTGCCATCAGCCAATCGATGTTGTTCGCACCGTATTCGCCCAAATAAATCCAAACCGGCACGGAAATCAATGCGGCAAGCCCGTCCATCAGAATGAAACGGGTATAGGAAACTTTGCGGCTGATGCCCGCAGTCACGAAAACGGCGGTACGCAAACCGGGCAGGAAGCGGGCGACGAACAATACCCAGTTGCCGTATTTGTCGAATTTCTCCTGCACCTGCGCGTAACGCTTTGGCGTCATCACGCGGGCAATGGGTTTGAACTTGAGAATTTTCTGCCCCCACACGCGTCCGGCGACAAACATAAATCCGTCGCCCGCCAACACGCCGAGCATACCGACGACAACCATCCAATGCGAATTGGTGTACCCCAAGCCGGAAATCACACCGCCTGTCACCAGCGTCAAATCTTCAGGAATCGGTACGCCAAAGCCGCAGATGACCAAAACGAAAAACACGGCTGCGTAGCCGTATTGGACAAAAAAGGCTTCTAAAAAGGCAAACATGGCGTATCCGTCGGTTGTAATGTGGAGGGGAAATTCATTTGAACTGAATGTCGTATTTTACCAAAGATAGGGTCGTCTGAAAGAAATAACAAGGAAGGTTATGAAAATAGGTGTGAACAATATGAATTGATGTGTTTCAGACGACCTCGAATCCTAAAAAACACAATCACAATGGATTAACCTTAAACCGGCATGGCGTTCCCCCGCCTTGCCCTGATTTAAAATCAATCCACTGTACCGCCGTTCCCGCTTGCGTGGAAACGACGGCAGTTCCAAGGTTTGCTAAAAACCTGATTGATTTTTTGACGGCATTACTGCTTGCCGGTGATGGCTGCCGCGATGCGTTCCGCACCCTTTTTCGCCCAGTCCGCCTGACGCGCTTCGACCATGACGCGCACGACTGGTTCGGTACCTGATGCGCGCAATACGACGCGGCCTTTGCCTTCGAGCTCTTTTTCTACTTCAGCCAATACATCTTTCGAGGCTTCCTGCCATTTCTGACCTTTTTGAATGCGCACGTTGATCATGGTTTGCGGATACGGCTGCCAGTCGGCGCAAACGGTGGCAAGGTCTTGGTTCAGGATTTGCAGCGCCGCCAAAACTTGCAGCGCGGAGATGATACCGTCGCCGGTGTTGTGTTTGTCCATACACAAAATATGGCCGCTGGCTTCGCCGCCGATGAGCCAGCCGCGTTGGTTCAGTTGTTCCAACACATAGCGGTCGCCGACTTTGGCGCGGCAGAAATCGACGCCCTGCTCTTTCAGGGCAATTTCCATCGCCATATTGGTCATAACCGTGCCGACCACGCCGCCGATGTTGATGCCTTCGCGGGCGCGGGCTTTGGCAATGACGTAAATCAGGCTGTCGCCGTCGTACACTTTGCCGTTGCGGTCGACCATCATCAGGCGGTCGCCGTCGCCGTCCAACGCGATACCGTAGTCGGCTTCGTTTTGCAATACGGCGGCCTGCAAGGCTTTGGGATGGGTTGCGCCGCATTTTTCGTTGATGTTGTAGCCGTTGGGTTCGTCGCCGATGCTGACGACTTGCGCACCGAGTTCGTGGAACACTTTGGGCGCAACGTCATAGCCTGCGCCATGTGCGGTATCGACCACCAATTTCAGACCGCGCAAATCCAAATGGCTGGGGAAGGTGGATTTGCAGAATTCGATGTAGCGATCGTCCGCGCCGTTGATACGGCGGGCGCGTCCGAGACGGGCGGACGGCTGGGTTTTCATTTCCTCGTCGATTTTGGCTTCGATTTCCAACTCGATTTCATCGCTCAGTTTCACACCGCCTTCGGCAAAGAATTTGATGCCGTTGTCGGAATAGACGTTGTGCGACGCGGAAATCATCACACCGGCGGACAAACGCAGCGCACGAGTCAGATAAGCCACGCCCGGCGTAGGCAGCGGACCGGTTTGGATAACATTGACACCTGCGGCGGTAAAGCCCGCCACCAGCGCGGCTTCGAGCATATAGCCGGAAATGCGCGTATCTTTGCCGATCAGGACGGTCGGCTTCTGCCCGCCGTCATGCTGCACCAACACCTGCCCCGCCGCATAACCGAGTTTCAATACGAAATCGGGAGTAATCGGAAATTGACCGACTTCGCCGCGCACGCCGTCCGTGCCGAAATATTTTTTTGCCATGAGTTTACTCCGTGAGGATGTTTTAGAATGGGGTTACCCGTAAATGTCATAACGGGCAGTATAGAGGGATTTTATGCAAAACTGTTGGGATTTATGTTTAGCGTAATTAGATTGAGCCTGAGCGGTATAGTTTCTTATCTTATCAAAACCCGAAACAAGTTAACCGGATTAAACAAACGGGTCGTCTGAAACCGCCAAACTCGTTTTCAGACGACCTCTTTATCACTATAGTGGATTAACTTTAAACCAGTACGGCGTTGCCTCGCCTTAGCTCAAAGAGAACGATTCTCTAAGGTGCTGAAGCACCAAGTGAATCGGTTCCGTACTATCTGTACTGTCTACGGCTTCGTCGCCTTGTCCTGATTTTTGTTAATCCACTATATTTCAGGGACTGCCGACATTTCATTTTCAAATGTTTTTTTTGCTTCCAAAACAGAAGCTATTAAATACCGGTAATGCCTAAGGCGTCCCACACCTTCAACGCATCCGCCGTCGCCTTCACATCATGCACCCGCACAATTTGCGCGCCACGCGCTACGGAAGCCAAAGCAGCCGCCACGCTGCCGTGTACGCGTTCCGCCGCCTCTGCCTCGCCGGTCAGCTCGCCTATCATGCGTTTGCGCGACACGCCGATGAGCAGCGGAAAGCCTGTTTCCGCCATCAATTCGGGCAAATGCCGCATCAGCGCGATATTGTGTTGCAAGGTTTTGCCGAAACCGAAACCGGGGTCAAGCGCGATGCGTTGCGGCGCAATGCCTGCCGCGATACATTCCGCCGTCCGCGCTTTCAAATACCGCGCTACTTCACCGACAACATCTTGATATTTCGGATTAATCTGCATGTTTTTGGGCAAACCCTGCATGTGCATCAGGCAAATACCCGTGTCCGATTGACGCGCCAGCAATTCGACCGCGCCCTCGTCATTCAACGCCGCCACATCATTAATAATATCGACACCGCCGAGCGCCAACGCTTTTTCCATAATCACCGTACGGCGCGTGTCCAAACTGATGGGAACGCCCCACCCCGCCACTTCCGCCAAAACAGGCTCAACCCGCGCCCATTCTTCTTCAGGCGAAACATAATCCGCACCCGGCCGCGTCGATTCGCCGCCGATGTCGAGAATGTCCGCACCCTCCTTTAGAAGCTGTTCGGCATGAGCCAAGGCTGTTTGGGCGTTTTGCGAATACATGCCGCCGTCGGAAAAAGAATCGGGCGTCAGGTTGACGATACCCATGATTTTCGGTTTGTCCAAACCGATTTCAAACCTGCCTGCCTGCCAGATGCGCGTGGTCATGATGGTGTTCCGTAAAATAATGAAGACGAAATTATAGGTCGTCTGAAAACATCATGCAGCTTTCAGACGACCCTGTTTTACAAATCCTGCCGTTTAATGCCAAAATCAGGTTTCAAGTCCCAAACCGTCTGACAAAGGAAACAGCCATGTACCGACACGTCGAATACTACCCCGGCGACCCGATTTTGAGTTTGGTCGAAACCTTCAAAAACGACCCGCGCCCCGAAAAAGTCAATTTGAGCATAGGCATTTATTTCGACGACGAAGGCAAAATGCCCGTATTGGAATCCGTGAGCCGTGCCGAAACCGCCCGCGCCGCCACGCCTGCGCCGTCGTCCTATCTGCCGATGGAAGGTTTGAACACTTACCGCAGCGCGGTGCAGCATTTATTGTTCGGCAAAGACAACCCCGCGTTCGCGCAAGGACGCATCGTTACCGTACAAACCTTGGGCGGCTCGGGCGCGCTCAAAGTCGGAGCGGATTTCCTGCATCGCTGGTTCCCCGCAGCACGCGCCTACGTCAGCGATCCGACTTGGGACAACCATCGAGGTATCTTTGAAGGCGCAGGTTTCGAGGTCGGCACTTATCCTTATTACGACCCCGCCACCGTTGGCGTGAAATTCGACGAAATGACCGCGTTTTTCAACACCCTGTCCGAAAACAGCGTCCTAATCCTGCATCCCTGCTGCCACAACCCGACCGGCGTGGATATGTCGGAACAGCAATGGGACGAAGTGTTGCACATCATCAAAACGCGCAAACTGATTCCGTTTATGGACATCGCCTACCAAGGCTTCGGCGGCGATTTGGACAGCGATGCCTACGCCATCCGCAAAGCGGTGGAAATGGAATTGCCGCTGTTCGTCAGCAATTCATTCTCGAAAAACCTGTCGCTCTACGGCGAACGCGTCGGCGGCTTGAGCGTGGTTTGCCCGAATAAAGAAGAAGCGGAATTGGTGTTCGGACAACTCAAATTCACCGTCCGCCGCATCTATTCCAGCCCGCCCGCGCACGGTGCGTATATCGCCGCCGATGTGATGAACAGCCCCGAACTTTACGCCTTATGGCAAAACGAAGTCTATGTTATGCGCGACCGCATCCGCGCCATGCGACAGAAACTTTACGACGTCTTGACCGCCCAAATCCCCAACCGCGATTTCACTTATTTCATCAAACAGCGCGGCATGTTCAGCTACACAGGATTGAGTGTGGAACAAGTCCGCAGGTTGCGCGACGAATTTGCCGTTTACCTGCTGGATTCGGGCAGGATGTGCGTCGCCGGACTGAATGCCTCGAACATCGCCTATGTCGCCGATGCGTTTGCCGAAGTGTTGAAATAAAACGCAAAAAGCAAACAGGTCGTCTGAAACCCGATGTAGTTTTATTTGAAGTAAATCAAAAGGCCGCCCGAAAAATTTTCATCTTTCAGACGGCCTCTCTATAATTGGCGCACCCAACAGGGATCGAACCTGTGACCTCCAGCTTCGGAAACTGACACTCTTCCAACTGAGCTATGGGTGCAGGGAAGGCGTAAGATTAACGCAAATCCCGCCTGTTGGCAAAGCCTATTATGCAGAATGGCGCAAACAAGACAAATTTGCAGAAAATTCCCCGCAAATAATCAACAACATAACCAATCCACCCCTGAACAAACGGCAAAAAACTGCCGCCTTTGCGTATATTTTCCACAAGAGCGATTGGAAAGCCCCTGTGAATTCAGTATAATCCAGCAAAATATTGTTAACTGCGTTTAACACACCAAACTATAACTCAAAGCACAACCTAACCTAACGGCGAGGCCTACCAAATGAAACAACTCCGCGACTCAAAAGCCCAAGGCTCTGCATTGTTTACCCTTGTGAGCGGTATCATCATTGCTATTGCAGTCATTTACTTCCTCATCAAATTGGCGGGCAGCGGCTCGTTCGCAGACGTTAACCAATCGTCCGAAGCCGCCACGCAAACCCGTATCCAGCCCGTAGGGCAGCTCACTTTAGGCGACGGCATTCCGGTAGGCGAACGCAAAGGCGATCAGATTTTCAACAAAATCTGTTTCCAATGTCACGCTGCGGACAGCTCCGTCCCCAACGCACCTAAAATCGAAAACAACGGCGATTGGGCTCCCCGTATCGGACAAGGTTTCGACACGCTGTTCCAACACGCTCTGAACGGCTTTAACGCTATGCCTGCCAAAGGCGGTGCAGCCGATTTGACCGACCAAGAACTCAAACGCGCCATCACTTACATGGCGAACAAGAGCGGCGGCAACTTCCCTGATCCGGATGCCGCAGCACCTGCCGACCAAGCAGCTTCAGGCGATGCAGCCGCATCCGCACCGGCCGCTGCCGGTTCTGCTCCCGCAGCCGACGCACCTAAAGCCGACGACAAAGGCGTAACCGCTCCTGCAGCCGGCGGTGCAGACGGTCAAAAAGTTTACGAAGCCAACTGTAAAGCGTGTCACGGCGGCGCCATCCCCGGCGTTCCCCATGTCGGCAAAAAAGAAGACTGGGCACCGCGTATCAAACAAGGTAAGGACACACTGCACAAACACGCGCTCGAAGGCTTCAACGCCATGCCTGCCAAAGGCGGTAACGCTGGTCTGAGCGACGACGAAGTCAAAGCAGCGGTCAACTACATGGCTAACCAATCAGGCGCTAAATTCTGATTTGTTCAAAAACGCCATAGATACCCGATCAAAAACGCACCTTCAAACAAGGTGCGTTTTTGATGGCTATACCACCTGCTTCCGCTTAACAAGAGAAAAACAGAAAGCAGATGGCAACTCTAAGATTTTATACTTGCATACAAGCCATACCCTAACTTTCCCTACCGAAACAGGAAAAGTGCAAGATTACCGTTACAGCAACAAAGTTATTCGAAATCCAAGCTGCTCTATAGCCCGCATTGTGCAGATACTTAAAAATCAGTGTTGAAGCCTGATCTCCCAAATGACAAAATTGCCGCAAGCAATACCTTCATCATCATTCCCTATTTCACCACTCCTCCACTTACAAGATAAGAGGCAGGCTTGAATTTCAATTCATACCGATTTGCGGCAAGAATTCCAATTAAAAAGGTCGTCTGAAAACCAATGTTGGTTTTCAGACGACCTTTTTTGTTTTTTAGCTTATAGCTTATTTTGCCGCTGAAGCAGTAGACGCTGCTTCGGCTTTTGCACCGGCGGCTGCATTTTCACCCCATGCAGCAGGATATTTATAGCCTTCGAAGCGTTTGTGCGCATAGGCTTTGAACTCATCGGAGTTATAGGCTTCGGTTACATCTTTGAGCCATTGGCTGTCTTTATCGGCAGTTTTGACTGCTGCCCAGTTGACATAGGCAAAGCTCGGTTCTTGGAACAGGGCTTCGGTCAGCTTCATACCACTACTCATGGCATAGTTGCCGTTAACGATGGCAAAATCGACGTCGGCTCGACTGCGTGGCAGTTGTGCGGCTTCCAGTTCTACGATTTTGATGTTTTTCGGATTTTCAGCAATGTCGGCTTTAGAAGCAGTCAGCGGATTAACGCCGTCTTTCAATTTGACCCAACCTAATTCGTTCAACATTACCAATGCACGGGCAAAGTTGGACGGGTCGTTAGGCGCAGAAACGCTGCTGCCGTCTTTAACTTCATCCAGAGATTTCAGTTTGCCCGGATACAGACCCAAAGGCGCAGTCGGCACTTGGAAAGTTTCAGTAATATCTAATTTGTGCTCTTTTTTGAAGTCGTCCAAATAAGGCTTGTGTTGGAAAATGTTGATATCCAGTTCACCTTCAGCCAAAGCGAGGTTAGGACGGACGTAATCGGTAAACTCAACCAGTTTGACGGTATAGCCTTTTTTCTCCAACGCAGGTTGGATTTGATCTTTGACCATGTCGCCAAAGTCGCCAACGGTCGTACCAAAGACGATCTCTTTTTTCGCCGCGCCATTATCGGCAACCGGAGATGCGGAGGATGCGGCAGGTGCGCTATCTTTCTGACCACCACAAGCTGCAAGCACCACAGCAAGCGTAGCAGCAGAAAGGGTTTTAAAAAAAGTATTTACTTGCATATCTTACTCCTGATAATTCATTGAAACAGTTTTCAGACGACCTCTGCCGTCAAAAAACGAGAATTTTAAATCTATTTGGTAAAACTCAGGGTGTTTTTTGCAGATTTTTCTGTTGATTCTTATTATTACCACAGTATATTCGAAATAAAACTCGGCACAATCCAAAACTTACGCGCTATGATAGCCTACAATTTTCCAAGTCAACAGATCTAGCTCGCGTTACCCCAAACGTACGAATAGATTAAAGAAGGTCGTCTGAAATCTTGTAGACAGGGTTTCAGACGACCTTTTTATTTCATATTAAATAGATTACATTACCAACGATCAAATAGAAAAGTCCTCGACAACTGGAGCATAAAGCGTTCTATCGACCACTTCACGTGTCAGCTTAGGCGCGAACAATTCTATAAAATCATATGCATAACCCCTAAGATAGGTATCTTTCCTAACGGCAATCCAAGTTGGAGACGACTCAAACAAATGCGAGGCATCCACTAATTCCAGATCCGTGTCATTCTCAGGGTCGTAAGCCATCTTCGCCATCAACCCAACACCAAGACCCAAACGGACATACGTCTTTAAAACATCAGTGTCTGCTGCTGATAACACGACATCAGGCTGCTCTAACCTGGCTTTATTAAAAGCCCGGGCAATACTACTCCCCTGATTGAATGCAAATTCATACGTAATCAAAGGGAAAGAAGCCAAATCCTCAATACTTAAGGGATTTTTACAATCCAATAAAGGATGTTCATGCGGCACAATAACCGCATGATTCCATTCATAACAAGTTAATTTACCCAACTCCGGATGCTCATCGATACGCTCAGTTACAATCGCAATATCCGCCTCCCCATTACTGACCATCTGGGCAATCGCCGCAGGACTACCCTGCTTGATGGTCAGCGTTACTTTAGGATAACGTTTGACAAACTCTGCCACAATTAAGGGAAGAGCATAACGTGCCTGCGTATGTGTTGTCGCAACGACCAGAGAACCACTGTCGTGTTCGGTAAACTCACTTCCTATATTTTTAATATTCTGAACATCACGCAAAATCCGATCCGCAATTTCCAAAACAGCCTTTCCCGGTTGGGACACAGATACCACACGCTTGCCGCTTCGGATAAAAATCTGCACCCCCAACTCCTCTTCAAGAAGCCGGATTTGTTTAGAAATCCCTGGCTGGGAAGTAAATAGTGCTTCAGCAGCTTCAGATACATTCAAATTATGCCGGTATACCTCCAATGCATACCTCAATTGCTGTAATTTCATAAACGGCTCGTGTTCAATGTTTACTTGTATGATTTGCACTACAAACGACGGACAATTTAACATATTTTTCCTAAATTGTCGGCAGCCCTCTGACCTCAAATAGAAACTTTTGTTTTAACTCACACTATACAAATCAATTATTAAAACTGTCTTTTCAAACCAAATAATTTGTTGCCTCCATACAACAACAAAAAGCAACAAGCTCTAATTTCGTCCTAAATAAATGACACAAACTTGATTTTTAGGCATGATTCGAAGCTAGGAAGCAGGCAGTTTCATGATTGTATGAGGCATTGAGTATTGACAGTAGGCACCATGCTTCTTTATAGTGCAAACTGATATATCCGATTTGCCGCTGCTTAGTATGCTGCGGCCTGTATATTGGTAATTTGCAGCGGTTCTTAAACACCCGCCGCATAACAATTTAGATGAGGGAATAAAATGACCAAACAGCTGAAATTAAGCGCATTGTTCGTTGCATTGGTTGCTTCCGGCACCGCAATGGCAAGCGAACCGCATACCAAACACGGCTACGTCGTAAGCAGCCAATCTCAAGAAGTTGTCCGTAACAACTATGGCGAATGCTGGAGAAACAGCTATTTCGACAAAGAGACCCAAGGTCGTGTCGAATGTGGTGACCGCGAAGCAGTAGCCGCAGTCCAACAAGCTCCCGAATATGTTGACGAAACCGTATCTCTGTCTTCTAAAACACTGTTCGGCTTCGATAAAGACAACCTCCGCCCTGAAGCTCAAGAGAACTTGGACGCATTAGCCCAACGCCTGAGCAATGAAAACGTTCAAACTGTGCGTGTCGAAGGCCACACCGACTTTATGGGTTCAGAAGAGTACAACCAAGCTCTGTCCGAACGCCGTGCAAACGTAGTTGCCAACTACTTGGTTGGCCGTGGTGTCCCCTCCAGCAAAGTTTCCGCTGCAGGTCTTGGCGAATCTCAAGCTCAAATGACTGCTACTTGTGAAGCAGAAGTAGCAAAACTGGGCAAAAAAGTATCCAAAGCCAAAAAACGTGCTGCTCTGATTGCATGTATCGAACCTGACCGCCGTGTTGACGTAAAAATCCGCAGCACTGTTACTAAACAAGTCGCTCCGGGTCAAACAATTGAAGGTCAAGGTGAGCGTCCCGCAGTAGATGAAGGTTGGATTCCTTCCCCCTACAACGGTGTACACGGTTACGCCAAACCTTAACTAAATTTAGTTTTAATTCAAAACCCCGCATATGCGGGGTTTTCTTATATTTGTATTTTCCCCTCTACAAATTAAGAGACTTTTTACCCTCCCTCTTACACCCACCTCCATAAATAATCAAAAAGAGACCTTTGCAAAAAAGCCTTTCTCCCGACAGCCGAAAACCTGTTTTTGGGTTTCGGCTGTCGGGAGAAAGGCTTTTTTGCAAAGGCATTGGCTTGTGCGGTTTGCTGGAAGAAGGTGCTCATGAGAAATCCCCTAAATGTCTTGATGGGAATTTAGGGGATTTTGGGGAATTTTGCAAAGGTCTCCAATCGTTGCGAACACGCCGTCGAAGCGCGAGCCAAGCAACGGTTGACGTGGCCGTGGAAGAAGGTTGCCCGCCGATTCACTTTGGAAGCGGGCGGACGTTTGGAAGACAGCAGGCAGTTGGCGGGGCTGTTCGGTTTCGGTGTGAGACAGGCGCCGCCGCCTAAAGTATAGTGGATTAACTTTAAACCAGTACGGCGTTGCCTCGCCTTAGCTCAAAGAGAACGATTCTCTAAGGTGCTGAAGCACCAAGTGAATCGGTTCCGTACTATCTGTACTGTCTGCGGCTTCGTCGCCTTGTCCTGATTTAAATTTAATCCACTATATCGTTGGCGGAATGAGCAGCGAAAGCAGGAAATAGGCGGATAATCCGATGGGGCTGATTGCGTTTGTTTACTCAAACGTGAAGAACTTTCTTTCAACAGGAACTGTCTAATTCTGTTCGGATGACCCGTAACACAGCGCGGCGGCTCGTGTCGCCTGCCGCGAAATTTGGGCTGAGGTCGTCTGAATCACAATATCGAAAGGAAATAATATGATTAAACCTGCTGTTTTAAGCATTGCCGCCGCTACGGTTTTGGCAGCTTGTGGTACGTCTGGTAAGGAAGATGCCCCTATGGTCGGTATGTCTAATCCGGCTTCTGAGTTTTGCGTGAAGCAGGGCGGGAAATTGGAAATGAAAAAAGACAAGGACGGCGGCGAATATGCGCTGTGCCATCTGCCGGACGGTACGGTCGTTGAAGAATGGGAATATTTCCGTCAGAACAATAAAAATTAACGCTTTGGGCATTCGGACGAGATGATGTTCTGATTGCCGCGTAAAGTCGATAAAGAAAGGTCGTCTGAAACCTTGTTTAAGGGTTTCAGACGACCTTTTGATATGTTAGCGATGGAATGCAGCTACACGGCTTATCGGACTTCCAGTTTGGTCACGCCGCCCATATAAGGCTGCAAGGCGGCAGGAATATTGATGCTGCCGTCGGCGTTTTGATGGTTTTCCAAAACCGCAACCAAAGTGCGGCCGACCGCCAAGCCGGAGCCGTTCAAAGTGTGTACCAAGCGGTTTTTGCCGTTTTCGTCTTTGAAACGTGCTTTCATGCGGCGGGCTTGGAAATCTTCGCAGTTGGAGCAGCTTGAAATTTCGCGGTAGGTATTTTGCGCGGGAACCCAAACTTCCAAGTCATACGTTTTGGTCGCGCCGAAGCCCATGTCGCCGGTACACAGGGTAATCACGCGGTAGGGCAGTTCCAAAGCCTTCAGGATGTTTTCGGCGTGACCGACCATTTCTTCCAGCGCTTCGTATGATTTTTCGGGATGAACGATTTGCACCATTTCCACTTTGTCGAACTGGTGTTGGCGAATCAGACCGCGCACGTCTTTGCCGTATGCGCCCGCTTCGGAGCGGAAACATGGAGAATGAGCGGTCAGCTTCAGCGGCAAATCGCCTTCCGCCAAAATGCTGTCGGCAACGGTATTCGTCAGCGTCACTTCGGCGGTCGGAATTAGGTATTGCGTTTTTTTGCTCTCGTCGCCGCCGCGGGTAACATGGAACAAATCTTCTGCAAATTTAGGCAGTTGGCCTGTGCCTTGCAGGGTAGTGTCGTCCACGATGTAGGGCGTGTAATGTTCGGTGTAGCCGTGTTTCAGCGTATGCGTATCGAGCATGAATTGCGCCAGCGCACGGTGCAGGCGGGCGATTTGACCTTTCATGACGGTAAAGCGCGCGCCAGACAGTTTCGCGCCGCCTTCGAAATCCAAGCCCAAAGGTTCGCCCAAATCGACATGGTCTTTGATTTCAAAGTCAAACTCACGCGGCGTTCCGACTTTGCGGACTTCGACGTTTTCGGTTTCGTCTTTACCGGCGGGTACGCTTTCGTGCGGCAGGTTGGGAATACTCAACAACCATGCGTCCAATTCTTTCTGAACGGCATCCAAATCGGCGGCTGCCTGCTCCAAATCGGTTTTGATTTGGGCAACTTGATCCATGGCTGCCTGCGCCTCTTCGTGTTTGCCCTGTCCTTTCAATGCGCCGATTTGTTTGGAAATGCTGTTGCGCGAGGCTTGCAGTTCTTCGGTTTTTACTTGGACGGCTTTGCGCTGCTCTTCCAAGGCATTGAAACGTGCGGTATCAAACTCGTAACCGCGCTGCGCCAAACGTTCGGCGACGGCTGCGGTGTGGCTGCGGAGCTGTTGGATGTCTAACATTTTGTTATTCTCTCGATAGAATTCAGAAATGGCATTATTGTAAACCAAATCGCCAATCTTTTCATGACAACACTTTTATTCAAAAAACCCTTTCTTACATATCATGCATTGCAGAAAAAGTAAGAATGGGATAGAATCCATCGTTTTGTCAAACCTTGCCTTTTGCTTTCGCATGGCAAAAGGCTGTATTTAATCATCCATAAGGAGATAACATGCGTCATTATGAGATCGTGTTTATCGTTCATCCTGATCAAAGCGAGCAAGTGCCTGCTATGGTTGAACGTTACAAAACCATGATTGCCGAAGCCGGCGGCAAAATCCACCGCTTGGAAGACTGGGGCCGCCGTCAACTGGCTTACCCGATTAACAAAATCCACAAAGCACACTATGTTTTGATGAATATCGAAACTACTCCTGAAGTAGTTGAAGAGCTGGAAACCGCTTTCCGCTTTAACGATGCCGTACTGCGCCATCTGACCATCAAAACAAAACATGCTGTAACCGAAGCTTCTCCTATGCTGGGTGGCGAAAAAGCAAAAAACTTGCTGAACGGTGCGGCTGAAGAAGTTGCAGCAGCCGAATAAGATTGGATAATCTTACAAAGCTTACCGCCCTGATTTACAAGGTTGAACCCTTGAGATATACGCCGGCAGGAATCCCTGTTTTGGATATTATGTTAAAGCATGAATCTTGGCAGGAAGAAAACGGGCAAAAATGCCTGGTCAGTTTTGAAATTCCTGCGCGTATTTTAGGTAAGCAGGCTGAAGAATGGCAGTATCGGCAAGAAATGATGGTTGAAGCAGAAGGCTTTCTCGCACAGCGCAGCAAACGCTTCCCAAGACCGATACTCCGCATACAGAACATTAAAGAATATAAAGGTTAAACGACAATGGCTCGTCAATCATTCAAACGTAGAAAATTCTGCCGCTTTACGGCTGAAAAAATCCAAGAAGTCGATTACAAACAAGTTGATTTGCTGAAAGACTTCATTTCTGAAAACGGCAAAATCATCCCTGCCCGCATCACTGGCACCAAAGCGCATTACCAACGCCAATTGGCTACTGCAGTCAAACGCGCGCGCTTCCTGGCTCTGTTGCCTTACACCGATCAACACAAATAATTTTGGAGTTTAAATCATGCAAATTATTCTGTTAGAGAAAATCGGCGGTTTGGGCAACTTGGGCGACATCGTTACCGTGAAAAACGGTTATGCCCGTAACTTCCTGATTCCTGCCGGCAAAGCCAAACGCGCTACTGAAGCCAACATGAAAGAATTCGAAGCACGTCGTGCCGAATTGGAAGCCAAACAAGCCGAAATCTTGGCTGATGCTAAAGCACGTCAAGAAAAACTGGACGGTCAAACCATCACTATCGCTCAAAAAGCCGGTGTGGACGGTCGTCTGTTCGGTTCCGTTACCAATGCTGACATCGCTGCTGCGATTGTTGCATCAGGCGTTGAAGCTGCAAAATCCAACATCCGCCTGCCTAACGGTCCTCTGAAAGCCGTAGGCGAGTACGAAGTTGAAGTGGCTCTGCACACTGACGCCGTTGCTGCGATTACCGTTGCTGTTGTTGCAGCTGCCGAGTAATAGACAGTCTTAAAAGGTCGTCTGAAAGGGAATGGAATGCATATTCCTGCCATCTTTCAGACGACCTTTTTGCATAATTAAGACTGCTTCCTTAGTGACTATAAATCCAGATATGAAAAAACTTATCCCTTTCATCGGAATATCAACCGCGTTGTTGCTTTCCGCTTGTAGTACAACCAAAACAAACGTTGAATCTGCTAAAACGGTTGAGCCGATTAATCAAAGCAAAAACCAGCGTCCTGCTTTTGATTCTGCTGCGGAATCGGTTGCCAGCAGCGGCTTTAATGCCAATACCAATGTCCGCCAGTTTATCCGTTACGAAGCAGCGAAAAAGCAGTTTACAGAGGCAGAGCTGCAAAACTTTTTTAATGGCGTGGTTTACAAGGGCAATATCATCAATATCATGTACCGCCCGTCAACTTCTCGCCCTTGGTATGAATTCCGTACAGGCAACTCCGGCGCAACGAAATTCAACGGCGGCAAACAGTTTTACGCTGCCAACCGTGCCGTTATCGATGATGTGACGCGCAAATACGGCGTACCTGCCGAGCTGATTGTGGCGATTATCGGGATTGAAACCAACTACGGTAAAAACACAGGCAGCTTCCGCGTTGCCGATGCCTTGAGTACCTTAGGTTTTGATTATCCGCGCCGCGCCGAGTTTTTCCAAAACGAGCTGATTGAGCTTTTGCTGATGGCGAAAGAAGAAAAAGAGAACGTTTTTGACTTCAAAGGCAGCTATGCGGGCGCGATGGGTATGCCGCAATTCATGCCTTCGAGTTATCGCAAATGGGCGGTTGATTATGATGGCGACGGACACCGCGATATTTGGAACAATATCGGCGACGTTGCCGCTTCTGTTGCCAATTATATGAAGCAGCACGGCTGGAAAACAGGCGGCAAAATGATTATTCCCGTCAATCTGACGATTACGCCTGACTTGAACGCCATCATTGATGAAAAAACCGCCTTGAACCGTACCGTTGCGGATTTCAAAGCGATGGGCGTGGTGCCGCAACAAGCGGTTGCAGACAATGAAAAAGCCGTTTTATTCAGTTTGGAAACCAGTCCGGGCGTATTTGAATATTATCTCGGTCTGAATAATTTCTATACAGTTTGGCAGTATAACAACAGCCGAATGTATGTTACCGCCGTGCGTGATATCGCCAATGCAATCAACAACAACGGTTTGTAATATTCAAAAACCACCTTTTTCAAGGTGGTTTTTTATTTGAGAACTCAAATTCACGATAGTAAACAATAGAGCCGCTCAAATCGCCCGTGGATTTGAGAAAATCACTACAAACCCAACAAAACTCAAGCAATCAAACGGATTTTCATGCCGTAATGCTTTTTACCGTGTCCCGATACAAACTGTCCGCCGCGCGCAGGCGATAAAAATGCGTTACCTTCGGCGGTGGGTTCGGCGCAGGTGTATTGTCCGTTGCGGTCGCTCCAAAGCGCGTAAACGGGCAGGTTTTGCGTACGGATGTCGAGTTTCAGTCCGTCAAACGCGACGTGTGTATCCGACGGCGAGGCGACAAATTCCGTGTGTGCGATATAGTCGGCATCGTAGGGCGCGCCGTTGAAATCGAATTGGGTGCCGACGGCGGGGAAATAGGGATGGAAGCCGGGCGAAGTGCGCACGGGCGCATCGCCGTAATTGCAGACAGTCAGCGTGGCGACTGCTTCATTTTCGTTCGGCAGACTGTAATCCAGCAGCCATTCGACGTTTTCGTAGCCCTTTGCCGTGCTGATCAATCTCAAGCCGACATTTGACTCATTTTGATAACGGATTTGCCAAGTAGAGGTTCTGCCGAAACCGTGTTGCGCCAAATGGTTTTTACTGTCCGGTCCGAACTGCGGCAGGCAGACGTGCATCCCGCCGCGTAATTTTGTATCAGTACCGACTTGGACGCTGGTTTTCGGGAATAACACTTCCCGACCTTGTAAAATCAAGTTGTCTACATATGCGCCCAGGATGTTTATCTGCATGGATGCGGAATGATTGCGTAAGATGATTTCAGACATGGCGGCTTGTTCTTTAGGTTGTTTTAAATTTTGTAACATTCTAACATTTGTATACGCGCCATTACCGATATGCAGAGAGAAAATCCTTAATAAAAATCAAAAAAATGCTAAAATACCAAGCATCTTTCAAGGTCGTCTGAAAGGCGTTCAACCACTTTTCAGACGACCTTCCGATTTATTTCCAGCAGAGAAAAACTTATGGCTTATCAAGTTCTTGCCCGCAAATGGCGTCCGAAAACCTTTGCCGATTTAGTCGGTCAGGAACACGTCGTCAAAGCCTTGCGCAACGCGCTGGACGAAGGCCGTCTGCACCATGCCTACCTGCTGACCGGCACGCGCGGCGTGGGTAAAACCACCATCGCCCGTATTTTGGCGAAAAGCCTCAACTGCGAAAACGCGCAACACGGCGAACCTTGCGGCGTGTGCCAAAGCTGTACGCAAATCGACACTGGACGCTACGTCGACCTGCTGGAAATCGACGCCGCCTCCAATACCGGTATCGACAACATCCGCGAAGTATTGGAAAACGCCCAATACGCGCCGACCGCCGGCAAATACAAAGTCTATATCATCGACGAAGTGCATATGCTCTCCAAAAGCGCGTTCAACGCCATGTTGAAAACGCTGGAAGAGCCGCCCGAACACGTCAAATTCATCCTTGCCACCACCGATCCGCACAAAGTCCCCATCACCGTTTTGAGCCGCTGCCTGCAATTTGTCTTGCGCAACATGACTTCGCAGCAGGTTGCCGACCACCTTGCCCACGTTTTAAACAACGAAAACATCGCCTACGAACCCGCCGCCCTGCAACTCTTAGGCCGTGCCGCCGCAGGCTCGATGCGCGATGCTTTAAGTCTGCTTGACCAAGCCATCGCCATGGGTTCGGGCAGCGTTGCCGAACAAGACGTCCGCCAAATGATAGGCGCGGTGGACAAACAATATCTGTACGAACTGCTGGCGGGTATCGTCAACCAAGACGGCGAAGCCCTGCTGGCGAAAGCGCAGGAAATGGCAGCGCGCGCCATCGGCTTTGACAGCGCGTTGAGCGAACTTGCCATGCTGTTGCAACGCCTCGCCTTGATACAGGCAGTCCCTTCCGCTTTGGTGCACGACGACCCTGAGCGCGAAACCCTGTTGCAATTGAGCCAAGCACTCAGCGGCGAACAAATCCAGCTTTATTATCAATGCGCCATCCACGGCAAACAGGATTTGAGCCTTGCACCTGACGAATACGCCGGCTTCGTTATGACCCTGTTGCGTATGCTTGCGTTCGCACCGTTGGCGGCGGATGCGCACGACATTGGCGGACATATTGAAAACACCGAGCTGCATTCTGCCGAAACGGGTGTTCATACCGCAAAAAAGCCCTTGCAACTTCCCACGTCTGAAGCCGCCAAACCATCCGTTCAGACGACCCCTACGCCTGCCACGTCGTCTGAAAACAAGGTTGCCGAACCGGTTCCGACTCAAGAAAACAACGACGTACCGCCTTGGGAAGACGCACCAGGCGATGAAGAAACCGTAACGGACACGCCTGCGCAAGAGTCAGCGGAGAGTGTTCAGACGACCTCTGAAGCAGCAGATGCTCCGTCCGCAAACGAAGCAGAAACCCCGTTTCAGACGACCCCTCAAGCCGAAACGTCGTCTGAAAACCTTGAAAACACAAACCCAATTCAGACGACCCCAATCGCTGAAGCCGCAGAAGCAGAAGCGTTTCCGCATGATGATACCGCAGAGCCCTTCTACGGTTACGTTTCTCCCGAGCATGACTATCCCGTAGCAGACAGCGCAGAAATGCCCCCGCCGCCGGATTGGGAACACGCCGTTCCTGCCGATACGGCAGAAGCCGAAGAAGACAGCGACGACGAAGACGACACGCAGTTTGCACCGTTGCCCGAGTTTTCCACCGAAAACTGGGCGGCAATCGTCCGACACTTCGCCCGCAAGCTTGGCGCCGCGCAAATGCTGGCGCAACACGCCGCATGGACGAACTACGACACAGACAGCCATCTGATGATGCTGTCGATGACCGACGAAGCCCGCGCGACCGCCAACAAAGAGCGGCTCGACAAAATCAAAAACACGCTCGCTGAAGCCTACGGTCTGCCATTGAAATTGCAAACCGAACCGTGGCGCGACGATGCAGGCTGGGAAACCCCGACCATGCGCCGCCAACGCCTCCAGCTCGAAGGCAGGCAACAGGCACAGGATTTGCTCGAAGCCGACGAAACCGCGCGTCAGGTTTTAAAAGTTTTCGAAGCCAAATGGCAGCCCGATTCTTTGGAATTGGCGGAGCAGGCGGAATAACGGCAATCGAGAATTTCCGTTTCCATTCGGATACATAAACATTCAGGTCGTCTGAAAACCGTCAACCCGCTTTCAGACGACCCTTAGACACCAAAACGGTATCACCCCATCACCTTAACGATTCAACCACAGGAGTTTTAAATATGTTCGGAAAAGCCGGATTAGGCGGCCTGATGAAACAGGCGCAGCAAATGCAGGAAAACATGAAAAAAGCGCAAGCGAAACTTGCCGAGACCGAAGTAGAAGGCGAAGCAGGCAACGGCTTGGTTAAAGTCGTGATGACCTGTTCCCACGTTGTCCGCAAACTCGAAATCAGCCCCGACCTGATTCAAGAAGCCGCAGACGACAAAGAAATGCTCGAAGATTTGGTGCTCGCCGCCATCAACGCCGCTTCTGAAAAAGCCGAAGAAACCACCAATAAAACCATGGGTGCGTTCACCCAAGGTCTGCCCGCAGGCATGGGTGACTTCTTCCGTTAAACCCGCGCCGTAAAAGCAAATAAAGGTCGTCTGAAACGCCCAAAAGCAGTTTCAGACGACCTTCGGATTATCGGTTTGACAAATCGATACCCGTCCAATATTTTCAGACGACCCCTGCCCGCTTTGGTAAAATATAGTGGATTAACAAAAATCAGGACAAGGCGACGAAGCCGCAGACAGTACAGATAGTACGGAACCGATTCACTTGGTGCTTCAGCACCTTAGAGAATCGTTCTCTTTGAGCTAAGGCGAGGCAACGCCGTACTGGTTTAAAGTTAATACACTATACACCATACAATCAACCGCCCTTTTCCACCATTCCCCAGCAACGCCAACTGCCCATGACCAACCAGCGCATCAACCACGAACCCGTCTTCCTACTTGCTTCCGCCCCTTGGCGCGAGAGCAGTTTGTGGGTGGAAGTGTTCAGCCGCCGCTACGGGCGCGTGGCGTTATTGGCGAGAAGTGCGCGCAAGCGGCAGAGCGAGCTGCGCGGCGTGTTGGTGCCGTTTGTACCGGTCAGCGCCTCTTGGTACGGTTCGCAAGAGTTGAAAACGCTGCATCGTGCGGAGTGGATAGGCGGCTGGCCGCAGCCACAAGGCAGAGCTTTGTTCAGCGGCCTGTATATCAACGAACTAATGCTCAAACTGACGGCTCGAGAAGACCCGATACCCGAGCTTTACGACGCGCTGGAGGCGGTCATGCGGGCGGTATGTGGCGAAAGCAGCCATACCGCCGCGCTGCGACGCTTTGAATGGACTTTACTTACCCGCTTGGGATTTGCGCCCGATTTGTTCCACGATGGCAATGGCGAAGCAATCCGCGCCGAAGAAACCTACTGGCTGACGCCTGAAACCGCGGTCGTCCCCATCGAAGAAGCCGAACGCTTCAATCCGCGCAACCATGGTGTTGCAGTCGGCGGCAACATCTTGATTCATCTGCGCGAAGGCGATTTCACCCACTCCGAAAGCCTCGGACAGTCGCTAAAAATTACGCGCCTACTGATTGACAACCTCCTGCCCGAAGGCATTAAATCCAGACAGGTTTTGCAACAGCTCCAGCAATTCAGTTTCGGCGTTTAATCCTTTTCAGACGACCTTTTCATTTCGATTTTTTCTCTTAGTTTCATCCTGATGCGGAAAATCAAAAGCATACCGTGCACATCAATCCGCAATCTCTGCGAACTTCTCCCAATTTGCCAACACATACGCCACAGCCGCCGCCATATCGTCGTCCGTGATTTCGTAATATTCGCCGTCCAATTCCTCAAAATCGGGAAACTTAGCACGAATCTCGTCCAAAGATGCCCCGCCATCCGCCATTTCCTCGATTTTTGCGCCGTCCCGCTCGTATAAAGCCTTCGCTTTATCCAAAATCTTAGGCGTCGGTTTAATCCGCCAGCGGCGCAGGCTGTCGGCAACGGGGTTATGGAACACATATTCGCCGTAACCTGCCGCGATCAGCTGCACAAAGCCGCCCTCCTGCACTTGGCTGTCCAAATAGCAGTAAGCCGTCAGCGTGTGCTGCTCGTCGTTCAAACACCGCATTTCCTCATCGCCTGCCGCATCCGTATAATCCAAATACGCCGCGCTCAATGTGTAGAGGAATTCTGCCGCATCTTGAGGGTTCAAATCATCCTGCCGGAAAAGTGTCGTCATGTTAAAGCCAGTCTGAAATAAAGTGGATTTAAAGCTGATTTATAAAAATTGCATTATAACCAAAGCATTATCAAATCAAAACTTCTTTTCAGACGACCTTTTGCGCTGCACAAGAAGGCGATATATAGTGGATTAACAAAAATCAGGACAAGGCGACGAAGCCGCAGACAGTACAAGATAGTACGGAACCGATTCACTTGGTGCTTCAGCACCTTAGAGAATCGTTCTCTTTGAGCTAAGGCGAGGCAACGCCGTCCTGGTTTAAAGTTAATCCACTATATCGTACAATAAGGTCGGATTTACCAAGGAAAAATCATGAACGCAAACACCGAAACCGTCGTTATCCAGCCCAAAGACCTGCCGCTGCACTGCTCCGGCCCCAATCACGAAACTTGGAACGGGCATCCGCGCGTCTTCCTCCCGATTCAGTCCGACAGCGACATTGAATGCCCCTACTGCGGAACGCGTTACCATCTCGAAGGCCACATTCCCCACCACCATTATTGAGCCGCTATGAAGAGATCCGCCCTCCTGCTGTTGCTCGGACTGTGTGCCGCCTGCGGTTCGTATAAAGCCGTCCGCCCCGATGCCCCGCGCGCCGTCGTTGTCGAAGCGCAAAACAACGCCATCCGCTACCAAGCCGCCGACGGCAGCCGCATCTCCGCCATCTACGTCAACAGCAACAGCCCGATGACGGTCGAGCTGCATCAGGGAAGTACGGTTGAAAAACTGACGCAAACCCATTCGATGACCAAAACCACGGAATACCGCAACGCAAGCACAAGATGGCAGCTTCAAGACGGCTTCGCCACGCTTACCCGTGGCGGTAAAACCGTCGTTTTCACCGAAATCATCGAATAATCCTGTCTGAAATCCTTATCAAAAGGTCGTCTGAAAAACCTTACACGATGGTTTTTCAGACGACCTTTTGACAAGTTCGGTATCGTAAATCCACATCGGAAGTATCTGTTCAGTTATTCCCTCCTGCGCGGAGACGGTAAACCCGGAGGTTCGGGCTTGCGGCAATCTTTAAGCACCTCTAAAAAACCGAAGGCTGGATTCCCGCCTGCGCGGGAATGACGGCGATTTAGGCAGCTTCGATAAATTGTTATCTGCCTTTTAAAAACAGCTACACCTTCAAATCAAAGGTCGTCTGAAAACTGCAATATGCGGTTTTCAGACGACCTTTTGTGTTGCCAAGCTCAAAGCAAGGCTGAACCTGATTCGGGCAGGGTTTAGTGATCGACGGTGATGCCTTTGTTTTCCTGCTGTTTCTGTTCGTCCAGTTTCTTTTGCAGGGTGTCGCACGGGGTGTCGCAGTCGCAGACTTTTTTCATGCCCAGCGAGGAAATGCCGCCGCAACTGCCTTTGATGGTGCGCTTGGAGAAAATATAGCCGACCGCCATGCCGAGGATGACGAGGAGGAAAAGGCCGAAGGTGAGGAGTAGGGTTTTCATGATGGTGTTCCTGTGGGATGGATATGAGTGCGTGGATATTAATGGAGTAGTTTTTTAAACGCGCCGGACATTTCGGTGCGGTAGCCGTTTTGTTCGCGGATAATCAGGAAAACGGCGAGGTTTTGCTGTTCGGCGAGTTTGAGGGCTTCGGTTTCGCCAAGTACGAAAAGTCCGGTGGACAGACCGTCGGCAGTGGTGGCGTTGTCGGCGACGACGCTGATGGAGGCGAGACGGTGCGACAGCGGACGGCGGGTTTTGGGGTCGATGATGTGGGACAGCCGCCTGCCTTGCGGGTCAACGTGGAAAATGCGGTAGTCGCCGGAGGTGGCGAGAGAGCGGTTGTCGAGGGGGATGACGATTTGGGTGTTGCCGCCTTGGACGATGTTGGGCTGTTCGATGCCGATGCGCCAAGGTTCGCCTTGGGCGTTGCGTCCTTTGCCGTGCAACTCGCCGCCTATTTCGACAAGGTAGTTGTTGATGCCGAGTTTTTCAAGTTCGCCTGCCACTTTGTCCACGCCGAATCCTTTGGCGATGGAGGAAAGGTCGAGATAGGTTTCGGGCTGGGTTTTGGCGAGCGTGGCTTGTTTGCCGTCTTGCGTGAGGATGATTTTGTCGGTACCGGTTTGGGCGGCGGCTTTGTCGATTTCAGCTTGGGTGGGTTCGCGGGTGATTTCTTTGTTTGGCCCGAAGCCCCAAAGGTTGACGAGCGGGCCGACGGTTACGTCAAGCGCGCCTTGTGTGAGGCGGTTGAGGCGTAAGGCTTCGGCGGTAACGGCGGCGAAATCGGCGGAAACGGGCATGGGTTTGCGGGTTTCGCGCATTTGGTTGAAGCGGCTGATTTCGGAGTCTTCGCGGTAGGTGGACATTTGGCGGTTGACTTCTTCGAGCGCGCCGTCAATCTGCTTTTTCACGGCTTCGGGTGCGGGCGGGTTGGGAAGGTCGTCTGAAAGGTATTTGACGGTATAGGTCGTGCCCATCGTTTCGCCCTGAAGCACGGTTTGTTCGGATGTTTTTTTGCCGCATGCGCCCAAGGGCAGGGTAAGGGCGAGGGCGGCGGCAAGGGCGGGAATGGCGGAGGGCAGGTGCATGATAGGGTGTTCGGGTGTTTTCAGACGACGTATTGTAACGTAAAACGCAAGGGCGCGCGGCTTGCGGGGGAAGGGCTTTTCTGCTAACATCCGCGCTGCATTAAGAGTTGGGAATTCCATGCCAACCTGCTTTTCAGACGGAAAGGTAAGGTGGACGGCTGCAAAGCCGATGTGGTCCGAGAGGGCAATTCAAATCCCCCCGCTTGATGCGGGAATTTTTTTGCCTGTATGTTCTGTACGGGCAGGATTCCGAACCGCTTTATCCAAGTGGGAATATTTATCATTTGGATGGAGCGCAGGTGGAAATTTTGTTATGATTTCCGTTGTGGGATATATGATGAAACAACAGGTCGTCTGAAAGCGGACGGCTTGTTTTTGAAGGAAAATATTGAAATGAGCGAATATCTGTTTACTTCCGAATCGGTTTCCGAAGGCCATCCGGACAAAGTAGCCGACCAAGTGTCCGATGCGATTTTGGATGCGGTTTTGGCACAAGACCCCAAAGCGCGCGTCGCGGCGGAAACTCTGGTAAACACCGGTTTGTGCGTGTTGGCGGGTGAAATCACCACCACCGCCCATGTGGACTACATCAAAGTCGCACGCGAAACCATCAAACGCATCGGCTACAATTCGTCCGAGCTGGGCTTTGACGCCAACGGCTGTGCGGTCGGCGTGTACTACGACCAGCAATCGCCCGACATCGCCCAAGGCGTGAACGAAGGCGAAGGCATCGACCTGAACCAAGGCGCGGGCGACCAAGGTCTGATGTTCGGCTACGCCTGCGACGAAACCCCGACCTTGATGCCGTTTGCCATCTATTACAGCCACCGCCTGATGCAGCGTCAAAGCGAATTGCGCAAAGACGGCCGCCTGCCGTGGCTGCGTCCCGACGCAAAAGCGCAGTTGACCGTGGTTTACGACAGCGAAACCGGCAAAGTAAAACGCATCGACACCGTCGTCCTGTCCACCCAGCACGACCCTGCCATCAGCCATGAAGAACTGAGCAAAGCCGTTATTGAGCAGATTATCAAGCCTGTTCTGCCGCCCGAAATGCTGACTGCCGAAACCAAATACCTGATCAACCCGACCGGCCGCTTCGTCATCGGCGGCCCGCAAGGCGACTGCGGTCTGACCGGCCGCAAAATCATCGTCGATACCTACGGCGGCGCGGCTCCGCATGGTGGCGGCGCGTTCTCCGGCAAAGACCCGTCCAAAGTGGACCGTTCCGCTGCCTACGCCTGCCGATATGTCGCGAAAAACATCGTAGCCGCAGGTTTGGCGACTCAATGTCAGATTCAGGTTTCCTACGCCATCGGCGTTGCCGAACCGACTTCGATTTCCATCGACACTTTCGGCACAGGCAAAATCAGCGAAGAAAAACTGATTGCCTTAGTTCGCGAACATTTCGACCTGCGCCCCAAAGGCATCGTCCAAATGCTCGACCTCTTGCGCCCGATTTACAGCAAATCCGCCGCATACGGCCATTTCGGCCGCGAAGAGCCCGAATTTACTTGGGAGCGCACTGACAAAGCAGCCGCATTGAAAGCAGCTGCAGGCGTATAAAAAGGTACTAAAGGTCGTCTGAAAGGGAGTTTCAGACGACCTTCCATCCTTATGGCAACTGCAATTTTTCCCAATCAGCAAGGCAGCATGCATCGGTATGCTGCCTTTTTCGACCAGAAAGATTACAATTAGCGGGTCGTCTGAAAATCCAAAGAAAGGACACATCATGCTCTTAGGCGTAAACATCGACCACATCGCCACCGTCCGCAACGCCCGCGGCACGACCTATCCCAGCCCTGTGGAAGCGGCATTGGTCGCGGAAACGCACGGTGCGGATTTGATTACCATGCACCTGCGCGAAGACCGCCGCCACATCAAAGACGCGGACGTGTTCGCCGTCAAAAACGCCATCCGCACGCGCCTAAACCTTGAAATGGCGTTGACTGAAGAAATGCTGGAAAACGCGCTTAAAGTCATGCCGCAAGACGTGTGCATCGTGCCTGAAAAACGTCAGGAAATCACGACCGAAGGCGGTTTGGACGTATTGGCGCAACAAGAAAAAATTGCCGAATTCACTAAAATCCTGACCGACGCAGGCATCCGCGTTTCGCTCTTCATCGATGCAGACAACGATCAAATCCAAGCCGCCTATGATGTCGGCGCGCCCGTTATCGAGCTGCACACCGGCGCATACGCCGACGCACACAGCCACGCCGAACAAATCCAACAATTCGAGCGTCTGCAAAACGGCGCGCATTTTGCCAGTGATTTGGGCTTGGTCGTCAACGCCGGACACGGACTGACCATACACAACGTTACCCCCATCGCCCAAATCCTCGCCATCCGCGAGTTGAACATCGGACATTCGCTGATTGCCCAAGCCCTCTTCCTCGGCCTGCCCGAAGCCGTCCGCCAGATGAAGGAAACCATGTTCAGGGCAAGGCTGCTGCCTTGATAGGCGACACCCACCTTTTCAGACGACCTTCTCTCAACAAGGAGACCACCGCATGATTTACGGCATAGGCACAGACATCGTTTCCCTCAAACGCATCATCCGCCTGAGCAAAAAGTTCGGACAAGCGTTTGCCGAGCGCATCCTTACGCCCGAAGAGCTGCTCGAATTTCCGCAAGCAGGCAAGCCCGTCAACTACCTCGCCAAACGCTTTGCCGCCAAAGAAGCCTTCGCCAAAGCCGTCGGCACGGGCATACGCGGCGCGGTTTCCTTCCGCAACATCGGCATCGGACATGACGCATTGGGCAAACCCGAATTCTTCTACGCCCCCGCCCTGTCCAAATGGCTGGAAGAACAAGGCATCAGCCACGTCAGCCTCAGCATGAGCGACGAAGAAGACACCGTGTTGGCATTCGTCATTGCCGAAAAATAAGACAATACCCATCGGCAGGTCGGATTCTCAAATCCGACTTTTCCGAATTTTCAGACGACCTTTTCCCCTACCCCATGACCGAAGACACCCGCCCCCTTATCCGCGTCGTTGCCGGCATCCTGCTCAACCAAGACGGCGACTACCTGCTCAGTTCCCGCCCCGAAGGCAAACCCTATGCCGGATATTGGGAATTTGCCGGCGGCAAAGTCGAAGCAGGCGAAACCGACTTCCAAGCCCTGCAACGCGAGTTTGAAGAAGAACTCGGCATCCGCATCCTCGCCGCCACGCCTTGGCTGACCAAAATCCATTCCTACGAACACGCCCGCGTCTGCCTGAAATTCCTATGGGTAAACCCCGACCAATGGACGGGCGAACCGCAATCCCGCGAAGGACAGGCTTGGTCGTGGCAAAAAGCGGGCGATTTCAACGTCGCCCCCATGTTGCCCGCCAACGGTCCGCTGCTACGCGCCCTCTCCGTCCCACGCCAGCTTCAAGGTCGTCTGAAAACCGGTTTGCACGGACAAAACCGCAGCGGCGAATACCGCGTCGCGCCTTACTCCCTAGCCGAACCGCACCACGCCAACATCCTCATCTCAGAAACCGAGCTGCACAAGCTCGGCAAGCTGCCCCAAGCCCAAAGCGTTTGGGTATCAATACACACCCGCGAACAATGGCAACGCGTGCAAGATGCCGACGTCGTCGTTTGGCAAGTCAACGACGACGCAAGCGCACGACAAGTGCTTGAAATATTAGAACAAGGCGTATCCGTTCCGCTGATTGTCGCCGCGCCCGAAACACTGGTTTCAAACTATCTCGACCGCTGGCTTTCAACAGGCGCACACGCAGTCCTGACCGACACCGAGGTCGTCTGAAATGGACAAAAACCGCAAACTCCTCCTCGCAGGTGTCCTCCTCATTCTCTTCGCTACCGCCAAACTCCTACTGCTGGACTGGTGGCAAAAACAACAGCCCCAAGCCCGCGCTACCGAGTGCGACCTTATCAAAGGCTGCACCCTACCCGACGGCTCACACGTCCGCTCCACTCCCATCAGCACCCGTTCCGCCTTCGACATCACCGTCGAAAATGCCCCTGCCGAAACACAACAAGTCAGCATCAGCTTCAGCATGAAAGATATGGACATGGGCTTCAACCGCTACATGCTCAAACAGCAATCCCCGCGCACCTGGCAAGCGCACCAAATCCGCCTGCCCGTCTGCGTTGAAGGCAGACGCGACTACATCGCCGATATCACCATAGGCGGACAGACTTTTCAGACGACCTTTACCGCCCAGTAAGCGTTCTACTCGTATTCTGCAAGAAAACTTTTTGGAGAAAGATTTATAGTGGATTAAATTTAAATCAGGACAAGGCGACGAAGCCGCAGACAGTACAGATAGTACGGAACCGATTCACTTGGTGCTTCAGCACCTTAGAGAATCGTTCTCTTTGAGCTAAGGCGAGGCAACGCCGTACTGGTTTAAAGTTAATCCACTATATTTTCTCTTGCTATCCTTTCCCTTTATTTCACCAAAGGTCGTCTGAAATCCGTTTTTAGACGACCTTTCTCTATGCGCTATCCCTCCATCAAAATATCCGCATCACAACAAGCCCACTCTTCCTAATACACAGGTTTCCCCTACCCTTCCCAAAATCCGCCTGCCATCAAGTTTGGCTAAAACACATCAGCAAATCCCAATCTCTGAAATTATGATTATATGATTAATGTTCTCTTAATAAATGATATTCCTTGCAAATCATTATCAATTAATATTAGAATACGCACTCTCAAATTAACGTAACCCATCAAAACTCGTCTAGAGGAAGAACTATGAAATCCCCCCATTCCCCCGCCTTCCGCTTCAGCATCATGGTGCTGGCACTGTCTTCAGGCTTTGCCCATGCTGAAAATATCAAACCCGAAGCAACAACCGAATTGAAAGAAGTCGTCGTTACCGGTACTGCCGTACCGACCCGCGTTACCCGCAACCAGCTTGACCGCGAAACTTCGACCGATTTGAAACAAGTCATGAAAGACCAAATCGGCATGGATGTCGGCGGCGGCAACGGCGTGGCGCAGTTTTACAGCATCCGCGGCGTCGGCGAAGACAAGATTAATCTGGAAGTGGACGGCACCAGCCAATCCACCAAAATTTTCCACCACCAAAGTCGCTTCCAGCTTGACCCCGCTTTGGTGAAAAGCATCAACGTCGAAAAAGGCACGGGCGCGGCGAGCGCGGGCTTGGGTGCGGTCGGCGGTACCATCCGCGTAACGACGGTTGACGCGAAAGACCTGCTGACCGACGGCAAACCTTTCGGCTTCAAACTCGGCGCGGGCTTGAGCAGCAATAAAGGCTCAACCGGCAACGCGGCGGTTTACGGCTATCAAAACGGCTTCGATGCCTTGTTTGCAGGCAACTTCCTCAACAACCGCGACTACAAAGACGGCAACGGCAATGTCAACCGCGGCAGTCGTCTGAAACAGCACAGCTACCTCGCCAAAATCGGCTACGACTTCAATGACGACCACGGCATCCGCCTGACCTACCGTCAGGAATACCAAAAAGGCAACCGCACCGACAAAGCCGAGTTCCAAAACGTTGACAGCTACGTCGGCGTGGACGGCACTTATCAAAAAGAACAATCCTACAATCTGGAATACCGCGGCCGCAACGTCGGTTTCCTCGACAAAATCGACGCCAACGTCTTCCAAATCAACACCGACGACACCAAGCCGCCTAAAGGCGCGCCTTCCCCGAAAGCCCACGCCTCCGGCACGGCGCAAGGCGGCGTTCCCATCGGCCAGCTTGAGTTAAGCAAAATCAAAGCGACCGGCGCCAACCTGAACCTCGCCAGCTCCTTCGGCGACGGACACATGGTGAAATACGGCGTCAACTACCGCCACGAAACCTCCGAGCCGTCCGACAAAGGCGCATGGCTGAAGATTCTCGGCCTGTATGACCGCGACAAAGAGAAAAAAGCCGAATACGGCGTGTACGCGGAAGGCATCTGGAACCTGAACCCCGTTACCCTGACCACCGGCCTGCGTTACGACCATTTCAAATACAACGCTGCCAGCAAACAAAGCGCGTCCCACGGCCAGCTCAACCCCAGCATCGGCGCAATTTGGGACATCAACGACAACTTCTCGCTCTTGGCAAACCTCAATCAGGCAAGCCGTGCGCCCCGCCTGAACGAAGCCCTGTTGGCTAACGAACGCGCAGGCGCCGCCGCCGATTTGGACAGCAACCTCAAAGCCGAAACCGCCCGCCGTGCCGAACTGGGCTTCAAATGGCGCAACGACAACTTCAACGTCAGCGGCAGCGTGTTCCACCAACGCATCAAAGACCTCATCGTCTACCGTTGGGCAAAAATCAACAACAACACCGCCTCCATTACCGAACGCGGCAAGATTTACAACGGCGGCACGCTCAAAACCTACGGCTACGAACTTGACGCATCCTACCGCTGGGGTGGCCTGACCGCGCGCGCCGGCGTGTCCTACGTCAAACCCCGTCTGAACGGCGAAATGTACTACGGCGAAAGCCCGATTCAAGCGGAAGACCACGAAAGCTCGTTCACCTTCTGGAATACCGGCCGCCAATGGCTGACCGGCCTGTCTTACCAGTTTGAAAACCCCAAACTCGAAATCGGCTGGCGCGGCCGCTACGCCCAAAGCGTGAAATACACCGACGTCGCCCGCGGACAAGGCACGATACACGGCAAGAAATCAGGCTACGGCGTACACGACATCTACGCCAACTGGCAGCCGCTGAAAAAAGACAACCTGAACGTCAACTTCGCCGTCAACAACATCGGCAACAAGCAATACCGTTCGCACAGCCAACGCTTCCCCGACGGCAACGGTCGTACCCCTTTCTACGAGCGCGGCCGCGAGTTTGCCTTGGGTGTGAATTACCGCTTCTGATAGAAACGTTGACAAAAGGTCGTCTGAAACCTGATTTTTGGGTTTCAGACGACCTTTTTTAATGTATTAGGTTAAGGGTAGACATTTACCCCCTGCCGCCATTTTCACCCCATTACCCTTCCCTACATGGCACAATCAACCGCTCAACATTCTTAAACAACTTTTTGTCGTAAAAATCAAACACAAACCGCCGCCAAATCACCCATCTCCCTGCAAAACACAAATAACATTTTGTTTTTGTCATGATTGTATCTATGATATTGGATTTATGCCGTTTGATAAAAACGCACTATTTCAACCAAAAAAAGGGGGACAATATGTCTGCAATCAACACCAAAATCAAAACCATCATCCTCACCGCCATCAGCGCGGCAATCCTTTCAGCCTGCGGCGGTGGCGGTGGCGGCGATACAGCCGCACTTTCCACCGGATCAACCAGCACAGGCGGCAACGGCAGCCCTGCTAAAAACGGCAGTCCAAACAATGCTACCCCCAGCGCAGCCAACAAAAATAATGGCAATACCGTAGCAGCAGCAACCCCTAGTCATAACCGCGCTGACAATCTCGCGGACTTGATTGATGAAGCACCTATTGAAGCAGTAAATGGCACTACACCACTGCACACCAGTTTTATCTCCTCCGCCACTGCACAACAAGGCAATCCAAATGCCCAGTTACGTCTTACCAGAACAGCAGACGGAAAAGAATATACAGGTGATTTCTACCTTACCGACAGCAAAGAAAACAATCAAAACGGTTTAATTAGCTCATTGGACTTCAAAAACAATGACGAAGTAAAATTGGACGGCGTAGTAATTGCCAACAAAAATGCCGCTCAAGTCAATTGGACCACACCATATTCTCTGATTATGAAAGTATTTTCAGGTGGTAATACGAAAAGTGATGGTGGTCCACAAAACGGTAAGATAGATGGTGACAGCAAAAACTTTATTAATGGTCGCGCCTCAATCGACGAGAAGATTACCGAACTGTACACTCAAATTGAAACAGCCAAAGAGACTTTGAAACAAGCTAAGGAGCAAGGCGATGTTGATGCTATCGCAAAAGCTCAGGCAAAGCTTGACGAATTGAACGATTTAGATGGTCGTCTTCGTGATATACGCCCTGTTATAGCTGCCGGAGCCAAAAGCTTGGCAGATAAATTGGCATACTTTAAAAAAGGTAACTTGGTTGCTGGAGACGGCAAACATCTCGTTTTTGACAAACGCTTCGACGGTGTGTATATCATCCAATTTACTGATGGCACACAAATCGTTATGCACGACCCTGCCGCGGCAGGCTGGGCTTACCAAACCTTTGCATACTATTTTGATCCAAAAAACGACGTTGCATTCGGCTACCAAAGCCTGGGCGATGAAACCAAGTTCACCGATCTGCCTGAAAAAGGTACGGCAACTTACAACGGTTTGACTACCGCCTATGTTGTGAAAGGCGACCAAGGCCGTCAGCTGACTGCAGACGTTAAAGCTATCGTCGATTTCGGCTTGAAAGGCGTACGCTTTGAGACTTCCAATTCCCAATTCCATTCTCTTGATGACAACGGTCGCCGTGTAACTGTACAAGGTACTGACTACGACATGAAAGGTACGGCAAAATGGGAGAACGGCAACCTCTTCCTGGGTTCTGTTGAAGCAGCCGCAGCAGGTCTGAAAGGTAATTTGAGCGGTAAATTCTACGGTGCAAAAGCTGCTGAAATCGGCGGTACTTACGGTCTGAAAAACCAAGACGGTAGCGAACACCTGATCGGTGGTTACGGCGCGAAACGTCAATAAACCATCCTTCAATCTGCCGAAAGGTCGTCTGAAAACTTGGTAAACAGGTTTTCAGACGACCTTTTTTATCGTCATTTAGACAGAAATTTCCTGCTTCGTTATTTCTATGCAAGCGGGAATGATGGTTAACAACAGAGGTTATAACGAAGATTCAATATATTCCCCATGCATTCCGCAATCTCGTACTTTTCGAAATATATAGTGGATTAACTTTAAATCAGGACAAGGCGACGAAGCCGCAGACAGTACAGATAGTACGGCAAGGCGAGGCAACGCCGTACTGGTTTAAAGTTAATCCACCATAAAATAGCAAAAGACACCGATAATTAAGCATCCTTATCATGTTCAAAGGTCGTCTGAAAACCTGTTTCCCGGTTTTCAGACGACCTTTTTCATTAAAGCGGATTACTCTTCGCTTTGCGCTTCTTCTTTTTCAACGGCAACTTCAACGGCAACGGATTCGTCGCTCAAAGTGCCTTTGGTGGACGGGGTTTGTCCTGCCATGCGCGGATCGTATTCTGCTGCCATGCGCAGGGCGCGGCCGAAGGCTTTGAATACGGTTTCGGCTTGGTGGTGGGCGTTGCGGCCGCTGAGGTTGTCAATGTGCAGGGTCATCATGCTGTGGTTGACGACGCCGTGGAAGAATTCTTCAAACAAGTCAACGTCAAAGCGTCCGATGAGGGCGCGGGTGAAGTCGATGTTGTAGACGAGTCCGGGGCGGCCGGAGAGGTCGATGACAACGCGGCTCAAGGCTTCGTCGAGCGGAACGTAGGCATGGCCGTAGCGGCGGATACCGGCTTTGTTGCCCAAGGCTTGTTTCAGGGCTTGACCGAGTACGATACCAATGTCTTCTACGGTGTGATGGTCGTCGATGTGCAAATCGCCTTTGCAGGTGATGTCGAGGTCGATCATGCCGTGGCGGGCGACTTGGGCAAGCATATGCTCAAGAAAGGGGACGCCGGTGTCGAGACGGTATTGTCCGGTGCCGTCGAGGTTGAGGCTGAGGGTAATTTGGGTTTCGCTGGTGTTGCGGGTGATGCTGACTGCGCGGCCTTCTGCGGGCATATGGAATGCCGGTGCGGCGACTGCGGCTGCTTGGGCGGCACGCTCTTGGCGTGCGGCTTCGGCGGCAGCGGCTTTTTCTTTATCTTTGCTGTGGTCGCGGTTTAACCAGCCTTTGCGTTTGTGCATGCCGGCTTCGAGTTTGGCGGCAAGGCTGGGGCGGATGCCGCGCGCTTTTTCGTCTTCTGCCTGCTCTTCAAGGCGGCGTTTCAGTTGGGATAGGGATGCCGCGTTGTCGTAACCGCATTTGCGGGCAAGTTTGGTCAGCGAGCCTGCTTCTTCGACAAGCTGCAGGAAATTGGCAAGGTGGAGTTGAGTGATGGTCATAATTTTACTCTCTGTGAGGTTTTAAAAAATCAGGCATAAAGCTTGCGGATAATATCCAGTACGGCATCGTTTTGCTCGGGACTGCCGATGGTAATGCGGACGCACTCCGTCAAAAGCGGATGCGCGCCGTGGAGTTTCTTAATCAGGATGCGGTTTTCTTTAAGCGTGTTAAACAATGCGTCTGCATCGGGAACGCACACGGTAATGAAATTCGCTTCGCTGGGGAAGGCTTTCAGACGACCTATGGCGGACAATTCGCTGAAAACGCGTTCGCGTTCGGCTTTTAAAATATCGATGGTCGTCTGAATCGCGTCGTGGTGTTGCAGGGCGAATTTGGCGGTCGCCAAGCTTAGTTGGTTCATATTGTAGGGCGGCAGGATTTTCGCCAGCTCGCCCATTACGACGGGGTTTCCTGCCGCATAGCCGATGCGCAGTCCGGCAAAACCGATTTTGCTGATGGTGCGCATCACAACCAAATTTTCAACGCTGCCCGCCTGCGGCAGAAAACTGTCGCGGCTGAATGCGCCGTATGCTTCATCGACAACCACGATACCCTGCGCCGCGCGGATAATGGCTTCGACTTCTTCGCGGCGGAAACATACGCCTGTCGGATTGTTCGGATAGGCAATGAAAATCAAAGCGGGCTGATGTTTTTCAATGGCGGATAAAACGGCGGGCAAATCAAGCGTGAAATCTTCATTGAGCGGCACGCCGACATAATTCATACCGTACAGCTCGGCATTGTGCCGATACATCACGAAACTCGGCTCAACCGCGAGCATGGTCGCGCCTGATTGGGCAACGAGCAGGGTCAAGAATTGGATTAACTCGTCCGAGCCGTTTCCTAAAGCGATGGCGGCGGCTTCAGGAATATCGAAGGCTTTTCTTAAAGTTTCCTGCAGCCCGCTGGCGGCGGGGTTGGGATAAAGCTGAATCGGCGCTTGGGCAATCAGCCGCAGCCATTCGTTTGACAGCTCGGAAAAACGGGCAAACGGATGATACGGACTTTCCATTGCATCCAGCTTGATGAAGCCTTCGGGCAAGTCGGCAATTCGGTAGGCGGACATGGCTTTGATGTCGTCTCGGATGAAATTAGCTGTATCTTTCATGATTTTCCTCCAGATTTTACAAAATAACCAACGATTCTTCCGCAATATAACACAGCTTTTTTAAATAATCACCGAAGAAATCAATAAATAATTTACACCACCGATAAAAAGATATATTCCTTATTTATTTTTATTCAAAATCAGCTTAACCATATATTTTTAATAGATTTTAATTTTTAATATTATATCCCAAAAAATACCTGACATATATATTTTAAATTAAAAAATATCGTATTTTAGAGAACTATTTAACGTTTTATGCAATATTCAATGCAGCAATCCTTACTCTCTCATTTATTTAACTTATCTTTTAAAATGGGTAAAAATTCTGTTTATTTATATGAACTCAAGGAATGCTGTCTGATGCGGTAGATAGTATTTATTCTAGAAGACAATGACTCCAAGACAGTAAGTTTCAAGACATTGATGCACCTGATTTGTTTTTTACCGTAACGATACTTTGTTTTATAATTATGCTTTATGTATTTTTCAGAAGTCTCAACAATATGAATTGGAAAAAAACGGTAGCGGCATGGTATTTGTGCTTAATGCCGTTCTCTGCCTATGCCTTGAGTCTCGGCAATATCCCGCCGGACGAAATCTCCGTCTACGTTCAAGAATTGGACAGCGGCAAAGTTATCGAATCACACAGAGCAGATGCCTCGGTCAATCCGGCATCGACGATGAAGCTGGTAACAGCATTTTCCGCCTTTGAAGCTTTGGGTAAGGATTACCGCTGGACAACGGAATTTAAAACCAACGGACATATCGAAGGCGATTCGTTGGAAGGCGATATTTATTGGGTGGGAAGCGGCGATCCCGTGTTCGACCAAGACGGGCTGAAGAATGCCCTGCAACAACTGCAAAACAAAGGCATCAGGCATATTAAAGGCAGCTTGGTACTCGACCGCCATCTTTGGGGTACCGTCGGCAACCCGCCGGATTTCGAATCCGACGCAGGTTCGCCGTTTATGACCGCTCCCGACCCGAATATGCTGGCTTACAAGGTTGTCTGGCTCAGACCGGAGTCAGATAGCGCAGGCGGCATTACCATCGCGACTTCGCCTCCCCTACCCGATATTCCTATTGAAAACAAAACAGTACTATCTAACTCTGGGAAATGCGGCGCATTGCAAAATCATATGCGTGCCAGCTATTCTGGTGGAAAGCTACATATCGGCGGTAAGGTTCCGGAGAGTTGTTTAGGCGGGGAAATGCATATCAACATGCTCTCCTCCATAGAATTTGCACACAAAAGCTTTGTTAATCAATGGCGCGCACTCGGCGGTACGATTTCAGACGACCTCAAAACTGCCTATGCACCGAGTAACGCAAAAACGCTGGCAGTTTCGCGCTCCAAACCATTGTCAGAAATACTGACCGACATGAACAAACATTCCAACAACCTGATTGCACGGTCCGTATTCTTAAAACTTGGCGGCAACGGCGACAGCGAAACCGCACGCAGAAAAGCAGCGCAAGCGGTTTCCCTGGAATTGGCGACTGCAGGGATTGATACGGAAAACCTAGTTTTAGAAAACGGTTCGGGCTTATCGAGAAGCGAGCGCGTTACCGCACACATGATGGGGCAAATGCTGGAAAAAGCCTATTTCAGCCCGTTTAAACAGGAATTTATCGACACGCTGCCGATTGCCGGACAGGACGGAACATTGAAAAAACGCCTGAAACAACCCGGCAGCCGACTGCGTCTGAAAACCGGCACGCTCAAAAACGTGCGGGCACTGGCAGGCTACTGGCTGGGCGACAAGCCGATGATTGTCGTCGTAATCATCAACAGCCCCAAAGCCTCTGCCTACCTTCACGACTTGGATGCGTTGGTTTCCCAAATAGTCTTACCCGGAGGAAACGATTGGATAGACGCAAAACTGACCTGCAAAGAACGGATGGCAGTTTAAATCCGGCCAGAAATAATCCGACTTTGATTTTCCGTCATTAAAAAGGTCGTCTGAAAACTTTCAGACGACCTTTTATATTTTCAACACTTGCAAATCAAACATCTATAACTCAACAAACCTGTATCCGCGTTCATCAACTTCCAATATAGAAGCATAGTCGCTACGCCAATCTCCCAGCACAATACGCGCATATGCGTTCTCTTCGTGGATATGTTCGCGGTGCGTATGTCCGTGAATCAGCAAGCTGACGCCGTAATTTTGGACGGTATCAGAGGTAAACTTGGGATTGACATCCATAATTTCAGCAGCCTTATATTGCTTGTCGTGCTTACTGGTATGGCGGATTTTACGCGCAATATTTAAACGCAGCTTGAGGGGCAACATGAGAAACAACCGTTGCAACCATTTTTGATGAACTGTTTTCCTGAATTTCTGATAACGCACATCATCGGTACACAAAGTATCACCGTGGCAAATCAAAGCCGGCGTACCGTATAAATCGACGACAGAATATTCCGGCAGCAGTACCATGCCCGCTTGCCTTGCGAACTTCCCACCTATCAGGAAATCACGGTTTCCGTGAACAAAAAAACATTCCACCCCGCCCTCTGCAACGTTACGGACGGCACGGGAAACGGTATCCGTCAATTCGGAATGTTCGTCGTCCCCTATCCAAAAATCAAATAGGTCGCCCAAAATATAAACCGCCCTCGCAGACGGTGCTTTTTCGCGCATGAAACGCAAAAACAGCTCGGTCAACTCAGGACGGGTTTCACTCAGGTGTAAATCGGCAATAAAATAAGTCGGCATAACGGCTGCAATATATGAAATCTCAGGCCATTATAGGTTTTCAGACGACCTTTGTATATTTAAAGGTCGTCTGAAAACATTTCAGATCGGATCAATGAAGGTGATTCTTCCCGCCCCGAGAAATAATTTTCTGATAAGTCTCCTGATTGTGGACATCGCTGACAGGAACAACATAAAAAAATTCATTGCTGCGGACAAATCGGTTAACCAGATCCACATGGATAGAAGTAATATCGTGATACAGCAGGCTCAAACCCTTGCGTAATACATATTTCCAATCCATGTAATTGCGTGCATTCGGACGAATATCGTTCATCGCATCCAATGCCAACAATTTATGGTTTTGCGTTTTTTTATCAACGGGATGGGAATAAATTGAATGGAAATACAACATATCGCTACTGTCTTCTTCGCTAAAAAACGGCGGCAGACTCAACGCAGCACCGACATTCCCCAAAGGATAATCATCGGTCAAATAGTGAACCGTATACAAAAACAGCGAACCGTTGGTGTAATTCAACTTTCTCAATGCCTCGACAGCGGCGATGGTAGTACATTGATGATCGGTATGGACATCAATATTCGGCGAAGGCGTAACGATAACATCAGGACGGAATGATTCGATGACGTAAGCCATATTGTCCACCAAATCATGCCAATTCGAACCACCGTGCAAACCCTCTGATATAACAGACTTATTGGCTCTCCGGAAAATACCCACATCTGCCGTTTCCAGCTTCGCAGAAGGAATTTCACGTTCAGGGTGGTTGTATAAAGTTTTCAGCGTTGTATCAAAAAAACCGAGCTGCAAAATGTTTTCAGACGATACCCCTGCCAAAAGCGGAACGGTCAGACTGTTCCAGACCCGCATCCGCCCCTTTTCCAAATATTGCTCCTTAGTTTCCGTTGGGCATTGTTTGCAGAAAAGGTTTTCATAATGGAAACGCCCCGCTTCGCTTGCCGTTACCGTTACCACCATCGCATTTGCAGCATATTTTTCATACAGGCCGTAAGCTGCCAACTCCGCATCGTCAGCGTGCGGCGCAAGCACTAGGATTTTTTTATCATCCAAAGACATACGCGGATAAACAGTCAGTCTGACTTCCTGATTTTTCAACAAGACCCTTCTGCCCCTCAAGGAAATTTCCCGACTTTCAGCATCAAACATATCGCTGAAGTTCAAATATCTCACGCCTCTACCGCCAAATTCGATGTAATGTTTCCAAATACCTTTGCGGGTTTCAATCTTAATATAGGGCAACAACCATTTGCCTAACAAAGAAGTTTCAACACTGACCGCAGCCAAGACCGTATCATTAATATCCACTTCTTGAGGTAGTTTTATAACTCCACCCTCCAATCGCGCTACAAAATGCTGGGGCAAACAGTCATAGCGATAATCCTGCGTAACGTTATAGGCAAAGCGTTTAATATGCATCCTCATGATAATCATCAAGAAGCACATTATCCCAAGAACCAACACCGCAAGTATTGTAAATAACAACATTATTCACCTCTAAAATTATTTTTCATAATATTACATTCCAACTTCATCCCTTTGGATTTATTACTTAACGGTCTCCGCTAAACAAATAACATAAAAACTCAAAAACAAACGCGATATGGAGAAATTTTCTTATATTTTACGAAGTTATACAAGTATTAAAAATCAAAATAACAAAAAAATAAACAACCTTAACATTGGATTTGTTAAAAAATATTAACTGTAATAAATATTACATGATGCAAAACGTCCTATTTATATAAGTCCTTCCTGCAAATAGCGCATAATCATAAGAATAATAACAATCCTAGATTCAATATCAGACAACCTCTTTTACCACGATGCACTCCCCTTTTTTCCCTGCTTACAAAAATCAGCAACGGCTTTCGAATACATACAAATCAAACAGATAAAACTCCCCAAAGCATGAACCATGCAGCAAATCCGAATTAAAAAGCTCTTTTCCGCAATACTTTGCTACCAACAATGAAAAAGGTCGTCTGAAACCCGTGTAATTAGGTTTCAGACAACCTTTTGGCTGTCAGGTGTTGCTAACCTGCTTTTAAAAATTACGCTTCTTTATTTTCGGTCGCTTTTTGACGCAGGCGCAAACTCAATTCGCGCAGTTGTTTGTCGTCCACGGAATTCGGCGCGTTGGTCAGCAGACATTGGGCGCGTTGGGTTTTCGGGAAGGCAATCACGTCGCGGATGGATTCGGCGCCGGTCATCAGTGTTACCAGACGGTCGAGGCCGAATGCCAAACCGCCGTGCGGAGGCGCGCCGAATTTCAAGTTATCCAAGAGGAAGCCGAATTTTTCCTGCTGCTCTTCAGGGCTGATTTTCAGCGCGGCAAACACTTTTTCCTGTACGTCGGCACGGTGGATACGGATAGAACCGCCGCCGATTTCCCAGCCGTTCAACACCATGTCGTAGGCGCGTGCCAGGCAGTTTGCCGGGTCAGAAACCATCAGGTCTTCGTGACCTTCTTTAGGCGCGGTAAACGGATGGTGTACGGCAACGTAGCGGTCGGCGTCTTCGTCGTATTCGAACATCGGGAAATCAACGACCCACAAAGGTTTCCATTCGTCCACGAAGTAGCCGTTTTCCGCGCCGTGTTCCAAGCCGACTTTGATACGCAAAGCGCCGATGGCTTCGTTCACGACTTTGGCTTTGTCTGCGCCGAAGAAGATGATGTCGCCGTTTTGCGCGCCGGTACGCGCAATGATTTCTTTCAGGGCGTTTTCAGACAGGAATTTCACGATTGGAGATTGCAGGCCGCTGTCTTCGCCGTTGGAAAGGTTGCTGACATCGTTCACTTTGATGTACGCCAAACCTTTCGCGCCGTAGATGCCGACAAATTTGGTGTATTCGTCGATTTCTTTGCGGCTAAATTTCGCACCGTTCGGTACGCGCAGGGCAACCACGCGTCCGCCTTTCATGTCGGCTGCGCCACGGAAGACTTTGAATTCCTCTGTTTTCATCAGGTCGGTCAGCTCGGTGAATTTCAGGTTGATGCGCATATCGGGTTTGTCGGAGCCGTAGTAGAACATGGCTTCGGCGTAAGGCATACGCGGGAAATCGCCCAAGTCCACGCCCAGCGCGTCTTGGAAGACTTGTTTTGCCATGCCTTCGGTGATGTCCATGATTTCATCCTCGTTCAAGAACGAGGTTTCCAAGTCGATTTGTGTGAATTCAGGCTGGCGGTCGGCGCGCAAGTCTTCGTCGCGGAAGCACTTGGTGATTTGGTAGTAACGGTCGAAACCCGCCACCATCAACAGTTGTTTGAACAATTGCGGCGATTGCGGCAGCGCGAAAAACTCGCCCGGATGAACGCGGCTCGGTACGAGGTAGTCGCGCGCGCCTTCAGGCGTGGAGCGGGTCAGCATCGGGGTTTCTATGTCGATGAAGCCTTGCGCGTCCAGATAACGGCGAACGCCCATAGCGACTTGATAACGCAAGCGCAGATTGCGCTGCATCACCGGACGGCGCAAGTCGATAACGCGGTTGGTCAGGCGCACGTTTTCGCTGATGTTTTCATCGTCGATTTGGAACGGCGGCGTCGCAGCGGCGTTCAAGACTTCGATTTCTTTGGCAAGGATTTCGATTTTGCCGGAAATCATTTTGTCGTTGGTTGTACCTTCGGGACGGTTGCGCACGCGGCCGGTAATGCTCAAAACGTATTCGTTGCGGGCGGAATCGGCAGTGGCAAACGCTTCGGGCGTATCGGGGTCAATCACGACTTGGACGATGCCTTCGCGGTCGCGCAAGTCGATAAAAATCACACCGCCGTGGTCGCGCCGGCGGTGTACCCAGCCTTTGACGGTTACGGTTTGGTCTAAGTATTGCTCGCTGATCAGGCCGCAATAGTTGGTACGCATAAAATCACCTTTTTATATTGTTCAATTTGAAAAGAAGGAAAAGGTCGTCTGAAAAAAAGACACCTTAATTGTTTTGTTCTTTACGCCATTCTGCCTTCAGAAAATTTAATTCTGCTTCCGTGGGCTTACCGTAAATGTAGATTTGATCCGGATTATTTGTAGAAAGGGAATCATCATCTTTATAAACAACATGATAAGCAGCGATATGTTGCTTGTCGGTCAGAATGTGCATTCGGTTGCTTGCACAATTATGCGGTTGGCACATATTGGTGTAGTAATAGGTCTTACCGCTGATTTTCACACTTTCCAGCGGCGGCATCGGACCTGCCATGTTACGCACCCAATTGTGCATGGGGGCTTTGGGTGCATGTTTGCCGACTTGTTCGTGCCAAAGCTTTTTGAAAGCGGGTTGTTTGTGCCAATCAAATAGAAATACCTCTTCGCCTTTGCTGTTGGTTACAGGTGCGGAGACGGCTAGATTGGGCAGAAACAAGGCAAGCAGTAAAGCGGATAAATATTTCATGTTTATATTTTGAGGTTGAATAAAACTTCAGAATGTCGGTTTATGCGTTCAAATCGTCTGAAAATTTCAGTCGTCACGATTTTCCCAACGCCAAAGTATAGTGGATTAAATTTAAATCAGGACAAGGCGACGAAGCCGCAGACAGTACAGATAGTACGGCAAGGCGAGGCAACGCCGTACTGGTTTAAAGTTAATTCACTATACAACAGTTAAAAACAATAATGACAATGTAAACAGCCATGAATCAAGGCCAAAAGGACCATGCATTATGTGTTTGCCATCTCTAGTTTATTTTTCTAAACATCGTATTTCGGCTTGGGGCTTGAGCGGCAAGTCATCCGGCATCACCATACCCAACGAAATCACATATTTCAATGCTTCGTCCACGCTCATATCGAGTTCGCGCACGTCGCTTTTTTTTACCATGATGTAATAGCCGCCGGTCGGGTTGGGCGTGGTCGGCACATAGACGGAAAGATAGTCGTCATCGTGCGGCAGGCTGCCTTTGAGTTTGTCGGGAATATGCCCTGAAACAAAGGCAATCGTCCAAATATTGGGCTGCGGGAACGGAACCAGCACGGGCGTTCTGAACGAGCGGCTGCTGTCGGAAAGCAGAGACTCGGATACTTTTTTGACGCTGGAATAGATGGATTTGACGACGGGAATCCGTCCCAGCAGGCTGTCCCATGCGGCGAGGATTTGGCGTCCTAAAACGTTGGCGGCGAACACGCCGGTCAGAAACAAGACGACAATGGCGGCAATAATGCCCAAGCCGGGAATGTTGAATCCCCAGAAATATTGAGGCTGCCATTGCTCGGGCAGCAGGCTGATCAGCCGGTCGGCGGCAGATATGATATAGCTGACCGCCCAAATGGTTACGGCTATCGGCAGCCACACCAACATGCCTGTAATCAGATATTTTTTTAATGCCTTGGCAACTTTTCCGCCTTCGGCCGTTTGTTCTGTCATCTTCTGTGTTATTCCGACAAATATCGCCCAAACCTTGCATTATACGCGTTTGGGCGATAGGAAACGAGTGTTTTTAATATGGGGAGCGGTTTGTTTTGCTTTCAGACGACCTGTGTGCAACATGGTACAAAAGGTCGTCTGAAAACAAGATTCGGCATTAAATTCCGTCCCAGTCGTTGAACATCAGACCGATGCCGATGCCGTTTTGTTTGTAGTTGTAATCAATCAGGCTTTCGCCGTAGCCGTGAAAGCCGCGCACCACACCTTTAAGTTTGCCTTTAATCGGGAAAGTGTAGGCGGCTTCAACCGCGCCGTGTCCGGTTTTGGGATTGTAGCGCAGCAGGGACGAAATATTTTGTTTGTCGTTCAGACGGTATTGCAGCTTCAAATCGCCATGACCCATGTAGTCGGTAATGTCGGGATTATCGTTGTTTTCACCGGTCTGATCGAATGCGCGCATCCACACGCGCGGGATAACGGTCAGCTTGCCCCATTCCATCCCTGCCATCGCGTAAACGCGGTTCCATGAGCGGGATTCGGGGCGGCTTTGTCCGTTGGATTGGTGAACGAAGCCTGCACCGACCATGCGCAGTTTTCCGCCGAACGGTAAATCTGCCTTCACGGGCTGGGTCAGGAAAATTTCGGGTTCGTAATCGGTATTGCGGAACGGCGCGGATTTTCTGCCTTGGTTATAAATCTGCCAATCGGATTTTTGGGTGTAGCCGAACCACAAATCCGCGCGGGTTTTAAACAAATCTTCGGCGATTTTGCTTTTGAACGAAACTTGAAGTTTGGTTTCTATGTGTTTCTGTTCGCTGAATTTTTCCTGATTGGTCGTGCCGCGCGAAGGGGAGTGGGGATGAAGGTTGGGCGAGCTGTTGTACCATGCGGGCATCAGGTACATAGGATTGTGTTCGCGCACGCTCAATAAGCCGCGCGAGTCGTTTTTGTCCAAATCGTACATCAGGCTCAACGGCGTGTAGGCATCGGCAGTAGTACGCAGATTGTCTTCCGAAAGGGTGGATTGTTCTTTATTTTCGTCAAACACAATCGTCGCCGCTTTTTTCTCGCGGCTGGTGCTGATGGTTTTGGGTAAGTCGACAGGCGCTTTGGCGGTTTCTTCGCGAATGACGGGCAGAGGAGCTTGCGGCGGCAGTTGAGCCGAATAAATGCTGTCGTAACACGCCAAACGGGTGGCATTGTCTTGAATGGAGGTGCATTGCAAAGCCGTGTCGGCATAGGCGACAGGGGCGGCTGCTCCACCGGCAAGGATAAGCATCAAGGCGCGCCGACATTTGGATAATGACGGTTTTTTGTTCTTTAGGACATCGCTTTGCGCCAAATTGTGTTTCAACATCTTGTTCATCATTTCATTCATGGGATTGCCGATTGGATGTTTTCAGACGACCTTTTGCCTGAAAATCGGGATTAATCGTGTGAAAAACAGATCAAGCCGCATTTTACCGCCTTGCGTCTTCTTTACGACAGGTCGTCTGAAAAGTTTACATCAACTTGCATCACATACGGCAATGCCCCTGAAAGGTTAAGACCTCAGGGGCATCGTTACCTGCTTGCCCGTCCCGACGTGATCAAACACCAAGACGATAGGCGAAAAAGATTAAGCCAATGCTTTTACTTTGGCAGACAGACGGCTCTTATGGCGGGCTGCTTTGTTTTTGTGGAATACGCCTTTGTCAGCGATACGGTCGATGACTTTGACGGACTCTTGGTAAACTGCTTGAGCAGCAGCTTTGTCGCCGGCTTCAACTGCTTTCAACACTTTTTTCACTGCGGTACGGAATGCAGTACGCAGGCTGGCGTTGTGGGCGCGTTGTTTAACTGATTGGCGGGCACGTTTGCGGGCTTGTGCGCTGTTTGCCATATTGAATATCTCCTGAAAAATAAATTCTGTAAACGCGCAATTTTAAAGAGAGATTCCTCTATATGCAAGTATTTTCTCTGTTTGCGCGCGCAAATCGCCCGTATTTTGCCCAAAAACGACATCTTGTGCAACGCCGTTTTCCCGAGTCTAAGAAATCGTGCCTTATTTCAATAAAAATCAGTCGGATATTGCTTTGAGTTCTCACCTACTTCCATTACAATAGCCCCGCTTTGCGCCGGGGTATTGATGGGGTGCAGAGTGTTCATTTTCTGTTAACAATCTTTCATCAGGAATCTGCCCGTATGAAAAAATCCGTATTAGCCGTATTGGCGGCATTATCGCTGGCCGCTTGCGGCGGTGGCGAGAAAAAAACCGAGCAACCTCAAGCAGGCAGCGCGCCTGCTGCCAATGCCGAAGCAGCTGCCACCGATACTTTGAACATCTACAACTGGTCGAACTACGTTGACGAAAGTACCGTCGAAGACTTTAAAAAAGCCAATAATCTGAAGCTGACCTACGACCTTTACGAAAACAACGAAACCCTCGAAGCCAAAATGCTGACCGGCAAATCCGGCTATGATTTGGTTGTTCCCGGTATCGCTTTCCTGCCCCGCCAAATCGAAGCAGGTGCTTATCAGAAAGTCAATAAAGACCTGATTCCCAATTACAAAAACATCGATCCCGAATTGTTGAAAATGCTGGAAACTGCCGATCCGGGCAACCAGTATGCCGTTCCTTATTTCTCCGGTGTCAACACTTTGGCGATTACGGCGAAGGGTAAAGAGCTTTTGGGCGGCAAGCTGCCTGAAAACGGTTGGGATCTGCTGTTCAAGCCCGAATACACCAATAAGCTGAAATCATGCGGTATCGCCTTGTGGGATACGCCGAGCGAAATGTTCCCGATTTTGTTGAACTACTTGGGTAAAGATCCTAAAGGTACAAATCCTGATGATTTGAAAGCAGCAGCAGAAGTGCTGAAAACCATCCGTCCTGATGTAAAACGTTTCAGTCCGTCTATTATTGACGAGCTGGCGCGCGGCGACATCTGTCTCGCAGCGGGCAACGGCGGCGACTTAAACTTGGCGAAAGCCCGTTCTGAAGAAGTGAAAAACAACGTCGGTATCGAAGTCTTGACGCCGAAAGGTATGGGCTTCTGGATTGAGTCTTGGCTGATTCCTGCTGATGCGAAAAACATCGCCAATGCCCACAAATACATCAACTACACGCTTGATCCTGAAGTTGCGGCGAAAAACGGCATTGCTGTTACCTTCGCGCCTGCAAGCAAACCGGCACGCGAAAAAATGCCTGCCGAGCTGGTGAACACACGTTCTATCTTCCCGAACGAGCAAGACATGAAAGACGGTTTCGTGATGCCTCAAATGAGCGCAGATGCGAAAAAACTGTCTGTCAACTTGTGGCAAAAAATCAAAGTCGGCTCCAATTAATCCGGAATATTGAAAAACGCCGTCTGAAATTCTTCAGACGGCGTTTCTAATTTTACCGCAATATCCGTGCCGTTCACCTATTGCCTTGATGCACGGTTGCTTAGGTTAAAACTTCATCTCCAAAGTCAGGGTGTAATTTCGTCCCGGTGCGGCGTAGCGGTTATACCTGCCGACATTATTGTGCCTATTGACCGCTCCTTCGGCAGTCTGCCTTACAGACTCCCAAGTGGTATACCGGTAGTTGAAGAGGTTATACACGCCTGCGCGCAGGGTCAGGTGTTTCTTGATATTATAATATCCGGAAACATCCGTAACATGCCAAGGCCGCGTCCGCCGTGATGCTGCTTTTTTAGCATTGGCATTACCGTTCAACAGCGCCTGGCTGCCTAGCAGTTCGTCAACAGATTTTGCCTTGGAATAAGTAAACATCGTATTGATGCCCCATATTCCGTCAGGATGGTCGTAACCCAAACCCAATACATATCGTGAAGGTTGGACGGCATCAAAGAGATATGAAGTTACAAACGTCCTGTCGGCGCGTATATCGGCATCTTTGACCTTGATACGGTTATAGGCAAGCGTGGAATACAACCCGTCCGGCAACCCGCCCCATACACCGTGCCAATCGATTTTACCCAAAATATTGATACCGGCTATCCGTGCATTTTGAGCATTTCGGTATCCGGGGTCGCCAGAAGCCGAAGTTTGCCCGTTTTGAGTTCGGGTTTCATAACCGAATGCAATCAGGTCGCGATAAGCATTGTTGAAATAGCTGGCTTCCAAATTGCCGAAGTCCCCTTTAAATACAATACCTGTCTCTCTATTAAAGGATTTTTCCGGTTTCAGATCCAACGTTTTCAAAGACTCCCCAGCTCTCCAGCCGTACATTTCGGCAAACGACGGTAGACGGAAGCCCGTAGAAGCGCGATAAGTCAAATCCATCCAGGTGAAAGGCTTGAGGACTACGCCTGCGTTCCAAGAAAGGTTGCGGTGAGTGCCGGTAGAGACACTCTTATCTTCCGAATGCGTACTGCGGTAATCGTAACGTATACCTGCTCCGACATCCGCCCACCTGCCCAAACGAACATTGTCTTGAACGGCTGCATAATAACCGTTGCCGCCGATATTCCTCGGTGTGCAGTCTGTATAGGTGTTATTGCCGAAACGGCATATCGGCGATGTATTGACCGTGGTCTTGCCGATAGACACCCAATACGGTTTGCCTTGGCTTCCGTTGGGTGACTGCGCCCCTTCCGGGATTTTCGATCCATATGCCTGAACTGCGTTTTGAAGATAATAATCGCTGTGGGACAATTGCGACTTAAAGCGGTCGTACCCTAGATTGATACTCAGATTGTGACGAATTTTGGCCGTATCAAATGCCTTTTTAAATACTGCTTGGAACAGGTTTCGGCTTTCTTCATAAATCATCCGGTCGGATTTATAGAAGGAATACGGTTTATTGCCGTCGGGACGGCAATTTTTATCCGAACCGTCGTGAGAGCAATGCGTCTGCTGCAAACGGTTGTCCAAATCTATACCTTGCCGGTCATAAGAAAGTCGGGCGTAATCGGCCCAGGTATCCTTGTCAGCATTATGGTAAACATATTCGACCCCGTACCGGTTTTTAGTATGGCGTTCATCATAAAACACGCCGGTACCGTAACCGATACCCTGCAATGTACCGCCCTCTCCCTGAACAAACAGCCTTTCGGCCTTATTATTGCCCGAATATTTGCCAAAGCCGCTCGGCGTACCGTTTCTCCGGACACTTTCATTCAGATCGGCCTCGGTAAAATAGGCAGGAACAGTCATATCCCGTGTATCAAAGGTCTGCTGCGTACGTTCAAGAACGGCTCCGACATAATGGCGGTTGTCCAAATGCCAACCCGGTCGGAACAGCCATGATTGGCTGCCATACTCAAGCGGGTCCGCAAGGAAGCGGCTGGGGCCGGTATAATCCTGCGTGCTGACGGTTTTGCGCTCATCTTTGGCCAAAGCATCTTTTTTCGCATTGTCTTTACAGGCCGCATATCCATTGGAACATTCCTCTTCGACAATGAAATTTGCGTACGGATGGGTATCCTCGACCGGCATCAGCCTGTTGAAACTCTGCACACCTTTACCAGCATCTTTATGCGCATGGATTTCCTGCCCCCGCCGTTTAGTATAAATAAGGAGGGCTTCCGCGCCGCCGCTGCGTCCTGCAAGCGCAAGGGACTGTGTCAGGGCATGGTCTTTTCCAGAATAGGCAGTTTTACTCTGAATGCCCCACTGTTTTCCCTCTCCGATAATGTCGGCTGCGGTTTTGGTTTGAAATGCGACCGAACCTGCCAATGCGCCGTTTCCGTATTCTGATGAATTCGAACCCTTGCTGATTTCAACGGCCTTAACGTTTTCATACTCAATTTCATTGATTGCGCCGCTGCTGCCCGCCGTCCTCGTCCCACCCAATGCCGCCTGCGCGGTGTAGGACTGTATTTGCGAAACGCCGTCTACCGTTAAGGAAACACGGTTTTTATCCATGCCGCGTATTGAATAGCCGGAACTTGCGCCCCGACCCTGTTCGACCACGGCAATACCCGGATCGTAACGGGTCAGGTCTCGGATATTCAAAACCTGTTCTTTACTTAGCGTCTCGGAAGATTTGACCAGCTTGCCCAGCCCGGTTACTTCATTATCACGGCGGGTTTTCTGTTTTTTCGCATTGACCTGCACGGTATCGAGCTGCTTTTCCCACACTTGTCCGGACGGTAAAACATCCGCATAAGCAGGCAGCGCAGTCATCAGCGACAGGCATAAAATATTTAATCGGAACAAATGTTGCTGTTTCATATCATTTCTCTACTTACTGCCTTCAGACGGCATTTAAAGCCGATATGCCGTCTGAAGAACTTTCCTCTGTCAACCGGCAGCCCAGTTTACCGGACAAGCTGTTGGCGTTTCGTACCGAATACCACTGCCGCCTTGCCGCTTTCTCCCTCCAATGTATTTCCGGAGAACGATCCGCCCATCTCAATGGCGTTTTTGCCGTAGAAGCCGCCGGACACATCTGCACGGATATTCGTCCGTTTCGGATCGATGGTATTTTTCGGATCTAATGCAAAGCCGTTTTCACCGGTTTTCGCCACACCTGAAAAACCGTTGCCCTGAATCGTGGCAGTGATGGTGAATACGGGGGCAATGCGGTCTTTCGCCGTCAGCATACCGTTGAGGGTTTTCTCGGCAAAATTAACTTTAAACTCCGCCCGGTTACCGCCTTCCTTATTGGAAGGTTCGGCACTCCAGCTCGTACCATTAACAATAGTACCCGACCATGTACCGCGATATACAGCCTCTCCCGCCGTTACAGGCATATCGGAAACCGGCGTACGGCTGCCCTGCAGGAACATATCGTGCGAACCGCCGTGTTCCAACACCCCGAAATGCAGGTAATCCAAATTGGAGCAGCATACCGACACCTTCACACCGTCTTTCTCAAATACATGCTGGAATGCCGTCTGAGTGCCTTCGGACGGCACAAGCGCAAGCTCTACGCCGTCAATCAGCAGTTTGGCCACGTTGCCGAAGCTGTCTATCTGTTTTTTCACAAAATCCGCACCGATGCGGTAAGCGTCCATAAAGTTTTCAGCCAATGGTTTTTCTGCACCGTCTTTCTGTTTCGCGCTGAATACGGCAAGCACTTTCTTATCGTTTGCCAAAAACTTGCCGCCCAACTCATCGCCCTGAGGCCCGTAGAAACCACCTTCCAGACTATCAGAATCAGAAACGAAGGGATGACCGTTCCCAGTATCTTTATCTGCAGCCAACGCCTTACCTTTGAAACGGTTACCGTGCAGGTTAGCCTGAATGTCGTAACGTTTAATTTGTTTGGCTTTATTTTCGGTTTCGTTATGGGTAATCCGGTTATTGCGGTAGAGCACGCCGGTCATGGTCTTGGCGGCGAAGTCCACCTCAAACTCGCTGGTCAGCCCAAAATCGGTCTGACCTTCCGGTGCCTCGCTTTTATTGCGCAACACATCCGCTTCCTCGGCAGACAAAGCCCCGTACCTATCGCCCGCTTGCGAATTACCCAACTGGGAAAACTTCTGTTTTTCCTTGGCATCGGTTACATAATCCCAAGTGCCTTTGTAAATCGACTTGCCCATCGGCAGAGCTTGGGAAGGATTGCTGCCTTTGTAGAAAAGGTAGCCGTCCGCGCCGGAAAGGGCGATATTGTTTTTGAAATCGATTTTATTGGCACCGTTGCGGTAGATATAGCCCGAGCGGACATATTGGAAATCCGTGTATCCTTCCACACGGCTTTTGCCGTCGCCCGTTGTGATGGATTCGTTCAGCGTACCCTTATCCATCGCAAAAATCTCATTCTTTTGGGGAAACTCACCCGGCTCACCTGCACCTAATTTCTCCCAATCCGCTTCTGATAATGCCTTATGATCTTCTTTATTTTTCGGGTGCCAGTTCCGACGCGGTATTTTAGCTGCAAAACCGTAAACCGGACGGTCGTTTTCCGCCGCCTGCGCTTCATCGGGTTTTGCCGGTTTTTCAGTCTGTTCGTCTTGGTATTTCGGTGCTTCGGACTGCGGGTTGTGCTGTTTCGTTTCCACGCTGTCCAAATCGAAACTGCCTCCGCCCGCGCAGGCAGAAAGCAGCAGCACAGGCAGGATACCGGCTGCTTGGGCAATAAGTGAATTTTTCATATCAACTTTTTTAAAAATGATAATGGTTTATATTGTATTAACTTAAAATGTAATTTGCAAACATTTTCTGACGCATTTTCACAAAAAACACCCGCACATCCTTACTCCGGATATGCGGGTGTTTGAGCAAACCTTGCCTAACCCAAAGACACCATTTCAATCTGCTCCATCGTCCTACCCAGAAAACGTTCGCCTATCGTTCTGAATTTCAAAGGAATATCGCTGACATAAAAACGATAGTCGGGATTATTGTTGTCAGTATTGAGTAATCCCTCCTGCGCAAGGACGCGTGCTGTTTCTTCAGCCGTCGTAATTGCAGAATCAACCAACGCGACATTACCCGCCTCCCTACCGATTAAGGGCTTGAGCAAGGGAAAGTGCGTGCAGCCCAACACCAGCGTATCGATGCCGTCTGCAAGCAATGGTTTGAGGTATTCGCATACGGCCAGGCGGGTAACTTCATGTTCCAACCAACCTTCCTCATCGGTACGGGTATGTTGTTTGTAACCGAGTTTGTAGAGGCCGTTTTTCTTTGTCCAGCGGGCATCGCTGTCCTTACTCGGTGTGGTTTGGCCGCTGACTTGTCCTTCTTCATCGACTTCTATGGCCTGACGCTGTTTGCTGCCGGCGGTCTGAATAATGGTGGCGTCAATGACGGCGGTGGATGCCTTCTCTACTTTTAGGTTTTTTTCGGTCAGTTGGCGGTTAATCAGTTCCAGCAATTCGGACAAGGTGTCGTCTTGCGCCAGCCAGTTGCGGTAACGGCATAAGGTGCTGTAATCGGGGATGCTCAGTTCGTCAAAACGGCAAAACAGGTTGAAGTCGATGCGGGTGATGAGGCTGTGTTCGAGCTCGGGATCGGAGAGGCTGTGCCATTGTCCGAGCAGGATGGCTTTGAACATAGACAACAGGGGATAGGCGGGACGACCTCGGTGGTCTCTAAGGTAACGGGTTCTTTGACGATTCAGGTACTGCTCGATCGGTTGCCAATCAATCACCTGATCCAACTTCAATAGTGGGAAGCGGTCGATGTGTTTGGCAATCATGGCTTGTGCGGTTTGCTGGAAGAAGGTGCTCATGAGAAATCCCCTAAATGTCTTGGTGGGAATTTAGGGGATTTTGGGGGATTTTGGGGAATTTTGGGGAATTTTGCAAAGGTTTCAGCACAACTCTTCGATAAGCTCTGCCTGTGTTTTTTCGTGATCGGGTTTGTCGGCGATGAAGGGGTTTTTGCGGTGTTCGGTCATGGTTTTGGATTGTGGATGTTCGAGTGCGCCGATACCGCCTTCCTGATAGGCGCGTATCCATCGCCGCAGGTGGGTTCGGGAGATGCCGTAATGGTCTGCGGTACGCTGTTGGCTGCGTATGTGCAGGTAGTGGAGTACGGCTTGGTATTTGAAGTGTAATGTATATTTGCTCATAAAAAAACTGCACCTTGCGAGTTGGAGGGGATGTGTCCAACTTTTGGGGTGCAGTTCAGTTTTCAGACGACCTTTTCTTATGAATCAAACTGAGAAGGCACCTTTCAATCCTACATTTAAAATGTCAACAATTTTATGAACGAAGATACAAGATCCAAGAAACCCAAATCATATTTATCCTATAAAAATCAAAAAGCAATCTTCACAATATTCAAACAACGTTAAAAGATGAAAGATTTTGTCTTGATTGAATAGACGGTTTGCGTTATCGTTTGCATTCTTTCATTCATAAACTCTGTGTTTTATCCCAATTGATTGGACAGTTTGACTGTCGCCGTGTTTCTTCAATGCGCGTACCCTAAACCGCTGCTTGGAGGGCTTGCATTACAGGTGCTGTGGCGAGGCGGGTTGCCCCTATTGGTTTGAAACCATATAAAAGAGGTCATTATGCAATTATCAGGCGCACAAATCATAGTGCAAAGTCTCAAAGCCGAAGGTGTAGAGTATGTTTTCGGCTATCCGGGCGGCGCAGTCATCGAAATCTACGACGCTATTTTCCAACTCAATAAATTCAAGCACATCCTGGCACGCCACGAGCAGGCGGCGGTACACGCGGCAGATGCGTATGCGCGCGTCAGTGGCAAAGTCGGCGTTGCGCTGGTTACCTCCGGACCGGGCGTGACCAATGCGTTGACCGGCATTGCCACCGCATACAGCGATTCGATCCCGATGGTGGTCATCAGCGGACAGGTCGGCAATTCGCTCATCGGTACGGATGCGTTTCAAGAGGTGGATACGGTCGGCATTACCCGTCCGTGCGTCAAACACAATTTCTTGGTAACCAATGTCAACGAGCTTGCCGAGACCATTAAGAAGGCATTCCAAATCGCCGCCAGCGGTCGTCCCGGTCCTGTTGTGGTCGATGTTCCTAAAGATGTAACGCAGGCGATGGCGAAATTCAGCTATCCGCAGGAAGACATCTTTATCCGTTCTTACCAACCTGTAGTGCAAGGTCATATCGGACAGATTAAAAAAGCTGTCCAAATGTTGGCTTCCGCCAAGCGTCCGATTGTCTATTTCGGCGGCGGTGCAATCTTGGGCAACGCTTCGGAAGAACTGACGAAGTTTGTCCGCATGATGGGCGCGCCGTGTACCGGCACGCTGATGGGTCTGGGCGCATATCCTTCAAGCGACCGACAATTCTTGGGTATGCTGGGTATGCACGGCACTTACGAAGCTAACCTCGCCATGCAAAACGCGGACGTCGTGTTGGCAGTAGGCGCGCGTTTTGATGACCGAGTCGTCTCCGTCCCGTCCAAATTCTTTGAAAAAGCCAAAAAAGTCATTCATATTGATGTTGACCCGTCCAGCATCGCCAAACGCGTCAAAGTCGATATTCCGATTGTCGGCGATGTGAAAAACGTGTTAACCGAAATGATCGGCTTGTGGGGCAAACAAGATACGACTCCCGCGTCCGATTCTTTAGAAAAATGGTGGAAAAGCATCGAAGAATGGCGTTCGCGAGACTGTCTGTGGTTTGACAACGACAGCGAAATCATCAAACCGCAATACGTCGTGCAAAAACTTGCCGAAATCACCAACAACTCCGCCATCATCACTTCGGACGTAGGGCAACACCAAATGTTCGCGGCGCAATATTATCCGTTCGAACGCCCGCGCCAATGGCTTAACTCCGGCGGCTTGGGTACGATGGGTGTAGGTTTGCCGTATGCGATGGGGGCGAAACTCGCCGCTCCCGATCAAGACGTGTTCTGCATTACCGGCGAAGGTTCAATTCAGATGAACATCCAAGAATTGTCCACCTGCTTCCAATACCGCATTCCGGTGAACGTCGTTACCCTCAACAACGGCTACCTCGGCATGGTTCGCCAATGGCAGGAACTGTATTACGGCAACCGCGAATCGGAAACCTATTTCGATTCCCTGCCCGATTTCGTCAAACTGGCGGAAGCATACGGACACATCGGCATCCGCGTGGACAAAAAATCCGATGTTGAAGGCGCGCTTTTGGAAGCGGTCAAACAAAAAGACCGTCTGGTATTTATGGACTTCTTGACCGACAAAAAACAAAACGTGCTGCCTATGGTCGGCAACGGCAAAGGTTTGGATGAAATGGTCCTGCCGCCGCATATGCGCGAAAACCCGAAAGCGTAAGGAGAACGACAATGCGACATATCTTATCTGTTCTGATGGAAAACGAATCAGGCGCGATGAGCCGCGTGGTCGGTCTTTTCTCCGCTCGCGACTACAACATCGACTCCTTGGCTGTAGCCCCGACCGAAGACAAAACCCTTTCGCGCATGACCATCGTTACCCATGGCGACGAACAAGTCATCGAACAAATCACCAAGCAACTCAATAAATTGATTGAGGTAATCAAAGTGGTCGATTTGAACGAAAGCCGTTTTGTCGAACGCGAATTGATGCTGGTAAAAGTCCGCGCCGTCGGAAAAGACCGCGACGAATTTTTACGTCTGACCGAAATCTACCGCGGCAGCATCATCGACGTAACCGACCGCAGCTACACCATCGAAATCACAGGCTCTACCGACAAACTCGACTCCTTCCTCGAAACCGTCGGACGCGCCCAGATTTTGGAAACCGTACGCACAGGCGCAGCCGGTATCGGCCGCGGCGAGCGTATTTTGAAAATTTAACACCGTCAGGTTTTCAGACGACCCGATAGGTCGTCTGAAAACAGAAACGGCAGGAGAGATTTATGTCAAACATTAAAATCGTCGCGCTGGTTACCGTCAAACCCGAATACACGGAAACGCTGAAACCCTTGTTCCAAAACCTGGTCAAAGCCAGCCGCGTGGAAGAAGGCAACATCAGCTACGATCTGCATCAGGAAATCGGCAAACCCGAACGTTTCGTCTTCATCGAAAACTGGAAATCCCAAGCAGCCATCGATGCGCATAACGCCAGCGAACATTTCCAAGGCTTCGTCAAAGCCATCGACGGCAAAACCGATGCACTCGAAATCGTTTTGATGGAAGAACTCTCCGTTTAACCCTTTACCCTCAATCCAACTGTCCGGCATCCTCAACACACAGCCGGAACCCATTTTATCCAAAGGAAATCAAATGCAAGTTTATTACGATAAAGACGCCGACCTGTCCCTGATCAAAGGTAAAACCGTCGCCATCATCGGCTACGGCTCGCAAGGCCACGCCCACGCAGCCAACCTGAAAGATTCAGGCGTAAACGTAGTAGTCGGCCTGCGCCAAGGCGGTTCTTGGAAAAAAGCAGAGGCAGCCGGCTTCGAAGTATTATCCGTAGCTGATGCCACCAAAAAAGCAGACGTAGTGATGATTCTGCTGCCCGACGAAAACCAACCCGTCGTATACAAAAACGAAATCGAGCCTAACCTGAAACAAGGCGCGGTACTCGCTTTCGCACACGGCTTCAACGTACACTACAACCAAATCGTACCGCGTGCCGACTTGGACGTGATTATGGTTGCTCCCAAAGGCCCAGGCCACACCGTGCGCAGCGAATTTTTGAAAGGCGGCGGCGTGCCTTCACTGATCGCCGTTTACCAAGATAAAAGCGGCAAAGCCCGCGACATCGCCCTGTCTTACGCAGCAGCCAACGGCGGCACCAAAGGCGGCGTTATTGAAACCAACTTCCGCGAAGAAACCGAAACCGACCTCTTCGGCGAACAAGCCGTATTGTGCGGCGGCGCAGTCGAGCTGGTGAAATGCGGCTTTGAAACCCTGGTTGAAGCCGGTTACGCACCTGAAATGGCTTACTTCGAATGTCTGCACGAGCTGAAACTGATCGTAGACTTGATGTACGAAGGCGGTATCGCCAACATGAACTACTCCATTTCCAACAACGCGGAATACGGCGAATACGTTACCGGCCCTGAAGTCATCACGTCTGCTACCAAAGAAGCGATGAAAAAAGCCCTGTACCGTATTCAAAGCGGCGAATACGCCAAAATGTTCATTCAAGAAGGCGCAACCAACTACGCCAGCATGACCGCACGCCGTCGTCTGAATGCCGACCACCAAATCGAAAAAGTCGGCGCACAACTGCGCTCCATGATGCCTTGGATTGCCAAAAACAAACTGGTCGACTTGGATAAAAACTAATTCGATTCAGCTAACAAAAAACCTGCCCGATGATTCGGGCAGGTTTTTTGTTATACACAGCGTAAAAAGGTCGTCTGAAAACCCAAATGTATTTCAGACGACCTTTTTATACCTAAGCTCTAAAAACTGCTTACTTCACAATCTCAACCGGACCATGATCGTCGCAGTGGTCGCCGTGTTGATGGTGCAGGCGGCCGTTGACGATGTAGTCGGTGTGATCGCCGTGCGGTACGGCTTCATGGCCGCAGCCTTCGCCGTGAACGTGGCCTTGGCAGGTGTCGACGGGATGGCAGCCGTCGGGATTGGTTTCATTGACGCTTAAGCTGTGCTCGTCGTAATGACCGTTATGTTCGTGGTGCAGATGACCGTCGTGCAGATAGTCGGTATGGTCGTCATGTTTGATGGCGGTATGGCCGCAACCGGCACCATGGGTATGATCATGATGATCGTGGATTTTGCAAGTCATTTTGATTCCTCGTTATCGGTGGTTAATTCAAACCCTTTAGGTTACGCCCCTATAGTATCCTTTTTTGGCAGCTCAGTAAACAATTTCTTCTTTATTAACATAGTGTTACGGTATATCATTATAGCTTTTAAAGGTCGTCTGAACGCGCAATTTTGATGATATGCCTCTTGCGAATGTTTCAGACGACCTCACCATTCGTTATCATTTATAATGTCATTTCCTAGACGGCTTGGCAGCTTGTGCCGATGGTGCGTATAGGTCGTCTGAAAACAATATCAAGATAAATATAGGATTTTTCACTATGTGGGACACAGTACGGCAATGGCTGCATACCCTGCCGGTGCGCGAGGAAGTCGTGGAATCGGTGCTGATGGTGGTGGCGCTGCTGGTTTTTCGGGGTATTTTGCTGAACCTTTATCTGCGCCGCCATCCGCATTACAGCATTGAGGAAAAACGCCGCTCCTTGGTACTCAGCCGCAATCTGACGTTGATTTTGACGATTTTCGGGTTGGCAATAATTTGGGCGACACAAATTCAGACGCTGGCGCTATCGATGTTTGCCGTAGCGGCGGCGATTGTGGTGGCGACTAAAGAGTTGATTATGTGTTTGTCGGGCAGCATCCTGCGCTCGGTAACGAAACAATATTCGGTTGGCGACTATATCGAAGTTGACGGTCTGCGCGGGCGCGTGGTCGATATTAATCTTTTGAACACGCTGATGATGCAGATCGGCCCGAACCCGCTGGTCGGTCAGCTTTCGGGCAAAACGCTGTCGTTTCCCAACAGCCTGCTTTTGAACCATTCCGTCCGCCGCGACAATATTTTGGGCGATTATGTGATTCATACGGTGGAGATTCCCGTACCGATTCATTTGGATTCAGATGTGATTGTAGGTCGTCTGAAAGCCGTATTGGAGCCTTTGTGCCGACCTTATGTGCCTGCCATCCAACAGCATTTGGATAATGTTCAAGCGGAGAAATTATTTATCACACCCGCCGCCCAGCCGCGCGTAACCCGCGTGCCGCATGACGACAAGGTGTACCTTATCATCGTGCGCTATGCCTCGCCCGTGGCGAAGCGTTTAGAAATCCAGCAAGCAGTGTTGGATGAATTTTTGCGCGTACAATACCGCCTGCTAAACCCTCAAGCTTAAGCCCATAATCTATTAACAATCAGGAAAATACTATGTTGCCCGAATCCTCCCTTACGCAAATGTACCCCGTCATCATGACCCCCAGCCACGACGGGAAATATTTCCACAATTACGTCCTTTCGCTGCTCAATATCGTCCACACCAGCGCGCAAAACGGCTGGCCGCTGCAAGTAATGATGCAGCGCGGCGAGAGCCTGATTACCCGCGCGCGCAATAATTGCGTGGCGACCTTCTTGGAAAACCAAGAATGGACGCACCTCTTCTGGATAGACTCCGACATCGGTTTTTCCGCCGAAGCGTTCTACCGCCTGCTTTTGGCGGATAAAGACGTGGTAGCGGGCATTTATCCGTTGAAACGGGAAAACTGGCCGGACGAAGGCGTTCCCGCCGGCACGACCCAAGCGGATTTCGAGCGGATGTACACCGCCTACACCGTCAACACAGGCGATAAAAACGAAAACGGCGAAATCGTCCTGCGCGTCGATGAAGAAGGCTTTATGAAAGTCGATGACGCGCCGACCGGATTCATGGTCATCAAACGCAGCGTGTTCGAAAAAATGATGGCCGCCTACCCCGAGCTGAACTACATCTCCGACAGTGACTACAAACGCGAAGACAAAGGGCTGCACTACCGATTTTTCGACTGCATGGTCGATCCCGAAAGCAAACGCTACCTTTCCGAAGACTACACGTTCTGCCGCCTGTGGCAGCAAATCGGGGGCGAAGTTTATGTTGACGTCCAATCCAACCTGACCCACCAAGGCGCGAAAATCTACCGCGGCGCGTTTGCCGACTCACTGCAAACCAATGTCGCACAAGCCGTGTTCGCCCCCGCGGGCACGCCGATGAGCCTCGACCTCGCCGCCCCGCTCAAATCCAACCCGCGCGGCGCGGAATAGCGTAAAAACAGGGAAAGACGCTTTAAGCCTGACGCGATGGCACTATATCTCCCCTATTGTTTGCCCCGTCGTTTTCAGACGACCCCGAATCCAAACAGGTCGTCTGAAAACACAATCGGTTCGCCCGAACGGCAAACCTAAAACCCTAGACACACATTATCCCCATTTTCCCATTGACTCAGGCGGCAGCCATTTTTCAGACGACCTCCGTCCGAACCCGCCACCCACACAAAGGAATCCCATCCATGACCGACAACGTACTGCTCCATTTGGGCGAAGAACCCCGTTTTGACGCCATCCAAACCGCCGACATCAAACCCGCCCTGCAAACCGCCATCACCGAAGCGCGCGCGCAGATTGCCGAAGTCAAAGCCCAAACGCACACCGACTGGGCAAACACCGTCGAGCGTCTGACCGACATTACCGAACGCGTCGACAGGATTTGGGGCGTCGTGTCGCACCTCAACTCCGTCGTCGATACGCCCGAACTGCGCGCCGTCTATAACGAACTGATGCCCGAAATCACCATCTTCTTCACCGAAATCGGACAAGACATCGAGCTGTACAACCGCTTCAAAACCATCAAAAATTCCCCCGAATTCGCCACCCTCTCCCCCGCACAAAAAACCAAGCTCAACCACGACCTGCGCGATTTCGTCCTCAGCGGCGCGGAATTGCCGCCCGAACAGCAGGCAGAACTGGCGAAACTGCAAACCGAAGGCGCGCAACTCTCCGCCAAATTCTCGCAAAACGTCTTAGACGCAACCGACGCCTTCGCCCTCTACTTTGACGACGCCGCACCGCTTGCCGGCATCCCCGAAGACTCGCTCGCCATGTTTGCCGCCGCCGCGCAAAACGAAGGCAAAACAGGCTACAAAATCGGTTTGCAGATTCCGCACTACCTCGCCGTTATCCAATACGCCGACAACCGCGATCTGCGCGAACAAATCTACCGCGCCTACGTTACCCGCGCCAGCGAACTTTCAGACGACGGCAAATTCGACAACACCGCCAACATCGACCGCACGCTCGAAAACGCCCTGCAAACCGCCAAACTGCTCGGCTTCAAAAACTACGCCGAGCTGTCGTTGGCAACCAAAATGGCGGATACACCCGAACAAGTCCTCACCTTCCTGCACGACCTCGCCCGCCGCGCCAAACCCTACGCCGAAAAAGACCTCGCCGAAGTCAAAGCCTTCGCCCGCGAACGCCTGAACCTCGCCGACCCGCAGCCGTGGGATTTGAGCTACGCCAGCGAAAAACTGCGCGAAGCCAAATACGCATTCAGCGAAACCGAAGTCAAAAAATACTTCCCCGTTGGCAAAGTCCTGGCAGGCCTGTTCGCCCAAATCAAAAAACTCTACGGCATCGGGTTCGCCGAAAAAACCGTTCCCGTCTGGCACAAAGACGTGCGCTACTTCGAGCTGGAGCAAAACGGCAAAACCATAGGCGGCGTCTATATGGACCTCTACGCCCGCGAAGGCAAACGCGGCGGCGCGTGGATGAACGACTACAAAGGCCGCCGCCGCTTCGCCGACGGCACGCTGCAACTGCCCACCGCCTACCTCGTCTGCAACTTCACCCCGCCCGTAGGCGGCAAAGAAGCCCGCCTCTCCCATGACGAAATCCTCACCCTCTTCCACGAAACCGGCCACGGCCTGCACCACCTGCTCACCCAAGTGGACGAACTGGGCGTATCCGGCATCAACGGCGTCGAGTGGGACGCAGTCGAGCTGCCCAGCCAGTTTATGGAAAACTTCGTCTGGGAATACGACGTCTTGGCACAAATGTCCGCCCACGAAGAAACCGGCGAGCCCCTGCCGAAAGAACTCTTCGACAAAATGCTCGCCGCCAAAAACTTCCAGCGCGGCATGTTCCTCGTCCGCCAGATGGAGTTCGCCCTCTTCGACATGACCATTTACAGCGAAGACGACGAAGGCCGTCTGAAAAACTGGCCGCAGGTTTTAGACAGCGTGCGCAAAGAAGTCGCCGTCATCCAACCGCCCGAATACAACCGCTTCGCCAACAGCTTCGGCCACATCTTCGCCGGCGGCTACTCCGCAGGCTATTACAGCTACGCCTGGGCCGAAGTCCTCAGCGCCGACGCCTACGCCGCCTTTGAAGAAAGCGACGACGTCGCCGCCACAGGCAAACGCTTCTGGCAGGAAATCCTCGCCGTCGGCGGCTCCCGCAGCGCGGCGGAATCCTTCAAAGCCTTCCGCGGACGCGAACCGAGCATAGACGCACTGCTGCGCCACAGCGGCTTCGACAACGCGGCTTGAAAGTAAGGTTGAGGTAAAAACATAGCGGATTCAATATAAAATGCCTGAATCGTCATTCCCGCGCAGGCGGGAATCCAGAACGTAAAGTTGAAGAAACCGTTTTACCCGATAAGTTCCTGTGCGGGCAGGTCTGGATTCCCGCCTGCGCGGGAATGACGGCATGTTTTTTGAATTTAATATAAAAGGTCGTCTGACAGTTTCAGACGACCTTTATCGAAACCAATAAATATTGTTTTGTTAACATTGATAGGGAGATGTCAGAAATGACAAAATACACAGCACCTGAATTTGGGAAAGCTGCTTTTAATTGCCCACATTGCGGGGCATATGCGCATATGGAATGGCGGAGTGAAGACCGCTTTGTTTATTACCAAGCTATTTGCGCTCATTGCGAAGAATATAGCCTTTGGCGAGTAACCCAAATAGCCCCTAACGGTTTCATAGCTGAAGAAGGAGAAATGCTCTACCCCGATTTCGGATCTACCCCACTTCCAGCCGAAGACATGCCCGAGGATGTGAAAAAAGATTACGAAGAAGCCGCCCGAATTTTCATCAAATCCCCTAGAGGAGCCGCGGCATTACTGCGTTTAGGCTTGCAAAGACTATGTACCCATTTGGGAGAAGGAGGGGAAAATATCAATGCCGATATTAGGTCGCTGGTCAAGCAAAAAAAGTTATCCGGGATGGCCATCAAAATTGCTGATACTGTGAGGATTACTGGTAATAATGCGGTACACCCCGGTGAAATTTCAGATGAAGATATTGATAATCTCGCTGGAAATATGTTTGGCTTACTCAACGCTATTGTGGAGGAAACCATTACAAATCCCAAAAGGTGGAATAATTCTTATGAACAGTTGCCCGAAAATGCAAGAAACGCCGCAGAAGCTCAAGATAAAAGAAACTTGCAAAATCAGGCACAAAATCCTTCCTCCCCACCTACTCAAAAGTAACTGCAGGTAGTTTTCCATTTCAATTTTCAAAAATATTAGAGGCCGTCTGAAAATTTCAGACGACCTTTTTTACGAGGATTACAAACGTCTTAAACTGTATGAGTTGAGAATCAAACCCGAACAGAGCCTATGGCAAGGTTAATGTAAAAATAGAACAAGCGGAAATCTAGAACGTATAGCAAACATACTTAACTTTAAATCCAGCATGTGATCAAATTCCGTCATGCCCGCGCAGGCGGGAATCCAGAACGTAAAGTTAAAGAAACCGTTTTACCCGATAAGTTTCTGTGCGGGCGGACCTGGATTCCCGCCTGCGCGGGCATGACGGTATATTTTTTGAATTAATATAAAAGGTCGTCTGAAAACCGATTGTCAGGCTTTCAGACGACCTTTGCCTTCTTTTTACGCCTTATTTTTTAAACATGTTTTTAATAATGCCCATCACGCTGCGGGAGATGGCGTTGGTCACTTGGCGGTTGATTTGGCTGCCGATGGCGTCGGCGACGTTGTAGCCCAAGCCCTGTCCTGACTTTTTACGCCCGCCGCTCAAGCCGCCGAGCAGTCCGCCGAGTATGCCGGGATCGGCATTGGCGGCTTCTTTTTCAGCGGCTTTTTGCGCTTTTTCCTGCTCTTTTGCCGCTGCTGTCGCCTCTTTCTCCGCCGCAGCCTGACTGTCGGCTTCGGCTAAGGCTTCAAAGGCGGAATAGTTGTCCACCATGTCTTTATAGGTCGGATACAAATCATCGTTTTGGAACAAGCGGTTGCGCTCTTCTGCGGCAAGCGGGGTCAAGGAAGATTGCGGCGGCAGGACGAGCGCGCGTTCTACCGGCTCGGGCATACCTTTTTCGTCGAGGAAGGAAACAAGTGCTTCGCCGACGCCCAGCTCGGCAATCGCTTCGGCAACTTTGATATTCGGATTGCTGCGGAAGGTTTCGGCAGCGGCTTTAACCGCTTTCTGGTCGCGCGGCGTGAAGGCGCGCAGGGCGTGTTGCACGCGGTTGCCGAGCTGTCCGAGGATGGTGTCGGGCAAATCGAGCGGGTTTTGGGTCACGAAATACACGCCCACGCCTTTGGAACGGATCAGGCGCACGACTTGTTCGACCTGCTCCACCAGCGCATTGGCGGCGTTGTCGAACATCAAATGCGCTTCGTCGAAGAACATCACGAATTTCGGTTTGTCCAAATCGCCGACTTCGGGCAAGGTTTCAAACAACTCCGCCAACATCCACAGCAAAAACGCGCTGTACATACGCGGCGAGCGCATCAGTTTTTCCGAATTGAGGATATTGATGACGCCTTTGCCGTTGTCGGTCTGCATCCAATCTTGCAGGTTGAGCGACGGCTCGCCGAAGAATTTTTCCGCACCTTCGTTCTCCAGCGTCAAAAGCTGACGCTGAATCGCGCCGATACTGGCGGCGGAGACGTTGCCGTATTGCGTGCGGTATTCCGAAGCGTGGTCGGAAACGTGTTTCAGCATACTGCGCAAGTCTTTCAAATCCAGAATGTGCCAGCCTTTGTCGTCGGCGACTTTGAACACGAGGTTCAACAAGCCTTCCTGCGTATCGTTCAGATTCATCAAACGCGCCAGCAGCAGCGGGCCCATTTCAGAAACGGTCACGCGCACCGGAATGCCGGTTTCGCCGTAAACATCCCAAAAGCGCACGGGGAAGCTTTGCAGCCATTGCTCGCCCAAGCCAAACTCGGCAATGCGTTCGCCCACCTTGCCGCTGGCGGCACCCGCTTGCGCGATGCCCGACAAATCGCCTTTGACGTCAACCAAAAATACGGGAACGCCCTCGCTGCTGAAGGCTTCCGCCATACGGCGCAGGGTCACGGTTTTGCCCGTACCGGTCGCACCGGCGATCAAGCCGTGGCGGTTCGCCATTTTGCCTTGGATTTCAAGTGTCTTATCGCCCGCGCGCGCGATGGGGAATGTCGTCATGAAGGTTTCCTTTGATTGGATGGTTTGAAAAATAAGGCTATTTTCTTATGTTTCCACACACAGGGCAACAGATAGGCAGAAGGTCGTCTGAAAAGTTTTCAGACGACCTTTTACTATAAATAATTCAAACAAAAAGCGCGAACCTTGCGATTCGCGCTTTTTTCAGACGACCTCAATTATTTCTTGTCGTCTTTTACTTCTTCAAAGTCGGCATCTACTACGTCGTCGTCTTTCTTGGCTGAAGACGGCTCGGCTTGTGCGCTTTCGCCTGCTTGGGCTTCGGCTTGTGCTTGTGCGTAAACCATTTCACCCAGTTTTTGGCTGGCTGCGCCCAATGCTTCGGCTTTGGCATCGATGGCGGCTTTGTCGTCGCCTTTTACAGCTTCTTCGGCTTCTTTCAGCGCGGCTTCGATTTTTTCTTTCTCGGCTGCGTCGAGTTTGTCGCCGTAGTCGGCCAAAGATTTTTTCACGGAGTGAATCAGGGCTTCGGCTTGGTTGCGGGAAGCGACCAATTCAGTCAGTTTTTTATCTTCCTCGGCATTGGCTTCTGCATCTTTCACCATGCGTTCGATTTCTTCTTCGCTCAAGCCTGAAGAACCTTGGATGGTGATGTTGGCAGCTTTGCCTGTGCCTTTGTCTTTGGCGGAAACGTGCAGGATGCCGTTGGCGTCAATGTCGAAGGTTACTTCGATTTGCGGCATGCCGCGCGGTGCGGGTGCGATGTCGCCCAAGTTGAACTGACCCAAAGATTTGTTGGCGGAAGCGCGTTCGCGTTCGCCTTGCAGTACATGGATGGTTACTGCGCTTTGGTTGTCTTCGGCGGTAGAGAACACTTGCGACGCTTTGGTCGGGATGGTGGTGTTCTTCTGAATCAGCTTGGTCATCACGCCGCCCATGGTTTCGATACCCAAGGACAGAGGGGTTACGTCCAGCAGCAATACGTCGCTGCGGCCGCCGCTCAATACTTCGCCTTGAATCGCTGCGCCTACGGCAACGGCTTCGTCAGGGTTCACGTCTTTGCGCGGCTCTTTGCCGAAGAAGTCTCTCACGGCTTCTTGTACTTTCGGCATACGGGACTGACCGCCGACCAAAATCACGTCGTCGATGTCGCTGGTGCTCAAGCCGGCATCTTTCAATGCGGTGCGGCAAGGCTCGATAGAGCGGGCAATCAGGTCTTCAACCAGGCTTTCGAATTTGGCGCGGGTAATTTTCATTGCCAAGTGTTTCGGGCCGGTTGCATCCATGGTGATGTACGGCAGGTTGATTTCGGTTTGCTGGCCGCTGGACAATTCGATTTTGGCTTTTTCGGCAGCTTCTTTCAGACGTTGCAATGCCATCACGTCTTGTTTCAAATCAATGCCTTGGTCTTTTTTGAACTCGGCGATGATGTAGTCGATGAGGCGTTGGTCGAAGTCTTCACCACCCAAGAAGGTGTCGCCGTTGGTTGCCAATACTTCGAATTGTTTGTCGCCGTCGAGGTTGGCGATTTCGATGATGGAAATATCGAAGGTACCGCCGCCCAAGTCATATACGGCTACTTTGCGGTCTTTGTTGTCGCCTTTGTCCATACCGAATGCCAAAGCGGCTGCGGTCGGCTCGTTGATGATGCGTTTTACATCCAAACCAGCGATGCGGCCTGCGTCTTTGGTGGCTTGACGTTGGCTGTCGTTGAAGTAGGCCGGAACGGTAATCACGGCTTCGGTTACTTTTTCGCCCAAATAAGATTCGGCGGCTTCTTTCATTTTACGCAGGACTTCTGCGGAAACTTGCGGAGGAGACAGCTCTTTGCCTTGCGCTTTCACCCATGCGTCGCCGTTGTTGGCTTTGATGATTTCGAAAGGCATGGATTCGATGTCGCGTTGGACTTCTTTGTCTTCAAATTTATGACCGATCAAACGTTTTACAGCGTAGATGGTGTTTTTAGCGTTGGTTACGGCTTGGCGTTTGGCGGGTGCGCCGACGAGGACTTCGCCGCCGTCCAGATAAGCGACGACAGACGGCGTAGTGCGTGCGCCTTCTGCGTTTTCAATAACTTTGGTTTGACCGTTTTCAGAGATGGATACACAAGAGTTGGTTGTACCTAAGTCGATACCGATTACTTTTGCCATATTGATGTTGCTCCTAAAAAGATTTTTCTAAATTAATAATTGTGTGGAACATTTTGTTCCGTTGACCTGTAAATAGGGTTGCCCGATATTTTTTCAAGGGTTTTGTTGAAATTTTTTAAATATAAAATTCAACAGATTAAACTATTTATCCACAGGTCAGTGTTTTGTTTTTCAGACGACCTAGTCTTTGTTTTCCGATTGGGCATCATCAGAATGATTTTCCAAAAGTGGGATTGAAGGCTGAGGAACTGGGAAGGGTCGTCTGAAAATTTTATGCTTGATAAACTTCATCAAGCGGTGCCTTCAGGCTTCTTTTTTCGCTACGATAACCATCGCGGGGCGCAGTACGCGGTCGGACAGGGTGTAGCCTTTTTTCATGACGCTGACGATGGTGTTCGGCTCTTGCTCGCTGACGACCGCCTGCATCGCTTGATGTTGGTGCGGGTCGAGTTTGTCGCCGGGCTGCGGGTTGATTTCTTTGATATGCGTGGCGTCAAACGCTTTTTGCAATTCGTTCAGCGTCATTTGCACGCCCATTTTCAGTGCGTCGAAATTGCCGCTTTGGTCGAGCAATGCCATTTCGAGATAGTCTTTGACCGGCAGCATTTCGGTGGCGAATTTTTGTCCGGCGAATTTGTGCGTATCGGCAATTTCCTGCTGATGGCGGCGGCGCAGGTTTTGCTCGTTTGCCAGACCGCGCAGCTCGCTGTCTTTCAGCTGTCCTTCCAACTCGGCGATACGCGCCTGCAATTCTTCGTAAGTCGGCGCTTCCGGTTGCGTTTCGGTTTGCTCGGTTTCGACAGCTTCGGCGGTTTCCACTTTTGCCGCTGTTTCGATTTCAGTTTCGGTTTGTTGCGGTTCGTTATGCTCCGTCATGTCGGACATCCTTTTAAATAGGGGTTGGTATTCAATGCAGCTTTATATAAGGTCGTCTGAAAAAACTTCAAGCATATAAAAGCCGATGTAATAAACATATTCCGAGATGCGCTATCGCAAATTGTTGATAAAAGGTAAGATACGCCGATACCATCCTGTTTTCAGACGACCTCCGATATGAAAAAAGACCACCTGAACACAACCGATTTCAACCTCTGGCATACCATCCGCGAAGAAACCGCAGCTGCAGCCGCAGCCGAACCTATGCTGGCGAGCTTTTTGCATCAAACCGTGTTGCGCCACGATTCGCTCGATTCTGTCCTTGCTTATCATCTTTCCAGCAAACTCGGCAGCCCGATTATGGACGTGCGCGCCTTGTTTGAAATTTACCAGCAGGCATTGGGCAGCGATGCGCGCATCAGCAACTGCGTCGAAGCCGATTTGAAAGCCATTTACGAACGCGACCCCGCGTGCGACGAATATTCGCTGCCGCTTCTGTATTTCAAAGGTTTCCACGCTATTCAGGCGCACCGCATCAACCATTGGCTTTACCAAAACGGCCGCAAAACGCTGGCGTATTTCCTGCAAAATCGTATGTCGGAAGTGTTCGGTGTTGATATTCATCCCGCCGCCCGTTTCGGTCACGGTCTGATGCTCGACCACGCCACCGGTTTCGTGGCGGGCGAGACCGCCGTGTTGGGCAACAATATTTCTATCTTGCACGGCGTAACGCTCGGTGGTTCAGGCAAGGAATGCGGAGACCGCCACCCGAAAATCGGCGACGGCGTGATGATCGGTGCGAACGCTTCGATATTGGGCAACATCCGCATCGGCGACAATTCCAAAATCGGCGCGGGCAGCGTGGTCGTTGCGGACGTACCGTCTTCGATTACCGTCGTCGGCGTACCTGCCAAACCGGTAGGACGCTCGGTCAAAACACCGGCGGCGGATATGGACCAAAGCTTACAGGGCGTGGCAATGGATTTTGTGATTTGAACCGAATTGCCCGATTAAGACCGCAGATACGAAAAGGTCGTCTGAAAACCTGATTGATAAGGTTTTCCGACGACCTTTTTCTATACGGCCGACACGCTTATTTTGCTTATAGTGGATTAACTTTAAACCAGTACGGCGTTGCCTCGCCTTGCCGTACTATCTGTACTGTCTGCGGCTTCGTCGCCTTGTCCTGATTTAAATTTAATCCACTATATTTTTTTGATACGACACCCGCTATTAACCGCCATTTCTCATAGGATTGAATCTAATTTTGAATTGAAGATTTCCGATGAATTCCCGCCTGAGCGGGAATAATGCACCAATAAATATGCTGTCTCTAAAAATCAGCTGGGCAGCCAGAGTCGGTATTGGATGTATAAGTCAGCGTTATTGCTCCGATACTGCATTCCGTTCGTTGCTGCGCAGGCGTTCCAAATGGTTTTTGACTTCCTGTATTTTTGCTTCGGTAAACAGGTTGGCGATATTTTTCCAAATGCTGTGATAACCGTAGGGGCCGTGCTGCATTTCGGCTTTTGCCTCTTCAATCTGCCAGCCTTGGTAAAGGATGCGGTACATTCCGGCAATCAGCCCCGTCCTGTCGGCACCGTGGTAGCAATGGATGAGGACTGCGCCGTTTTGTTGTTGTTTTTCAATCAGGTACAGGATTTCGGCGATGTCTTTAGGTTTGACATTCCACGACAACAGCGGGCGGTTGATGATGTTGATGCCGTATTGCTTGAGATAGTCGTCGTCATTGCGGTCGAAAAAGCGCAGATTGACGACGCTTTTGATATCCTGCTGTGAAATGGTTTCACCGTCCTCGGGAACAGGCTGTTCGCTGCGGTAGAGTTTGTCATCGATACGGTAAAGGTTGGCATCTTGCTTGACAGATACTGCCCAAAGTCGGGGATTCATGGTTCGTGTTTCTTGAGTGGACGAGGCTTGGCAGGCGGCAAGCAGGAAGGCTGAGAAGATAATCGGTATGGTTCGTTTCATCATCAAGGATAGATTAAAAAGGTGAAAAGGTCGTCTGAAAAGGAATCTGTTTTCAGACAACGTGTTTGATGTTTAAAAAACCGCGCTTTTATTCCCATACGTTCGCCCGCTCGACTTCTTTCCATGCTTCGAGAATCAGGCTGCCGTCGTTGTCTTTCAAAAGCGTCGCGTCGGAAAGCATACGCCGCCAAGTGCGGGCGTTTTTCAGACCGTGCATCAGCCCGAGGCTGTGGCGGACGATGTGGCGCAAGATTGTACCGCGTCCGGCTTGAATTTGTGCTTGGCTGTATGTGTAGAGGCGCTGCACCAAATCGGCGTACTCAATCGAGCTGCGGGTGTCGCCGTAAAACAGTCTGTCCCATCCGTGCATGACCATCGGGTTGTGGTACGCCTCGCGCCCAACCATTACGCCGTCAACGTGTTGCAGGTGTCCGGCGATTACTTCGTTGGTGGTGATGCCGCCGTTGATGATGATTTCCAGATCTGGAAATTCTTGTTTCAAGCGGTAAACGTAATCGTATTTCAACGGCGGAACGTCGCGGTTTTCTTTGGGGGAAAGCCCGTCCAACCATGCGTTGCGTGCGTGGACGATGAAGGTTTTGCAGGCGGTTTTGTCGCGCAGCGTGCCGACGAAATCGGCGACGGTTTGGTATTCGGTTTGTCTATCGACGCCGATGCGGTGTTTGACGGTAACGGGGATTTTGACCGCGTCCTGCATGGCGTTGAGGCAGTCGGCAACCAGCATGACTTCGTTCATCAGACACGCGCCGAACGAGCCTTTCTGCACGCGCGGACTGGGGCAGCCGCAGTTGAGGTTGACCTCGTTGTAGCCGTATTCTTCGGCGGCTTTGGCTGCTTTCGCCAAATCGGACGGGTCGCTGCCGCCCAGTTGCAGGGCGACGGGCTGCTCGCCTTCGTTGAACATCAAAAAGCGGTCTTTGTCGCCATAGACGATGGCGCCGGAATTGACCATTTCGCTGTAAAGCCATGTGTTGAGCGTAATCTGGCGGGCGAGGTAGCGGTAGTGCCGGTCTGTCCAGTCGAGCATAGGGGCGATGGAAAGGCGGCGGGGCGGGAGGTTGGTTTGCGGCATATGTAGTGTGTAAACAGTGTTTCAGACGACCTTTATTCTTGAAGGTCGTCTGAAAAGGAAACGGATTAAACGGATGGCGGGACGGCGGAAAACCGATGCGTCAGATTGGCTTTATAGCAAAGCTTAAGGTTGCTTTTGCTTTTCTCCGACGATTTTTTCAAATGTGCGGATTAAGCTTGAAGCGATAACCTCCTCGCTAAACTCTGCCAAACAATCTTGACGCAGTTTTTCATGATCGAAGCGTTCGCGATTTTCATACATCTCAATCAATGCATCGGTAAGCGCGGGGATATTTTCGGTCGGCACCAAAATACCGTTCTCGGGCGTAACGATGGATTGCGGACCGCCGCACATGGTGGCGATGACGGGCAATCCCTGAGACAACGCTTCAATAAACACGACCCCGAAGGTTTCCGTGCGGCTGGCAAGGACGAAAGCGTCGCTTTGGCGCATCAAATCCAATACTTCGTCCGTGGTGAGCGCACCGAGGAAGCTGACGGCATGCGTAATGCCCAACTCTTGTGCCAAACGGCGCAAATTGGCGGCTTCCACGCCGTCCCCGCCGATTTTCAATTTGAGGAAAGGATATTTTTCCAACGCTTTCGCAAAGGCCGGCAGCAGGAGGTCATGCCCTTTCAGATGGCGCAGATGCGAAACGGTACAGAAGGTGTAGTCTTGGTTTCCTTTATCGGGAAACGTGAAATCCCTTGCGAAATTGTCGCCCAGTACGTTGGGCAGGTATTCCCATTCCAAACCGTATTTTTCCTTCAGCAGGCGGCTGAAGTCGCGGCTGACGGCAAAACGCGCGGCGCTATGTTCGGCAGCGAGGCGCATGATCGGCCATTGGTGAGGCCGTATGAGGTTGCGGGTAATGGTGCTGCTGTGTTCGGTAATGACGTAGGGAATACCGTAAGTCTTATAAATTTCGTAGGCAAGGATACCCGCGTAGTTCATGGAATGTGCATGAACAATATCGGGGCGGCCGTTTTCACGCACATACCGCGCAAATGCCTTCATACCCGCGCGTACCCAGCGGATGCGGTCCAAATCGACAACAGGGAAACGGGGGAAAAAATACATACTGTCGTAAGCATAGGTATTCAAACCGCCCTGATTGTGTTTCCGAATGCCGTACGGACCGGTAAAAATGGATTTGGTATGGACGCGCAAATAGCGGAACATCGGCGCAATCACCCCGACTTTCAGACCTTTGCGCTGCAAGGCTTGGGCTTGAAGACGGAAAAAGATTCCGTCCACATCGGTTTCGGTTTTGGGATACCAAGAAGGAATAACGGCAACGTGCATGAAGAAACTTTCGTAATAATCAATTTGAGGTCGTCTGAAAAACCATTCGCCGTTTTCAGACGACCTTTTTAATAACCGGGTAAAACCTACTCCCCCGCCACGGTCATGCTCTCAATCAGCACCGAACCGATTTTGTTGGAAGAGCGGCGCAGCACATCGTTGGCGGTACCGACGATGCCGAGGTACATATCCTGCAAGCGGCCGGCGATGGTGATTTCTTGGACGGGGTGGCTGATGATGCCGTTTTCCACCCAAAAACCCGCTGCACCGCGCGAGTAGTCGCCCGTGATGGTGTTCACGCCCTGCCCCATCAGTTCGGTAACCAACAATCCCGTACCCATTTCTTTCAGTAAGTCGGACTGCGTTTCATGCGTATGGTTCAAATAAAGGTTGTGCGCGCCGCCGGCGTTGCCCGTGGTCTGCATACCGAGTTTTCTTGCGCTGTAACTGCTGAGGAAATAGCCTTCGACAATGCCGTTGCGGATAACGAAACGCGGCTGCGTGGCGACGCCTTCGGAGTCGAAATAGGTGCTGCCGAAGGCGCGGGGAATGTGCGGTTCTTCGCGCAGGCTGAGGAAATCGGGCAGAACTTTTCTGCCTATACTGTCGATCAGGAAGCTGCTTTGGCGGTAGAGCGCGCCGCCGCTGAGTGCGCCGACGAGGTGTCCGATAAGACCGCCTGCGACGGTGGTATCGAAGAGGACGGGATAGCTGCCCGTCGGGATGCTGCGGCTGTTCAGACGACGTAAGGTGCGTTCGGCTGCGGTTTTGCCGATTTGCTCGGGGCTGTCCATATCTTGATGGCGGCAGGCGGCATCGTACCAGTAGTCGCGCTGCATGCCGTTTTCGTCGGCGGCGACGATGCTGCACGAAATGCTGTGGCGCGTGCCTTGTTGGTGGGCGGTGAAGCCGTGGGTGTTGCCGTAAACGTATTGGTAATGTCCGGTCTGAACGCCTGCGCCTTCTGAGTTTTCGATGTGTTCATCCGCGCTCAGGGCGGCTTGTTCGCATTGTTTTGCCAACTCGATGGCAGCTTCCGTGCTTAAATCCCATTCGTGGTAACGGTCGAGGTCGCCGACGTGTTGCGCCATCAGTGAAGCATCTGCCAGACCTGCGCAATCGTCTTCGGCGGTGTAGCGGGCGATGTCGATGGCGGCTTTGACAGTGTCTTGCAGGGCTTTTTCGGAGAAATCGGCAGTGCTGGCGCGACCTTTGCGTTTGCCTACGTAAACGGTAATATCCAGCGATTTGTCCTGCTGGAACTCAATTTGTTCGATTTCGCCCAGCCGTACGCTGACGCTTTGTCCGATGGATTCGCTAAAGTCGGCTTCGGCAGCCGCCGCGCCCATGTTTTTTGCCAAATCCAAGGCGTGCCCGCATAAGCCGGTCAGCTCGGAGGCAGTGTGGTTAAACAGCATAAAAGGTTTCCTGACAGAGGTTTGCGGCATTTTAACCGTTTTCAGACGACCTCGGCAAAAATACCGCCGCCAAAGACAAAAGGTCGTCTGAAAACGCCGTTTCAACAGGGCGTTGACGTGAAACCTGCCCGAACGTGCTAAAATACCCGAAACAAAATTAAAGGTTTATCAAAATGTTTGAAAACGAAGACGAATGGGTCAGCAAAACCCAAATGAAAAAGCAGATGAACGATTTGCAGGCTTTGGGCATGGAGTTGACCAAACTCTCGACCGATACGCTGAAAAAAATCGGCTTGGACGAAGACTTGTACGAAGCCGTCGTTACCTACAAAAAAATCACGTCCAACGGCGCGCTCAAACGCCAAAGCCAATTCATCGGCAGGCTCATGCGCGACACCGACCCTGCGCCCATCGAAGCCTTCCTCGCCAAACTGCGCGGCGAAAATACCGCCCACAACGCCTTCTTGCAACGCGTCGAACAAGCCCGCACGCGCCTCTTGGCAGACGACAACGCGCTTACCCAATTCATGGTGGACTTCCCCCACGCCGACGCGGGCAAATTGCGCACCTTAATCCGCAACACGAAAAAAGAGCAGGAACAAAACAAACCGCCGAAAAACTTCCGAGCCCTCTTCCAAGAAATCAAATCCATCATGGAAGGCGGTCAGAGCGATTCGGAAGAAACGCAGGATTGGGAAGAATAAATATCGAGGTCGTCTGAAAACGGGTTGAGGTTTCAGACGACCTTTTTTCATATTTCCGGATAAACTTTATCATCAGCCTTTAAAAGTCGTCTGAAACCGCCGTTGCCGTCATTCCCTCGCAGGCGGGAATCCAGAACTCTGCATTGCGGAAATATCTCGAAAGCTGCTGCAACTTCAAACTTCCGAATTCCCACCCGTACGGAAATAACAACGGTAAGTTATAGCGGATTAAATTTAAATCAGGACAAGTCGACGAAGCCGCAGACATTACAAATAGTACGGAACCGATTCACTTGGTGCTTCAGCACCTTAGAGAATCGTTCTCTTTGAGCTAAGGCGAGACAACGCCGTACTGGTTTAAATTTAATCCACTATAACCATACGCACCTGACGGGAAAACAATATCTGCCCTGCTTATTTTAATTTACAGAAAAAGGTGAACTGCACCCCAAAAGTTGGACATCCCCTCCAACTCACAAGGTGCAGTTTTTTTATGAGCAAATATACATTACACTTCAAATACCAAGCCGTACTCCACTACCTGCACATACGCAGCCAACAGCGTACCGCAGATCATTACGGCATTTCCCGAACCCACCTGCGACGGTGGATACGCGCCTATCAAGAAGGCGGCATCGGCGCACTCGAACATCCCCAATCCAAAACCATGACCGACCACCGCAAAAACCCCTTTATCGCCGATAAACCCGACCACGAAAAAACACAGGCAGAGCTTATCGAAGAGTTGTGCTATATGCGCGCAAAGGTTGCCTATCTAAAGGAGTTAAAAGCCCTCAGCCAAAAGCGGACCGAAAAGGACAAAGCCAAAC
>NZ_POWX01000003.1 GCF_003044445.1 Neisseria mucosa
CGGTCATGGTTTTGGATTGGGGATGTTCGAGTGCGCCGATGCCGCCTTCTTGATAGGCGCGTATCCACCGTCGCAGGTGGGTTCGGGAAATGCCGTAATGATCTGCGGTACGCTGTTGGCTGCGTATATGCAGGTAGTGGAGTACGGCTTGGTATTTGAAGTGTAATGTATATTTGCTCATAAAAAAACTGCACCTTGTGAGTTGGAGGGGGATGTCCAACTTTTGGGGTGCAGTTCAATTTTCAGACGACCTTTTGTCATTGTTGCCGAATTAACGGCGACGACCGAATCCGCGACCCATCGGGCGGCGGTAGTTGGAAGGTTGTTGGGTGGTTTGACGGTAGCGGGGTTGTTGTTGAGCCTGCTGCGCGGGGATGCTGCGGGTATTCAGTTGCTGGCTGGTACGGCCGTTTGGACGGGCAGTTTGGTAGTAATGGGAACGTGCGCGCTGTGCAATCGGGCTGTTTTGGTTGTTCGCACGGGTGAATTTGTTTGCCAGCGCGTTACCGATAAACGCGCCTGCGGCTGTACCGATCAGGCTTTGGAGCAGCCAGCTTCCTGTGGATTGGTCGTAAATATATTGTTGTCCGTCTTTGCCGGTAACGGGTTGACCGTTGTTGCCGTTGGCTTGCGCTTCGGCAGGGATGGTGTCTTGTACGGCTTCGGGAGTGAGTTGGTAAACGGTATTGTCCTGCTGGCCGTTTTGCTGTGCCAATTGTTGTTGCAGGGCTTCGATTTGTTTTTGCTGCTGTTCAAGCTGTGCTTGCGTATTGTCTTTGCAGGCGGCAAGGGCGAAAGCGGAGAGCGCGGCTAAGGCGATAATTTTTTTCATTGTTCTGTGTTTCCTTGGTCGGTTGTCATTAATGCCGTCTTATGTAAGTCGGCGGCGTGGTTCTAAGCGCGTGGCCTGCCTGCCATATGGTGTGTTTTGGGGATTTATCAAGCAAGGTTTCTCTTTTTTACAATGGGAGTTTCGGTAGTTTGGCTGCAAAAGCAAGACTGTCGGCAACAATATTTCCTTGAGGTTTCACTTCGTGTTCGGTTTCCATAATAAGCAGTTTGTCGGGGCGGCGGGCGTGCAGGCTCATGTGCATTTCAGCGGGGGAGAAGGGGAGGTGATGGTGTTTGGCAAATGTTTGTGCGCGTTGATTGGCGGTTTTGAGCATGGGCATCAGGGTGATGTCGAGATGGAAGCGGCGAACACCCAAAATAAGGATGCGTGCGGCGAAGAAGTCGGCTTCTTCCGTAAACACGGCGGGACTGTTGCAGTTGAAGTCGTGGCGTTCGGCTGCAATCAATGTGGCGAGAGAGCGGATTTGCGGAATCAGGGCCTCGCTGATAAGGCCAGAAGTTTGGGGAACGGGGTCGTCTGAAAATGTGTTGTGGCTGTTGCCGTCAACAATCATATGGCAGCGGTGGAGGGTTTGTGGACGTCTTTGGATATTTGCAGAGAGGTTCATGGCTTTTCCTTTATTTACAACTGTTCGCATCGTTTATTGGGATTGGCGGCCACGAAGGGTATAAAAAAAGCCGCTCAATCAGGGCGGCTCTTGTTTTGCTGTTCATTTCCGTCTGTTTCAGACAAGCGCAAAAAAGTACCGCACGTTTGTGTGGTACCAATAGAAGAATGCGTTTGAATGCTTAGCGGTTTGCATGACGGTATTTCGCTGGATATTGAATATATATGCGTCGAAGTTTAAAGCAGAAAGTCGAATAATTTCAATACTTGATGGATAAATTTGATTAATAATTCTTCAACTTGTTGTAATTAATAGAATTTATTTTTAAGCTGTGTATGGGGAGACGCATGGTATGCGGATGTTGGGGGTGAAGTATCATCGCTTGGGCAGGTTTGATGCCGGATATTTTAAAAAGGTCGTCTGAAAACGGGAAATACCGGTTTCAGACGACCTCTGCGTTTTTAAGCTGCTTCAATCATCAGGCGATTTCGAGCCACATCACTTGGTAGGGGCGCAGCACCAAATCCTGATTCAGTGCCACTGTCTCGCCGCTGATGAGGTCTTTGGCACGGGCGGGCATGGCTTGCAGGGTGTGCGCGCTGATGGTTTGAGCGTGTTCGCTGAAGTTGCCGAACGCCAAAAGCGCGTTGTTGCGGATGTAGCCGATGATGTGTTTGTTGTTGGTGTTGAAGGTCACCAGACGGCCGCCGTTCAAACGCGGGTTGTTTTGGCGGATGTCTATCATGTGGCGCAGGCCTTGATAGATTTGTCCGGCTGCGGTGGATGCGTCGTGGCGTTGTTCGTACAACTCGGCGTTGTAACGCGGACGGTGCGCCCAGCGGCTGTCGTCGCTCTTATTGCTGTCGCTTGACCAGTCGTCGTCATTCAACGTGCCGACTTCGTCGCCGAGATAAATCAGCGGCAGGCCGCCGGTACTCAGGGCGATGCTGTACAAGAGTTTGATGCGGTCAACAGCGTGTGGGTCGTGTTGTGCTAAACCTGCCAAAGCGGCGGCAGTACCACTGACGCGGCAGTCGCCTGTGTTGGGGTTGTATTGGAAAGGCACGCCGCGCGCAAAGCTGCCGTCGAAATGGTTGACGAAGAAGCGGTTGAGGAATTGGCGGTGGTCGTAGCCGTGGATGCCGAATTGCGATGCGTCTTCGTCGGCAAACGTCCAGCCGATGTCGTCATGGCTGCGGACGTAGTTGACCCATGCGGTATGGTCGGGCAGGTTGTGGCGGTAGGAGAGGGCTTGGTGGAGCAGGTTGACTTCTCGGGTGGCGAGGGTGTTCCACAACAATGCCATTTGCAGCGGGTTGTAGCCGATTTGGCATTCGTCTTGTGCGATGTATTGGACGACTTGGTCGGGGTGGACGATGGCTTCGGATTTGAAGAACACGGCAGGTGCGGCGATGCGCATGACGGCGTTGAACGCGCGGATTAAGGCATGGGCTTGCGGCAGGTTTTCGCAGCTTGTGCCCATTTGCTTCCAAATGAAGGCAACGGCGTCCATACGCAGGATGTCAACGCCCAAATTGGCGAGGAACATCATTTCGCCCGCCATGGCGCGGAACACCCAGGGATTGCTGTAATTCAAATCCCATTGGAAGGAATTGAACGTCGTCCACACCCAGCGTCCGTCTTCTAATTGGGAGAAGCCGCCCGGATGCTGGTCGGGGAAGATTTCGCGCAGGGTGCGGTCGTATTGGTCGGGCATCCAGCGGTCGGGGAAAATATAGTAGAAATTGTCGAAAAGCGGATTGCCGGCGGCGCAGCCTTTTGCCCATTCGTGTTCGTTAGACGTGTGGTTGAAGATGAAATCGACGACGGCGGAAATGCCTGCTTCGTGCAGCGCGGCAATGACATCGCGCAAATCGTCTATCGTACCCAAAGCGGGATTGACATCGCGGTAGCTGCTGACCGCATAGCCGCCGTCGCTTTTGCCTTCGGGACATTTAAACAGGGGCATCATGTGCAGATAAGTCAGCCCCAGCTCTTGGAAATAAGGGATTTTGGCTTTTAAGCCTTTCAAATCGCCCGCAAACAAATCGACATAGCACACGCCGCCAACCTGTTTGTTAGACAAAATCCAATCGGGATCGCTCTCGCGTGCGGCATCAATGGCTTTCAGAGACTTGTCGCGTTGGGAATAGCTTTGCCATGCTTGTGCAATCAGTTGTTCCAGCATGGGCAGGACGGCTTCGTTGTCGTTGTAAACGTTGTCCAGCTCGTGCATCAGCTTGGGAAAATGCTCGTCCAAACGTCTGTCAAACTGTTTCCAATCTTCGGAAGCTTCGATGGTCGCACGCTGTTTGGGGCTATATTCTGCCAAGGCGCGCTCTTTGAGATGATGCAGGGTCAAATCGACCTGTTGGGTCTGGGTCAACATGATGTTTACTCCGAGTTGAGGTTGGATTTGTTTGGAAGCCTGATTCCGGCGGGAATGCTGGCCGGAAACAGGCTTATCATACTTTAAGAAACTACTTGTGAACAGAGTTTGGAGAGGAGTAACCGTATTGTTTTATGTGGAATTTTTTTAAATCTAGGGCGGCGGGTGTGCTTGGGATAACTGTATATATTATTTAGAAAAAAATTTCATGTATGGAAGACGGTAGGGCAGGGGGATGTTTGGGACGAAGGGGGGGAGGAATATCGGATACCTGTCGGATGATTTGGTTTACAAAGGTTTATGACGAGCGCGGAAAGGCTGGATTAATAGTGAAATCATACGGATGAAAACAATTTCCTTTGACGGAAGTCAAATGATTGGGATGACATGAAGGGATAAATAGAAAAGGTTTTCAGAGGTCGTCTGAAAACCTTTTCTCTTGTCTATCGCCCCTTAAAACTTAAAGTTCACGCCGCCGGTGAAGCTGCGTCCCATTTGCGGGGTGTCGGACAGGAAGCTGCTGTGGGCGTAAACGGATTGGTTGAACAGGTTGTCTGCTTTGACATACCAATTCCACTCGCCGTAGCCGGTGCGGCGGCGGTAGTTTGCGCCGAGGTTGAGCATATGGTGTCCGGGCGTGCGCGTTTCGTAGCGGGCGAGTTTGTTTTGGGCAAACACGCGGTAGTAGTCGAGATGGGCATCGATGCGGTCGGTCAGCGCGGCATTCAGGTGAAAGCCGAGTCGTGCGGCGGGCACGCGCGGGGCGTTTTGGTCGGCTTGGGCAATGAGTGGGCGGTTGCCGTAGGCGTCTTCCCTGCCGGGCAGCGACGGAAGGTTTTTCAGACGACCTCTGACGTAGTCGCCGGACAGTCCGATGCGGTAGCGCGGCGTGGGCTTGAAGAAGATTTGGCCTTCCGCGCCGTAGAAGTCGGCACCGGATTGGTTGTAGCGCACGAGTTTCATTTCGCTGTCGTCTTCGATGGATTTGGGGCCGCGTCCGTCGTTGAGGGTTTGGGCGTAGATGTAGTTGCCGAAGCGGTTGCGGTAGAGTGCCAGATTGTATTGCCAGCGGTCGCCTTCGTAGCCCAGCGCGAGTTCGATGTTGTTGGAACGCTCTTTGTTGAGGTGTTTGTTGCCGACTTCAAAAGTGTTGGTGGCGACGTGTTTGCCGTGTGCGTACAGCTCTTGCGTTGACGGCAGGCGCTCCTGATGGGAAGCGGTCAGGCTGAGTTTGTGGTATGGCGAGAAATACCAGTTGCCGGAAAGCGCGAACGAGCGGGCGGTTTGGCGGTGCGCGCCGAGGTCGGGCAAGGGGTGGTTGTAGTAGTTTTCCCGATCAATCAATGCCTTGTCGTACTGGATGGCGGCTTTTTGTTTTTCCACGCGCACGCCGCCTTCAAGCGAGAAATTGTCCCAATTTGCCTGTTCTACGCCGAAAAAGCTGTAATGATGCACATCGTTGTCGATCAGCATCGGTTGTTGGACGGTTTCGGGAATGGCGGAAAGCGCGCTGGATTTTTGGGTCAGGTATTGCACGCCCCAACTGCCTTTCAGACGACCTATGGGCAGATGGCGCAATTCGATGCGGGCATTTTGCGTTTTGTTTTTAAAGAAGTTTTCCACCGCATCGCCCGCTTTTTCGTCGTGGCGGTAGTCGTTGCGGTTCAGATGCACGCGCAGGGCTTCAAAACCGGGGAGCGGCTGCTTCCATTCGGCGCGGATTTCGTAGCGTTTGTTGCGCAGGTCTATCCACGGTCTGCCGTTGTGGGTATGCGCGTGTGCATTATCGTCGTCATGGAAGCCGCAGCTCAAACCCGGATTGTCGTAATCGACGTCTTCTTCGGTCAACAGGTGCGGATAAAGCTGCAAATAGCGTTTGTTAATCAAACTCTTCTGCCAAATGATGTCGGCGTGGCAGTCGTCGTAGAGATGGCTGTGGGCAGGCAGGCCGTAGCGGTCGCGACGGTCGCTGTATGCCGCGCCGATAAAGCCTTTCTCGCCCACCCAAGACAGCCCGATGCTGCCCGTTTGCGAATCGGCATGGCTGTCAGGCAGCCGTTTCAGATGACCTTCTTCCTTGCGGTAACGCGGTACGGCGTAGTCGCCCGATTTGCGGTACAACCCTTCCGTGTGCAACACAAAATTTTTGCCCAGTCCGACATTGATGCCGCCGGACGTGAGTTTTTCCAAATTGCCGCTGCTCAGGCGCAGCCCCAGTTCGCCCGATACGCCGTTTTCAGGCATTTTTTCGGGGATTTTTCCATCGGCAACATCCACCAAGCCCGCCACATTGCCCGAGCTGTACAATAACGTTACCGGCCCGCGCAGGATTTCGACCTGTTGCGACAAGGCGGTGTCCACCATCAGGGCATGGTCGGGCGAGAAATCCGCCATGTCGCCGGTTTCGCCGTGATGGTTCAACACTTTAATCCGTCTACCCGTCTGCCCGCGTATCACAGGCGCGGACGCGCCGCCGCCGTATTGCGAAGCATGGACGCCCGGCACGCCGTTGAGCGCATCGCCCAGATTGACGGCTTTTTGCCGCAGCGTATCGCCGCTGATGATTTTGTCGGAGGCAGTCGAAGTGTGCAGCAGCCCCGAAGTAGCGCGCGGATGGCTTTTACCGACGACGTTGACCGTTTCCAAGTCCACCGTCTGCTCGGTTTCATGCGCTTGGGCGATGGCCGGAAGATTGATGATCAGTAATGCTAAAACAATGGGTTTAAGCGTGGCTTGTGTCATTTTGGGTTTCCCGTCATATTTCAAATAAATTGTTATTATATAACATCACATCATTAATATGACAAGAATTCAAGGAACAAACCGCATTTGATGCGGCAAAACAGCCAAGCCCAAGCCCATACAAACAGCAAAAAACTAAAGGTCGTCTGAAACCCAATATCTTGAAAATGATAAAAAAGACGGAAACAGCGGCAGCGCGCCATCCCCTCGTTTGCTTGGAACGAATCATGTTGCCTAAACAACAAAAAAGGTCGTCTGAAAACGCAATATGGTTTTCAGACGACCTTGTCGGTTTGATGACTGCTATTTGGTAGCTTGGGCGGCGGCGGTCTCGGCAATCAGGTCAAGGAAGACCAGCGGCTCTTTACCGATGTTCTTCAACGCATGGGACTGGCCGGGGCGGGCGATGGTGATGTCGCCGGCGCCAACTTCGGTCTGTTTGCCCGTGCTGTCGGTAAACACGCCTTTGCCCGATACGATGATGTAAACGTCTTCGTTGTCGGTGTGTTTGTGTTCGCCGATGGATGCGCCCGGCGGCAGGGTCAGCCAGCCGATTTCCCTAAACGCGTCTTGTGCGGCGGTCTGGTGGCGGTTGAAGGCGAAGCGGCCGAGCAGCGGGCCTTTGCCTCCGGCTGCATTTTCGCGGTTCCACTCCGCCAAGTCGGCTTTTTTGTACACTTGGACGCTACGGTCGGTAGGTTTGGCCTGTTCCGCGGCGTGGATACTGACGGTCGTGCCGAGCAGAAAGGCGACGGACAATGCGGCAAATAGCGGTTTCATCATGGTTCTCCGTTTGTTGGTTGTATCAGAAGATGATGCGTTCCGTTTTCAGACGACCTGCGGGGTCGGTTGCTTACCCCGCAGGCGTCCAGACTTATTTCACGTTGCGCAGATAGTTCAGCAACAAGGGAACAGGGCGGCCGGTTGCGCCTTTTTCGCTGCCTGATTTCCATGCCGTACCCGCGATGTCGAGGTGCGCCCACGGGTAGTCTTCGGTGAAGTAAGACAGGAAGGTGGCGGCGGTAATCGTGCCTGCGCCGGGCGTGCCGATGTTGGGGATGTCGGCGAAGTTGGATTTGAGCTGGTCTTTGTAGGTTTCAAAGAGCGGCAGTTGCCATGCTTTGTCGTCCACGTTGCGGGAGGCGGCGAGCAGGCTGTCGACCAAATCTTGATTGTTCCCCATCACGCCGCTGACGTCATGCCCCAAGGCGATGATGCACGCGCCGGTCAGGGTGGCGACGTCGATGACGGCTTTGGGCTTGAACTGCTCGGCGTAAGTGAGCGCGTCGCACAAAATCAAACGACCTTCGGCATCGGTGTTCAACACTTCAATCGTCAGACCTTTCATGCTTTTCACGACGTCGCCCGGTTTGTTTGCCGCGCCGGAAGGCATGTTTTCGCAAGTGGCGACGACGGCGACGAGGTTGATCGGCAGTTGCAGTTTGACGGCGGCGCAGAAGGTGCTGATGACGGTTGCCGCGCCGCACATGTCAAACTTCATTTCATCCATGTTCAAACCGGGCTTAAGAGAGATACCGCCGGTGTCGAAGGTGATGCCTTTGCCGACCAAGACGACGGGGGCGGCTTCTTTGTCGGCTGCGCCGAAGTAGCTCAATTCAATCAGATAGGGGTCTTCCACGCTGCCTTTGGCAACCGACCAGAAGGAACCCATGTTTTCTTTGATGTAGTCTTTTTCGATGATTTTGGCGTGTGCGCCCAGTTTTTCGGCTTCGGCTTTGGCGGTGCGCGCTAAGAATTCGGGCGTGCATTCGTTGGGCGCGGCGTTGCCCAAGTCGCGGCAGAGGCTTTGTCCGTAAACCTGCGCTTCGGCGACGCGCAGGGCTTCTTTGACGGCGGCTTCGTGTGCGGTGTGGAACACGGCTTGTGCGAATTTGGCGGGCTTGGCTTCTTTTTTGTAGCGGTCGAAACGGTAGGCGGCGTTGCCGAACGCGATGGCGAAGGCTTCGGCAACGGCGGCGGCTTGCGCTTCATCGAAGGCATGGATGTCCGCATTGACCGTTTCCTGATTTTGCGCCCATTTGGCGGCTTCGGCGGCAGCTTTGTTCAGCGCGGCGCGGTCGGTTTTTTCGAGGCGGACGACGGCGACTGCCTGCAAACCGTTGTCCGTCGGTATTTTGGTGTCGGCAAAAGTTTGACCTTCTTCAAGCGAAGACAAAAGGGCAAGGGCGGTAGGGTGGTTTAATTGCGCTGCTTCGGTGCAGACAAATAACTGCGCGCCTGCCTGTTGCGGCTGCAAGGTTCCGGCTTTTGTGCTAAATTCCACGTTTATTCTCCTGATTGAGATGGTTTCGGGTAGTTTCAGACGACCCTTTGCATCAAGAGGTCGTCTGAAAACGGTTGGAAAGATTGTACTCCATTTGAGAGGTCGTCTGAAACCTTGCGCAGACAATCCGCCTGCGCCGAACCGCTTACCGCTCCTAGCCGCGATTCTATGATTTATCAAAGAAACTTCATCAAAGAACTCTCTTTTACCGCAGTCGGCATTTTCGTCGTCCTCTTGGCGGTGTTGGTCTCCACGCAAGCGATTAACTTGCTCGGCCGCGCCGCCGACGGGCGCGTCGCCATCGATGCCGTGTTGGCATTGGTCGGCTTCTGGGTCATCGGCATGACGCCGCTTTTGCTGGTGTTGACCGCATTCATCAGTACGCTGACCGTGTTGACCCGCTACTGGCGCGACAGTGAAATGTCGGTCTGGCTCTCCTGCGGATTGGCGTTGAAACAGTGGATACGCCCCGTCATGCAGTTTGCCGTGCCGTTTGCCATCCTGATTGCCGTCATGCAGCTTTGGGTTATGCCGTGGGCGGAACTGCGCAGCCGCGAATACGCCGAAATCCTCAAGCAGAAACAAGAATTGTCGATGGTGGAAGCGGGCGAGTTCAACAGCCTAGGCAAACGCAACGGCAGGGTTTACTTCGTCGAAACCTTCGATACCGAATCCGGCATCATGAAAAACCTGTTCCTGCGCGAACAAGATAAAAACGGCAACGACAACATTATCTTCGCCAAAGAAGGCAATTTTTCGCTGAACGACAACAAGCGCACGCTCGACCTGCGCAACGGCTACCGTTACAGCGGCACGCCCGGTAAAGCCGACTACAACCGCGTTTCCTTCCAAAACCTCAGCCTGATTATCAGCACCACGCCCAAACTCATCGACCCCGTTTCCCACCGCCGCACCATCCCGACATCCCAGCTCATCGGCAGCAGCAACCCGCAACATCAGGCGGAATTGATGTGGCGCATCTCGCTGACCGTCAGCGTCCTCCTGCTCTGCCTGCTTGCCGTGCCGCTTTCCTATTTCAACCCGCGCAGCGGCCACACTTACAACATCCTCGTCGCCATCGGGCTTTTCCTGATTTACCAAAACGGACTGACCTTCCTGCGCAATGCCGTGGAAGAAGGCAAAATCCATTTCTGGCTCGGACTGTTGCCCATGCACATCATCATGTTCGCCATTGCCGTCGTACTCCTGCGCGTCCGCAGTATGCCTAGCCAGCCCTTCTGGCAGGCGGTTGGCAAAAGTCTGACATTGAAAGGCGGAAAATGAACCTGATTTCACGTTACATCATCCGCCAAATGGCGGTTATGGCGGTTTACGCCCTCCTTGCCTTCCTTGCCCTGTACAGCTTTTTCGAGATCATCAACGAAGTCGGCGACTTGGGCAAAGGCAGCTATAACGGCGCAACCATGGCGCAATACGTCCTCATGCAAATGCCCGCGCGCGCCTACGAACTCATGCCCCTCGCCGTCCTCATTGGCGGACTTGTCTCCCTCAGCCAGCTTGCCGCCGGCAGCGAACTGACCGTCATCAAAGCAAGCGGCATGAGCACCAAAAAACTATTGCTGATCCTGTCGCAGTTCGGACTGATTTTCGCAATCGCCACCGCCGCGCTCGGCGAATGGATTGCCCCCGTCCTCAGCCAAAAAGCCGAAAACATCAAATCCGCCGCCATCAACGGCAAAATCAGCACCGGCAATACCGGGCTTTGGCTCAAAGAAAAAAACAGCATCATCAACGTGCGCGAAATGTTGCCCGACCATACCCTGCTGGGCATTAAAATTTGGGAGCGCAACGACAAAAACGAGCTGACGCAGGCGACGGAAGCCGAGTCCGCCGTTTTAAACAACGATGGTAGTTGGCAGTTGAAAAACATCCGCCGCAGCACGCTTAGCGAAGACAAGGTCGAAGTCTCGACCGCAGCCGAAGAAAACTGGCCGATCGCCGTCAAGCGTAACCTGATGGACGTATTGCTCGTCAAACCCGACCAAATGTCCGTCGGCGAACTGACCACCTACATTAGCCACCTCGAAAACAACAACCAAAACACCCAAATCTACGCCATCGCCTGGTGGCGCAAATTGGTTTACCCCGTCGCCGCCTGGGTGATGGCACTCGTCGCCTTTGCCTTCACCCCGCAAACCACCCGCCACGGCAATATGGGCTTGAAACTCTTCGGCGGCATCTGCCTCGGCTTGCTGTTCCACTTCGCCGGACGGCTCTTCGGGTTTACCAGCCAACTCTACGGCGTCCCACCCTTCCTCGCCGGCGCACTGCCCACCATAGCCTTCGCCCTGCTCGCCGTTTGGCTGATACGCAGGCAGGAGAGAAGATAAAAAGATGAATTCGGGGAAAACGTCGTCTGAAAACGGTTTTGCGAAATACGCTATGCCTGTTTTCAGACGACGTTTTGTTTGGTTTGATGTTGGGTAGGGCGGGGTAGCGGAGGGTACGGTTTATTTGGATTGTTATAGTGGATTAAATTTAAACCAGTACGGCGTTGCCTCGCCTTGCCGTACTATTTGTACTGTCTGCGGCTTCGTCGCCTTGTCCTGATTTAAATTTAATCCACTATATAAGCCAATCCGCTGTAAAAGTCGTCTGAAACCAATCCGTCGCTCAGGAGATTTGCCCGCCAAATTGCTGAAACAAAGAAAACGAGGTCGTCTGAACGCTGTTTCAGACGACCTCTTGTCTTTTTGTTTTTATGGTTATCCGGCGGTGTTGCCGTTTTCCAAAACATCCAAGATGTTTTTCAGGCTGGCGGAATCAAGCTGACCGGGCGCGGAGGCGGTTCCTGCCGTGCCGAATGTGATGGCGGAGCCGAAGGTTGAGCCTGCGATGCGGCTGACGAGTCCGAGTTTGCCCATAGAAATGGTAACAATCAGACGGTTTGCGACTTGACAGGCTTCCCAAGTGGCGTCCAAAAGCGTCAGGACATCGGCGGGACTTTGGGGCATCACGGCGATTTTGCAGATGTCTGCGCCTGCCTCTTCCATTTTTTTCAGACGACCTGTGATGTCCGACTTGGCGGGCGTTTGATGGAAATCGTGGTTGCTCATCAGGACGACGGTGTTGTTCGCCTTGGCGGTAGCAACCGCTTGGCGAACTTCGCTTTCTCCAGCGGAAAGTTCGATGTCGATGATGTCGATGATGCCTGAAGCGGCGGCTTTATCGAGCAGCTCGAAATAATATGCTTTGCTGCAAGGGTATTCGCCGCCTTCCTCCGCCCGTCGGAAGGTAAACAGCAGCGGGGTTTCGGGAAACGCATGGCGCACTGTGACGGCTTGGGCGAGCAGGTATTCGGGATTGCCTGCTTGGACGAAATAGTCGGCTCTGAACTCGATAATATCGAAACAGGCGTGTTCGAGATTTTTCAGGGCGGCGGATAAGGCCGCTTCGTCTCGGGCAACTAAGGGAACGGCGATTTTCGGCTGCCCGCTGCCGAGCGTGAGATGGCGGATGGTCAGAGTTTTCATGGGTTTTCTGCTGTATTGGTACGATGGCTGTCGAGCAGCGGATCGGGGAACGGTGTCCAGACGACGCCGTTGATGCCGCTTTCGGTTAGGCGGCGGTTGAGCCAGCTGTTGCATGTATTGAAAAGATGGTAACGCCCTTCTGCCTCATAAAATGCGTCGTCAGCGCTGTAATGTGCGCCAACGACGGGGATGGCTTTGCCTGCTTTCAATTTGAAATGACGCATCAGGTTGGCACTCAGGCGGCGGTATTGCTCGCGGCTGACGGTAAATTTGACGGTATTTTCCCCTTCAGGCGGCGGATCGCGGTAGTAGACGGCGTGAATCAGCGTGCTGTTGACTCCGCTTAATGCCTGCACCGCCGTAGATGCGGTCAAATCTGCCCACTGCGGCGTGTTCAAATAAAAATTGCGCTCGCCCCAGCCTATGCCGACGTAGCGGATGGGGGCATCGCCTTGCCCTGCGCGACTGTCGGCAGGATTGATGATGCTGGTCCAGTCGAAGAGGTCGTCTGAAAGCGGCATGACGACATCAGCGTGTACGCCGTTGCTGTGCAGATAAAGGGTTACGTCGCCGTCGGAGGCATTGGTACCGTCCTGCGGAATCTTACCAAGTATGTAGGCGGCGGCAAAGTAAAGGATGGCGGCGATGATAAATGCCAACAGGGCTTTCAGGAGGATTTTGAATATTTTTTTCATTGACGTCATGACGTCGGTTAAGGATGCGGCATCATATCACGATAACGGTATGAATTAAGGTTTTCAGACGACCTCATTGAAAGCTGGGTCGTCTGAAAATCAAAAGATATTTTCATTTCCCATCAATCCGTTTTCGTAAAAACCGCGCCCGATTGTTAACATTATATTTACACTACACGCGATTACAAATATACTCATCGCCATGCTGCACGGCTTTGTTTGCCTGAAATCCAAAGCCTGCGAACGCCCCGCTACGGGAAACAAGAAAAACCGATTCAGTGGAATCAATAAAAAAGCAACGTCAGGCGATGAGCCTAGGCATCAGCGGTTTTAACGATTTCGCGTTATGTTTCAGAGGAATACTTCATGGACTTACATGCAAAGGACAAAACCCAGCATCCTGAGAATGTCGAGTTACTCAGCGCGCAAAAGCCGATTACCGACTTTAAAGGTCTGCTGACCACCATCATCTCCGCCGTCGTCTGTTTCGGCATCTATCACATCCTGCCGTACAGTACCGATGCCAACAAAGGCATCGCACTGTTGATTTTCGTTGCCGCGCTTTGGTTTACCGAAGCCATCCACATCACGGTCACCGCATTGATGGTGCCGATTCTCGCCGTCGTACTCGGCTTCCCCGATATGGACATCAAAAAAGCGATGGCGGGCTTTGCCGATCCGACGATTTACATCTTCTTCGGCGGCTTTGCGCTTGCCACCGCCCTGCACATGCAGCGTCTCGACCGTAAAATCGCCGTCAGCCTCCTGCGCTTATCGCGCGGCAATATGAAAGTCGCCGTGTTGATGCTGTTTGCCGTTACTGCCTTCCTGTCCATGTGGATCAGCAATACCGCCACCGCCGCCATGATGCTGCCTTTGGCAATGGGTATGATGAGCCATCTCGACCAAGAAAAAGAACGCAAAACCTACGTCTTCGTCCTGCTTGGCATCGCCTACTGCGCCAGTATCGGCGGTTTGGGCACTGTGGTCGGTTCGCCGCCGAACATGATTGCCGCCAAAGCCCTGAATCTGGACTTCGTCGGCTGGATGAAACTCGGTCTGCCGATGATGCTGTTGATTCTGCCGCTGATGCTCTTCTCCATGTACGTCATCCTCAAACCTAATCTGAACGAGCGCGTGGAAGTCAAAGCCGAGTCTATCCCGTGGACGCTGCACCGTGTAATCGCGCTGTTGATTTTCTTGGCTGCTGCCGTCGCTTGGGTATTCAGCTCCAAAATCAAAGAAGCGTTCGGCATTTCCAACCCCGATACTGTCATTGCCCTGATTGCCGCCGTCGCCGTCGTCGTATTCGGCGTGGCGCAATGGAAAGAAGTCGCCCGCAATACCGACTGGGGCGTATTGATGCTCTTCGGCGGCGGCATCAGCTTGAGCGCGCTGCTGCAATCTTCCGGCGCGTCTGAAGCCTTAGGTCAGCAGGTTGCCTCCACCTTCTCCCATTCGCCCGCATTGCTGGTGATTTTCGTGGTTGCGACTTTCATTATCTTCCTGACCGAGTTCACCAGTAACACCGCCTCCGCCGCGCTGCTCGTGCCGATTTTCGCCAGCATTGCCACGCAAATGGGACTGCCCGAACAAGTCTTGGTATTCGTTATCGGCATCGGCGCGTCTTGCGCGTTCATGCTGCCGGTTGCCACGCCGCCCAACGCGATTGTGTTCGGTACAGGCTTGATTAAGCAACGAGAAATGATGAACGTCGGCTTGCTGCTGAACGTCCTCTGTATCGTATTGGTTGCACTGTGGGCTTATTTCGTCCTGATGCCGTAAACCCGTAAAACCATAGCCAAGGTCGTCTGAAAGAATATTTTTCAGACGACCTTGAAGTTTTTCCGCCCAGCACCATTTCTAAAAAGATTCTTAACGAAAGGAAACCCATGATTATCCTGCACACCAACAAAGGCGATATCAAAATCGAACTCGATTTCGACAAAGCCCCTGTTACCGCCAAAAACTTCGAGCAATATGTCAAAGACGGCTTCTACGACGGCGTAATCTTCCACCGCGTCATCAAAGGCTTCATGATTCAAGGCGGCGGCATGGACGAGAACATGAACGAAAAAGAAACACGCGAGCCGATTCAAAACGAAGCGTCCAACGGCCTGCCGAACGAGAAATACACCATCGCCATGGCGCGTACTTCCGACCCGCATTCCGCCAGCGCGCAATTCTTCATCAACACCGCCGACAACGCCTTCCTGAACTTCCGTTCTAAAGAGCTGTACGGCAAAACCGTCGTCCAAGACTGGGGCTACGCCGTATTCGGCAAAGTGGTCGATGGTTTTGACGTGGTCGATGCCATCGAAGGCGTCGCCACCAAACGCCACGGCTACCACGACGACGTACCGACCGAACCCGTCGTCATCACCAAAGCCGAAGTGGTATAAATTCGACGCATTACATCCCATAACGCAAAAAGCAGCCTGAAACGGGCTGCTTTTTTTTGCGGATAAGGCATATCGCCGGCTTCTTTGGTTTTTGACGAATCAGTTGCCATCAACCGTCAAAAATTAATCAAACAAACCTGTTGTATTGGTAGCGTAGCGTGGGTTTTGCACAAGGGAAAATATGTAGGGCGAAACTAAGCAGGGCGGTATGCCTGACTATTTTTTTAATCCGCAACGAAACAGGCGAAAACCTGTGTTTGGGTTTCGACTGTTGGGGGTGAAAAGGGCTATTTGCAAAGTTCTCGATAACAACAAAAGGCCGTCTGAAAACAGGTTTTCAGACGACCTTTTCGTTTTTTACCTCTCAACAACGGGTTGGATTGGAATGGGGGGATATTTAAGTAGAATGAGTGAGGAAATTTTGTAAAGGTCTCCTCATGCTGATTCTAGGAGGTATCTGATTTTAATAGCACTTTTTTATCATTTATAAAAACAAAAGGCATCAATCCGATGCCTTTTTAATTCATTATAGTGGATTAACTTTAAACCAGTACGGCGTTACCTCGCCTTGCCGTACTATCTGTACTGTCTGCGGCTTCGTCGCCTTGTCCTGATTTAAATTTAATCCACTATAACATGAAAAAATTAACGTTCACTTCAACGTTTAATCGATTCACGAATCACTTCTTTGGCTTACTTCAAAAATGCCGCATGATACGCAATATGCTCACCAATAAAACTGGCGATGAAGTAATAGCTATGGTCATAGCCTTTATGGAAGCGCACATCGATCGGCTGGTTTGCCGCACGACAGGTTTCAATAAAATCTTCGGTACGCAATTGTGTTGGCAAAAACTCATCTTCTAAGCCCTGATCAATGCGCATACCTTGCACTTTATAGCCTTGTTGAATGAGCGAGCCGGCATCATATTGCTGCCATTTTTCACGATCTTTTCCCAAATAAGCAGAAAAGGCTTTCTCCCCCCAAGGCACGAGACTTGGCGATAAAATAGGCGAAAAGGCAGAAACACTCTGATAACGTTCTTGGTTTCGCAATGCTAATACCAATGCACCGTGTCCGCCCATTGAATGCCCCATGATGGAACATTTGCCGTTGGTAGGAAAATTTTCCTCAATCAGACGGGGTAACTCATTCAAAATATAATCATACATTTGATAATTCGTCGCCCAAGGCTGCTCGGTCGCATTAAGATAAAAGCCTGCACCTTGCCCTAAATCATAAGCAGCATCGTTCGGCACTTGCTCTCCGCGAGGGCTGGTATCGGGGGCAACCACAATCACTTGATGTTCTGCCGCATAACGCTGAAAGCCTGATTTAGTAATAAAATTTTGTTCAGTACAAGTCAAGCCGGAAAGCCAATAAATCACACCAAGCGGTCGATTCTCCTGGTTATCCGGCAAATAGACTGCAAATTTCATTTCGCATTGCAACGTTTGGGCATGATGTGCCCAAACTTGTTGCGAACCGCCAAAAATTTGATGTTGTTCAATCAGTTTCATCTCGAGCCTTAGTAATGAATAACAGCGCGGATCGATTTACCTTCGTGCATCAACTCAAAGGCTTCATTGATTTGATCGAGTGTCAGTGTGTGGGTCACAAACGGTTCTAACTCGATGTCGCCTTTCATTGAATCTTCCACCATTTTCGGAAGTTCAGAGCGGCCTTTCACGCCACCAAATGCAGAGCCTTTCCAAACACGACCCGTTACCAACTGGAACGGACGAGTTGAAATTTCTTGTCCTACACCTGCTACGCCGATGATAATGGATTGTCCCCAACCACGGTGTGCACTTTCTAATGCCTGACGCATTACGTTTACGTTGCCGATGCATTCAAAGGTGTGGTCAATACCCCATTTATTGATGTCTAACAACACGTCTTTGATCGGTTTATCGTAATCGTTCGGGTTTAAACAATCAGTTGCACCGAAGTGTTTTGCCAACTCGAATTTTGCGGGATTGGTATCAATGGCGATAATGCGCCCCGCTTTGGCTTGACGCGCACCTTGCACCACAGCCAAACCAATCGCCCCCAAACCAAACACGGCAACAGAGTCGCCTTCTTGCACTTTTGCCGTATTATGTACCGCGCCAATACCTGTGGTAACGCCACAGCCGAGCAAACATACTTGTTCGTGGTTGGCTTCTGGGTTGATTTTCGCCAATGAAACTTCCGCAACAACAGAGTATTCACTGAAAGTCGAACAGCCCATATAGTGATAGATCGGCTGACCTTGATAAGAAAAACGCGTCGTGCCGTCCGGCATTAAGCCTTTACCCTGCGTCTCACGTACCGCAACGCATAAGTTGGTTTTACCTGAACGGCAAAACTCACATTCGCCACATTCAGCGGTGTAAAGAGGAATGACGTGATCACCCGGTTTTACGCTTGACACACCTTCGCCCACAGCAACAACCACACCCGCACCTTCGTGTCCAAGCACCACAGGGAATACGCCTTCAGGATCGCTTCCTGATAATGTAAATGCATCAGTATGGCACACCCCCGTGTGGGTATTGCGGATTAACACTTCGCCTTTGCGAGGCATTTCTACATCGATTTCCACAATTTGTAAGGGTTGATTTGGGGCGAATGCTACCGCTGCGCGAGATTTGATAGTTGAATTGGTTTGTTTAATTTCCATTATTTTTTCTCTTTAATTCATTAACAAAATGACTAGATGACAGCAGTTTATACTTTGGACTTCAGTCTAAAGCAAGCGTTTTTTGTGATTCTGCTCCGGCAGTAGCATGATCGACTGAAGAGCCACCATGCAATCGGCAGTTAATTAGAATGCTATCAAATATCATTTCATGGTGGATCCGGTAACGATACTTTAGACGGTGGCACCGGTGTAGACCGCATGAGCGGCGGAGACGGAAATGATGTCTATCATGTGGACAATGTCAATGACACAGTTACCGAGCGATCGGCAGAAGGTACCGATACCATTTACAGTAGCGTTTCCTATACCGCCGCAGCAAATGTTGAAAACCTGACTTTGAGAGGCAGCAGTGACATCAACGGTATTGGCAACCGTAGTGACAACATCTTGACAGGCAATAACGGAAATAATCGCTTGAGCGGTGAAGACGGCAATGATTTCCTGTACGGCATGGGCGGTAACGACACCCTGTCAGGTGGCAATGGAAGTGACCACCTCAACGGTGGAGTCGGTGATGACTATATTGCAGGCGGCTCGGGCAGCGACACCATCATCACAGGTGAAGGCAAAGACACCGTCGCTTTTACCGCATCAGATATTCGTGAAGGCAGCATAGATCGTTTGCTCGACTTAACCCTGCGACGGACAAACTCGACCTATCCGGTATGCGTTCATTGCTGACTGGCAGCAACGCCAATTTAAGCTGGTCAGAGATGTTCATTGACAAAGACCCCTATATCGATACCATCCTTAAAAACGACCGACCTTATCTCATCTTCGATACAGAGCAGCAAACACTTGCTTATCGTGCGGCAGGTTCGAGAAGTAGCACCGTATTTGCCAAATTCGATAGCGACCAAGAACTATGGTTGAGCGCATCCAATATCATCGGCTAAAACTTGCTAAAAAGAAATGACCATTTGGAACGAATCTGCTTTTTAAACTCCAAAGCAAAGATTTAAAACAAACATTTTTTGAAACAAATCGTCAGTTCATTCTAAGCTGATTCAATAAAAACGTCGTCTGAAAACTTAGTTACAGGTTTCAGACGACGTTTCTGTTTCTAAGATTGCGCTTTCTGAAAAATCTAGCAAAGGTTTCAAATTGCTTAGGCTTTATACGTCATACGTTCCCATTACGCTTGCGCTGTCTAAGATATGCCCCTGCATGGCGAAATGCAGGTCGTTGAAGCGGAAGCTGCGCGGCAGGTTTAATACGGTGTCGAGTGCGTAAACGATGAGTTCGTAGCGGTGGCGGCAGTTGGGCGGATACATGCCGCCGTAGCCTGTGGCTTCTTCGATGTCCAACTTGCCCAACAGGCTCGCCCAACTGTTTGCGCCTTGCGTATAGTCGGTGGCGGTCAGGCTTTCGTTTTCGGCGACGGAGGTGCGTTTGAGGTCGGAAATCAGCCAGTGCGTCCACACGAATCCGCTGGCGGTAATGGCGTCTTTGTCTTCCAAAACGACGGCAAAGGATTTCGTGCCTTCGGGCGCGCCGCTGATCTCAAAGGGGATGGAGTAAGTCGGCATGTTGTTCGGACTGAACTGGCTGCCGCGTTTGCCGTATTTGTCTTCAAATTCGCCGTTGACAATGGCTGAAGTCGTTACCTGCATAGTGTTCTCCTGTGGGGTTGGGGAAGGGGTCGTCTGAAAAAGGAAGGCTTGTTCAGACGGCGGGTGGATTGTCCGGTTTGCTATGGCTGCCGTTTTCAGACGACCTGTTTTTATACCTGCCAGTCTATCGGTGTTATCCCGTTTTCCTGCAAATAGGCATTGGCGCGGGAAAAGTGTTTGCAGCCGAAGAAGCCGCGATAGGCGGACAGCGGCGAGGGGTGCGGCGCGCTGAGGACGAGATGGCGGCTGCGGTCGATAAACGCGCCTTTTTTCTGCGCGTGGCTGCCCCAAAGCATGAAGACGACGTGTTCACGGTTTTGGTTGATTTGGTTGACCACTTCGTCGGTAAAGCGTTCCCAGCCCAATGTGGCATGGGAATGCGCCTGCCCCGCGCGGACGGTCAGGACGGTATTGAGCAGTAAAACGCCCTGTTCCGCCCAATGTTGCAGATAGCCGTGTTGCGGGATACGGAAGCCTTCGATGTCGTCCGCCAGCTCTTTGTAAATATTGACCAACGAGGGCGGGACGGCGATGCCTTCGCGGACGGAAAACGCCAGCCCGTGCGCCTGCCCTGCGCCGTGATACGGGTCTTGCCCCAGAATCACGACTTTGACGTTACCGAATTCGGTCGCTCTAAAGGCGTTGAACACGTCTTCGGCGGGCGGATAGATAATCCGCCCCATGCCGCGTTCTTTTTTGACGGTTTCGATGATATGTTGGAAATAGGGTTCGGACTTTTCCGAGCCAATTGCTTCGTGCCAAGTTTGCATCAGGCTGCCTTTGTGAAAGGGAATAGTGGGCATTATAGTGCGGTTGTTTGCAAAAAGGTCGTCTGAAAAACCAGTTTCATGTTTTTCAGACGACCTTTTGTCTTTATTTTTCGTTTTGTTTGTACCAGTTGATGAATTCGTCCGGTTTGGCGAAACCGAGCAAGGGGTCGCTGCGGCGGCCGTCGGCGTGGATGGCGAAAATGCCCGGCGGGCCGTAGATTCCGTATTCTTTGTAGAGTGCCTGATGTTCGGGCATGTTGGCGGTTACGTCGATTTGGAAGAAGCGTTCCATATCGACGGCTTCATGCACTTGCGGCTGGTTGAGCGTGTAGTTTGCCATTTCTTTGCAGGAAATACACCAGTCAGCGTAGAAATCCAAAACGACGGGTTTGTCGGGGTTGGCTTTCAATGCGGCGTCCATGGCGGCTTTGAGTTCGGCGACGTCGGTGAACATTTTGCCGTGGTCGGTGGTTTTGCCTGCTTCGGACGGGGGAGACAGCGTCAGGAAGTGGTGCAGGGCGGTGGTTTGTTTGTTTGCGCTTTGCCAGCCGAACCATGCGCCGCCGATGATGAGTAGGAAGCCTAAAACGGAGGCGGCGGTTTTCAGACGACCTTTCTGTTTGCCGGATTTAACCAGCAACATGACGGCAGGGACGATCATGAGCAGGGTGTAAAGCGCGACAATGAGGTAGTAGGGCAGGTGCGGCGTGGCGAGATAGACGGCTACGGCAAGCAGGATGAAGCCGAAGGCGTATTTGATGCCGTTCATCCAGTCGCCTGCTTTGGGCAGGACGTGGCCGCCGAATGTGCCGATGAGGATCAGCGGGACGCCGGTGCCGAGTGCCAAGACATACAACGCCAGTCCGCCCAAAACGGCATCGCCGGTTTGTCCGATATAGCCCAAGGCGAATCCGAGCGGCGGGGCAACGCAGGGGCCGACGATCAGCGCGGAGAGTATGCCCATGACGAAGACGGAGAAGATTTTGCCGCCGGAGAGTTTGCTGCTTTGGTTTTGGAAGTAGGATTGGACGGCGTTGGGCAGTTGGATGTTGAAGAGTCCGAACATGGAAAGCGCGAGGACGACCATCAGGCCTGCGGCGGCAAGGACGACCCATGCCTGTTGCAGCCATACGGTCAGAAGCGCGCCCGTCAGACCTGCGATGACGCCGACCAGTGTGTAGGTCAGTGCCAAACCTTGCACATACGCTACGGACAGCGCGAAGGCGCGGCCTTTGCCAGCGGTTTTATCGCCGACGATGATGCTGGAGACTATCGGTAAAAGCGGATACATACAGGCGGTAAAGCTCAAGAATACCCCTGCGGTAAAAAACGCCAACAGGTTGGCGTTTAATGTGTCCCACGATAATTTGAAGCGGCTGTTGTCATCGTTTTGCGAGGCTTTAGGCGCGGCGGCGGGGGATGGTTTGGCGGAATCGGGTTGAAGGAAGCGGTCTTTGGCGGATATGGGTTCGTCGCTTTGCGTCTTGTACAGACCGTTGCCTTTAATCTCAAAAGATGTGTCTACGGGCGGGTAACATACGCCGGCTTCGGCACAGCCTTGATAAGTCAGCGTCAGCTTGTAGGTCGGCGCGGCTTTTTTGTAAGGCCAGTTGACCTGCGCGGCGCGGTGGAATACGGTTTGTTTGCCGAAAAACTCATCTTCTTTGAGTTCGCCTTTGCTGAAAACCGGTTCGGCCAATACGCCCTCAGGCGCGGTGGCAGCGACGATTTTCGATTGGTACATATAGTAGCCGTCGGCGATTTTGAATTCGACGTTGATGCCTTTGTCGGTAACGTTCACTTGCGGCACGAACGCTTTTTCAGGCGGCAGCAAATCATCGGCGTTCACAGCAAACGCGCTGGAACACAGGGCAAAAAAGGCGGTAAAGAAGTAAATGAGTTTTTTCATGGCGTCTTCTCAGTGGAAGGGTTAAACAGGCGCATTATAAACGCAGCAGTCGTTTATAGGTCTTAATTTATATTAAAAGCTGCGATGGTTTTTATCGCGACGAGGGTGGATTATCGGACTGCTTGATAGATGATGCCCGTCGGATTGTCTCTTTTTCATAGCCGATTTAAACAGGAAAGGTCGTCTGAAAACGGATAGTGTAAATTCTGTCCAAACTATTTTCAGACGGCCTTTCATGTTTTTACCACTTTCGCACCGGTATCCTGAGCTGTTTAATTGATTTCAGGCTGCGGGACTTTGTGCTGAACGGCATAAACAGCGGCTTGGACGCGGCTGCTGAGGTCCAGTTTTCGCAGCAGGTTTTGAACGTGGACTTTGACGGTAGATTCTGCCAAGTCCAAATGGCGGGCGATGACTTTGTTGCTGTGTCCGGCGGCGAGGTAGCCTAGGATTTCGAGTTCGCGCGGGGTGAGGGTGGCGAGTGCCTGGTCGGTACGCGGTGCGGATGGGGAAATCAGGGATTGGACGAGGCGCGTGGTCATTTCGGGAGAGAAGACGTTGTCGCCGTCGACAGCTTTGCGGATGCTGTCGAGCAGGAAGTCGGCGTTGATGTTTTTCAGCAAAAAGCCGCGCGCGCCGATGCGCATACATTCGGTCAAATCGTCGCTGTCTTCGGAAACGGTCAGCATGATGACGGTTTGGTTCGGGTTGACGCCCAAGATTTGTGCCAGTGCTTCGCGTCCGTTCATGACGGGCATGTCAAGGTCGAGTAAGACGACGTCGGGTTTGAGCTGTTCCGCCATTTTGACGCCGGACAAGCCGTCGGCGGCTTCGCCGATGACTTCGAAGTCGTTTTGACGTGAGAGTAGGGCTTTGATGCCGCTGCGGAAGAGTGTGTGGTCGTCGATGAGGATAATTTTGATAGTCATGAGAATGTTCTATTCTGTTTGGGTAAAGTTAGGGTGACGGTAGTACCTTCGTCGGGTTTGGAGCTGACTTCCAGTTCGGCACGAATTCGTTGGGCACGTTCTCGCATGATACCCATGCCGACATGTTCGCCGGAAAGCGCGTCCAGATGGGCGGGATCGAAGCCTACACCGTCGTCACGGATGATCAGCGTGAAGTCCTGACGGTTATCAATGCTGACGGTAACGTTATGGGCGAGAGAGTGTTTGCGGATGTTGGACAGGCTCTCCTGGAGGATGAAGATAATCTGCAATTGTTCGTCGTCGTTTAACGTTGCTCCTTCGTCGCGCCACTTGGCGCTCACGTTGATTTTGGTTTGTCTTTCGAACCGGGCGAGTAAGGTGGAAACGGCTTCGGGGAAATCTTTGTTACTGATTTTGGTACGGAAGTTTAGCAGAAGTTCGCGTACGTCTTCATAGCATTCCTGTACGCCGTCTTTGATAAAGCGGATGTTTTCTTCGGCTTGTTCTTTTTGGTCGGCATAAAACGCACTTTCCAGCATTTGAACCTGCAGGTTCAGGAAAGTCAATGCTTGTGCGATGCTGTCGTGCAGGCCTTGGGCAATCAGGTTGCGTTCCTGTAAAACGGCAAGCAGGCGGCGCTCTTGCTCGAGGCGGCTGTTGACGATGGAAACGCCTAATTGTCCGCTCAATGTGTGCAGTAGCTCGTTGTCGTTGTGATCAGGTTTAAGGTCGTCTGAAAAATACAGGTTTAAAACGCCCAACTCTTCCTCCTGATAACTGATGGGGAAAACGGCGTGTTTGAATTCCGTTTTATCTGATTTATCCGAGACAGTATCTGGCTCATCATCCGAATCATCAGGCAGTCCGATGGATGCCACTATATCTGTGCGTTTGCGTTCGTTATCCCAAAGGCGGATGCTGCCCGCTTCTGCGGAGACGGCGGGCAGGGTTCGTTTGAGGAATTCTTCCGCTGCCTGTTGGGGAGTGAAAGTTTGATGCAAATCGCGGGTGGTTTGATAGAGCAGGGTCAGGTCGCGGTTTTGGCGCGCTAAATCTTGAGTTTGCCGTGCCACTTGTCCTTCCAAATCGGTATAAAGTGTTTTCAGCCGGCTGCTCATTTGGTTGAAGCCTTTGTTGACTTGGGCGAACTCGCTTATCTGGTCAGTGTCGATTTGAACGCCGAACCTGCCTTGACTGATGGTTTTTACACCGTCCCTCAATGTTTCCAGAGGGCGGATAATCCACGCGTAGTGCCAGATAATCATCAATCCTGCCGCCGCAAAGATCATCCCCATCATAATCATTTGAAAGCGGCGCAACCATAAGGTGTTTTTCTCATTGGCATGTTCCATCGCCTGTAAGAACAGTTCGATATTGGCTGCAAAACGGTAGAGCTTGATTTGGTCGGGACGCTCGTAACGGCGCAAGACGGGCTGTATATTTGATTTCCAGTCTTCAATCAGTGCCGACTGTATCAGGTCGTAGGCAGGTGGTGTTTCTGAGGGCATTAGCGGGTGAATGGCATTGCTCTGGCTGATACGGTTGAGATTTTGTTCAAATTCGTGAATTTGGTTGTTAATCTGCGCCCTTGGGGCATGTTCGCCGACCATATAGGCAAGGCGGTAAACCTGTGTTCTCAAATTCCCTGCGTCTTCGATGACAGTAGCGGCGTTTTGCAGCCTCCAAGAGAGCACCAAAGTCAAGATGACGGACAAAAGGGCAGAGCCAACCCATAATACGGTCAGCAGCTTCAAGCGTGAAGACAGGCTCAGGTGGTTTAAAAAACGGAATGTGAAGGACATAGACGGTATATGCCGTTGAGAGTTTGAGATCGGTTACGGTGTAAACATATCATTCATTCGGATTGGAGGCAATCAGACCTATGAAATGATTGTCATCAAATAGAGATAGAGATGACACTGTTTCAATGTAAAATCATGTTATGATAAAATTCAAATTATATGAATTTTATCATAAGCCCATTTGAGCGAATGAAACCTTTCAGACGACATCGGGCAACCAAACCGCTTCACAAAGGATAAATATGAAAATATTTGCGTTGATATTGTCAGGAGGACAGTCAGACGGCGTAGATAAAGGCCTCTCTCCCTGGCAGGGTAAGACGCTGATTGATTGCGTTATTGATAGGATTAAACCGCAGGTTGACCATATCGCCATCAGTTCCAACCGTAATTTGGAAAGTTATGCCCTTAGAAGCCCGCACCTGCTTCCGGATGCAAGGCAATGGCGGTATTTGGGCGGATTGGCTGCATTGTGTACCGCTGCCAATGATTTGCAGATTGCCTCTGCAGACTGGCTTTTGGTTGTACCGTGCGATATGCCTGATTTGCCGGAGGATTTGGTAGAAAGATTTCGGACGGTTTCTAAAAAAACGCCTTTGTGCAACGCCTTTTATATCGAAACACCTGTAACGCCGCATTACAACGTGATGTTCATCCGTCCGCAAATTTTACAAAGTGCCGTACCTTATCTGAGTTCAGGATTAAGGACAGTGAGAGGGTGGTTGCAGCAACAGCGCGCCCGTGTCTTACAATTTGACCATGATGATTGTTTTATCCGTTACGGAAAATCAAACAATGCCTGAGTCGAAACAATTAAACATATCCAGAGACCTTTGCAATAACATAGGTTACTAAAATTTTATGCTCAATCTCATTTTCAAAATGCAAAACTTTTCTGATTTTTCCTACTTTTTGCTCAATATTAGGAAGGTTTTAGGCAATTGAAAATTTTTTGGCGCATTTTTATGCGTCAAATTTCGTTAACAGACTATTTTTACAAAGGTCTCATCCAAACTACTGGCATTTATTTATTGCAAAATGAAAGTCGTTACACAAAAGGTCGTCTGAAAATTTCAGACGACCTTTTGTGATTGAAGGAGGTTTAGGGTTGCAATATCAGCCGTTAGCCTTGCTTCTGCCTTTGCGCTTGGTTGTCGCGGTATCTGGGGTTTTTACCTTGATTTTCACGCTTTTGCTTGGTTTTTTGTCTTTGCGTTTGGCTTTTTCCGTTGCTGTTTTGGCTTTGGCGGTTTTCTTTTTGCCGTTTTCAGACGACGTTGCCGGTGCGTTGACAGGCTGGGCTTTGCTGCGGCGTTTGGCGGCGGGTTTTTCCTGTTTTACAGGTGTTTTCATCGCGTCGTCGATTTCTTTCGCCGTCAGTTTGCGCTTGGTTTTCGAGCCGGTTGAAGCGGTGGTTTTAGCGCGGCGTTTTTTGTCGCTGGTGCCGCCGCTGATCAAGGTCAGGTCGATTTTGCTGGTGTCCAAATCGGCGCGCGCCACTCGGACGCTGACTTTGTCGCCCATGTTGAAACGGATGCCGCTGCGTTCGCCTTCTATCGCCATGATTTCGGGACGGAAGTTGAAATAGTCTTCGCCCAAATCACTGATGTGTACCAAGCCGTCGATGTGGATGCCGTCCAGTGTAACGAAGAGGCCGAAGTTGGTCATGCCGGAGATTTTGCCTTCGAATATTTCGCCGACTTTATCGCGCATGTAATAGGTTTTCAGCCAGTTTTCCACGTCGCGGCTGGCATCGTCGGCGCGGCGTTCGCAGAACGAGGTATGCACGCCCAAAGCTTGCCAGCTTTTGTTTGGCGTGTAGGTTTGCTGGTTCAACACGGCTTTGATGGCGCGGTGGACGGTCAGGTCGGGATAGCGGCGGATGGGGGAGGTGAAGTGGGCGTATGCTTCGTAGGCAAGGCCGAAGTGTCCGTCGCAATGCGGTTCGTAAACTGCCTGCTGCATGGAGCGCAGCATCATGACTTGCAGCAATTCGGCATCGGGTCTGCCTTTGAATTGTTCGGCAAGCGCAGCATAGTCTTTCGGCGTCGGGTTGTCGCCGCCGCCCAGTTGCAAACCTAATAGGCCGAGCTGCTCGCGCAGGGTGGCGAGTTTTTCGGGTGTCGGGCCTAAATGGTTGCGGAAGAGGGCGGTGTGCTTGTTTTTCATTAGGAACTCTGCCGCGCAGACGTTCGCCGCCAACATACATTCTTCAATCAGCTTGTGTGCATCGTTGCGGACAACGGGCACGATTTTTTCTATTTTGCCGTTGTCGTCGAAAAGCATTTGGGTTTCGACGCTTTCAAACTCCACCGCGCCGCGTTCGAAACGTTTTTTCTGAAGGATTTTGAAGAGTTTGTAGAGGGTGTCGATTTGGGCTTTGTGCGGATGATCGAGGTCGTCTGAAATCCAGTCCCAGACTTGGTTGTAAGTCAAGCGCGCATGGGAACGCATAACCGCAGGGTAGAAGCCGTATTCTTTAATATTGCCCGCATAAGTGATGACCATATCACACACCATGCACAAACGTTCGACATCCGGATTGAGCGAGCAGATGCCGTTGGACAGGTTTTCCGGCAGCATTGGAATCACACGGCGCGGGAAGTAAACGCTGGTACTGCGTTCCTGCGCGTCCGTGTCGATAGCGTCATCGGGGCGGACGTAATGGCTGACATCGGCAATCGCCACGACCAAACGGTAATTGCGTCCGATTTTCTCGGCAAACACGGCATCGTCGAAATCGCGCGCCGTTTCGCCGTCAATCGTTACCAAAGGCAAATCGCGCAAATCAACGCGGCCTTTCAAATCGCTTTTACGAACATGATCGGGGATTTTTTTCGCGGCTTTGGCACACGCTTCGCTGAATTGGTGCGGCAAATGGTGTTTGCGCACAGCGATTTCGATTTCCATGCCGCTGTCGGCATAATCGCCCAATACTTCGATGATTTTCGCCACGGCAGGGCGGTTTTGTTCGGGATAAGTCTCGATTTCGCCGACGATGACCTGACCGGATTCGGGTTTGAAATGCGCGACGCTGTCAGGTTCCAAGACGATGCTTTGATTCAGGCGTTTGTCTTCCGCTTCCAAAATCGCCACGCCTCGATCCATGTAGAAACGGCCGACCACTTTGCTTTGCGCGCGTTCGACAATATCCAAAACCGTACCTTCGCGGCGGCCTCTGCGGTCGATGTCGGCAGGGCGGACGGTCACGATGTCGCCGTGCATGATGCCGCGCATTTGGCGTTCATATAAAACGAAGTCGCCGTCTTTGGTGGGCGTGAGCGGTACGGCGAAGCCGAAGCCGTCTTTGTGTGCCTCAACACGACATTTGACCAAATCCAATTTATCCGCCGCGCAAACCGCGCCGCGACGGTTGATTAAAACCTGACCGTCCCGCGCCATCGCTTTCAGACGACGTTCGAAAAATTCGTATTCTTCTTCCGTAATCGCCAATTCGCGTGCCAAGACTTCAATTTTGGACGGCACGCCTTTTTGTTCCAATAATTCAATGATCCACTCCCTGCTTGGCAGCGGATGTTCGTAACGTTGTTTCTCCCGTTCCAAAAACGGGTCTTTTTCTCGTAAATTTAAAGATTTAATATTTTTGTTCATTTTATTGGTTGACATTCTTTTTCTAAAATATATAATGACCGCTTATTTGCGAAATAGTCAATCACTGTAACGCAAAACAGGAAATAAAGCAAAGCCCAGGTGGCGGAATTGGTAGACGCGCTAGCTTCAGGTGCTAGTGTCCTCACGGGCGTGGAAGTTCGAGTCTTCTCCTGGGCACCAAAGCTTTTGGTCGTGCCGCTTTGCTTATCTCCATCCTAATTGCCCAGGTGGCGGAATTGGTAGACGCGCTAGCTTCAGGTGCTAGTATCCTCACGGGTGTGGAAGTTCGAGTCTTCTCCTGGGCACCAAATCAATTATCCGGCTTATCCGGATTTTTTATTGAATAGATTTATTTGTCTGATTAAGATACAATATCAGGCAACAAAATATGTTTAATTCCACAGAGAGGTGGATGAGTGGTTTAAGTCGCACGCCTGGAAAGCGTGTATACGTGAATAGCGTATCGAGGGTTCGAATCCCTTCCTCTCTGCCAAATTCTAAAGGCACTGCTTAAAGCAGTGCCTTTTATTTGACTATTAAAAATTGGGGGCTGAAGCAGATTGGCCTTAAATATCATACTAATGTCTCAGGGTTTTCAATAACCTTTTCGGTACGTCAAAGTTAAAATAAACTTCACATTTCTTCAAAGCTACACAAAAAGATTTTCCAGTTATTTCTGTTGTATTTACGTAAACCTTCTTATCCTCAAATTTTGCAAAAAAAGATTAGGTCACCTGAAAACAAAAACTTTGTTTCAGATGACATTGATAGGTAGGTCAGGCATGTTTTGCCTTGTTTGCGAGCATGGTAAACAGGATGCCCTGCGGTTGAATGACTGATTCACTGGAGTGGATAAGAAAGCCCCTCTCTACTAAGGGATTAAGACTGGATAACGTGTGCTTCATCCCAGGCCTTAGCATTAAAAACAAAGCCCCGCCAGTTGCGGATTTAAAAAGGTCGTCTGAAACCGATTTCAGACGACCTTTCTGATTTAAACCATCAACCGCAATATCGGCAATCCAATATATCCTTGCGGATGTCGTTCAGCAGGAAGGCTGCCGTATCTTCGTTTTCCGCCTGTACGAAGACGAAGAGTCGGGCGATGATTTTACCGATGAAGACTTTTTGCAGGGCGCAGGCGTCGGTCAGTGTGTGTTCCTGCAGGAAGCTGAGGATGTCTTCGGGCAAAGTGTAATCGCGGGCAACGGCGGCAAAGCGGGCATCGGTTTGCAGGCGGTCGAGCAGGGTTTGGTTTTTGTCCAACTTAATGCCTGCTTCTTTTTCTTCGGCGGTGGCACGGACAAACTGGTCGTAAATTTCGGCATAAAGCATATCGTTCGGACCTTCGAAGATGGTGAAGGGACGAATGTCGATAGCGATATTGCTGGCGGTGTGTCCGCGTTCAAAACCCTTCGCGCCCAAGAGTTTTTGCAACATTTGAGCGGCGGCGTAAGTGTATTCCGTGGCGAGGGTTTTGATGATGTTTGCCTCCATCAATTGATGGGCGACGGGAGCGACGGGCGAAACGGAATGGCAGACGTAGCGATAAAGGATTTCGGAAACCTGATGGCGGCGTTGGATTTCGCGGCGTTCGTAATCGACGAATTTGATGTCGTTGCGGACGTATTGGTTCAAGTTTTCAAGGATGTATTCCATGATGCCGTGCGTCATGCCGATCAGTTGAAGGCGGCTGCGGATAAAGATGTTTTGAAACGCGCGCAAACCGGCGGCGTCGCTCTGAGAGAGTTTCATGACGGCGGCGGCGGGCATTTCGGCATCAATGCGGTTGACGGCATAACGGACGGCGCGCAGACCTTCGGATGTGAGAGCTTCGTAGCGGATGTATTCTTTGGGAACGAGCAGCAGGTTGATGACTTTGGAGAGTTTACCGTTTTTACGCTCTTTGGCGGCAACGAGGAGGAAGTCGCTTTGCGAGTTGCCCTGCCAGTATTTCGTGGCATTGACGTAAATGGTTTGATCGTCGGTATATTCGTAGTAGGACTGCATTTCGCGGGCAATCGCCGCGCCGGAGGTTTCGGGTTCGGTAATGCCCAAACCGCCGCCCTCGCCTTTGAAAATCATCTCCAAACCTTGCGCGATTTGCGCTTCGTCGCCGAATTCTTGCAGAGGCTGCAACACCAGCGCGCCTTCGATGCCGGTACGCAGGGTAACGGGGACGCCGTAATGCCCCGCAATCCGCAGGACTTCTTGGATTTCAAACTGGCTGCCCTTGCGGCCGCCGTGTTTTTTGTCGAGGAAGGGCAACAGCAAACCCGCCTGCTTCAAGGCAAGCCATTTGTCTTCAGGCAGGTACTGCATGAGGTTGAGGTCGTCTGAAAAAATGTGGCGGAATGCAGATTCGATGTGCTTTAAAAAAGCAGCCGTGTCCATAGTTGACGGCTGCGCGCTTGATTCGGTGTGTGTCATCATGATTCTCGGTTAATCGGGCGGTTATTAGAGTTTAGAGCTAAATTTCTAAGATTTATACCACAAACCCGTTTGAGCGACAATTATTATCAAGTATGACCGGATTTTCAGCTTGCAAACATATGATTACGCCGCCCCCGATAAACCGATACGGTGCTACCATAACGCAAAACACTACCGGAACACTTACCATGTATTCACAACACAGCGAACGCCATTTCAGCAACCGCAACAACTGGCTGCGCGCGAGCGTATTGGGCGCGAACGACGGCCTGATTTCCACCGCCTCGCTGCTGACGGGCGTCGCGGCCGCCGCACCCGATTTTCAAACCCTGCTGCTGACGGGCGTTTCCGCCCTGATCGGCGGCGCGGTTTCGATGGCGGCGGGAGAATACGTTTCCGTATCCAGCCAGTCGGACACGGAAAAAGCCGATTTACACAAAGAACGCTACGAATTGGAAGCCAATCCCGATGCCGAACTGGCAGAACTGACCGAAATTTACCGCCGCCGCGGTTTATCCGACGCGCTTGCCGCCGAAGTCGCACAAGCCCTGATGCAACACGACGCGCTCTCCGCCCATGCACGCGACGAAATCGGCATCACCGAAACCTCCGCCGCCAAGCCCATGCAGGCCGCGCTTGCCTCCGCCGGTTCGTTCTGCGCCGGCGCCATACTGCCGCTGCTGGTCGCACTGACCGCCCCCACCGCCCTTATCCCTACGCTGACGGCAACCACTTTATGCGGACTCGCCGCGCTGGGCTACGCCTCCGCCAAACTCGGCGGCGCACCCGTCGCCCCTGCTGTCTTGCGCGTGTGCCTGTGGGGCGTGGCGGCATTGGCGGTAACCGGTCTTATCGGCAAACTGGCGGGCGTAGCAGTTTGAACGGAGGTCGTCTGAAAACTCACCCTCAATGAAGAGGAAAGTATTTTCAGACGACCTTTTGTCATATCCGTTTGTCTTTACACAACATCCCTTACCAGTCAAAACCGATGTAATCGGGCATATCAAACTTTATCTGCCATCCCAAAAAAAATTCAGACGACCCCTTCATCTCAAAAGGTCGTCTGAAAAAAGCAGAACAGTTTGTTTGAACTTGTCTTGTTTAAAACCAAGTTCAGCTCAAGCTCACGCTTCGCCTTCTGCCTGATCGGCTGCCTCCGTTGCCCTGGGCTCGGCGGCTTTGTAGAGGTAAACCGTTGCCAGCGGCGGTACTTTGACGGCGAGCGAGTTGGGTCTGCCGTGCGACCAGATTTCTTCGGTCTGCAGGGTTTGTCCGGCGGATACGCCGCTGCCGTTGTAGTCGGGGTCGTCTGAATTGAGGATTTCGCGGTATTCGCCGGCTTCGTTCACGCCGAAGCGGTAGCTGTCGTGGACGACGGGCGTGAAGTTGCTGATGACGATGACGCGGTTGCCTTCGCGGTCGCGGCGTTCGAAGACGAAGACGGAATTGTTGCCGTCGTCGGCAACCAGCCATTCGAAGCCTTCCGGCCATTGATCGAGCTGGTAAAGCGGCGCGGTGTCTTTATAGACGCGGTTCAAATCGCGCACGAAGTTTTGTACGCCTTTGTGCCAGCCGCCTTCTTGGTCGAGCAGGAACCAATCCAGCCCTTCGTTGTAGTTCCACTCTCTGCCTTGCGCGAACTCGTTGCCCATAAACAGGAGTTTTTTGCCGGGGAATCCGTACATGAAGCCGTAGTAGGCGCGCAGGTTGGCGAATTGCTGCCAGCAGTCGCCCGGCATCCTTCCGAGCAGCGAGCGTTTGCCGTGTACGACTTCGTCGTGTGAGAGCGGCAGGACGAAGTTTTCGCTGTATTGGTACATCATGCCGAAGGTCATTTTGTTGTGGTGGTATTTGCGGTTGATGGGGTCTTCCATCATGTAGCGCAAGGTGTCGTTCATCCAGCCCATGTTCCATTTGTAACTGAAGTTCAAGCCTTCTTGGCGGGTTACGTTGGCGAACGAGGTCGATTCTTCGGCGATTTCGGTGGCAGAGGGGACAACCTCTTTCAGCATGGTGTTGGTATCGCGCAGGAAGGCGATGGCTTCGAGGTTTTCATGGCCGCCGTATTGGTTGGGTATCCATTCACCGTCTTTGCGCGAGTAGTTGCGGTAAATCATGGAGGCGACGGCGTCCACGCGGATACCGTCGAAACCGAAACGCTCTATCCAATACAGGGCATTGCCTTGCAGGAAGTTTTTGACTTCGTTCCTGCCGAAGTTGTAAATCAGGGTGTTCCAGTCTTGGTGGTAGCCTTCGCGCGGGTCGGCGTGTTCGTACAGCGCGGTGCCGTCAAACTTGGCAAGCCCGTGGTCGTCGGTCGGGAAGTGTCCGACTACCCAGTCGAGAATGACGCCGATGCCTTCGTCGTGGGCGGCTTTAATCAGGGCGCGCAATTCGTCGGGCGAACCGAAACGGCTGGTCGGCGCATACAATCCGGTCGCCTGATAGCCCCACGAGCCGTCAAACGGATATTCGGACACGGGCAGGAATTCTATATGGGTGAATCCCATGTCTTTGACGTATGCGACCAATTCTTTGGCGAGCTGTTCGTAAGTCAGCCAGAAGTTGTTTTCGGGATTGCGTTTCCACGAACCTAAATGCACTTCATAAATACTGATGGGCGCGTCAATGGCGTTGGCGCGGGCGCGGAAGTCGGGTGTTTCGACTTTTTCCGGCAAACCGCGCACGACAGACGCCGTATTCGGACGCAACTCTGCGCCGAAGGCATACGGGTCGGTTTTTTGCCGCACATCGCCGTTGGCATCGCGGATTTCAAATTTGTAGAGGGCGTTGAGTTTGACGGCGGGGATGAAGATGTCCCAAATGCCGTTGTCGCGGTGGAAACGCATGACGTGGCGGCGGCCGTCCCAGTGGTTGAATTCGCCGATGACGGACACGCGCTGCGCGTTCGGTGCCCATACGGCAAAGCTCACGCCTTTCACGCCGTCCACTTCGGCAAAATGCGCGCCCAAAGTTTCATAAGGGCGCAGGTGTTTGCCTTCCGCCAGCAACCAAGAATCCATGTCCTTCAAGGCGGAGCCGAAGCGGTAAGGGTCTTCTTCGCGCACAGGCTCGGCATCTTCGGCATAACGGACGTTCAACGCATAATCGGGCGCACCTTCGGGCAACACGGCAACAAAGAATCCGCGTTCATCGACTTTTTCAGACGACGTAATCACCTCGCCGCTTTCACGGTTGACAATATCCACGCCCCAAGCGTTCGGAATCAGAGTCCGCACGACCTCGTCGCCTTCGACAAGGCGGTGTCGTCCCAAATAGGCGAACAAATCGCTGTGGGTGGCAAGAAACAGGCTTTCGACCGTGTCGCGTTCGACTTGGTCAAGCTCGTGATAAGGCTTCATCCGGCTGTTTTTCTTCATGCGTACCTCTCCAATCATGGCAAGTTGGCCGCCTATCAGGCGGTTGTGGGGAAAATCTTCAAGCGCGACAGGCATTTTGCGCGCCCAGTTGGGATAACCCTCGGAAACGCCCGGCACATTCAGGTTGTCGCTCATGCCCAGCAGGTTTTCCAGTTGCACCGCATACAGTTTGCTGCGGCTCATGGCGGCATACCGGTGCAAGGCGGTTAACAGCGTTTCGTCAATTTCAGACGACATCTCGGCGTCGGCAGGCAGGCAGCCGGCGTGTTTCAACTTATCAAACAAATCCGCCTTATCGTGTTCGCGCGCTTCCAAGGTCGTCTGAAAAGTTTCCGCATCGGGAATCGTACCCAAGCGGAACATCAAATCCAAATCCTTGCCCGTCCAATAGCCTGCCAAGGGCGCGACATCGTGCGTACTGACCACCGTAATCGCCTGTTCGGGATATTCTTCGGGCCATTCAAAGCCGTGCCAGCCTTTGCTGAAATACACGACCTTATAAGAAAACACCTGATAGCGGTTCAGCAAATACCGCGCTTGGTCGGGTACCGTTCCCAAATCCTCGCCGATGACCACGCATTGGTTCCGCCGGCTTTCCAAAGCCAGGATGGCAAACATCACATCCGCGTCGTAATGCACATACGCGCCAAAGTCCGCCGTCTTGCCCGCAACCCACCACAGACGGCACAAAGCCATCACATGATCAATGCGCAAGATACCGTAAAGCCGCATATTTTCACGCAAAAGGCGGACGAACTTCTCATAACCTGTGTGCTTCAACATCATCGGATTGAGCGGCGGCAAATCCCAGTTTTGCCCCGTCGGGCTGAACGGATCGGGCGGCGCGCCGACCGCCATATCCATACAATAATCGGCGCGGTTGAGCCAAGTATCCGCACTGCCGCGTGCCACGCCGACCGCCAAATCGCCGTAAATTCCGAGCTTCACGCCGCGCGCCGCAGCCGTCTCGTTCACTTCGCGCAACTGCTCCGCGCAAAGCCATTGCAGCCACATATAAAAACGGATTTCGCGGCGATGGCCCTGTGCAAATCTTTGAACTGCCTCACCATGCGGATCATGAAACTCCGCCGGCCAAGACAGCCAACCCACTTCACCGGAGCGGTTGTAATACTGATCCAACGCCTCAAACAAACCGAAGCCTTCCAAAGCCCAGCCGCGTTCTTCGACAAAGGCGTCAAATGCCGCCCGCTCTTGTTCGGCGGCTTCGCATCCGTCGTTTTCAAACGCGTCAAACGCCCTCTGCAAAGCATCGCGCTTGAACGCCCAAACCGCCGTATAAGCGACGGTTTCCGTAATCCGCAACGCCGCAATGCGCTGGCAGATATTCGGCTGCTTGAGCCAGTTTTTCAGCTTTTCGTTGTAAGTAAACGCGCCGACCTTTTCCACATCCAGATAAATCGGATTGAGCCATTCGCGCGAAGACGGGCTGTACGGGCTGGCAAAAGCAGGCTTGGCACTGAAAAGCGCATGCAGCGGATTGATGCCGACGAAATCCAGTTGCTTATCCGCCGCAAACGCCATCAAATCCAGCAAATCGGTAAAATCCCCGATGCCCCAGTTCCGTTGCGAACGCAGGCTGTACAGATGCGTTGTCAGTCCGTTCATGCGCAAACCGTGTTCCAGCGTTTTCGGCTGATAAACCGACTGCGGCGCAACCACCAGCCGTACCTTGCGGACAATGCCTTCAACTTCTGTAAACAATGTGTAATAGCCGCAAGCCAAAGCAGGCAGCGCAACCCAAAGCACGCCGTCCTCGCCATGATTTAACGACAAAACCTGCCGCCCGCCCGCTTCGTCTTCCAAGCAAATTTCAACCGCGCCACGAAACTCGGAAGGCATTTGCAAAGATTCCTGACCGTTTTCATGCGCCACTAAAGTATTCAAATAAAGGTCGTCTGAAAAACCGTCCTGCTGCAAAGCCCCAACAATCCCTTCCAAAACCTCGGGTTTGGTCTCATGATAAATTCCACCGATGTCGTGGAAACCCAAATCAATTCCCAAGCCCAGAGCCTGCTCTTCCAAATGTTCGCTCATGACACAATTCGCCTGTTTACAATAAACCGAATCTTAATATAAATAAGATTGCACGTTCCTAATAATTTAGAGAAAACAAACCTTCAGACCCAGATTTCCTTGCTTAGTTTGACTTATCCCAAAATTTTTGGGCGATAGGGAAGCAGCTTGATTTTGATGGTTGTCGGAATGTTTCAGCTATATTTGGATATGGGTTTGCAGCATACAAAAAGGTCGTCTGAAAACAGAAACCCAATCCTGCTTTCAGACGACCTTTTAGATTGTCAATCAACTTAATTAGTGATGATGACCGTGCGGGCCGTGAACGTGGCCGTGTGCAATTTCTTCTTCAGTCGCATCGCGTACGCCGTCAACTGTCGCTTTAAACAAAATTTTCATGCCGGCAAGCGGATGGTTGCCGTCTACTACGGCTTTGCCGTCTGCTACGTCGGTTACGCGGTAAATCAAGACGTCGCCGGTTTCAGGATCATCGGCTTCAAACATCATGCCGACTTCCACTTCAACCGGGAACACACTTAAATCTTCGATGCGCACTAAGCCGGGATCTTGTTCGCCGAACGCATCATCGGGAGACAGCGCAACTTCAACTGTATCGCCGACGTTTTTTTCGTGCAAAGCTTCTTCCACCAAAGGGAAAATGCCGTCATATCCGCCGTGCAGATAGGCAATAGGTTCTTCGGTTTTGTCCAGCAGTTGGTTGTCCGCATCGTACATTTCATAGTGAAGCGAAACCACGGAATTTTTTTTAATAGCCATTTTTTATCCTTTATCATGACCGTTTATCAAAATAGGCTTTATTGACAACCCTCTGCCAACAAATCTCAAATATTCTAACACACCGCCGTCATGCACGGATATTTATCTTAAAGATTCATAAAATTAACAATTACCAATAAAAACAGACAATATTTAACCAAAATTATGCAAAAGCGTAAATTTTGATAATTTTTATACTGGTGTAACTTTTTTACAACTTTTGTTTCTGTGTATAATGATTTTGTTTAGATTATTCAAACAAATCAGAAATAGAAGCCGATTGCGTATTGTTTAAATGTAAATACATGAAATCAATAAATTTTACGATATGGTCTATTTCGAATAGAGCCTGAATAACAACCTATGTTGATTAGGTTTATCCCCATCTTTCGTCCATTCCGGATTGATTAGAAGTTACTAAAAAATTACTAATTCGTCTGTATCGTTGCACCGAGCCATGCTGTGGGGCATAATGCAGGAAATTCAGCAATGAATTTTTACTCTAATGGAACGGCTTAATGCCGTTTCATTTGTTCCGTTTTTATTTAAATCGATTTAAAGAAGGTTCTCAAAATGAAAAAATCTCTGATTGCTGCTGCTCTGTTCTCTTTGGCTTTGGCTGCTTGTGGCGACAAAGCTGCTGACACTGCCGCTTCTGCCGCTTCTGAAGCTGCATCTGCTGCTACTGAGGCTGCATCTGCTGCTACTGAGGCTGCATCTGCTGCTACTGAAGCTGCTGCTTCTGCTACCGAAGCTGCTGCTACCGAAGCTGCATCTGCTGCTACTGAAGCCGCTTCTGCCGCTACCGAAGCTGCCTCTGCTGCTACTGAAGCCGCTTCTGCTGCAAAATAATATTTTTACAGTTAAAAAAGCAGGATACGGATTGTATCCTGCTTTTTTTTATTTTTCAGACGACCTTTACCGTTTTTCGCGCCCCCTTATCCGCTATATAATCCCCGTACACATATAAACCATTCCTGCTTCCCGCCATGTCCAATCTGTACGACCGCTTTCTTGAATTCCTTTCTCCTGCCGAAATCCTCGAAGCCACTCCGGCTCTCCTAAACGACCAGCGTCGCCGTTTTGTTTCCGAACCCGACATCATCTTGCAACCGCATTCCATAGAAAATGTACAAAAAATCATGCGGTTTTGTTTTGAACACCGTATCCCCGTTACCCCGCAGGGCGGCAATACCGGTTTGTGCGGCGCTGCGGTAGCCTCCAGCGGCGTGCTACTCAATCTCTCTAAAATCAACCGCATCCGCGAAATCAACCTTGCCGACAACAGCATCACCGTCGAAGCGGGCGTAATCCTGCAAAACGTCCAAAAAGCGGCTGCCGAAGCAGGCAGGCTGTTTCCCCTCAGTCTTGCCAGCGAAGGTTCGTGCGAAATCGGCGGCAATATCGCCTGCAACGCCGGCGGATTAAACGTTTTACGCTATGGCAGTATGCGCGACTTGGTATTGGGTTTGGAAGTCGTCCTACCCAATGGCGAACTTGTTTCCCATCTCCAACCGCTGCACAAAAATACCACCGGCTACGACCTGCGCCACCTCTTCATCGGCAGCGAAGGCACGCTCGGCATTATTACCGCCGCCACGCTCAAACTCTTCGCCCGTCCGCAAACCATAGCTACCGCGTGGGTAGGGCTGGACGACATCGAATCTGCCGTAGAGCTTTTAACAGCCGTACAAGGGCATTTTGCCGAACGTCTAACCAGTTTCGAGCTTATCAGCCGCTACGCTTTGGCATTGTCTTCCGAGTTCAGCCGTCTTAAACAGCCGACCGATGCAAACTGGCATGTCCTGCTCGAACTGACCGACTCCGTTCCCGATGCCGCGCTCGACGAAAAACTTGCCGAGTTTCTCTATCAAAACGGCCAAGAAAACAGCATCATCGCGCAATCCGAACAAGAACGCCTCGAACTGTGGACGCTGCGTGAAAACATTTCCGCATCCCAGCGCAAGCTCGGCACCAGCATCAAACACGACATCGCCGTCCCGATTTCCCAAGTCGCCGCCTTTGTCCGTCAATGCGCCCCCGCTTTGGAAGCCCGCTTTCCCTGCATACAGATTGTCTGCTTCGGACATTTGGGCGACGGCAGCCTGCATTACAACACTTTCCTGCCCGACGTTTTGAGCAACGATGCTTACCGCTACGAAGATGCCGTAAACACCATCGTCTATGAACACATTCTCGCCTGCCACGGTACCATCGCAGCGGAACACGGTATCGGCACTATCAAAAAACACTGGCTCCCCAGCGTCCGCACCCCGTCGGAAATCGCTCTGATGCGCGCCATCAAAGCCCAGCTTGACCCTCACAACATCATGAATCCGGGCAAGCTCCTACCTTAAGCAGAATTTCAGCATTTGCCAAAATCGAAAAGGTCGTCTGAAAACCCATCCTCAAGTTTCAGACGACCTTTTTATTCTCAACTACTCAATGCTGTTATAATTCGTAAATTAAGTAAAACAACGACTTCAAAAGGAAAAACATGACGCTCAAGCCCCCCGTCCGAATCGCCGTTACCGGCGCGGCAGGACAAATTGCCTATGCTACCCTATTCCGTATCGCCGGCGGCATTATGCTCGGACGCGACCAACCCGTTATCCTGCAACTGCTCGACCTGCCACAGGCGCAGCAGGCATTGCGCGGCGTGATTATGGAAATGCAGGATTGCGCTTTCCCGCTTCTTGCCGACATTTTCGCGACAGACGACCCCGAAGTCGCCTTCAAAGATGCCGACATTGCTTTGTTGATTGGTGCGCGTCCGCGTATCAAAGGCATGGAACGCGCCGACCTGTTGCACGCCAACGCCGAAATTTTCAAAGTACAAGGCGCGGCGTTGAACAAAGTTGCCCATCGCGACGTCAAAGTCCTCGTCGTCGGCAACCCTGCCAACACCAACGCCTACATCGCCATGAAATCCGCGCCCGACATCCCGCCGGAAAACTTCACCGCCCTGATGCGTCTCGACCACCACCGCGCCGTCAGCCAAGTCGCCGAGAAAATCAACCGCCCGATTCCTTCCATCGAGCAAATGTGCGTCTGGGGCAACCACAGCCCGACCATGTACGCCGACTACCGCTACGCCACCAGCAACGGCGAGTCCGTCAAAGACATGATTACCGAACCCGATTGGAACACCGAAGTCTTCATGCCGAAAATCGCCGGACGCGGTGCCGCCATCATCGCCGCGCGCGGTTCGTCGTCCGCCGCCTCCGCCGCGAATGCCGCCATCTACCACCTGCGCGACTGGCTGCTCGGCAGCAGCGGCAAATGGATAACGATGGGCGTTCCTTCCGACGGCTCTTACGGCATCCCCGAAGGTTTGATTTTCGGTTTCCCCGTCATTTGCGACGCAGGCAGCTACCGCATCGTCCAAGGCTTGGACTTGTCGGATGAGTTCAGCCGCCAACGCATCGCCGCGACACTGGCGGAGCTGGAAGAAGAACGCGCCGCCATACAAGATATGCTTTAAAAGATCGAGGTCGTCTGAAAACCGGTTTTCAGACGACCTCGACTGACATGAATACCACGGAGTCCCCATGACCACATTGGCCAACAAAAAACTCGCCGTCCTCATCGACGCCGACAACGCCCCCGCCGACATCATCGACCGCCTGCTCGAAGAAGTTGCCAAATACGGCATCGCCAGCGTCAAGCGCATCTACGGCGACTGGAGCCACGGCCTTTCCAAATGGAAAGCCGCCCTCCTGCCCCACGCCATCATCCCCGTCCAACAATTCGCCTACACCAAAGGCAAAAACGCCACCGATATGGCGCTGGTCATCGACGCGATGGATTTGCTATACAGCGGCAACTTCGACGGCTTCTGCATCGTATCCAGCGATTCCGACTTCACCCGCCTGGCAAGCCGCCTGCGCGAAAGCGGGCTGACCGTGTACGGTTTCGGCGAAAAGAAAACGCCCGAAGCCTTCCGCAAAGCCTGCGACAAATTCATCTACACCGAAATCTTCCGTCCCGAAAAACAACGCCAAGAAAAAGAGAAAAACAGCGGCAAAAACACCCCTGCCGCCGCCCCTGACGCGCTGTCCCTGCTCAAACGCGCCGTGCGCGAAAACGCCGACGACCTCGGCTGGGCGAACCTCGGTCCCATCGGCAGCTACATCAGCAAAATCAATCCCGATTTCGACTCAAGGCTGTACGGCTACGGCAAACTCTCCGACCTCATCAAATCCTTCGACATCTTCGAACACCGCACCGACAACAACCAACTCCAAGTCCGCCGCCGCAAATCCGCCGACAAGCCGACAGAGAGGTCGTCTGAAAACCCAGTGGCAACCCATCAGGCAGAAGAAACCGTTTCAGACGACCCCAACGCCGCGCAAAAACGCAAAACGCGCAGCAAAAAAACCAACCCAACCAAAAACGAAAATACTGCACCAAACCCTGCGGCAGACACCGCGCAACCGACACCCGCCAAACCCGAACCCGCCGCCAAAAGCAGCAAACTGCCCGTTACCCGCGTTATCCCCGCTGTACAGCAGGCAGTCGACACCCACGCCGACGAACAAGGCTGGGCGCGTTTGAGCGACGTATCGAAGCAACTCGCCGCACAAGGCACCGACCCGCAGCAATACGGCTTTGAAACCATAAACCACCTCATCCACGCCATCTACACCGACTGGCTGGAAATCAAAAAAGCCGGCCGCGGCGAACGCCTGCGCGTCAACAAACGCTTTACCGCCAAAAGTTAAGCCATATGTTTGAAGGAAAAAGCTAATCTGTCGCCCACAATCCACAGAGGTCGTCTGAAAATCTCAAAACCGTTTTAACTTCGTTGAAGCTGCGCTTTCAGACGACCTTTTTTTAAAATCCATCTGCTAAATAGAAAAGGAAAATCATGACTACACGTCATCAACTGAACAACACCGAATTGGCAAACCACACCTTTTTGCAGGATATGTACGACGACGATTATTTCCCGCACAAACTCGTGCAAAAAGGAGAAAACATCCTGGTTGAACTGTGCCGCCAAATCGAAACCGAACAGCCCGAAAATCTCGACGCCCTATACGAACTGACCCACGCAGCTACCGAACGCTTCAACGAATTGGCTGAAGAGTTTGATGAAAACGACAGCGAAATCGAGACCGTCGCCAGAGACATGATTGCCACCGATATGGAATACATCGCCCAAAGCTACGGCTTTGAAGATGCGGACATCGAAGAACTGGTTGCCCCGCGCGATTGGTAAGTATGGTTGGCAAAAAGGTCGTCTGAAATTTTCAGACGACCTTTAATGCTAAAATGTCCTCTGTTTGCCACACACACCGTTTTTCATGAATATCCTCGAAGCCTTATTATTATTGTGCCTGCTGATCGTTATCAGCGCATTTGTTTCCTGTTCCGAACTCGCGCTCGCCTCGGCGCGCAAAATCAAGTTGCAAGTGATGGCTAAAGACGGCGGCGACACGCGCGCGCTGGATGTGCTCAATATGCAGCAGCAGCCGGGCAGCTTCATCACCGTCGTCCAAATCGGTTTGAACGCCGTCGCCATTCTCGCCGGTATCGTCGGCGAAGCGGCGGTGCGCCCTTATTTTGGCGGTTTGTTGGCAAACGCGGGCAGTTGGGGCAGTACCGCCGCGTCGCTGCTGACATTCGCGCTGGTTACGGGCAGCTTCATCCTGATTGCCGACCTGATGCCCAAGCGCATAGCGATGACCCATCCCGAAGCGGTGGCAGTGCGCATTGTGCGGCCGATGATGTTTTTGATTTTTATCCTAAAGCCTTTCGTTTGGACATTTGACGGACTGGCGAACGCGATATTCAAACTCTTCAAAATTTCCACCGTCCGCCAAGAGCAGCTGACTTCGGAAGACATTTACGCCGTCGTCGATGCGGGCGCACAGGCGGGTGTATTGAAAGAGCAGGAACACTACCTGATTGAAAATATCTTCGACATGCAGGCGCGCACGGTAACTTCCACCATGAGCACGCGCGAATACATCGCCTATTTCGATAAAAATGACGGCAGCGATACCGTGTTGGAAATCATGTCGGAAAAACCGCACAACAAATTCTTGGTGTGTGATGGCGATTTGGAACGCGTCATCGGCTACATCGAATCACACACGCTGCTGACTTTGTTTTTAAAAGAAAAAGACGTCCGCCTGACCGACAAGCGCGTGTTGCGCAAAGCCTTGTTCATCCCAGACACGCTGTCGCTTTACGATGTATTGGAAACCTTTAAAACTTCCGGCGAAGACTTTGCCGTGGTGGTGAACGAATACGCGCTGGTGGTCGGCGTAGTAACGCTGAAAGACGTGATGAGCATCGTCATGGGCGAGCTGGTCAATACCGAAGAAGAGCCGCAAATCATCCGCCGCACCGAAGATACCTGGCTGGTGGACGGCGCGACCCCGCTCGCCGACGTGATGCGTGCGCTGGACATTGAGGAATTTCCCAATTCGGAAAACTACGAAACCATCGCCGGCTTTATGATGTATTCCCTGCGCAAAATCCCGAAACGCACCGATTTTTTGGTTTACGCGGGCTATAAATTTGAAATCATCGACACCGAAAATCTGAAGATTGATCAGCTTTTGGTTTCTAAACAAGGGGAGGACGTAGTCAGCCGGTAAATGGCAAAAAACTTTTTTCTGAAATGACGTTACCGAATCTATTGTCTTAACATCTCAAATAACGAAAGGTCGTCTGAAAATCAGTTTTTCAGACGACCTTTTATTTTAAAACTTCAAACCAATGTCGATTATTTGGTTTATTCAAGATCCACAGTTTTCAGACGACCTTGAGTGCTAAAAAGGTTGTCTGAAACGCTCGCGCTGCTTCGCTAGTGCAGATTTCTAAACTGCTCGAGGAAGGCGGGAATACCGGGCAGCATGCCTACTGCGCCCATTGCTGCGCAGAGAATTACAAAGCCGACGGTAGGTACGACGACGCGCCCCATAAACCCAAGTTCCGCGCTGCGTTCTTTACATCCGATCAAGCCCAAGTTATCCAAAAGCATGGTCAGCGACCAGCCGAAAACGGGATTGACCAGCGCAGAAGAGAACACAACGATGGCGGCAGATTGGGTAGTTTTACCCTTGCGCGTCATTTCCATGCCTGCTTCCAAAAGCGGAACATAGACGCCGACAATCAGCGCAACGCTCAATACGGGCTGCCAAATCGCCAAATCCATAGGATAGCCCCAAACGGAGGCGATGATGCAGAACAAGGCCGTCAGGATTGCGCCTGCGGGAATCGGGCGTTTGGCGATAGAGGCGGGAACGATATAGGTTCCCCATGAAGAGGTAAAGTTCGCGCCGCCTAATACCGAGCCTGCGACTTGGCGGACGGAACAGGTGAACATAGTGTCGTCGATGTTCATCAAGGCTTTTTCGGAACGCTCCGGGTAGCTGATTTTTTGGAATACTTGATGTCCCAAGAAATCAGGCGACCACATGGCGACGGCGAGTACGGCAAAGGGGAACACGACCAAAAAGCTGTCCATCGTCGGCATACCCATCATCCAGCCGGTATTTTCACCCCACCAGTAGGCAGGACTCATGGGCGGCAGGCCAGGAGCGGTTTGGAAGGAAAACGGCGCACCCAAAAGATAGGCGGTAAAGCCTGCCAACACGCAGCCCAACGGGACGGCAAGCCAGCGTTTGCGCCAATGTTCAAGCAGCGCATAGAGCAGGATGGTGCCGATGATCACGATAAAGGCAATATAGCTTTTGTCAAAGCTGCCCGCCCATTCAAAAAGTTTCTTGACCTGTCCGGTCGTGCCGACGAAGCCCAGATACAGCAGCAGCCCGCCGCATACACCGTTACTCGTCAGTTTCGCCATCAGGCTGCCGCCCTTGGTAATGCCCAACAAGAAACCGAACACCCCGATCAACAAGCCGAAAGCCAGCGGATGTCCGCCCGCAGCAACGACAACGGGAATCAGCGGAATCAACGGCCCGTGTGTACCGGGTAAGTTGGAAGTGGGAAGAAAGAGGCCGGAAAGCAGCAGGATGAAGACGGATGCAATCAACAGCTCGTAACGGACGTTTTGCGGCAGAAAGGTGTCGGGCAGCCCCAACGGTACAGCAAACGCCGCCGCCACCGCGCTGACCATCACTACCTTACCAATCGTTCCCGCCACAGCAGGAATCAGGTCTTCAGGTTCGAAGCGGTAATCTCGAAACGGCAGATTGAGCCGCCAGCGTTTGGGCTGCATGATTTGCAGCTCATGTTCCAAATATGCCTCACGGCTTTCAAAGTCCGACGACGGTTTGTGCATACCGGAATATGATGTGTCGTGGTTCATAATTTCTCCTTTGGTTGACTTGTTTTTGATTCTGTCGGCAATCGCCGTCCGACTTTTTATATCCGCTCCGAAAGCGGCTATACACGGCAAGGCCGGTAGTCGGGATCGGGCTGTATTGTCAACAATTTAGTGTTTGGATACTAACACACAAATTATCCGGTACAAGTAAAAATTTTCGTTTTAGTATGAATAAGTTGGAAAAACAACAAAAAAAGTTGCCTGAAACTTCAGACGATCTTTGTTTTGAAATTTTTAATCCTCTAAACAGATACAAAGGGGGGAGAGCCATTCCTCTCGGTAAAATGTCAGGTTTATTTTCAGGTATTTGGATTTTGAAGGAGGACTATTATTCGTTATTTCCAAGGGTTTCCCAAGTTTTTCGCTCCTGAAAATAACGGCAGTTTGAACCAAACGGAAACACGTTATAATATAATCCTTTCCATTCAGAATTTTAAGGTCGTCTGAAAGCCTTTATGAAACACGTAATCAAACAAAAAATCCTCGAACAGGCACGCCGTGACGGCGTACAGGTAACCGCTTTGCGCGAGCAGGTGCTCAATATCGTTTTGCAGCAAAGCGGCGTGATTAAAGCCTACAACGTCTTGTCGCAGATGCAGCAGCAAAGCGAGGGCGTGGTTGCGCCGCCGACGGCCTACCGCGCCCTTGATTTTTGGGCGGAGCAGGGCGTTTTGCACAAAGTGGCGGCGGTCAACGGCTATATTTTGTGCAGCCACGCGCAGCACGAGTGCAACGACCATTGCCACGACCACGAAGAAGCTGAAGCGCACCATAGCGCGTTTATTTTGGTCTGTACCGAATGCGGCACGGCAGACGAGCAAACCCTGAGCCACGAATGGGCGGCATTGCGCGCAGGCGTTGCCGAAAGCGGCTTTGCGCTAAAAGAAGAACACGTTGTTTTAACTGGAATCTGTAAAAAATGTCAGAAGTGAAAAAAACTAAAGTCCACCTGATTTCAGGTTTTCTGGGAACAGGCAAAACCACCGCGCTTAAAAGCCTGATGGAACAGAAAGACCCGAACGAAAAATGGGTCATCATCGTCAACGAGTTTGGCGAAATCGGTATTGACGGCGCCGTATTGAGCGACAACGGCATCCCCGTGGCAGAAATCGCCGGCGGCTGTTTGTGTTGCACCGCCGGCCCGCAAATGGGCGTAACCGTGCAGAAAATGCTGCGCGACGCCAAGCCCGACCGCCTGATGATTGAGGCAAGCGGACTGGCACACGCCGCCAGCGTCATCGACGAATTGAAAGCCAAACCGCTGGACAGCCTTTTGGAAATCGGCGCAGTCTTTACCGTCGTCGATCCGCGCCAGTTCATCAATCCCGATTACGCGCAGCAGGCATTGTATAAAGACCAAATCGGCATCTGCGACGTATTGGTCGCCAGCAAAACCGATTTATGCACCCCCGAACAGCTTGCCGAATTTCACGACAAAGCGGCAAAACTGTTCCCACCCAAAGCCAAAGTGGTCGAAGTCCAAAACGCACAACTCGACATCCAATGGCTTGACATTCCCGTCATCGAAAAATCACGCTACCGCCTCAAAGCTTTGCCGGACAACACCATGGGCTTCCAGTCGCAAGGTTTCACTTTCCCCGCCGGACGCGATTTCGACGGCGAAAAGCTGACCAACTTCTTCAACGACCTGCCCAAATTCACAGACGGCCTCGTCCGCGCCAAAGGCGTGTTCCAAGTGCTCGGCACATGGGTGTGGCTCAACTGGGTGGACGGGCAATGGGGCGCCAACCAAGTCTCATGGCGGCGCGACTCGCGCTTCGAGCTGATTGCCAAATCGTTTGACGCGGATTTGATTGAGAAGAAACTGCAAGAGGCTTTGGAGAAATAAGGGAGGTCGTCTGAAAGTTTGCCGCAGCAATTTTCAGACGACCTAAGTGATAGTGAAGTCTGTTGTTTCAACTGTCAGAAGAATATAAAGCAACTGTGTAGCGTGGGCTTTGCCCGCGAATAAATTAAATAAACATTGCAGGAAAGAAGAAAATGGCAAAATTTTTAAATACCAGCGGTACAACGTATTACTTGGAAGAATTAATTAAAAATGCACAGGAACGGCTTTATTTGATTAGCCCTTATCTAAAATTAAACGATAGGGTAAAAGAGCTTTTAGAAGACAAAGACCGCATGAAAATTGATGTGCGGATTGTATATGGTAAAAGTGAATTGCAGCCTTCAGAGGCAGCCTGGTTGAAAAATTTAAATTATGTTCGTACAAGCTATTGTCCGAATCTTCATGCAAAATGTTATGTCAGCGAAGATGCTTGCATTATTACAAGTCTGAATTTATATGAATTCAGCCAAATAAATAATAATGAAATGGGTATCTTACTGAAGCGTAGTGAAGATGGAGAAGTCTATCAAGATGCTTATAGCGAAGCGCAGCGTATTATCCGTATTAGCGATGAAGTTAAGATTTCAGTTGACGTCGTAGAAAAAGAGCAAGTTTCGCAGAAAAATCAGAATATAGAAATTGCTAAAAAATACGATACATTGACTGTCGCTAAGCTGGCAGAAAAATGGGGAGTAACAACGGAAGAATGCAATGCGAAACTGTGTCATGCAGGTTTGCAGGAAATAGACGGTAAGTTCCACCGTTTGACAGATACAGGTAAGAAAGCCGGTGGGCTTATCAAAAAAGGGCGTTACGGATATTTTATTGTGTGGCCGGATAGTTTGACATTGGAAATGGTCGAAGCGGCTGGCAATAATCAGAAAGATTTGCTGGATAGGTTTATTAGCTGGCTTATCAGTTAAATTTTTTACAAGTATTAAAAGTATAGGTCGTCTGAAAGCAATCCGTACTTTTCAGACGACCTTAAAACCCAAATAGAGGAATACCCCAAGTATGTACCGTTACATCCTCCACCGCCTATTACTCTTAATCCCCACGCTGTTGGGGATTTTGGCGATTACTTTTGCCGTTATCCAATTCGTGCCGGGCGGGCCGGTGGAGCAGATGGTGCAGCAGTTGACGCATGGTGCGGTCAGCGGCGAGACGGCGAATGCGACGGCGGGCAATATCATGAAAAACGGTAACCGCATCAGTCCGGAAGATTTGGCGGCGTTGAATGCGCTGTACGGTTTCGACAAGCCGCCGCTGACGCGGTTTGCGGATATGGTGTGGCGGTTTGCCCGTTTTGATTTGGGCAAGAGTTTTTTCCATCATGAAACCGTGTTCGAGCTGGTCAAACAGAAAATGCCGGTGTCGATGAGCTTGGGCTTGTGGACGTTTTTCCTGACTTATCTGATTTGTATCCCGTTGGGCATTGCCAAGGCGGTGCGCGACGGCAGCCGTTTTGATGTGGTAACGGGAATGGTGGTGCTGGTCGGTTATACCATACCGCCGTTTGTGTTGGGTTTGGTGCTGCTGGTGTTGTTTGGCGGAGGCAGCTTTTTTGCGTGGTTCCCGCAGGGCGGTTTGGTCGGCGATGATTTTGACACGCTGTCGTGGGCGGGCAAAATCAAGGATTATCTGTGGCACATGGCGCTGCCGATTACGGCTTCGGTGGCAGGCAGTCTGGCGGTAACGACGGTGTTGACGAAAAACGTGTTTCTTGAAGAAATCCGCCGCCAATATGTCTATACCGCCCGCGCCAAGGGTTTGCCGGAAAAGCAGATTTTGTGGAAACACGTTTTCCGCAACGCGATGATTCCGCTGATTACCGGCTTTCCCGCTGCCTTTATCGGCGCGTTTTTCACCGGCAGCCTGCTGATTGAAACCTTGTTCTCGCTCGACGGGCTGGGTCTGCTTTCCTACGAGGCGGTGATGAAGCGCGATTATCCGGTGGTGATGGGGACGCTGTATGTGTTCACGCTGATGGGTTTGCTGGCGAAATTGGTGTCGGATATTTCTTATTCGTGGGTCGATCCGCGCATTCATTTCGGCGGACAGAAATAGGTCGTCTGAAAACTTAAAGAATTATGGAGTTAAATATGATTAAACGTTTAAAAGATATTTCTGAAGAAAGCCGCGAACATAAAAACGATGGTGCAAAAGTAGTCCGTATGGAATTGCAGGATGATGAAGCAACCAAACGGTTGGTCATGCATAGCGCAAAGCGCGTAATTGCCGCGCATAAGTCAGAATTGGAAAAGTTGGCTTATAAATGAATAATATAAATACAAATTTTGTTATTTTTGTACATGATGAAATCCTGTATCAAACCAAAGTAGGTAAAGCAGGGGTCGATTTAGGACGCTTGGAAAGTGTTTTAGGCAGAGTTGACCAGCAAATTTATTACAATCAAATTGATAATGCTTTTGAGATAGCAGCATGGTATGGCGTAGCTTTGGCAAAAGGTCATGCTTTTGTTGATGGAAACAAGCGTACCGGATTGGCAGTAATGCTGACATTTTTGGAAATTCAAGGCATTGATATTCAATATAATACTGGTTTGGATGATTTGATGGTCGATATTGTGGAGAGTAAATTGCCACATGAAACGTTAGCCGAGAAAGTGGCAGAATTTCTTTATCATTTAATGATTTGAATATTCAAACGACCTTTGTGCAACCCAATTATGAAAACACACACCTCAAACCCCACTTGGCAGGCATTCAAGCAACACAAACGCGGCTGGTTCGCGTTGCGGGTTTTAGCCGTTTTGTTCGCCGTCGCGCTGCTTGCGCCTTTGTGGAGCAACGACAAGCCCTTGTGGATACGTTATCAGGGCGAATATTATTTTCCGCTGGTAAACGAATACAACGAAACCGTGTTCGGCGGCGATTTCGATACGCCTGCCGATTACCTCGATCCGCTTATACGCGGCAACATCACGTCAAACGGCAATTACGCCGTTTATCTGCCCAATCCCTACGATGCCGATACGCTCAATGATTTCGACACGCAGCCCGACCCTGCAAGTCCGTCCGAAAGGCACTTGCTCGGTACAGACGACCGCGGTCGCGATGTCTTGGCGCGTTTGGTTTACGGATTCCGCGATTCTCTGCTGTTTGCCCTTGCACTGACCTTGGTAACGACCGTAATCGGCGTGATCACTGGCGCGGTGCAGGGTTATTTCGGCGGCAAGACTGACCTTTTGATGCAGCGTTTTATCGAAATCTGGGGCGGGATGCCGGAACTTTACCTCTTGATTATCCTGTCTTCGTTTTTCAATCCCAGTCTGCTGATATTGCTGGTGTTGCTGTCGTTGTTCGGCTGGATGGGGCTGTCGGACTACGTCCGAGCCGAGTTTTTGAAAAACCGTCAGGCGGATTACGTTTTGGCGGCGCGTTCGATGGGCGTGGGCAACCGCGCGATTATGTGGCGGCACATCCTGCCCAACAGCCTGACGCCCGTATTGGCGTTTCTGCCTTTCCGCATCTCTGGCGCGGTGCTTGCGCTGACCAGCTTGGATTTCCTCGGTTTGGGCGTTCCCGCGTCGCAGGCGAGTTTGGGTGAGCTCTTGGCGCAGGGCAAGGACAACTTAGACGCCTGGTGGATAGGCTTATCCACCGTCGGTACGCTGACGATTATGCTACTTTTGCTGGTGATGATAGGCGAGGGCTTGCGTCAGGCGTTTGACGTGCGCGCGAGGGGATAGTATAAGCACGGAGTCTTTGCGGGCGTACATCAATGCGCGACCCGCGCCTTTAGAAGTTTCAGACGACCTCTATAATATTTTACTCACTTATTTTTTAAAGAATTTCAATGAATCAAACACACAACACAAACTTTTACGAAATGCTGAACGCTGCCTGCCGTAAAAACGGCAAAGGGACTGCGGTGTTCAATGATAAAGAAAAAACCACTTACCATGCACTCAAGCAGGAAGTCGATGCCGTAGCCGCATATCTGCAAAATATGGGCGTCAAATTCGGCGACAAAGTGGCTTTGGCGGTATCCAATTCGCCGGAGTTTATCAGCGCCTATTTTGCCGTCTCCGCCATCGGCGCGGTTGCCGTACCGATGAATACGTTTTTGAAAAACAACGAATACGCGTATATTTTGAACGACTGTAAAGCGCGGTTTATGTTTGCTTCGGCAGGTTTGCAGAAAGAATTGAAGGGGCTGAAAAAACAGACCCGCGTCGAGAAAATCATTTGGATAGGAGAAGCGAAAGCAGCGGACGAAGCCGATGCGCGTTTTGAAGAAGCACGCCGTTTTTCGGGTACGCCCGATTTAAGCCGCCAGCCGAAAATCGATGATTTGGCGCATATTATTTACACTTCCGGCACGACAGGCCACCCAAAAGGCGCATTGATCAGCTATGGCAACCTGTTCTCCAACCTTGAGGGCATCGAGCGCATCTTTAAGATTACCAAACGCGACCGCTTCGTCGTGTTCCTGCCGATGTTCCACAGCTTTACGCTGACGGCCATGGTGTTGCTGCCGATTTATATGGCGTGTTCGATTATTTTGGTGAAATCCGTTTTCCCGTTCTCCAATGTTTTGAAACAGGTTTTATTCAAACGCGCGACCGTGTTTTTGGGCGTGCCCGCGATTTACACCGCCATGAGCAAGGCGAAAATCCCTTGGTATTTCAGATGGTTCAACCGCGTCCGTCTGTTTATCAGCGGCGGCGCGCCTTTGGCGGAACAAACCATCCTCGACTTTAAAGCGAAGTTCCCGCGTGCCAAGCTTTTGGAAGGCTACGGCTTGAGCGAATGCTCGCCCGTCGTCGCCGTCAACACGCCCGAAAGGCAAAAAGCCCGCAGCGTCGGCATCGCCTTGCCCGGATTGGAAGTCAAAGCCGTCAACGACGAATTGGTCGAAGTGCCGACGGGCGAAGTGGGCGAACTCATCGTCAAAGGCGGTTCGGTCATGCAGGGCTACCTGAATATGCGCGATGCCACGGACGAAGCCATCGTCAACGGCTGGCTGAAAACAGGCGATTTTGTCACGATAGACGAAGACGGCTTTATCTTTATCGTCGACCGCAAAAAAGACCTGATTATTTCCAAAGGGCAAAACGTTTATCCGCGCGAAATCGAAGAGGCGATTTACAAACTCGACGCCGTCGAAGCCGCAGCCGTCATCGGCGTGAAAGACCAATACGCCGATGAAGAAATCATCGCCTTTATCCAACTCAAAGACGGCGAAACGTTGGACGAAGCCGACGTGCGCGCCCATTTGCGCGGACATTTGGCGAATTTCAAAATCCCCAAACAGATTTACTTTAAAGACGAACTGCCGAAAAACGCCACCGGCAAAGTGTTGAAACGGGTGTTGAAAGAGCAGTTTCAGAAATAATAAGCGTTCAGACAACCTCGGTTTGCGGGTTTGAATCAGAGGTCGTCTGAAAAGCAGAAAGCCGATGTTTGCTGGGCGCGTTTCTTGTAAACCATCAGATATGGCTTATTGCTTCGTAAGATTCCTGTCCGTGCGGCGGGTATTGCCGATTTGATTCCACCCGTTTTCCGTTTTCAGACGACCTCGATATCATGACAAAACCCATCCTTGAAATTGAAAACCTAAACGCCTCGTTCCCCGGCAAGCAAGTCCTGCACGATGTCAGCCTGACCGTACAGACCGGCAGGAAACTGGCATTGGTCGGCGAGAGCGGCAGCGGTAAAACCGTGTTGGCGCAGGGCATTATGCGGCTGAATCCGCTGGTGTCGTTTGAAGGTCGTCTGAAGTTCGACGGCAACGATTTGCTGATCCAATCCGAACGCGCCCTGCAAAAGCTGCGCGGGCGGGAAATCGGCATGGTGTTTCAAGAACCGATGACCGCGCTCAACCCCGTGATGCGCGTTGGCGCGCAGATTGCCGAAGTGCTGACCCTGCATCTGGGTTTGGATAAAAAACAGGCATGGGCGAGGGCGGTCGAACTCTTGGCGGAAACCGGCATCCGCGAGCCGGAGCAAAAAGCCTTTGCCTATCCCTTCCAGCTTTCCGGCGGACAGCGGCAGCGGGCGATGATTGCGATGGCGGTTGCCGCCGAACCCAAGCTCCTGATTGCCGACGAACCGACCACCGCCCTGGATGTCGCCGTGCAGGCGCAGATTCTCGATTTGTTGGCGCGCTTGCAGCAGGCGCACAACATGACCATGCTCTACATCACCCACGACCTGAACCTTGTCCGCTGCTTTGCAGACGACGTCGCTGTGATGCGCGGCGGACGCATTGTCGAAACGGGTGCAGCGGCGGAAGTATTCGCCCATCCGCAACACGAATACACGAAAATGCTGTTGAACGCCGGTGCCGCGCGCAAGGTCGTACCTTTGGCGGACAATCCCGCCACCGTCTTGCAGGCGGAGCAGATTTCCGTTGCCGTCAAAGAAACAGCAGGCTGGTTCAAAAAACGCAGCAAAACCTTGCTGGAGCCGGTGTCCTTCGATTTGAAAGCAGGCGAAACGCTGGGCATCATTGGCGAAAGCGGCTGCGGCAAAACCACGCTGGCAAAAGCCGTCATGCACCTTATCGATGCGGAAGGTCGTCTGAAAATCAACGGCGAAGACTGGAAACACGAATCCAGACGCGATATACAAATGGTGTTCCAAGACCCCTTCGGCGCATTCAACCCGCGCATGAACGTCTTTAATATCGTTTCCGAAGCCCTGCGCGTTCACGAACCCGATTTGTCCCGTGCAGAAATGCGGCAGCGCGTGCAAGACGTATTGCGGCAGGTCGGGCTGCCCGAAGACGCACTCGAACGCTATCCGCACGCCTTTTCCGGCGGACAACGCCAGCGGCTCGCCATCGCCCGCGCCATCATCGTCCGCCCGAAAATCCTCGTTTTGGACGAACCCACCAGCGCGCTCGACGTACAATGGCAGCAACAGATTCTGGAGCTGCTCGCCGATTTGCAGAAAAAACACGGTCTCAGCCTCATCATCATCAGCCACGACCTCGCCGTCATCCGCGCCCTGTCGCACCGCGTGATGGTTTTGAAAGACGGTAAAATCGTCGAAGAGGGCGGCTGCGAAACCGTATTTGCCAACCCTTCCAGCGATTACACGCGCCATCTGATGAGTTTCAGGGCAGGCTGACCTGTCGGACAGGTCGTCTGAAAAACATTAGCCAATCCCGATGGCAACCTTACAAAAAAACTATTACACTTTGGCGACACTTGAAATTTTCAGCCCCAAGCCCTATCCTGCACAATATCTGATTCAATTTGACACAAAAAGGAAAAACTCATGAGCAGCGAACTGATTATCCACACCACCGATGCAAATTTCGAACAAGACGTTTTGAAATCCGACGTTCCCGTATTGTTGGACTTCTGGGCACCTTGGTGCGGCCCTTGCAAAATGATCGCTCCGATTTTGGACGACATCGCAGCCGAATTTGAAGGTCGTCTGAAAGTCGTCAAACTCAACATCGACGACAACGAAGCCACTCCAGCCAAATTCGGCGTGCGCGGTATTCCGACGCTGATGGTGTTCAAAAACGGCGAAAACGTCGCCACCAAAGTCGGCGCATTGGCAAAAGGTCAGTTGACCGCATTTGTAAACGCTTCTTTGGCTTAAGTTTCAACAACGCAAAAGGTCGTCTGAAAATTTTCAGACGACCTTTTTGCTATAATTTCCCTTTTCCCCGAACTAGAAAACAGGTACAGGCGGCAATATGGAAGTCATCCAATACCCAAATTCCCCTTTCAAACTCCACCAACCCTTCCCGCCCGCCGGCGACCAGCCTACCGCCATTGCCGACCTGCTCGAAGGACTTTCAGACGGCCTTGCCTATCAAACCCTGCTCGGCGTAACCGGTTCGGGAAAAACCTACACCATGGCGAACGTCATCGCCCAAAGCGGCCGCCCCGCCATCATTATGGCGCACAACAAAACCCTTGCCGCCCAGCTTTATGCCGAAATGCGCGAGTTTTTTCCTGAAAACGCGGTGGAATATTTCGTCTCCTACTACGACTATTACCAGCCCGAAGCCTATGTGCCCAGCCGCGATTTGTTCATCGAAAAAGACAGCGCAATCAACGAACACATCGAGCAGATGCGCCTTTCCGCCACCAAAAACCTGATGACGCGCGACGACGTGATTATCGTCGCCACCGTATCCGCCATTTACGGTATCGGCGATCCGACCGAGTATCAACAAATGGTGTTGTCCGTCAAAGAAGGCGACACCATCGAGCAGCGCGACATCATCGCCACACTCGTTTCCATGCAGTACGAACGCGGCGATTTGGACTTCAAACGCGGCAGCTTCCGCGTGCGCGGCGACGTGATTGACGTGTACCCCGCCGAAAGCTCCGAAAACGCCTTGCGTATCAGCCTGTTTGATGACGAAATCGACCGCCTCGATATGTTCGACCCGCTTTCAGGCAGCCTGCACCAACGCGTCGGCCGCTACACCGTCTTCCCGTCCAGCCACTACGTTACCCCGCGCGATACCGTATTGCGCGCCTGCGAGTCCATCAAAGAAGAATTGCGCGAACGCATCGAATTTTTCGTCCGCGAACAACGCCCCGTCGAGCAACAACGCATCGAACAGCGCACCCGCTTCGACCTCGAAATGCTCTACGAAATGGGCTTCTGCAAAGGCATCGAAAACTACTCCCGCCACTTCTCCGGCAAAAAAGAAGGCGAACCGCCGCCCACACTGATGGACTACCTGCCCGACAACGCCATCATGTTCATCGACGAAAGCCACGTTACCGTAACCCAAATCGGCGGCATGTACAAAGGCGACGCATCGCGCAAGCAAAACCTCGTGGACTACGGCTTCCGCCTGCCTTCCGCCCGCGACAACCGCCCGCTCAAATTCCACGAATTTGAAAAAGTCATGCCGCAAACCATTTTTGTTTCCGCCACTCCCGCCAAATACGAAGAAGAACACGCCGGACAAGTGGTCGAACAAGTCGTCCGCCCCACAGGGCTGGTCGACCCCCAAATCATCATCCGCCCCGTCGCTACCCAAGTCGATGACTTAATGAGCGAAATCAACGACCGCATCCAAAAAGGCGAACGCGTACTCGTTACCACCCTCACCAAACGCATGGCGGAGCAACTCACCGACTATTACAGCGAACTCGGCATCAAAGTGCGCTACCTGCACAGCGACATTGATACCGTCGAGCGCGTAGAAATCATCCGCGATTTGCGGCTGGGATTGTTTGACGTACTCGTCGGCATCAACCTGCTGCGCGAAGGCTTGGACATCCCCGAAGTCTCCCTCGTCGCCATTCTCGACGCCGACAAAGAAGGCTTCCTGCGCTCCCACCGCAGCCTGATTCAAACCATAGGCCGCGCCGCGCGCAACGTAAACGGCGTCGCCATCCTGTACGCCGACAAAATCACCGACTCCATGAAAGCCGCCATCGACGAAACCGAACGCCGCCGTGAAAAACAGATGAAATTCAACGAAGAACACGGCATCATGCCGCAGCAGATTAAAAAACAGGTCAAAGACATCATCGACGGCGTGTACCACGAAGAAGACAGCGGCAAGGGTCGTCTGAAAGGTAAAAACAAGGTTAAAGTCGGCGAGATTCACAACGAAGAAGACGCGATTAAAGAAATCGCCAAACTGGAGAAGGCTATGCAGCAGGCGGCTAGGGATTTGCAGTTTGAAGAGGCGGCTGTTCTTCGTGATAGAATACGGAATATTAAGGAAAATCTGTTGTTTGGAGCGGAATAATTTTATTTAACATGGAGATTGAATTAAATGACTTCTATTATTTTAGAACTACAAAGCCTAGCTGCCAACCCAAATAGTGATGTAGAAGAGTTAGTAAGTAAAACATTAATGGTTGCAAGAAAATTAAAAATTAATGAATTAACTGAATGGTGTAATAATGAATTACAAGGTTATTCATCAGAAAATTTACCAAAATATAGAATATTTTATGGAGAGTTAAAAGCTTTTAACCCTTATCATGGCGATGTTCCATTTATGCTTCCTGATGAATTGAGAGAACTAGTAACAAAAATTAAATATACATCATCAATTAGTGAAATAAGAAACCTATTAAAGACAAAATGTAATAGCTTTCAAAGAGTTTTACCTAATAATTTAAAACAGTCTTTAATGGATTTACAAAAAACTCCATTTCCGCTTGAGCCGAAAATAATCATTCATTCAATTGACCTGATGAATATTCAATCAAAGGTAAGACAGCTAATTTTAGATTGGGCATTACGACTGGAAGAGGAAGGTATTTTAGGAAATGGTATCCAATTTACAAAATCAGAACAGGAGAAAGCAATGTCAAACCAATTCAATATTCAGAATATGCAAGGGTTTATTGGGGATATTTTTGGCGGTAATGTTCAGCAAAATATTCAAGACGGTATTCATATTGAAAAAGAAAATTTCAATGAACTGGCTAACTTTTTAGCAAAAAACGGGATTCCATCTGCCGAATTAGAAGATTTACGAAATGCACTGATAGAAGATGGTCAGCCCACAGATAAAAAATTCGGCTCAAAAGTAAGTGCATGGATTGGCAATATTGTTACAAAGGCTTCTACCGGTGCAATTGATGTTTCAGTAGGTACTATTGCAGGAATATTAACTAATGCGATTTCAAAATATTATGGCTTAATGTAAGCAAATGAAATATGTGCGGCTCCACCACACACGCCGTCCCCAACCGCCCAAAACCGCGTGCCTGCCTGCAGCTCACATCCTACCACCACGCTAACGCAGCAAGCCGTAGTCTGCATGACCAACCGTGTGCGTGGCTGCGCCACACAACCTACCTGCGGGCGGCACAAACTTTAAAACCGACGTGTAGAGTGTGTGCGGTACGCACGCACGCGTTCTTTGTCGTTCAAACCATTGTTTCAAACTTTCAGACGACCTCAAATGTCGTCTGAAAATCTCTAGCAAGCGTAGGTCGGATACTTGTATCCGACAAAATCTTTAACATACCGGTCATTGCAATCTATTGCAGCAATGCTCGAAATGTCGGATTCGAGAATCCGACCTACGCTAAACTGGTTTGAGGCAAAAGGGTTGCATCAAAACTATCAAACCGAAGGTCTCGGCGCCGCCAATCCCGTTGCGCCAAACGCCAACGATGACGGCAGCGACAATCCCGAAGGTCGCGCTAAAAACCGCCGTGTAGAGATCATCGTCAATAAAACGAAGAAGTTGGGCGAATAATCTTAACCTTAAAACAAAGGTCGTCTGAAAACCAATTTTGAGTTTTCAGACGACCTTTTGCTGATTTTAGGCTGTCGATACGGTTGTTTAAGAGCTGATTTCCTCCAGCGTCCTGCCTTTCGTTTCTTCGCCTAAAGCCAAAATCACCAATACAATCAGCATCATCACGCCGGCGAACATCATGAATATATTGCCGAATCCGCCGCTGCCACCGACCATTTTGGCGACCACCATAGGCGCAAGAATGCCGCCGATACGTCCGATTGCGCCAGCCCAGCCGGAGGCGAAGGCGCGGAAGCGGAGGGGGTAGAGTTCGGGCGTGTAGGTGTATAAAACGCCCCATGCGCCGAGGTTGAAGAACGACATCAGGCTGCCCCATACCATGACTTCGGCGGCGCTGCTGCTTTGTCCGAAAAACCACGCACAGACGGCACAGGCGGCGAGAAAGCCCGCCAAAGTCGCTTTGCGCCCGATTTTTTCCACCAATGCCGCCGCCGCGATGTAGCCGGGCAGTTGCGCGACAATCATCACCAGCACATATTCAAAGGTTTTAACCACCGTATTGCCTTGTTCGACCAAGAGTTTCGGCAGCCAAGTAAAAATGCCGTAATAGGAAAAGACGATGCCGAACCAAACCAACCACAGCATCAGCGTGCGCCGTGCGAAAGGCTGTTGCCATAATTGTATGAAACGGATGCGCTGTTTTTGCTGTTGCGGCGGTGCTACGGCTGTTGCAGCGGGCGCAATCCCCGCTTCCTCTTCCAAGCGGCTGACCAGCCGGTGCGCTTCGTCCGTTTTGCCTTGCGAGAGCAGGTATGGGACGGATTCGGGGATGAATTTCAGCACCAGCGGGATATAAAAAATAGGCAGCGCGCCGATTAAAAACGCGCTGTGCCAGCCGAATTTTGGGATAAAGAAATAGGAAGCGAGTGCGGCGGCAAGCCAGCCCAAGCCCCAAAAACTTTCCAGCAACACGATAAACCGACCGCGTACTTTCGGAGGGGCGTATTCGCTGACCAATGACACCGCGACGGGAAGCTGTCCGCCCAGTCCTACGCCGACAAAGAAGCGGCAGATAAGTAGTGTTGCAATGTCGGGAGCGAAGGCGCATAGGCCTGTCGCCGTGCTGTACACCGCCATGGTCGCGGCAAATACGGTTTTCCTGCCGAAGCGGTCTGCCAGCCAGCCGCTCGCTACCGCCCCCAGTGCCATGCCGATAAAGGCGATGCTGACTATCCAGCCCAGTTGCGCCGGCTGCAATCCCCATTCTTTGCCCAATGCGGGCAATATAAACGACACGATGCCGGTATCCATTGCGTCAAACAACCAACCGATGCCGACCAATACCAGTAATTTGTAGTGGAACCTGCACGGCGGCAATGCTTGCAGGCGGGAAAGAATGTCCATCTTGGTTCTCCTTTGGGGTTTTGAGGAAACATATATAGCAGATTCGCTTGATTTTTGATACGGTATCTGACGACATGGATGCTTTTGATTTGGACTTACAGTAGAGTTTTTGCGAAATTGGGTGTTAGCAGAAAGCAGACCCAGTGCTTGAGTGTGTACTGAAAATGGTTTGAGGTCGTCTGAAAAGCAAAAAACAGTAGGTGAGGTCGGGTTGATAAGCACAACGCTTTCTGACAAGCTGTTCCCACTCGGCTGATTCTGTCGGAACGACAAGTTCGCTCAATTGACTTGGAAAATAAGGAATTTTTACAAGCTATTATTGTCTAATGAATTTAATGAAACAACCAATAAGGAAGGGTAATATGAAAGTAGTAAAAGGAACCCTTTGGGTTATGTTAGGATCGTTACTGGCTTTCCCGGTTTTTGCTAAAACTTTTACTTACACAGCTCAGTGCAATATTCAGGTTATTGACCCGAAAAAAGCTCCTAATCCACCTGCGCGGGTTACTGGGGCAGGAACGGGTAAAACAGCAGACGCTGCTTGTACAGCTGCAAAAAAAGATGCAACCCAAAAAGCGCCGGCCGGAACCTATGCCAGACATTGTCAATGTAAACCTGCTTAAATTGGAGAATCAAGAATGCTGCAATATTCAGAAGTAGTGAAAACTGTTGTTGTAAATCCGATTGCCCTAGAAGATGATGAATTGAATTTTAAAATTGAAATTCTCAAAAACAGTAATGATGAGTTTCACGCACGCTTGTTTAGGCTGGAAACCTATTTGGTCAAACCGTCTTTTGTCGAAGATACATTCGCAGATGAGTTGCAGTATGTACTGGATTTGCATACTGTGCCAGATCTTACTACAGCATACAGATCTTCGGTTGAAGATTGTTTGCAGTCCGCATTGAGAGAATTAGAAAAGAAATTTAGTAAACAGTCATTTTAAAATGGTCTAAATGCCTTTTGAATGGCTTCCAACCAGAATCATAGGGCAAGCAAGCTGAAGAGAAGTAAAGCCGAATAAATCAGTATCTTCATTTTTTTACATCTGTTTATGGCAAAGGTCGTCTGAAAACGATTGGGCAAAATCCAATATGTCCGTTTTCAGACGACCTCTTTTGAATCTTCTTTGTTTTCTTCTTTTGCCCAATGTTCCCGTACACGCGCCTTGCCGTTTGCATCCAAGCGGCGATAAAGATTGATGACTTCGTCGGCAGAAGTAGTGTTTTCCGGCTGAGTCGCGCCGAACAGGGAGCGCACATAATCATCCGCCGGATGGTTTTGAATATCCTGCGGCGTATCGACCTGCACCAGCCTGCCTTGGTGCATCACGCCGATGCGGCAGGCGAGTTTGGCGGCTTCGCTCATGTCGTGGGTAACGAAAACAATAGTAGTGCCGAGTTTTTTATGAATCAGCGACACGGTTTCCTGAAGGGAAGCGCGGGCGAGCGGGTCGAGGGCGGAGAAGGGTTCGTCCATCAACAAGATGTCGGGTTTGGCGGCAATGGCGCGCAGGATGCCGATGCGCTGCTGTTCGCCGCCGGAGAGTTCGTGCGGATAGCGGTTTAGGTAGGTTTCGGGCGGCATGCCGACCAGCTCGAGCAGCTCGTTCACGCGCGATGTGCGCTTCGGTTTGTCCCAGCCCAAAATGTCGGGCATCAGCTCGATATTCTGCCGCACGGTCATAGTGGGGAACAGGGCGATTTGTTGCAGCACATAGCCGATGCGGTGGCGCAGCCCGCGGATGTCGTAATCTTTGATACGCCTGCCGTTGAAATAAACATCGCCGTCGGTCGGCTCGGTCAACGCGTTAATCATGCGCAGCATAGTGGATTTGCCGCTGCCCGAACCGCCCACCAACACGAAAAACTCGCCTTGGTAAATGGTCAGGTTCAGTTCGTTCACGGCGGTGTGGTTGTCGTAGCGTTTGCTGACGTTTTTGAATTCGATTAAGGGAGTATGTTCAGGCTGCATCATAAATATCCTTTGCAACTTCGACAAAACGGCGCGGCTCACGTTCCAATAATTGCGGCAGGTCGTCTGAAACGGCGGCGGGTTAGGCTGAGGTCTTGGTGGAAGTTGGGTTTTTATAGTGGATTAACTTTAAACCAGTACGGCGTTGCCTCGCCTTAGCTCAAAGAGAACGATTCTCTAAGGTGCTGAAGCACCAAGTGAATCGGTTCCGTACTATTTGTACTGTCTGTGGCTTCGTCGCCTTGTCCTGATTTAAATTTAACCCACTATAATCTAACCTACTTGCTGAAAGTTATACAAATTCAGGGAAATGCCGTTGCAGTTGTTCGGGCGTGAGGCTGGGCACAATCAGCTCTTCGTCTTCATCGCAGGCAACGGCGACAAAATCGGGGGCGACGAGCTTGGCGCGCAGCAAATCTTCGGTGGCGCGGCGGCAGGCGCGTGGGAAGCATTGGCGGAAGTGGTCGTATAAGTCGTCCCAATCGGTTTCTTGGCGCACGGCAGCCTGCACGCTTTGCGCCGCCGTATTGCCCGTTGTGCCGCCGTCAAACAGATATTCCGCCAAGTCTGCACCCGACCAGCGCAGCGATTGTTCCAGCTCGGAGCGGCTTTCGGCGGAGCCGTATTCGCGTTGGTATTTTTCCACCACGCGCGCAAGCAGCTTTTCTGTGCCGACCGACAGTGAGGGGAAATAGAGATGGGTATTGTCGCAGTAGAAATTGTGGAAAATGGCGGCATACACGGTTTCGTGCGGGTGCTGCCTGCGGATGCTGTGCACGGCATCCACGATGATTTGATAGGCGAGGTTTTCGATAGATTGCCAATCCGGCTGCGGCATGGTGTGTCCTTTCAGGCTACCTGAAAATGATGGGGGCGGTGTTCGCGGGCATCGGGTTCGATATTTTAGTGGCGTTGGCGGGATTCGGGAATCCGATTTCATCGGAAAGGGTAAGTGCGGGCTGCTTTCATATCCGTAACGCTACTGCCAAAGTCGAATACGCAGGACAGACGTTTTTGGTTGACCCGTTTTCGCCCCCAAGCATTCCATGAACGGCTTTCCCAGTACGTTCAACAGCCAAGCCAAAATGCCGCTGGTCGGGCTGCCGATGAGCGTGAATAAAATTTTGGACGGTGTGGATGCAGTTATCGTTACCCATACTCACGAAGGCCATTGGGACGAAACCGCCGCACGTCCCATTCCGAAAAACCTGCCCGTATGAGACCTTTGCAATAACATAGGTTACTAAAATTTTATGCTCAATCTCATTTTCAAAATTCAAAACCTTTCTGATTTTTCCTACTTTTTGCTCAATATTAGGAAGGTTTTAGTCAATTAAAAATTTTTTGGCGCATTTTTATGCGTCAAATTTCGTTAACAGACTATTTTTGCAAAGGTCTCATACCGTGAATCATACCGCCGTCAGCCGCGCCGATATGCGTAAATTTATACGCGGTCAAAGCATTGAAAGCTGTGCGAACGTTCCAGAAGACGGAGAAATCGTGAAGCTGGATTGATAAACGGCGCATTACCAAAGCAGCCTGCACTTTGTTGAGGAAGTGCAGGCTGCTTTTTTAGAAGGAACAGGATCTTATATAAAATTATTCTTTAAAAGTTTCTTTCTTACAGTTTCATAATCAACCTCTATACTATTCATTAAGACAATGGGTGAATCATCTAAAGAAAAATCTTTTTTTAACTTTTCTACTCTTTCTTCATTTTTATCAAAGATAAGTAATAGAATATTTTTATCAAGCTCTTTACAAATAGATAGCTCTACTTTTGTCCATTTGCTTTCCTCAATAAAATTTGGCGTAACAATGAATACTCCTGTCTTACATATTGAGATGCCATGGCGAATTTTTTCGTATATGACTTCCTCACTTGAATTATTTTCTAACGTCATTTCATTACGATCTAACCAAATTGGTATTTCTTTAGCGCATAAATAATCGCTAATAGGCAAAGCTATCTTATCTTTATCTAATGATGAATGACTAATGAAAATTGCTGGAATCTGATATTTAGCACTTTTATATTGGGGATTTTTCGCCTCAAAAGAAGAACGCAGTCCAAACCGTAACGTAGGAAGTATTTTATTTCTAATAAATGATTCAGATTCAGATTCAGAAAAAATAAAAAGTTTATCAAAGGAAGATAGAGTATATGCATCCTTAAATGTCGCTATATTACCACCTTTTGACACATCTCCAATAAATATATTATGTAAAGAATATTTATCACCAAACTGCTTTATCCATTCGGTAAATATTTCTCTTTTAAGATAATTTGTATCTATTGTAATAAAAATAAATACCTCAAATGCCCATGGGTTATTATTTACTTTAACACCAATTCCAGTAACCTCGTCTTTGTTAAATGTAGAAAGAATATTTTTGATAAAATACTTATCTTTTTTCCTATTAACATAAGATCCTTTGAATATATAAGTTAGTAAGTCCATAGATTATCTCTTTGTAAATTATTTATGAATTATCTACGAATTATTTCTTCTCATCTTTCTACTCATGTCATACTGGCAAGATTCTCTATCTTGAAAAGTTAGATCAATAAGTAATTTTAAATCTTCAACATTTAAATCTTCCCATTTTGTAACAGATATTTTTACATTTCTAGCTAGTAAATTATCGATTATACGTTCTGGCAAATAAGGATATCGCCTTTCATACTCATCTCTAGAATCTATACTAATCCAATTGGTAACTGATCGATATAAATTTCTTTTTTCCTCATCACCATGTGCTGCCCTGATATACTGAGGGTTTGTTGAAGGAAGCTGTATTACAAGAATGCCTGATTTTTTATTTTTCTTACCATCATACATACTGGAATAAAGTTCCCAATCAATATGTTTTCTATTTTTAGTTTCCGTTCCTACCAATAAAATTGTAACAGTAGTCTCACGTAAGTATTCATCACGAATTTTCTTTCTAATTTCTTCATCCGATAAATCATCACTAATATCCCCTGTATCAACAGAGTCATCGATAAAAATATCGTTTTCTTCATTGCACTTAAGCAACGCTTCCTTTGCCCACTGATCATTAGTATGATGATAACTAATAAAAACTTTATGCTTGGTCATTAAGACTGCTCTCCTTGCTAGATAAGTTTTTAATTCCTTTTAGAATCAGATGAACGCATTCATCAACAAAAGGTGTCTGCATCAATCTCTCATATTCTTTGACCGTTAGTCCTGCTTTTGTTGCAAGCTCTGAGATTGAGATATATTCAATAATAGATCTAATGTCGTCATAATTGGCATTGTTATTATGAGAACGTGCGATATCCTGTAATTCTTTATAGAATGCATTATGAGAAGTCTGCCATTCTTCCGTAAACTCTTCAGCCAAGCATTGATTCTTAATTGAATCACATAACTTACCGGTTAATCCTCCTAAACCACCAACTAAGAAAATTACTTTTTTCTCTTTATAAGCAATCAAGAACTCTTCTAAAACCCCAGGCATTTTTCCAAGGTAGTTTTCAAATTTTCCACCAGCAAAAACTCTTATATCCGAAGAACAGATAGACGTTTCTCTCATCTCGGTAAGACATCGAGACCAAATATATTTATTTTCAGGACAATTTGGCTCAAGAAAACGATCTTTATTCTGAATCAAACCTTCTACATCATCCGGTATATTAGCTTCTACAGGTTTTACTACAGTTTTATAATTTGCATACCACTTTGTATTTTCTTTTTTAGTATATAGAGGCCAAGCTAGATGATTTTCTACAAATAGTTGATCTGTCTGCAACCTATCCCTTAAAACTGTTGCTTCATCGAGAATGAATTTCGTAAAACCTTCATCCCGTAAATCGCCACCATAAATTAGAGTGTGCTCACCAGCTAATAAATGTCGTGCTAAAGATTGAGAAAACCGCTTGAGTTCGTCAATGTCTTGGTTGTATGTTTCATAACCGTCAGGAAGATAATCAGAAATAGATAGACCGATACGTAAATTAGAGCTAGTTTCATTCTCTTGTTTAGATGACCATAAGGGAGTGGAAACAGTAATGTTAAAATGATTTGTCCACTCTGTTTCTTCCTTATATAAAGGTGGTTCAGGGTAGCAAATAACTAAATTATCTTTATGTCCTTTATCTAAAATATCAACAATTTGCTGAATTTCTGGCGGTCTAGCAAAAATCTCAGCAGATTTATCAATCCAGCCTTGCTCTTGATAATATCGTAGCAGTTTGTGTGCATGCTCAAAACGTATTGTTTCTAATAATGCTGCGATAAGAATCCTTAAAATATCTTTTTCTTCCAATGGCTCTGCAGTTATATGCACACAGGGAATATTCGATGCTGCAGGGAAAACTCTATCTTCGTATTCTTCCAAGCTATTCACAAGGATAATAGGGCGTCGTTCCCTTTTGGCACTTAAAATTTCTCTTTGACACCAGTATCTAGAAGAGTACGCATCACTTTCAATCGCAATGATTGTTGAGTTTTTAATATGATTTTCAATTTCTTGATCAAATTTAAATCCAGGTGATATTTCATTTGCATCAAAAAATCTTTGCATATTGGAGTTATCTAAAAAATTCTTAATAGCTTCTGCGTGTTTTAAGCCTGTATCTCCTTTTTTTGCATGACTTAGGAATAAGCGAATCGAAGAATCAATACCAAGGTTATTCTCAGTAGTATCTTTCAAACCAAATCGATATAACTCATGAGATAAGAAAAGAATGGCGTATTCTTTTTTTAGTGCAGTAGGCCAATCAAATGCCCGAATACAATTTAAATTCTTCAGACGACCTGATGAAGTTTGGTTTAATCCTTCTCGTTCAATAGCTACAGGCACAATATGATAATTATCTTGCTCTGGTAACGAGTTGATATAGTATTCCCAACCAGGATCCATCAAAGTATTACTGCTAATAAAAAGAAAAATCACATCTTTTTCAGCAAGTTTCTGTGGGGTAGAAGATGGTGGGATTTTAGGTTTTCGTGAGCTGTATAAAAATGTTGGGATATTTAATTCTCTAGAAAATGGACGATCAATATCCCGTGTAAGATAACGACGAAATTCCATCAGTGTAGAATAGATATTTTCTTTATCATCTGGATGCCAAATAAAATGAACGGCCAAAGGTGGAGTGATTTGCATGGACATAAGAGACTAATCCCTACTTAAAGTTTAAATTACTAATGTGAACTATTTCGATTATTGGCAAAATAATCGCGACTGTTACGATGTGACCCGCTGCCTCTTCTTTGAAATGCCTCATGAATCCATTTTTTTAATTCATGTGAAGAGGTTGGATAAGGATAGATTTTGGCATAGCCGCTCTGAATATTGTCATATAATCGTGGTGGAATGTTGCAAGGTGTATAAATCTGACTATTATTTTCAGTCCATTTTCGTACACAGTTAGGATGGAAATATGATTCATGACATGGAGAATAACTGGGCAACAGGATACCGATTAGACCAGAACGAGTATTTAGGTTTGAAGTTGTTAAACTGTATCCTATTTCCCAATCCACATGCTTACGTTGCCATGTATTTTGACCAATAAGAACTATGGTTACTGAGGAGTCAGAAATATAGTTTTCACGAATCTCTCTGCGAATGGCATCCGTTTTATAATTTGGATCAATATCACCATCTTGAACAGAACGATTAACAAATACTGGATCAAATTCATTAGAAAATTGCCGTTCAAATTGTTGGCGATAACAGTCATCTTGATGATGAAAACTCAAAAAAACTTTATGTTTCGGAATGTCAGAACTATAATACATTTTTTCTCCTTAGATTTTTCAAAATAAAATACACATCATCAATATGAAATGTGTGAATTATATCAGATCATTAAATACAGAGATATTTTTATAATATCTCATTATTATGCTATCAATAATCCTTACAGCTTCACATTAATATAATAATCTCCTTTTTCAAAAATTTATGGTAGGTTGGTGCAGATGGGCTGTTTGTTTTTTATCAAATCTCTTAATTTTATTGATTAAAGTAACCTCTTCTTTGCAGTTTCCATGATACTGTTCAGCATAAATACCAGCTATGCCTCCCAGTTTTGACTATCGTGTACTGCTGCAATAATTAATAGTATTTTGTTTTCTTCCTGTACGTCCCAAATTCATCACTACACATATTTCAAATGAAATTATGGCCGCCTTGTTAAGCCCAAACCGTCGTCTGCCAGTCCTGTTTTACTTGCCATGTTTATTTGGTAAGAGTTGAATTGGTGGAGAATTTTCCTGAACTCCCTCGGAAGTAGTGACGACATACGTTTACCGCCCAAAAGAAATATCACTTGCCCACGTGTGAAATTGGTGTTTGATTGGCTGGAGGAGGTGTTGGGGGACACAGGCAGTAAGCGTATCTGGATTTTAGAATCAGACTACGCTTACGCTGTTTTCAGACGACCTAAAACCATGTTCGTATCCATGTCCGTTTTATAACACCTTTAAATCGCACGATTTTTCATTTAACCAACAACCGTCCCTGTCTCGCTAAATTTAAAGTAGCCAGCAACAGCAACATCACCAAGCCGGAGCCTGTGGTGGCGAGGAAATAGCCTAAAAACAGTAAACGCTGTTCAGCAATTAAATGGAAACCGCAGCCCGTCATTGCCGCCAAACCGAACGAGAAACCCCAAAAACTGGGGCTGAAACCCTGTTCCAGCATCCAGGGCAGAAGGCGCAGCAGCAGCAGGAATTGCAGGCAGCCGTAGCCGATTAAAAGCAGCGAGAAGGTGTCGATGTGTCCGCCCGATACGGCAAAATAAGCGCCGCTGCCGACAAAAGCGGGCGCAAGCTGAATGCCGACAATACCGCGCGCAGGGGCGTTGACGGGTGTGCCAGTGCGCAAACGGCTCAATATGGCGGCTTCCAAGCTAAGCCATGAAAACAGCCCCGCGCCCAAAAACAGCCAGGCGTAATCCGACCAACCCAATGCCGCTATTGCGGTCGCGCTGACAAAATTGGTGGCAACGGTGGGCAGGTAAATAATCGGCGTGGTGGCATCAAGGGTATGGACGCCGCGCCACAAGCCTCCTGCGCGGTACATGGCAAATGCCAACTGCCCCGCTGTTCCCAGCAAAATCAACCCTTTTGCCGATAGCGTTTGATAGGGTAAGGCTGCCAAACCCGCCAGCATCGTGGTAATCGGAATCGCGCTGATGAAACAACATTGCACCAAATCCTGCAAATCCTGCAAAAATTCGGGGCGGAAAAAACGGATTTTGATGATGTAGGCAATGACCAGCAGCAGCCAAAGTGCAAAGGCGGCGGCTAACAGCGTTTCCGCAGCCCAATGCGGCAAAAGCCCGATACGCGCGCCGTAACGCCACGACAAACCGAGCGCGAAAAGCCCCAACGGCATGCTGAAATAGCTGAGGGGGACGGGAAATTTTTTGGTACTCATGACGATGTGTGTTTTAAGGAAAGGCGGTAGTATAGCCGATTCGAATTGGTAAGCGCAGCTTGGGTTGAGGCTCGATAAAGACGTCAAATCTGTCTGATGAATTGGGTTTCAGCATGAGCCGTATTGGGTATTGATATTCTGATGTTTGGGTTTATAAATGTGGTTTTCAGACGACCTGAAGGCAAGCGGAAACAGACGATGAATGTCGCTTGAGCCTTCTTGATTTTTAGGTAGCCTCTTTATCATACATTTCCCGCAACACCTCCGTCAGCCAGTCGAACACCTTTAACACGCTCCCGGAAGTTACTGTGCGTTGTGGGCGGTAGATGTAGAGTTGCCAAGGGCGGCGTGGGATGTCGGGGAGGGGTTCTACAAGTTCGCCGTTTTGCAGGTGGATTCGGCGGCGGAGCAGAAGTGTTTTAGGACTTTGAGTTTGTCCATTGCATATATAAAGATTATGCTGCTATGGTTTTAACAAACCAAAGTCTTTTTGTCTTATTTCATCTTCATCTCTATCAGGGAATAGGGCAGAATTTAGATAATTTTTAGCCAATCTTATAATATGATTTATTTTTTTAATATCGGTAGTCATAAACCCGATAGGCAATGTCACAGGATAAGAAGATAGTTTTGCGTGATAACAAACAACAGCAAATTTATCTTCTAGAAATAGAATTTCAGTATTTCCATCTAAAAAACCTTCACAGAATCCGTAAAGTACTTTATCTGATATATCTTTAAAGTGATTTAGCCATTCTTGTTTTTCATGTTGATTTCGTTCGGAAGGCAAAGGTAAGTACAGGTGAAAATCATAGCCACTTTTTTGTTTATCTATTAGATTTTGAATTTTGTCATGAATTTTCCGTTGTTTTCCCCAGTAAATATCGCTTGGAGCCAACCAATAGAGTTTTTTGGGTGATTTTTTGTTTGGTTTATCCAAAATTTGGTTGATTTGTTCGAATAAGTTTTCTTGATGATAAATTTGCCCTAGAAAATACAAACCATTTTGTTGTTCATACTTCTGATAGACCTTCAAAAATTCAGTAAAATCTAATTTCCCGCCAAACAGCACTTTCAAAGTATCGTCATCACCAATTTCTTCCATACTGTTACGCAGTTCACGCAAATTATCATGATGATCAAATTGCTCCAGTTGTGCAGTAATGGCTTGCTGAATATTTTCTTGATGAGTAATTATCGGCACATCATTGCGTTCTTTAGCTTGTCCTGTTTCAGGCAATAACTCGAATTGTTGCGTGAAACGGAAATAATCAGGCGCACCTTTGGGTTCAATAACATCAATCTTATATAGTGAAATATCCTTTTCAATTTCACCTACTTCATTTTTAACTTCAACAATTTCATCTTCTATTAGCTGGCGAAAGCGATTTTGAAATGTTTTTTGTGCAATTTCGCTACTTTCTGATAACACCTTTGGTTCAATGACTAACTCAATGGCTTGCTGGCGATTTTTATCACAGTCGTTTTTTTTCAGAAAATTACTATCTAATAATTCCATACGATATTCACCACCAAATTCTTTTAAAGTGGGAATATGGGGTGATCCCTGATTGTCTTGAAACAGTCTCTGCCCTTCTGCTGATAATGCAATCAAGCCGTTATCCTGCCAAATAATCCATTTATTGCTCTCCAAATCAGCAAGAGCGACTTCGGTTTCATATTGATTAAAACCAAAGTATTGGGCAATTTGTGCAGGTTTGCACGGTGTTACTTTCAAAAGTCGCAACAAATATTCACGCACAAACGCCACACCTTTATCGCTCATATACGAAAATACGATACGAAAACGCGGAGCTTTAACCACAAAATCTATTTGATTATAAGGTGTTTTTTGTTCACTCATTTTTTGGCTCCGTTTTTTAATATCTTAATTGTGTAATCTTGCGGATTATTTTGCTTTTGTATAAAACGTAAAACTTTTGCCAATGGAGTTTTGCTGTTTTTGGGATGTTCCCACATGGTTTTTGCTCCAACGATAATAAGTTTATCCATAGCTCGAGATAGAGCTACGTTAATACGGTTTGGCAAATGTAAAAAGCCTGTGCTGTATGTTTTGTCATAGCGTGTCAGCGACAAGATAATCACGCGGTTTTCTTTACCTTGATAACTATCTACACTATCAATTTTAACCAAGCGGCGGAAGTCGTCATTCCAACTGCGTTCATTGAATTTTTTACGAATTAGTTTTTTCTGCTCGCCGTACATGCAAATTACACCAATGGCTTGTTCATTTTTCTCTAAACATTTTTTTACAGGTTCACTATTCATAAACGTTTCATCGTTTGCCAAGTCTTGTAATATCCCAATAATTACATCGGCTTCGGCTCGATTGGACAAACTACCATTTTTGGCTGGTTCATGATATGCATTTGGTAATGAAGTTGTATCTAACCATGTTACGCAGGATTTTATCTTTTCAGGTAGCCTGAAATAAATATTAGGCACATCATCATTGGTTTTACCGTTTTCCAAAACATTTTCATAAAAACATGCTGATACTAAACTACCAATCGCAGGAGCCATGCGGTATTGTGTTTTGAGTGTGGCACAAGTTTGTTTTCCGTATTCAGATTGGAAAACGCGTTCAAAATCACTGCCTAATGCTTGATCTAATTCCTCGCCGCGTTTAGAAATTCCTAATCGGCGGGCAAGTGCGTTTTTATGTTCTTCTGAATACAAAGGTGGTAGTTGTTTATGGTCGCCAACCAGCAGAATGCGCGTACCTGACTGCATGGCAATCGCCAATTCACTGGAAATAGAACGTGCGGCTTCGTCCACAATCACCCAGTCATAAAGATTATCGGCAATGCCGATATGGCGTTGTCCGATACCTACGCAAGTGCCAATCACAAGCTGACGGGAACGAGCCAAAAATTCATCATAATTGGTGCGTTCGTTAGATAGGGCTTCCAGCATATCCTGGGTTAAATCAATCAATTTACCTGCTTGGATATTTTCAATCGGCTGAATATTATGTTTGTGATCCAATTCACTGATAAATTTCGGCAGAATCTCGTCAATTTCAACCAATTCACGCAGCCCCATTGCTTGGGCTTGTTCTTTAATGCTTTTTTCTAATTTTTTGCGTAAGCGTTTTTCATCTTCATCAACGGTTTCATCTTTTGATGATTTAACAATTTTTTGATAACGACGAATTTGCACACCAATATCAAACGCTAATTCGGCTCGTTCGCGCAAATAATTTTCAGGCAGCCCCATGCTGCGTCCAAGCTGGCAAATATTGCTAATCTTGTTCACATTTAACTGTGCCCGTTTTTGTCCGACTAAATTGGGTGAAAACACATCTTCCAATATTTCGGAATCGGCAATTTCACGATTACTGAACCGCACCAGTTGCAAATCTGTTCCCAAACGCTGACAGTGTTTACGGATACGTTCGGCAGCAGTATTGACTGCTTCATGTGATTGGCTGACCAGTAGAATATTTCGAACCTTTTGCACATCAAATAAATAATGTACAAATGCAGCAATAAATTCTGTTTTCCCTGTTCCCGGCGGACCTTGTAATAAGGATAATGGTCCATTGGCAATCAAACGTTGAAAGGCAATACGTTGTGCTTCATTCAGACTTACATTTTTTTCAGGCTGGTCATAGCGTTTAAATTCTTCATTGCTGATATGAATATCATATTTTTCAGACGGCAAGACGCAATGTTCATCAAAATAATCAGTCAAGTTTTTAATCGTACTTTCACCGTCTAAAATACGTTGTAATGCGTTTTTACGGCGAGTGTAAGACGCTTTGTTCTGTTTACTTTGCAAATAAATTGGCGTATCTGCTTGAATATTACTTGCTGAATTACGTAAACTTTTGGGCTTAAGGTGTAATTCATTCAACTGGCTTTGCACAATATCTACTTCGCCATATTTAAAGGTTTTTTCTCCATCTTCACTTTTTCCAATAGCCTCAACAACTTCATCCCGTTTGAATTGATCTAGCGGACTGATTTCACCGTCATAGGGAATATAACAGACCCCATTTTCTGTTTTTTGCAATGCTTCGCTGGCAGTAATAGAAGGTAAAGCTTCGGTTTCAGTATCTAAAATTGCCTGCCAAAGTTTTTTAATACTAGGACGTTGTTCGATAACTGTTTCTTCTGCAATAATATCAACAGGTTCGGCTTCAAAGTTCTCGTTATTTTCAGCTTGTTCTTTTTCAGGCTGTTTGAAAAAGTGCTCTTGGACAAATTGAATAATAGAGTTCTTAAATTCTGTACTGTCCGCAATGAAATCATTAAGTTTATCTAAGTTGCTATAATTGCTATGTGTGATATTCAAACCGATTTGCAAACTACATTTGCTATCATCACGATCATTTCGACTAATATGATAGCGTTCAAATGGAGATAATCCGTGTCGGAATCGTTGCTCAGCAATGGTATAAAAAGCGGTAAATTTTCCGCCTAATCCAATAAATGTAATATCTATTTCTTCATTTGGATATTTTTGACTTTCTTTAAATTGAACAAACAATTCACCATTTTCAGGATAAATTGAAATAGGCAAAAACGACTCACGCCCGCCCACTGTGATATCAATCATTGGCGTAGCCGGTTTGGGATTGAGTGCCTCTTTAAAACGTGTCAATGAAATAAACGCAGTTTGGCTGTCTGAATATTCTTGCTGCACGGCTTCGGAAATATCGGCAAAACTTTCAGACGGCCCATTCCATTCAACACCCAATAATTCACACGCCATTTTCATCACGGCAAAATTATCGCGTTGTTTCTCGGTAGGATGATCGAATTCCGGCGAATACTCGGTATTGAACTGACTTTGCCCGTTTGGAGAGAAATCAAATATATCTAGAATATGTAGCTGAGCAGAGTCATCATCGGTCGTTACTAATACATTGTCGGGTTTCAAATCGCCATGTGTAAAACCTAGACTGTGTAAATGTTCAATGTTTTGAATAAATTGATGGATAAGAGCCTGTTTTTGTTTATCCGATAAACCAAGTTTGCAAATATCTTGCCAAGTATGCCCGTCAATAAAATCACTTGCTGCAAAAAGGCAACCTGATTTCTTGGCAATACCGAATTCTCGGATTTTTGGCACATAATCGGGCGACAAACTTGCCAGTTTTGCCATATTTTCCAGCCAATTCAAAACTACTCTGGCTTTTGAATTATCGGTTTGCGGGTCTGTATTCAGCCATGCTTTAATCAACAAACCATTGGAACAGTAAACTTCTTTCTCACTGGTTTCTACAATAAAATCATCATCTTCACGATAGGCACGGGAATGGTTGATGTCATGTGTGAACGGCTCTAATTTTGTAAAATCAAATGAAAAATCCACCGCCTGTTCAGGTTTGGTTTGATTAAATTTGTTTAAGAAATCCACCGAACTTTTAAAAGGCACATCTGACAATGACTCACGCAAAATTTCAGCATACCATGTAGTTTCATCCGGTAATTTATTTTTCATTTCGTCAAGCGTATCAGATGTAATACGTTTTGCCTGAATGATATGCCATGCCAAAACAGCTAAAGAACGTACGTCATATTGGTATGGTGTGAGTTTGATGCCGTCTGAAAGTGGAAAATGAGATTTTGCCAAATCGCCGGAGACTTCCAAAATCTCACGAATGTCGCCAACCGTTTCTTCAGATGAAAAATAGGCGGTTGCAAACCCCGATAGCGTAATTTTGTCATCTGCCGACAACCAAATGCTGTGATTGCCCAAATCACGATGAGCAATACCGACTTTGTGCAACTGAGCAAATTTATCCAACAATAATTGCACCAAACCCAAACGGCGTTCTGCACTTAAATTTTCGCCATTGTATCCGCCGACAAATTGGTCAAAACGTTTTTGCTGTGGGAATAGCTCAAATAAATCAATATGTTCTGCCGTAATTTCGCCTTTTTGCGGCGTAGATTTGTAATTCAAGCATGTGTGATACAAGTCTTTATTTTGTAATTTAATATGGTTCAATACATCGTATTCACGGCTGACTAGGCGATAACGCCCGTCAGGTGTTTGAGCTTCAGAGCGGTTGATTTTAGTGAAATCCCAACGGCGCAATAAGGCTTGGTCTTGGTGCTTTTTGTTTTCCGTTTCGGCAAGATATTCTTGATAAATATGTTTTGGGTGAGAAAAAATAGGCGTGTCTTCTGCATAATATCCGCCAATGCTGATATTTTTCGGTTTGACTGTGTTGCTACTAAAGATTTTTTTATCGAATAATTCAAAATCCTGATTTAAAGTTTTGCTATCAGGATGCGGGCGGAAACGTGCGTTGAATTGCTTTTCATCTTTTAATTGCAAAAATTCAGTTAATGTTACAACGTGCAATTTTTCATTGTCTGGCAGTTGGCTGAAATCTGCGTTGCCTGTCATCACAACTAAAAAATGGATCTGCGGACGAAAGCCTTTATTGGTAAATTGCTGTTTGAATTTATCCAATTTCTTTTCCAGCATAAATTGTTTGTTTCGTGTAATAGAAACGGGCGAACGACCCATATCTTTATCATTCAAATACCATTTATCTTGACGGCAAATAATTGTTCCATTCCAATGTTTCAACTCAATAATCAACACATTGCAATGGGTAACAATAACCAAATCAAATTCACCTTCTTTACGTTCTTTTATATCCGCGAAGCGAAAACCCGAGTATCCTTTCCAAGGGAAAATGGATTTGAGGGATTTTAATGTGTCAAATCCCTGTCCTTTTACTTTCTTGTTATTTTCAGAAGCTTGAAAAGCCTGTTTGATTTTTTCAATGGCTTCAACCTCATGTTGAGTTAAACCGCCGCCCCAATCTTGTACTTCCATCATATTGACTTTCTGGTTATATTCATTGATTTAATTTAATTAAAATGGCTACTCTGTCATTGTAACAAATTTTTATTTTGAAATAGTATTAAAAGTGAATATTGCTAATTTTTTTAAATAGTTTTTACCCCCCCCCCTCGTAATCTTCCACTGTCAGTTCTCCAATCCATTCAAATCTCTGGGCAGCAAAAACAAAGAGCTGTACATCGTGCTAGGTGCGAACCACACGGATTTGTATGACAACACCACTGGCAAGATTCCGTTTGATAAGTTTGAGCAGTTCTTTAAGGCGAATCTGCATTAAGGTCGTCTGAAAGGCTACCTGAAAGCGTAAAAGCAGCCTGCACTTTTTTATAACGAGTGCAGGCTGCTTTTTATTTTTCAGACGACCTTTTCAGATTTCGAGGTCGTCTGAAAAAACAAACGCTGCGGCTGTTTTAGACAGGTTTGCGGAAGGTGATGCAGTAAAAGCGGTTGCTCCACAGCAGCTGCGTTTTCTTTTCCCGAACGGTTTCGGGGATGCAGTTTTCGATTTGTGTCAGGTCGAAATCGGTGTCTTGGAAGTAGTTCCGCGTGAACAGGCTTTTTTTGTATTGTTTCTGGATAAAGTCGGTGGTTTCGTCTGCAATCATGATTTTGGTGCCGGGTTTGGCGATGCGCAGCATTTCGTTGATGGCTTTTTGTTTGTCGCTGAAAAAATTGATGCCGCCCACATGGGATACGACGTCGAACATATTGTCGGCAAAGGGTAAGTCTTCGGCGTTGCAGTGTGCAAAGTCTAAGCCCGCCGCTTTTTTCCGCCATACGTCGCGGCAGCGTGCCAACATGCCGAGCGACAGGTCGGCGCCGGTCAAATCCAGTGCGGCGGGGTCGATGTCGGCGGGCAGGTGGTTTAAATCGGTACCTGTGCCGATGGAGACATAGAGCGCGGTGCAGTCCTGCCGCCATTCCAGTTCGCCCATCAGGCTGCGCCGCATTTCGTTGATGCTGTTGCCGTATTTGAGGCGGGCTATCCAGCGTTCGCCGAAGTCGTACCAACGGGCGAGGCGGTTGTACATGTTCATGTATTTGGCGTTGTCGCCCATTACGCCGTCGGAATCGAGGCACAGCAAGATGCCGTCTTGTTCGGGCGGAAGCTGATTTTGCAGGGCGGGTTTGAGTTTTTGGATGAGCTTGCCGGAAGGCATGGTGCTTCTCCTGTCGATGATTAAACTATGCGTATCTCGAGTCGGTTTCGGCAAAACCGTTAAAGCGTTGGATTCATCTATCCAACTTATCCGGCGGGGTCGTCTGAAAGTTTGATTGGATGGGGAACAGGCGATTTCGGGTGGCTGCGCTGCCTGAAATAAAGGCCGTCTGAAATCGTGTTTCAAACGGCCTTTTGACATAGTTTTAAGACAAGGATGGATTAGAACTTGCTTTTGATGTCGTCAATCAGGTGCTCGGCTTTTTCTTTTGCTTCGCTAACCAGATGTTCTGCTTCTTCTTTGCCTTTTTTCAATACGTCGCTTGCTTTTTCCTCAATGTCGGCGGCAACTTCTTTGACTTTTCCGATGCCTTGTTGGATCACGCCTTCTGCTTGGAGTTTGGGGTCATCCAATAGTTCTCCGGCTTTCTCTTTTACATTACCGCTGATTTGGTCTAATTTACCGCTCATGGCTTATTTCCTTGATGTTTGTGTTGATCGAGAACCCACTATAGTCTAATCGATGGCTTGTTGCAACTTGAGAGGTCGTCTGAAAACCCGCTTCAATAAAATGAAAACTGTTTTTCAGACGACCTGAATCATTTGCCCTTATCGTTAATCAAACCGTTTTTCTGCAAATAATCCCGCGCTACGTCCGCCGGTTTTTCTCCGCCTACTTTCACGCGGTAGTTCATTTCAGTCATTTCGGCTTCGCTGATTTTGCCTGCCAGCTTGTTCAATGCGTTCACGATGTCGGGATGCTGTTCGGCAAACTCGGTTTTCATCAGTGGTGCGCCTTGGTAGGAAGGGAAAAGGGCGATGTCGTCTGAAAGGACGGCGAGGCGATATTGTTTGAGGTCACTGTCGGTGGAATAGGCTTCAACGAGGTCGATTTTGCCGTTTAGCAGGGCGGTGTAGCGCAGGGCGGGTTCGAGCGTCGAGAGGTGGCTAAACTGTATGTCGTGTTGTTGCAGACCTTTGTAGCCGTCGGCGCGGTCGGTAAATTCAAGGGTAAAGCCGGCGCGGATTTGGTTTTGCACGCGTTTGAGGTCGGAGATTTTGTGCAGGTTGTGCGCGACGGCATAGTCTTGGCTGACGGCGAGGGCGTAGGTGTTTTGGTATGCCATCGGCGGTAAAAAGGTCAGCCGGTGTTGTCGGGCGAGCAGTTCTTTGGCGGTTTGGTAGGTCTGTTCGGGCGAAAGACGGCGGTTCTGCTGTTCGGCGGGGACTTTGACCAGACTTTCCAGGACGGTACCGGTAAATTCGGGGTAGATGTCGATTTCGCCGCTGTTTAAAGCGTTGAACAGAAATGAAGTTTTGCCGAAATTGGGTTTGAGCGCCACCAGCGCGCGTGGATTATTTTCTTCAATCAACTGTTTGTACATATTGATGAGGATATCGGGTTCGCTGCCGAGCTTGCCTGCGATGGTGATTTTTTGTGCGGATGGGTTCGTTTGAAAAATCGGTGCCAAGCCGATGGCGATAAGGATGGCAAGCAGGGCGGCGGTAATCGGCATTTTGTGTTTGGACTTTTGCAGTATGCCGATGCCGCCGCTGACCAGTACGGCAAGCAGGGCGGACAGCAACGCGCCGACAAACGTCATCGCCATGTTGTTGCGGTCAATGCCGAGCAAAATCAGGTTGCCCAAGCCGCCCGCGCCGATAAGCGCGGCGAGTGTTGCCGTGCCGATAATCAATACGGACGCGGTTCGGATACCGGAAATCATGGCGGGCAGCGCCATCGGCAATTCAATACGCCACAACGCCTGCCATCGGGACAAGCCGAACGCGGTGTGCGCTTCTTTAATGGCAGGATCGATTTGGCTCAAACCGAGATAGGTGTTCTGAAAAATCGGCAACAGGGCGTAGAGCGTCAGCGCAATCAAAACTGGCGGCGAACCGATGCCGACAAAGGGAATCAGCAGACCGAGCAGCGCAAGGGAGGGGATGGTTTGCAGGATATTGGTTACCTGTAAAACACCTTCCGCCCAACGTCGTTTGTCCGCCAGCCATACAGCCAGCGGTACGGCAAGCGCGACGGCGCAAAGCAGGGCAATCAGGGAAAGGCGGAGGTGTTCAAGCGTCGCCTGCCACAGTTCGGCAGGTGGGACGGGAAGGAAATCGGGCATAAGGTGCAAATCAAACAAAAAAGAACTTCACTACAGCAAAAGGTCGTCTGAAACATTTTCAGACGACCTCGGAGGATTATAAGACAGCGTCAAAGCCCCCATCTTCCACCGCTTCAATCAACGCGGCAGGATTGGTTTTCGCAGGGTCGAATTCAATGAACGCATTTTTGTTTTCCAAGCTGACTTCGGCTTTGGCAACGCCTTCCGTGTTTTCCAAAATACGGGTAACACTTTTCACGCAGCCGCCGCAGGTCATACCGCCGATATTGAGGGTAAGGGTTTCCATAGGATTTCCTTTCTGTAAACGAATTGAGTCTAAAAGCCAATATAAAATGTGATGGATTAATAAAAATCAGGATGAGGCAGAGAAGCAAGCCATAGTTCAAATCCAATTAACTATAACCCTAAATGTAGGGGCAAAGTCAAGCAGATCGTCTGAAAACCTGTCATCGTTATATCTGCATCATTTGAGTGATCTCGGCATGTTTGATTTGTTCCATTGCTCACAAATAGTCAAATTGATATTGTTATTTATTATAAATGCTTTATTATATTCGGGTAATTATAACAAATAAAATAATAACATCATAAATTCCTAACTATCTCCTTTATCCGTCATTCAGACGACCTCATTCCACAGATTTTCGATTTTTCAACACTTCAAGCTATTTATATGGCTTGTTTGTTAAGGCTTTGCACGTTTCAAATTTGGAGAATTGATGTGAATTTCGACTATATAGCCCACATCCGAAAATCGGACCAAAACCCACAATCTTTGCAGACTCACCTGACCGAAGCCGCCGCTATCGCAAAATTATTGGCGGCTAAGTTAAATTTAGAACAAGCAGGCGAACTGCTTGGGTTGATGCACGATTTCGGCAAATATTCCCAAAAATTCCAAAACTACATTCGCAGAGTTAATAATATTGGGTTCAATTTTGATCAAGATGACGAAGATAGTTTTAAAGGAGGAGACCACTCCACCGCCGGTGCGCAATGGGTTTACCGCGAATTGAGAAAATTCGGTGCAGCACAGGGTATCGGCGAATTGTTCGGGCAGATGTTGGGCTTGTGTATTGCTTCGCACCACGGTGAAGGTTTGATTGACTGTTTGGATGGAGAAGGTAATCCGAAATGGGTTGAGCGGTTTAATAAAACTGATGAACTGACGCATTTGGCGGAATGCGAGCAAAATGCCGATGAAGTCGTTCAACAGAAAGCACGTGAATTGGCAGGAGAAAACCTGATTCGTAGCCTGCTGAATGCAGTGAAACCAATTCTTTCCAATCAAACAACCAATAATAAAATCAAAGAATTTTATCTCGGCTGTCTGACCCGTTTCCTATTCAGCTGCCTGATTGATGCCGACCGTATCAACAGCTCGGATTTTGAGCGAGAAGATCAAAAGGATGTCCGCCGTTTGACAGAAAAACCTGATTGGCAATCGGCGATTAATCAGTTGGAAACCAAATTAGCAGGTTTTGAAAACCGTTATCCTATCGATGAAATCCGCCGCAAAATTTCAGACAACTGTTTAAAAAGAGCGGTCGATTTTCAAGGTATTTATACGCTTACCGTGCCGACCGGTGGCGGTAAAACATTGGCTAGCTTGCGCTACGCCCTCCATCATGCACAAAAGCATAATCTTGAGCGCGTTATCTACATCATTCCCTATACTTCTATCATTGATCAAAATGCCCAAGCCGTGCGTGAGATTCTTGGTGAAGATTGGGTACTGGAACATCATTCTAATCTAGAACCTGAAAAACAAAGCTGGCAGGACAAATTGTTGTCCGAAAACTGGGATAAGCCTATTGTGTTTACCACGATGGTGCAGTTTCTAGATGCGTGGTTCGGCGGCGGTACGCGCGGCGCGCGCCATATCCACCCGATGACAAATAGCGTCTTGATTTTTGACGAAATCCAAACCCTGCCTGTGAAATGCGTGCATTTATTTTGCAACGTATTGAACTGGCTGACGACCTTTGGCAAAAGCACGGCGGTTTTGTGTACGGCGACGCAGCCTTTGCTCGGTGAATCGGGTTTGCGGAATTTCCCTGAAGGGAAAAGGGAAAGTATTGCCGCGCGCGGTTTGTTAAGGTTACCTGAAAACGCCGAAATCATGGGTAAACATCAGGATTTGGATAAATTATTTGATGAGTTATCCCGAGTAGAAATCCAATTTAACGAAAAAGTGGGAGGCTGGAATGTAGAAGAAGCAGGCACATTTTTGCTGGAACAGTTTCAGATGACCCCAAGCTGCCTGTTTATCGTTAATACCAAAAAATGGGCGCAAGAGCTTTATCAATATTGCAAGGCGCAGAACGTCCCGCCTGAAGCCTTATTCCATCTCAGCACTAATCAATGCGCGGCGCACCGCAAAGCGATTTTTGACACCATCAAAGCTCGTTTGGAAAACAAACAACCCGTTATCTGCATCAGCACCCAGTTGATTGAAGCCGGTGTGGATATTTCCATGGCTTGCGTAATTCGCGCTTTGGGTGGGCTGGACAGTATTGCCCAAGCGGCGGGACGTTGTAACCGGCACGGTGAGAAGAAAGGTAAAGGACAGGTTTGGGTGTTGAATTTACAGGAACAGGATTTTACGCGAATATTACCCGATATTCAGGCAGGTAAAACCCATGCCGAACGCGTGTTTCGCGATTTTGCCGGACAGGATATTTTGCAGCCAGAAGCGATGAAACGTTATTTTGAATACTATTTTTACCAGCGCAGCGATGAAATGTCATATTCCGTCAAAAACAGCACAACGGATTCACTGCTAGATTGGCTGAGCGATAATAAAAACAATCCTGGCGGTAATATAAATAACCGCAGAACTGGAAAAATTCAATTGCTGATGCAATCCTTCAAAAGTGCGGGGCGTGTTTTCCAAGCCATAGACGCGCCGACCCATGCCGTGATTGTGCCGTATGGCGAAGGTGCGGAACTCATTGCCAAACTCTGTGGCGAATGGAGTCCCCAAGAAATGCACCGCACTTTGCAAAAAGCCCAGCGTTACAGTGTGAACGTCTTCCCCAACGTTTGGGATAAATTGCAAAAAGAAAACGCCCTGCATGAAACCATTGAAGGTTCGGGCATTTATTATCTGAAAGAACGCCATTACAACGACGAATTCGGCCTGTCTTTAGATGAAACAAGCGACATGACTTTTTTGAATTATTAAGGAGCAATATGGACTATAAAAACCATAAAATCAGTTTCCGCGTCTGGGGACGGCAAGCCCTGTTTACCGACCCGGTTACCAAAATCGGTGGCGAAAAATTCAGCTACCAAGTGCCGACATACGAAGCCATTAAAGGCATTGTCAAAAGCATTTACTGGAAGCCCACGTTGATTTGGCATATCGACCGCATCCGCGTGATGAAACCCATCCGCACCCAAAGCAAATCCACCAAACCGCTGGACTGGAACGGCGGCAACACTTTGGCGATTTACACCTTTTTACAGGACGTGGAATACCAAGTGGAAGCCCATTTTGAATGGAATGAGCATTGGGAAGAATTGGCAGGCGACCGTAATTTCGGCAAACATATTGCCATTGCCAGAAGAATGTTGGAACGCGGCGGACGGCAGGATGTTTTTCTCGGCACGCGCGATTGCCAAGGCTATGTTGAGCCTTGCGAGTTTGGCGGCCCAAGTCGAGATGGAAAAGCAGGCTTTTACGATGAAATCGACAATTTGGATTTTGGCCTGATGTTCCATAGTTTCGGCTATCCCGAAGAAACTGGAAAGCCCGAGTTGGTCAGCCGTTTTTGGATGGCGAATATGCAAAACGGTGTGATTGAGTTTCCAAGCATCGACGATACAGAAGGTCGTCTGAAAACCCGATTTATCCGCAAAATGCAGCCTGAAAAACCGTTCAAGCGCGGCGAAAACGTCAAGCCTGTGGAAGATGAAGCCAAGGAGCTGGAATTATGAGCTGGATGCAGAAACTTTATTGGACGTATAACGAAATTGAAAAGAATACGAACTTATCGGATTTGGAAAAAGAAAAACTAGCACCATTGTGGCATAGCCCGCAAACTGCCCATATTCAAATTACTTTGGATGAAGACGGAAAGTTTCTTGGAGCTAGGGTTTTAACCGATAAACCGATTATCATGTTGCCCGTAACGGAAAGCTCAGAGGGACGGACAAGCGGTTTGGCTTCCCATGCTTTGGCGGATAGCTTGCAATATATCGCAAAAGATTTGGGACTGATTTATCAAAAAGAAGTCATTACAGAAATCGAAGGGAAAAACGGTAAAAAGAAAAAAACAAAAAGCAAACATGAAGACTTGATTTTCAATTTGTATGCAGAACAGCTAGATAAATGGTGTGCAGCGATAGATAACAAAAAGGTATTGGCAATACAAAAATATGTTCACAAGGGAACGGTATTAGCTGATTTGATAAAAGAAAAAGTCATTCCCGTAGATGATAACGGCGAGTTGCTGACAAATTGGATTGAAAGGGAAAACAAAGACAAGCAAAAACCTGAATTGTTTAATGTTTTAACTAAGGAGCAAGGGAAATTTGAAATCCGAAAAGCCCTTGTTGTTTGGTCAGTGCAAATACCCGGCGATTTTGTTCCTGAAACTTGGAAGGATAAGGAAGTCCAGAAAAGTTGGGAAAATTATTACCAGCAGACTTTAAAAAGCCAATTTTGCACAATAACAGGGAATGAACAGAAAATTCGTGAAAGTCATCCCGCAAAATTGCTTTATTCAGGCGACAAAGCAAAATTGATTTCTTCCAATGATAAGGAAGGATTTACCTACTTAGGTCGATTTGAAGAAGCTAACCAAGCAACAACAATTTCGGCTGAAGTATCGCATAAGGCTCATGCCGCACTTAGGTGGTTGATCGATAGGCAAACTACTGCACGAAATAATGAACAAGTTACCGTCGCCTGGGCAATCAGCGGCAAACCTATTCCGTCGCCGATGAAAGACATTTCCGCCGAACTGAATTGGGCGAATATGGACAACTGGGACATAAGTGCGGTTGAAAATCCTGATGAAATCGTCGCCCAAAGGCCACCTGAAAACCCAGAACCGTCTCCCGATTGGTCGGTGAATATCGGGCGTGCTGCTGCACAAATTATCAAAAAGAAACTGCACGGCTATCAGGCAGAATTGAAAGCCCACGAACAAATCTCCCTGATTATGCTCGATTCTGCCACACCGGGGCGCATGGCATTGACTTATTACCAAGAATTTCTGCCTGCCGACTATTTCGCCAATTTGGATGCATGGATTGATGATTTTTCCTGGTATCAGCGTTACAGCATTGAGCAACCGAATGCTAAAAAATCAGATAAAAAGAAAACCCTTTGGGCTTTCGTCCCGCCGTCGCCTTACAGCATTGCCGAAGCCGTGTACGGCAAATCCCTGTCCGACACGCTCAAAAAACAGCTTTACGCCCGACTTCTGCCTGTTATCGCAGGTGGAACATCCGTGCCGATTCCTGAAGATTTGGTGCGTCAAAGTTTTCAGGCAGCCTGTAATCCTAATGGCTGCGAAAACTGGGAATGGCAAAGAAACATCGGCGTCGCCTGCGCCCTATACAAAGGCTGGCGTGCTCGTCATCACGATTTATCACAACGGAGAACTTACCCTATGAGTTTGGATACCCAAAACCGCTCGCGCGATTACTTATACGGCAGATTGCTTGCCGTTGCCGAAAACACCGAATCCTACGCCCTGTATTTGGCGGGCGAAAAACGCGCCACCACCGCCGAACGCTATATGCAGCGTTTTGCCGAACACCCGTTTGCCACATGGCGTAATATTGAGCTGGCATTGAAACCCTATCAAGAACGCCTGCGCAACAATGGCAAAGATACCGGCGCACAGGCAATCGGCGAGATTATGGAATTATTTGCCACCGATGATTTCACCTGTGATGACAAATTAAGCGGCGAATTTCTCTTGGGCTACCATTGCCAAAAAATGGAAATCGCCCGCCGTATTGCCGAGTTTTCAGCCAACAAATCCAAAACTGACGAATAACTCAACTTGAAGGAAAACCAAAATGAGCTTAACCAAAAAAATCGACTTTGCCTTAATTCTGAAAGTTACCAACGCAAACCCTAACGGCGACCCCTTAAACGGCAACCGCCCGCGTGCCGATTTCCAAGGTTTCGGCGAAATGACCGATGTGTGCCTGAAACGCAAAATCCGCGACCGCCTGCAAGACAGCGGCGAGAGCATCTTCGTACAATCGGACGAAAAGAAAACCGACGGCATGACCAGCCTGGCCAACCGTGCCAAAGATAAAGATGTCGGCTTGGGCGCGGATGCTTTTAATGCCAAAAAAGCCAACAAAGACGACACCGCCAAAAAAGCCTGCGACAAATGGCTGGATGTGCGCAGTTTCGGACAAGTTTTCGCATTCAGCGGCGACGGTAGCAGCGGCATATCCATCGCCGTGCGCGGCCCCGTTACTATTCAATCCGCATTCAGCGTTGAGCCGATTAACATCACCAGCACACAGATCACCAAAAGCGTTAGCGGCGAAGGCGATGGCTCGAAAAAAAGCTCCGACACCATGGGCATGAAACACCGTGTCGATCAGGGCGTGTACGTTGCCTTTGGCGCAATGTCGCCGCAGCTTGCCGAGCGCACCGGCTTTTCAGACGACGATGCCGAAAAAATCAAAGCCGTACTCACCAAACTCTTTGAGGGTGACGCATCTTCTGCCCGCCCCGAAGGCAGTATGCAGGTGCTGAAACTCATCTGGTGGGAACACAACAGCAAAGCAGGGCAATATTCTTCCGCCAAAGTGCATGGCAGCCTGAAAGTGAATGCCGATGGCGGCTATGAACTGGAAAAACTTGATGGTTTAACTCCGCAGGAAATCGACGGCTTCTAAAAACATTCAAAAAAATGACCGCACTTTCAACTGAGAGCCAAGGGGAAAATCAGGACATGCGCCTGATTCCCCTTTCCGCCCTGCAACACTACGCCTTCTGCCCGCGTCAATGCGCATTGATTCATAACGAGCAGGCGTGGGCGGAGAACTATTTGACCGCGCAGGGCAAGGCGCTGCATGAGCGGGTAGATTCGGGCGAGCCGGAAACGCGCAAGGGTGTGCGTTTTGAGCGGACGGTGCATGTGTCGGCGGAGAAACTGGGCATCAGCGGCGTGTTGGATTTGGTGGAAGTGGAAACGAAAACAGGCCGTCTGAAACCTGTGGAATACAAACGCGGCAAACCCAAACCCGACCCGATGGACGAAATCCAGCTTTGCGCCCAAGGCTTGTGCCTAGAAGAAATGACAGGGCAAACCATCTCTGAGGGCGCGCTGTGGTATATGCAAACCCGCCACCGCGTCCCCGTCGTGTTTTCAGACGACCTGCGCGCCCAAACCCTCGCCACCATCACCGCCGTGCGCGAACTCTTAAATAGCGGACACACCCCGCCGCCCGACTACGGCAAACGCTGCAAGGCCTGCTCGCTGGTGGAGATTTGCCAGCCTGAGTTGCTGGGGAAACGGGATAGGAGTATGGGGTATGTGGCGGGGTTGTTTGGGGGAGATTAAAAAACAAACAATAGATATGTAAATACTTTTATGATGGGATAAACAATAAATGAGTCGAAAAAGCATTTTAGAACTGGACGCTAATGAAGCAAGGAAATTCTTTTTAAAACATGAAAGCTATTGCAACATTGATTTGCCAAAATATTTTTCATTCTCTGAATTATTAGAAAAAATATCTAATGAATATTCAGGGAAATCGTTGGGAGATTTTTCAGACAAAAAGAAAATGACGAATTTAGATGATGTGAATTATCTTTTATATGCCAATAAAGATGGGAAATTATCATGGAGACCATTGCAGATTATAAATCCTTTAGTATATGTGGCATTAATACATAAAATTACTGAACAGAAAAATTGGGTAAAAATACAGGCAAGATTTAAGAATTTTAGTAAAAATGAAAAAATAAAATGTTTAAGCATACCTGTTCAATCGGAAAATAAACAATCTGACAAAGCTCAGCAAATTTCAAATTGGTGGGAACAAGTAGAACAGCAGTCTATTTTGCTCTCATTGGAGTATGACTACGTTTTTGATACAGATGTAGCAGATTGTTATGGTTCAATTTATACACACTCTATTGCCTGGGCTGTTGAGGGAAGAAAAAAAGCTAAAAATAATCGAAAAAATAATTTGCTTGGCAATTTTATAGATGCAACTATACAAAATGCCCAGTATGGGCAGACTAATGGTATTCCACAAGGCTCCGTGTTGATGGACTTTATAGCTGAGATGGTCCTAGGTTATATAGATTTGATTCTCACAATAGCGCTAAAAAAATGTAAAGTTAACCAGTATCAGATTTTACGTTATCGTGATGATTATCGAATTTTTGTTTGCAATTCTAATGATGGTGAGATGCTTCTGAAATTGCTTTCCGAAATTATGATGCCTTTTGGATTCAAGTTGAATTCAAACAAAACCAAAGGAAGCCAAGATGTTATTACTCAATCGATAAAAAAGGACAAACTAGCTTGGTTAGCTATTCCGCAAAATAATCGAATCAGTTTACAAAAGCAACTTTTGCTTATTAGACAACATAGTATTAATCATGCTAATTCTGGTAGTTTAAATACCGCCTTGAATAAATTTGATAAACAGATAGAAAGAATTAGAAATAAAAAAGGAAAAGTGCGTAATATAGAGCAGCTTATTAGTATTGCAACAGATATTGCATACCATAATCCGAAGGTAATACCAGTGTGCTGCGCAATCATTAGTAAATTACTTTCAGAATTGGATGATAGTAAGCATATATCTTTATTAGTTCATGAAAAATTAAGCAAAATGCCTAACTCAGGATTTGCACAAATTTGGCTGCAAAGGATGTTGAAAGATAATTTAAGTTATTTTAAATTTTCAGAAAAAATATGTGAATTGAAGAATAGTCAGATAAGTTTGTGGAATTACGACTGGGTAAATAGCCCGAGTATGTTAAATATATTGAAGAACACATCTATTTTCTTGCAAGCTGAATTTGATAAATTAGATAGTATTATTCCTAATAATGAAATTGACCTTTTTGATTATTAGTAAATAAATGTAGATACCTAATTTTCAGCTAATCCTCCAACAAAAGCAGAATCAAACCCCAAGGAGCCTCCCATGCGCAAACTGCAAAATACGCTCTACATCACTACCCAAGGCAGCTATCTGCATAAGGAGCGGGAGACGCTGGTGGTGGAGCAGGAGCGTAAGAAGGTGGCGCAGTTGCCGGTGCATTCCATCGGCCATATTTTCTGTTTTGGGAATGTGCTGGTGTCGCCGTTTTTGCTGGGGTTTTGCGGTGAAAATAATGTGAATTTGGCGTTTTTTACCGAAAACGGACGTTTCTTGGGGCGGCTTCAGGGGCGGCAGAGCGGCAATGTGCTGCTGCGTCGGGCGCAGTATCGGGTGTCGGAGCAAAATCCCGTGCCGATTGCGCGCAACATCATTGCGGCGAAGATTCAGGCGAGTAAGCGGGTGCTTCAGCGGCAGATTCGCAATTACGGTGAGAATGCGGCGATTCAAAGTGCGGCCGATGCTTTGAACATTTCGCTGCGGCAGTTGAAGGGCGCGGCGGAGCTGGACGTGGTGCGCGGCATTGAAGGTGATGCAGCGGCGCGTTATTTCGGCGTGTTCGGGCAGCTTTTGAGCGAAAAAAGCGGCTTTTCTTTTGACGGGCGCAACCGCCGCCCGCCTAGAGACGGGGTGAATGCGCTATTGTCGTTTGTGTACAGCATCTTGGGTAAGGACATCAGCGGCTCGCTGCAAGGCGTGGGACTGGACCCGCAGGTAGGTTTTCTGCACGCCGACCGGCCGGGGCGCGACAGTTTGGCGCAGGATATTTTGGAAGAATTCCGCGCGTGGTGGGCGGACAGATTGGTGCTTTCACTAATTAACCGAGGGCAAATCAAACCGCAGGATTTTGTTACCGAGGCAAGCGGCACGGTAAGCCTAAAAGCCGATGCGCGTAAGCTGTTGTTCCAAGCCTTGCAGGCGAAAAAGCAGGAGAAAATCGTGCATCCGTTTTTAGGCGAGGAAGTGGAAATCGGCTTGCTGCCGTATATTCAGGCGATGCTGTTGGCGCGGCACTTGCGCGGAGATTTGGCGGAATATCCGCCGTTTTTGATGAGATAGGTTTGCAGGCTGCCTGAAAACGGGTTGGCTGCTTTCAGACGACCTCTAAAGCAGCCTGCACATGGGAATACAAAATGCTGATGCTGATTACTTACGATATTTCGCTGGAAGACGCAGAAGGACAGGCAAGGCTGCGGCGCGTGGCAAAATTGTGTCTGGACTACGGCGTGCGCGTGCAATATTCGGTGTTCGAATGCGACATTGCGCCCGACCAGTGGGTTGTTTTAAAGGACAAACTTTTGAAAACCTACAACCCCGAAACCGACAGCCTGCGCTTTTACCATCTGGGCAGCAAATGGCGGTGCAAAGTGGAACACCACGGCGCAAAACCGGCGGTGGATGTGTTTAAGGATACGTTGATTGTGTGAATCGCCAACCTACGGTTCTCATGAAAATGCGGCAGGGTTGGCGAATTGGGATTGTTCTTTAACAATCAGGATATTGCGAATGCGGGTGTAACGGAAAAGGCTGTGTTATACTCGCGTTCGCGCTTTTCTTGGGAGCTTAGCGAACTCGGGGCTGCGAAACCTGATGGAGCAAGGCTTTTGAGAGAGGCCCAGCCGCCTTCAGGCGGCTGTGTGTTGAAACGTCTTCCAATAGACTTACACGGACACCGTATTTGCAGCCGCCTTCAGGCGGCTGTGTGTTGAAACGCCACCATCCTCTTTGACACGATCCGAAATGCGCCAGCCGCCTTCAGGCGGCTGTGTGTTGAAACTTGCATTGTGTCGCTGTATCGTTCATAATCGCCCAGCCGCCTTCAGGCGGCTGTGTGTTGAAACGCTTTGTCGTAGATACGGCAATAACAAGATGAACAGCCGCCTTCAGGCGGCTGTGTGTTGAAACTGATAGATGAAGTAGCGGAAAGAGTAGATATAGACAGCCGCCTTCAGGCGGCTGTGTGTTGAAACATCTTTATAAATAGGCTCAAGACCCCACACAAATCAGCCGCCTTCAGGCGGCTGTGTGTTGAAACAGCTATAGGTTTTGTATGACGAGATGTATATCCCAGCCGCCTTCAGGCGGCTGTGTGTTGAAACTTGTACGTCCTGATCAACTCGGAACGGAAGAAGAACAGCCGCCTTCAGGCGGCTGTGTGTTGAAACCTTGAGACGAATAGCAGGAACAACCCGATTTTCCGCCAGCCGCCTTCAGGCGGCTGTGTGTTGAAACTCAAAGTAAACGAAGCCATCAAACGCGCACACATCGGCGCAGCCGCCTTCAGGCGGCTGTGTGTTGAAACTCAAAGGGTCGGTTCGATCATCAGCGTGCCGGCAACGGGGACAGCCGCCTTCAGGCGGCTGTGTGTTGAAACTCAAAGAGAACGAAGAAGAAACTAATGAATCGATGCAGCCGCCTTCAGGCGGCTGTGTGTTGAAACTCTGGAAAATGCCATCCGTCGCGATATAGCCGTCAGCCGCCTTCAGGCGGCTGTGTGTTGAAACCGAATGGCACAGTAGTAACCCTCGGCCCTGCAACCAGCCGCCTTCAGGCGGCTGTGTGTTGAAACATAAAAAAATGAGGATCCATCATAGCCCCTACCTCAGCCGCCTTCAGGCGGCTGTGTGTTGAAACTGGATACGGCGCGACTTACCAAACAGAACAAGGACCAGCCGCCTTCAGGCGGCTGTGTGTTGAAACGTGTAGCGGGATAAGCGGCTCAGCGCCAATTCCATCAGCCGCCTTCAGGCGGCTGTGTGTTGAAACATTGCTTCAGGAATCCCCGCCAATCCGAGCAATCCAGCCGCCTTCAGGCGGCTGTGTGTTGAAACAGCCATATCCTTATAGGTTTTAATCTCACGTTCGGCAGCCGCCTTCAGGCGGCTGTGTGTTGAAACTTTCGTGGAATGAAAAGCTGATTTGGTCGATAAAGCAGCCGCCTTCAGGCGGCTGTGTGTTGAAACTGTTTCGCCGTTGAAAACACGCTCAAGCGCATCGCCAGCCGCCTTCAGGCGGCTGTGTGTTGAAACCAAAGTCGGCGGTTTTGCTCGACGCTCCGTTTGCAGCCGCCTTCAGGCGGCTGTGTGTTGAAACCAAAGCGCGATCAGCTTGTCGTATTTGCGCGCCGCCGTCCAGCCGCCTTCAGGCGGCTGTGTGTTGAAACCAAAGAGTCCAACACCGACCGCTCCACAGCACGGCAGCCGCCTTCAGGCGGCTGTGTGTTGAAACACATTACCGCGCGACTCCTGCATCGACAATGCAGCAGCCGCCTTCAGGCGGCTGTGTGTTGAAACCTGAAGGGCATGACATTAAAGATATGAATGTTTGCAGCCGCCTTCAGGCGGCTGTGTGTTGAAACAAGTGCTACGAGCGTTTGGCTTTGGCTGTTTACCCAGCCGCCTTCAGGCGGCTGTGTGTTGAAACTTCTTCGAAATTCCCATAATCTGTAATGTATAAACAGCCGCCTTCAGGCGGCTGTGTGTTGAAACAGGCGGAGTGCCGTTATAAAGCTTACGGAAAACCAGCCGCCTTCAGGCGGCTGTGTGTTGAAACCATCGAATTGATACGGCCATGCAAGCGGCCAAACCAGCCGCCTTCAGGCGGCTGTGTGTTGAAACAGAATAATTCTGTTGTCTGCGGTTGATTTCCTGACCAGCCGCCTTCAGGCGGCTGTGTGTTGAAACACGCTGGGAAGTCCGATATAAATCTACCAAAGTCGCAGCCGCCTTCAGGCGGCTGTGTGTTGAAACATGATAACCGCCTTCAAATTCTTCGGCAGAATAACAGCCGCCTTCAGGCGGCTGTGTGTTGAAACATAGACATTCTGGCATTGATATTATTTTGATAACCAGCCGCCTTCAGGCGGCTGTGTGTTGAAACTTTTTCGGGCAATTCGTCGCATGCCAAAATGTTCAGCCACCTTCAGGCGGCTGTGTGTTGAAACGGCTTGCTTCGCTTCAACCGGTTCTACCGCTTCGGCAGCCGCCTTCAGGCGGCTGTGTGTTGAAACCCGTGCCTGAGTACGCACTTAAATCGATGACCTTCAGCCGCCTTCAGGCGGCTGTGTGTTGAAACACACTGGACATTACCGCAATCGGCGATATGGACTTGCAGCCGCCTTCAGGCGGCTGTGTGTTGAAACCGCCCAAATCGTTTATGCATATAGGGTTGTTAAACCAGCCGCCTTCAGGCGGCTGTGTGTTGAAACAGTTCAGTATGATGAGACGACACCGCACTTGCAGGCCAGCCGCCTTCAGGCGGCTGTGTGTTGAAACGCCTAACGGCGTACCATACAAACCACAGACTAACCAGCCGCCTTCAGGCGGCTGTGTGTTGAAACGATTTGTTTTTCCATCGCCTGACGCTGACCTGCAACAGCCGCCTTCAGGCGGCTGTGTGTTGAAACTCTTCGATGGCAGCGGTGCCATCTACCATAGCATTGCAGCCGCCTTCAGGCGGCTGTGTGTTGAAACCTTTTGACGGAGGTCTTTATAAAGTACGCTTCGTCAGCCGCCTTCAGGCGGCTGTGTGTTGAAACCGGCAGGAAAACGCGATTGAATGGCAGCGTTTGCAGCAGCCGCCTTCAGGCGGCTGTGTGTTGAAACCCCAATCTTGATGTGGAACAGTTTGCCAAAGTATCAGCCGCCTTCAGGCGGCTGTGTGTTGAAACGCACGTCATCGCGACGGCTGACTTTATCCCAAAATCAGCCGCCTTCAGGCGGCTGTGTGTTGAAACTCCACCGCCGCCCATCACGCCCTTACTCTCGCCCCAGCCGCCTTCAGGCGGCTGTGTGTTGAAACAAAGGCATATTTAAGCCATTGAATAGACTTGCTCATCAGCCGCCTTCAGGCGGCTGTGTGTTGAAACCACAAGATCCGATCCGTGATGTCTTGGCCGCGTCAGCCGCCTTCAGGCGGCTGTGTGTTGAAACCAAAAAAACCGGTCTGGCAACGGTAGGAGGGTCCAGCCGCCTTCAGGCGGCTGTGTGTTGAAACTGGCGTGACAACAACAACACAGAGACTGTATTGCCAGCCGCCTTCAGGCGGCTGTGTGTTGAAACAGGCTTGCTTTGTGCTTCCTGATGAGTTGTATTATACCCAGCCGCCTTCAGGCGGCTGTGTGTTGAAACACAAATTGGAGACCAAGAAAACAAATGTCGTCCAAACCAGCCGCCCTCGGGCGGCTGTGTGTTGAAACCATAGATATGATAGTGATTTTATAGAAATTCAGCCAGCCGCCTTCGGGCGGCTGTGTGTTGAAACAGACGACCTCTACCGTACTGGCGATTGATTTTGCCAGCCGCCTTCAGGCGACTGCGTGTTGAAACCCTTAGCCGAGGGAGCAGATGTAGAGGCGCAGGCCCAGCCGTCTTCAGCTAACCATATATCGAAGCCGGACGGTGCTTTCCTGATTTAAACCGTCTGTAACCATCTGCTTTTTGATGGTTATCTCTGAAAAATTATCTTTGGAATAGGAAATCGTTAATCCATCAAATCTCTGTCTTTCAGACGATTGAAATCGGATTTGTTCTATTCTGATTAAATCGGATTTTTCCAGCTTCGGGCTGCCGGATAAATTTGATGCAATGCAGGGTTTGATTGGCAAGGGGCTGGATAAAAATGGCAGCTTTGTTATAATAAAACTACTGGCAGTTACATACTTTTCTTGGCATTGCGCCGTTTTATTCATATTAACGAAAGAGGAAAACAAAATGTTTCCAGAATATCGCGATTTAATTTCCAAATTAAAACAAGAAGACGCTCACTTCGCCCGTCTGTTTGACGAGCATAATGAGTTGGACGATAAGATTACAGGTTTGGTTAATAATCCTGTTACCAGCGGTGCTGATGAGATTGAAGAGCTGAAAAAAGCCAAATTGAAACTGAAAGACGAGTTGTACGCTTTGTTGCAAAAGGCTTCAGGTAAGTAATCGGGATTTGAATAAGGTCGTCTGAAACCGGATTTCGGTTTTCAGACGACCTTTTGTTTATTGAAACAATTTGAAACAACGCTTCAGGCGGCTTGTTCGTGCATCGTGTGAAGGCGGCTTTGCGCAGGATTTTCTTGAAACCATTTCAATTCGTCGCGCAGGGAAACGACTTCGCCGATGACGATCAACGCGGGGCGCGGGGCGTTTTCTGCCAACTCGGACAGGTTTTTCAGACGACCTGTCACGACGCTTTGATGCGGGAGCGTGCCGTTGGAGACGATGGCGACAGGCGTGTCGCCGCTGCGTCCGTGTGCCATCAGTTTTTCGGCGGTTTCGGCGGCTTTGAGCGTCCCCATATAGACGACTAGGGTTTGGTTGTCGAGGGCGAGCGTGCGCCAGTCGGGTTGGTGGCCGTCGTGTTTGCTGTGTCCGGTCACGAAGAGTGCGCTTTGGGCGCAGTCGCGGTGCGTCAGGGGGATGCCTGCGTAGGCGGTCGCGCCCAGTGCGGCGGTGATGCCGGGGATGATGCGGTATGGGATGTTTGCCTGCCGCAAGGCTTGGGCTTCTTCGCCGCCGCGCCCAAAAACGAAGGGGTCGCCGCCTTTGAGTCGGACGACGCGCAAACCGCGTCGGGCGTATTCGACAAGAAGGCGGTTGGTTTCTTCTTGCTGGACGTGGTGCGAACCTGCGCGTTTGCCGACGCTGATTTTGTCCGCGTCCTTGCGCACCATGCTTAAGACGTCGTCTGAAACCAAAGCGTCGTGGAACACGACATCCGCCGCCTGTATCGCCTGCAAGGCGTGCAAGGTGAGCAGTCCGGCATCGCCGGGTCCTGCGCCGACTAGGACGACTTCGCCTTTTGCCGCGCCGAAGCCGTCCAGCTGCGCGGCAAGCTCTGCTTCGGCGGCATCGAGATTGCCTTGTGCGGCGAGTGCGTTAAAACGGCTGTCGAACAGGTTTTCCCAAAAACGGCGGCGGTTTGCCGTGCCTTTGATTTTGGCTTTGACCGCATTGCGCCATTTGCCCGCGAGTGCCGCCATTTGACCGGTGTGCAGCGGGATGAGCGTTTCGATGATTTGCCGCCACTTGCGCGCTAAAACAGGGGCAGTCGCGCCGCTGGAGACGGCGATTTTGAGCGGGCTGCGGTCGATGACGGCGGGGACGGTGAAGGAACACAAATCCGCGGTATCGACGGGGTTGCAGAGCTTAGCCCGCCGCTCCGCCGCTTGGAAAATGCGGCGGTTGAAGGCGTAATCGTCGGTGGCGGCGACGGCGAAAAATACGTCGTCCAAATCGTCCTCGTGAAATTCGCTGCCCAGCCATTCGATTTTGCCTTCGTCCGCCCATTTTTGAAAAACGGGATTGAGTTCGCGGGCGACAACCCTGACCGCAGCCCCTGCCTGCAACAGGCTTTCGGCTTTGCGTTCCGCTACTTTGCCCGCACCCGTCAGTAGGACGGGACGGCCGTTTAAATCGGCAAACAGGGGATAATGGTTCATGGCGTGTTCTCTTATTAAGCTATCGTGCCGCCCATCTTAAAATCCCGCAGGCTTTGGCGGAAAGAATGGTTTTTGCTTATCTTATCGAGTTTGGTTATATGTGCCGTTTCCGTTGCCGTGTGGCAAAAAGGTCGTCTGAAAACGGTAATCCCCTTTCAGACGACCCCCAATATAACGAAATCATCTTTGCTTCAAACAAACCATTCTTTCCGTTTTTCAGACGACCTCTTTAGAGTACCGCCTATCCGAGTTTTGCCAAAGAGAACAATATGTCTATTCAAAACCACCACTTAGACTGGCTCGAAGCCGAATCCGTCTACATCATCCGCGAAGTCGTCGCCGAAGCGAAAAATCCCGCGCTGCTGTTTTCCGGCGGCAAGGATTCCGTCGTTTTGCTGGCGCTGGCGGTCAAAGCGTTCAAACTCGAAGGCCGCCCGCTCAAGCTGCCGTTCAAGCTGCTGCACGTCGATACGGGGCACAATTACCCCGAAGTGATTCAGTTCCGTGATGAAACCGTAGCGCGCACAGGCGTACAACTGGTGGTCGGCAGCGTTGAGGATTCCATCAAAAAAGGCACGGTCGTCCTGCGCCGCGAAACCGATTCGCGCAACGCCGCGCAGGCGGTGACGCTGGTGGAAACCATTGAAGAACAAGGCTTTGACGCGCTGATGGGCGGTGCGCGGCGCGATGAGGAAAAAGCGCGGGCGAAGGAGCGGATTTTCTCGTTCCGCGACGAATTCGGACAATGGGATCCGAAAAGCCAGCGTCCCGAACTCTGGTCGCTCTACAATACGCGGCTCTTTAGCGGCGAAAACATGCGCGTGTTCCCCATTTCAAACTGGACGGAACTCGACATCTGGCAATACATCGCCCGCGAAAACCTCGTGCTGCCGCCGATTTATTACAGCCACAAACGCGAAGTCGTCGAACGCGGCGGGCTGCTCGTCCCCGTTACCCCGCTGACGCCGAAACGCGAAGGCGAAGTTTCCCAAATCCGCGACGTGCGCTTCCGCACCGTCGGCGACATTTCCTGCACCTGCCCCGTAGCCAGCACCGCCGCCACGCCCGAAGACATCATCGCCGAAACCGCGGCGGCCACCATTTCCGAACGCAGCGCCACGCGCATGGACGACCGCGTGTCCGAAGCGGCGATGGAAGAGCGCAAAAAGGCGGGGTATTTTTGAGCGGAGCTGCTGGCGAAATCGGCTTGAGTTGAAACCCAAGCCGATGACTTTGTTCCGGAAATATAGTGGATTAAATTTAAATCAGGACAAGGCGACGAAGCCGCAGACAGTACAAATAGTACGGCAAGGCGAGGCAACGCCGTACTGGTTTAAATTTAATCCACTATATTGTGATGAAGAGCGAAAAAAGGTCGTCTGAAAACCTAAATTTGGTTTTTCAGACGACCTTTTCGTTTACGGCTTTACCGTTTATTCGATGACAACGCGCGCGTTAAGCGGCTGGACGGGGCGGTTGTTATGAGAACCGACGGCGCGGGTGAATTTTTCTGCCTGCGCCTGATCGATGTGGTCGTAGGTTTTCAACAGCAGCCACGATACGCCTTCGCTGCACGGCGGCGTGGTCAGCGAACCGGCAAAGCGGTAGTATTTCAGTCGTTTCGGCAGCAGGGTGCCGGCGTCGAAAGCTTTGTCGAGGTTTATCTTTCCTTCCTTCATCGGCATCACGTTCCATATAGGCGCGAGGCGGTCGTTGGTTTTTCCGGGTTCGTACAATACTGCCAATACCAAAGGCTGGCGGTTTTCGTCCAAGTGGACGAAGTGGGCTTCCATCGGGAAGGTGCGGCCTTTGATTTGGTTTTCACTGGGGACGTGAAAATGGAATTGTTTCAGGGTGTAGGTACGGCCGTTTACGCTGAGGGTATTGCCACCTTCCGGGTAGTTGACTTGGATGGTGTGGCCGTTGTTTTCCACGTCAACCGCGCTCGGTTTGTAATTGACTTTGATGGCGGGCAGTCTGCCGGAGACGGTTTCGGTGATGTTTACGGGGGATTGGTTTTTGCCTGTGGAGCATAAACGGAACTCTTCGGAAAGCTCGCCCCAGCTTTCGGGGGAGTCGTGTCCGGTGTAACCCCAATGGGTGTGGCTGCCGTGTGCGGCGGCGGAGAATGCTGCGAAAGTGGACAGCAGGAAGACAGTCAGACGAGGCAACGTGAGGTTCAAGCAGGGCATTGCAATATCCTTTCTGTAAGGAGGAGGGAAAAAGCATTGCGGTGCGTATGTATAGTGGATTAACTTTAAACCAGTACGGCGTTGCCTCGCCTTAGCTCAAAGAGAACGATTCTCTAAGGTGCTGAAGCACCAAGTGAATCGGTTCCGTACTATCTGTACTGTCTGCGACTTCGTCGCCTTGTCCTGATTTAAACTTAATCCACTATGGATTATTGTTATTTTTTATTTAACCATAGCCATATTAAATCATTGGGTCAAGCCTTCTTTGGGTAATTCCTTTAAGGCTATGAAGTTAAAGCGAATTCATTTTTAAAAAAACGATATTGTCGTTTTAGGAATGGATAATAATTTGAAATAGAAAAACGCTGATTGGTGCGCGAGAAAAATTAAAGGAAAGCCGCCCTATGATAAAGGTCGTCTGAAAAAAACCTGAATTTGGTTTTTCAGACGACCTTTTTGTCATGCCTGCCAAGGGTTATTTGTGTAACCCGCATTCTTTGCTGTCTTTACTTTCCCACCACCAGCGTCCGGCGCGGATGTCTTCGTCTGCTTTGATGGGGCGGGTGCAGGGTTCGCAGCCTATGCTCGGGTAGCCTTGGAAATACAGGGCGTTGAGCGGGACGTCGTAGGCCTGCACGTATGCCCAGACGTCGTTTTCTTCCCAGTCGAAAATGGGGTTGAACTTGGCGATGTTGCGGCTGTGGTCGGTTTCTTCGAAATCCAGTTCGCTACGGGTTGCCGATTGGCTGCGGCGTTGTCCGGTCAGCCAGGCGGGGGCGTTTTTCAGGGCGCGGTTGAGCGGCTCGATTTTGCGGATGTGGCAGCAACGGCGGCGCAGCTCGACGCTGTCGTACATGGCGGTTGCGCCGAATTCCTGCTCAAACTGCTGCGCGCTTTCGGGATTGGGGTGGAAGACTTCCAGCTCTGTTTGGTAGCGGGCGTTGACGGCGGTAATCAGGGCGGCGGTTTCGGGATTGAGCTTGCCGGTGTCGAGGGTGATGATGCGCAGGGGGAGTTTCAGGCGGCAGATGGCGTCGGTAATGATCATGTCTTCGACGGCAAGGCTGGAGGCAAAAACGGCTTGCGGATAGCGGCGGGCGATGTGTTTGAGGCGGGTTTCGAGCGTGGCGACCAACTCGGGCAGCCGGTGCCGTTCGGCTTCGCCTGTCATCGGGATGGTCCAAAGCTGGGGGCGGAAGAGGGACATGGTTGGCTGTTCCTTGATTTTTGTTTTCAGACGACCTCTCGTTAAAAAGGTCGTCTGAAAGTTTGTACGGAACATTATTGTCGGGCGGTCTCGCGTGAAGGGGAAAGAATGCTTTTCTATTTCTTTATAACCAAAGCGATTGCTGCTGGTCTTTCGGCACGAGGTGGTTCACGCCTATGCCGATGAGGCGGAAAGCGTCTTCTCTCTGGGGCGGCACGCGCTGCATCAGGGTTTGCGCGGCGCAAAGCAGGGCGTCGGTGTCGGGCAGGACGGAAGAGTAGGTCAGGGAGCGGGTGATGATGCGGAAATCGTGGGTTTTCAGCTTGAGGGTTACGCCTTTGGCTTCGACGTTTTTGCGCATGATTTGCTGCCACAGGTCTTCGGCAAGGTGGGGCAGGTGCCCGCCTGCCTGTTCGAGCGACAGGTCTTCGGGCAGGGTGATTTCGGTGGAGATTTGGAGGCGTTCGCGTTCGGCTTTGACGGGGCGCTCGTCCGTACCGCGTGCCAAATCATAAAGGCGGTAGCCGTAGCGTCCGAAATGGTTTAAGAGTTCGCCGCGCTCGAAACGGCGCAAATCACCCGCCGTCTGCATTCCCAGCGACTGCATTTTTTTCAGCGTGACCTTGCCCACGCCGGGGATTTTGCCCAAAGGCAGTGTTTCCAAAAATGCCATGACTTTGTGCGGCGGCAGGACGAACTGTCCGTTCGGCTTGCGCCAGTCCGACGCGATTTTCGCCAGAAATTTGTTCGGCGCGATGCCTGCGGAGGCGGTCAGACCGGTTTCTGCAAAAATGGCGGCGCGGATTTCTTTGGCTACTTCGCTGGCGTATGGGATATTTTTGAAATTGTGGGTCACGTCAAGATAGGCTTCGTCCAGCGACAAGGGTTCGATCAAGTCGGTATAGCGCCTGAATACGGCGTGAATCTGCGCGGAAACCTGACGGTACAAATCGAAATGCGGCGGCACATACACCGCTTGCGGACACAACCTTTTCGCCGTCGCCAACGACATCGCGGAATGCAGCCCGAACTGCCGCGCTTCATACGATGCGGCGCAAATCACCGAACGCGCGCCTTCCCACGCGACGACCACGGGCAGCCCTTTCAAATGCGGCTGCTCGCGCAGTTCTACCGATGCGTAGAACGCGTCCATGTCGATATGGATGATTTTGCGCTGGGACATTGAAGACGGCCGGGAAAGAAAAAGAGACGGATATTTTAGCGGAAAACGATAGGGGAAGGTCGTCTGAAACCAGTTTCAGACGACCTTTGCCGGTTTATTTGATTTGATAGTCTAAAACGAAACGCGCCGCATCATCTTGAGCCAGAATTTCCGTCAGCTTGGGCAGCGTATCCGCCAATTTTTTTGCCAACAGATAGGGCGGATTGACGACGAACATCCCGCTGCCGTGCATACCGAAACCGTCTTCGCGAGGTTTGTGGACATAAAGCTCGGCTTGAAGGTAATTTTCGGGCATGAGTTTTTTCAACTGTTCCGGCAGCTTGCGGCTCTCCTCGCGGCTCAAGCAGGGATACCAAACCAGATAACAGCCCGACTCGAAACGTTTGAGCGCGTCTTGCAGGGTTTGGACAACGCGGCGGTAATCTTGTTTTTCCTCATAGGGCGGGTCGATCAGTACCACGGCGCGGCGCGGCGGCGGGGGAAGCAGCGAAATCAGTCCGCGATAGCCGTCAGTCTGCGTGATTTGCCCGCGTTTGCCCAGACGGGCTTCTTTCATGTTGTTTTGCAAATGCGCAAAATCGGCAGGATGAAGCTCGAATAGGCGAAGTTTGTCGCATTCTCGGGTGAGAAAGCGGGCAAGCCAGGGCGAGCCGCAGTAGAGGTTTTCATCGGGCAGGATTTCTCTCAGACGACCGGTAAAGTCGGACAAATCCGAGGGCAGCGCATCTGCTTGAAGCAGCCGTGCAATCCCCTGCCGGTATTCGCCGACCTTCTGCGCCTGCTCGCCGCGCAAATCATACAAACCCGCGCCGCTGTGGGTGTCGATATACCAATACGGTTTGTCTTTGAGGTTGAAATATTCCAGCGTAAGGAAGAGGGTGAAATGTTTGAGCATATCGGCGTGATTGCCGGCATGGAAGGCGTGGCGGTAGCTGAGCATGGCAGGGGTCGTCTGAAAACAGGGAAAGGCGATTATATCCGCAAATGCGGCAGGGCTGTTGCCGGGCTTTCAGACGACTTTGGGATTGCGCTGGAAGTAAACCGTCCCGACAGATTACCATCGCAGAAATTTTTGTTTTGTCCGATATAATACAGGTCGTCTGAAAACCGGATTTCCGTTTTCAGACGACCTTTTTTCAATACGGGAAACGATGATGGCTGAGAATACTGCCGATGATTTGAACCTTGCCGCCGCTCAAGCAGCGGGGCGTTTGCTGGAGCGTTGCGTACCGGAGGATGCTGCGGTGCTGACGCCGTATGTGTTGCGGCTGTTTGCGGCTTTGCAGAACGGGCATTCGTTTGTTTGGCTGGATGAGGGTGAAGCAGAGGAATTGGCGGGATTGGCGCCGACGGTCGGGCAGGGCGCGTCGCCGTTGGTGTTGCGGGGCAAAAAGTTGTTTTTGGGGCGGATGTGGCAGCTCGAGCATGATTTGGCAGCTGAAATTCAGCGTTTGGCGCAAGCGGAAGTCGAGCCTGTGGATTGGATGAGCGCGTCGCAAAACTTGTCTTGCTGGTTTGTCGATAAAGGCAGCGAAGGGCAGCGGGATGCGGCGGGGCTTGCTTTGCTTCAGGCGTTTATGCTGATTACGGGCGGACCGGGTACGGGCAAGACGACGACTGTGGCGAAACTTTTGGGGCTGGTTTGCACCAACTCCGGCACGCGCCTGCCGCGTATCGCGCTGGCTGCTCCGACGGGCAAGGCGGCGGCGCATATGGCACGCGCGCTGCATCGGGCGGTGGACGGTTTCGAGATGACGGATGCGGTGCGCAATCATTTGTCCGCGTTGGAAGGGCAGACGGTTCACCGCCTTTTGAAACTGCGCCCGCCGCAAATGCTGCCTGCGTTTGACGGAAACCGCCCGCTGCCTTTGGATGTGTTGGTGGTGGATGAGGCTTCGATGTTGGATGTTTCCCTGCTGCTTCACTTGCTGCGTGCGATTCCGTCGGGCTGCCGCGTGATTTTTTTGGGCGACGAGTTCCAACTGCCTTCGGTCGGTGTCGGCGCGGTATTGGCGGCGTTGTCGAGACGGACGGTTTTGGATAAGGAGACGGCGGATCAGCTGAGCATTTATCTGCCTGAACACGGTTTCCCCGTGGAGGAAAATCCGCCGGTTTTGTCGCAAAACGTCGCGCAACTGACAGTCAGCCACCGTTTCGGCGCAAATAGCGGCATCGGTTGCTTGGCGAGGTCGGTTGTGTCGGGTAAGAGCGGGGAAGGTTGGGCGCAGTTTGCCTTATTCCCCGATGAGTTGGAAATCCGCGAGGGTCGTCTGAAACAGCAGGCGGAACTGCTTTACCGCAAACACGAAAAATACTGGCAGGCAGTCGATAAAAACGATGTGGCGCTGGCGTTCGGACACGCGGCGGATGTGGTCGTTTTGGCGGCATGGCGGCAGGACGCGGAGGCGTTCAACGAAGAGTATTGCCGTTATCTGCAACGCAAACATCGGGCAGGCGCGGATACGCCGTGGTTCGCGGGACAAATCATCATGATTGCGCGCAACGACTATACGCTGGAAGTGTTCAACGGCGACATCGGGCTGATTATGCCCGACGCGGAATCGGCGAACGGCTTGGCGGCGTATTTTCCGAATGCGGACGGCTTCAAAAAAATCGCCATCAGCCGCCTGCCGCAGTTTGATTCCGCGTTCGCCATGACTGTGCATAAAAGCCAGGGTTCGGAATATCGGGAAGTCTGGCTGTTGCCGCCGTCGGGGAAAATAGAGCAGGGCGGGGATGACGCGCTGTCGGGCTTAAACAATGCGCTGCTCTACACCGCCATCACCCGCGCACGGGAACGCTTCGTCTTTTGGGGAAATGAAGAGCAATGGCGGATGGCGGTGGAAACCCGCAAAACCCGCCGCACGGCATTGGGCGACATCTTGGACGCGATGTTCGTGCCGAAAGCTTGAATCAAACCCTAAAGGTCGTCTGAAAACGAAACGGATGCTGCCGGAAGTTTTCAGACGACCTTTCTCTATTGATATGCGTCAAAATCAGTTTGGAAATAAGCATAATACTCTAAATCTTCTTGACGGTTTGTGCCGTCTTTCATAGGATTACAGCCGTTCGATTACAAAAATTAGTAAATTTCTAACAAATATTGATTAGGAATTTTTGTTAAAAATACCTTTTACCCTTCAATCGGAGATTGGCATGAACATCCAAAAAAACTTTGCCGTTGTATGCGCTGCCTTGGCGGCATTACCCACCGCATTTGCAGAAACCGCTAGCGTAGAGCGCGATGCCGCCGCATTGGCAACGACGAGCGATTACGTCAATTCGGGCAGCGTCATCCGCAAAGACGAAGACAAAATCAGCATTTTCAACGATTTGCTGACCGTAAACGGCACATTCCGCGTCCGTGCCGACACCAAAGACATCAATGCCAACAACAGCAGCACCAATCCCACGCCCGACGCCTCCAATACCAATTTCAACGCCGAATTCTGGTTGCGCGCCAAACTTTATAAAGACTGGAAACTGGTAACCCAAATCGAACCCAACATCGACTTGAAAACCGGTAAATTCAACGGCGACCATGATGTTCCCGTGAACAAACTCTATGCCGAAGGCTCGATTACCGAAGGCATCAAAGCCCGCGTCGGTAAATTCGGCGCATTCTCCTCCTACGGACGCGTCTGGGATACGGAAGTAACCGGCGGCGAAATCTTCTTTGACAACAAAACCCTACCCACCAAAATTTACGCAGGCCGCCGTACCGGCAGCCTCAACGACAACGTATGGGGCATAGGCGGCCGCCGCAAACACTTCGCCGCCATTCAAAGCAGCCTGCCGATTAACGAAAACATCAATGTCGGCGCAACCGTCAGCTACATGAAAGACATAGACGTGCGCGGCGCGAAGAAAAACGCCGTCTTTGGCGAAATCGGCGCAGATGTCAAATTCAACGACGATTGGCGTTGGATGGCGGCGGTCAGCAAGTCCAACATCAAAGCCTATAACGACGCAGGACAAAAAATCAAAAACGACGGCGTGTTCACCGAAGTCCGCTACAAACTCGCCGATTGGAAAGTCCGTAATTCCTACGACGTCTTCCTGAACTACCGCCGCGTCGGCGCGCTTTCGGGCGTATCTTCCGTACAAGACTACAGTAAAAACGTACAAGGCGTACAAGTCGGCGCGACCTACGTTCCTTGGAAAAACTGGAAAGTGTCAGGCTTTTACTTGGCGGGTAAACAAGTTACCCCGACTGCCGGCTCAAGCAGACAAGACGTCAACGTCTTGCGCGGTCAGGTGGAATACAAATTCTAAGACTTTTGGATAAAGGTTTTGTAGAAACGAAAAAACAGGCAGGGAAAACCTGCCTGTTTTAGTTCGGATAAGATTTCAGATGACCTGTACCTGTTTCCTGATAAAGGTCGTCTGAAAAGTACGATTCCACCAAGACAAACTCCGAACCCTACCAGCTGTCGCGCTTCATGCGGTCGAGTTGGCGACGGTCTCGTTTGGTCGGCCTGCCGTCGGGATACGCCGCGCTGATGCGGCTTGCTTGGTCAAGCTGTTTTTGCGCTTCGCGTTCGGCGGCGGTTTTCATGTCTTCTTCGTAAAGCTGGCGCGCTTCGGGCGCGGGGCGGCGTTGGTGGTTGAGTGCCAATACTTTGATTTTGTAAGGCAGCGAATTGAGCGTCAGGTCGATGATGTCGCCCGCGCTGATGTTTTTGCTGTTTTTGACTTTGGCACCGTTGACCTGAACCCTGCCCAATTCGATATGTTTTTGAGCCAGTGCGCGGGTTTTGAAAAAGCGCGCAGCCCAAAGCCATTTGTCGAGCCGCATCGCCGTATTGTCGTGGTCGTTTTTCATAGCCTGTTTGAAATGATTGAACTGAATGGAAGTTTATCATAAGATACGGCACTTCATTTGTTTAGTGCAGATATACTATATCGTTGTAAAAGGTCGTCTGAAAAGGCATCCGCCCGATTATCTGCCGTCTTGCACGGCATATCCTCAATGAGAAATGCTGCCAAATATGCCTGATTGGCGTATGATAGCGGCAGCGTCCCTACCGAGAGCTTCACCCTATGAAACCAGTTTTTTTGGATTTTGAACAACCCATCGCCGAATTAACCAATAAAATCGAAGAGTTGCGCTTTGTGCAGGGCGAGTCCGCCGTCGATATTTCTGATGAAATCGCCAGATTGCAAAAGAAAAGCAACGACCTGACCAAATCGATTTTCAACAAGCTGACGCCCGCTCAGATTTCGCAGGTTTCACGCCATCCCCAACGTCCTTACACCTTAGATTACATCCAAGCCATTTTCACCGATTTTGAAGAGTTGCACGGCGACCGCCATTATTCAGACGACCATGCCATCGTTGGCGGTTTGGCGCGCTTCAACGGACAAAGCGTGATGGTTATCGGTCATCAAAAAGGTCGCGACACCAAAGAAAAAATCCGCCGCAATTTCGGTATGCCGCGCCCTGAAGGCTACCGCAAAGCATTGCGCCTAATGCATACCGCCGAGAAATTCAATATTCCCGTAATGACTTTTGTCGATACGCCGGGTGCGTATCCGGGCATCGGCGCGGAAGAGCGCGGTCAGTCCGAAGCCATCGGACGCAATCTGTACGAACTGACCCGCCTGCGTGTGCCGGTTTTGTGTACCATCATCGGCGAGGGCGGTTCCGGCGGCGCGCTGGCGATTGCAGTCGGCGATTACGTCAATATGCTGCAATATTCGACTTACTCGGTTATTTCTCCGGAAGGCTGCGCGTCTATTCTGTGGAAAACCGCTGAAAAAGCGGCAGATGCCGCGCAAGCTTTGGGTATTACTGCCAAACGCCTGCAAGAATTGGATTTGATCGATAGCGTGATCAACGAGCCTTTGGGCGGTGCGCACCGCGATTTTGAAACGACCATGAAAAACGTCAAAACGGTGTTGGAAACCCAGTTGCACGAAGCGCAAAATATGCCGATGGCGGACTTGCTGTCGCGCCGTTTCGACCGGATTATGGCTTACGGCAAGTTTACGGATAAGTAAACAGTTAATGTGTAGAAAAGCAGGCAGAAGCCCCCCTTGCCTGCTTTTTCATTTCTAAGAACTTGCCTTGCCGACAGCATAGATTGCGCATATGAACCCTACGTCGTCTGAAAACCTTCCACCTCAATGCCGCAGTTTGTTGGAAACCCTGCGTCTTTCGGCGCGTTCGCTTCCGGATGGTTGCATGGTAACGGTTGGACTAAGCGGCGGTTTGGATTCGGTGGTGTTGCTGCATATGCTCGCGTGTTTGCGGGAAGAGCTTGGGTTGGACGTACACGCGTTGCATGTTCATCACGGTTTGAGCCGCAATGCGGATGACTGGCTGGTGTTTTGCACACGCTTATGCCAAGAATGGAATGTGCCGTTCAGAAGCGCAAAAGTTGAAGTCAAAAAAGACGGATTGGGGATTGAAGCCGCCGCACGAAAAGCACGTTATCAAGCGTTTTCAGACGATCCCTCTAGTGTCATTGCCTTGGCGCACCATCAGGATGACCAAATTGAAACATTCATGCTCGCGGCGGTTCGCGGCGGCGGCATCAAAGCACTTGCCGCCATGCCGCAATGGCGCAAATTGAACGAGGAAACGCAAATTTGGCGGCCGCTGCTGGCGTTTTCCCGAAAAGAATTGGAAAACTACGCCGCTGCCTGCAACCTGTCGAACATCGAAGACGAAAGTAACGCCGATACGGCGTTTTTGAGAAATTGGATGCGCTATGAAGCCTTGCCGGTTTGGCGGGAACGCATTCCGAATTTTGACCGTCATGTCTGTGCCAACATCCATTCGTTACAAACCGATTTGGCAATTTTAGACGAGGTTGTCGATGCGGATTATCAGACGGTTTGCGAAAGCGGACGCTTCCAAGTCACCCGTTGGCAAACATTCAGCGAGGCACGCCGCAGCCGGATTCTTTGGCGGTTTTTTAAGGAGAATGGGATTGTGGAAAGTTCTCCGAGAAAGCTGGCGGATTTTGCGCGGATACTGTTGGAAGCGGAAACTGCACAATGGCAGTTCGGCGAAACATCGGTATGTTTATATCGGGATTTTTTATTTATATTGAAACAAAGCCAGTTTGCAGACGCAGATTGGATAAAGGGAAAAGAAGTCAGAGGTCGTCTGAAAGATATTCTCCAAGAAAACGGTTTTTTTCTAGTGCCACACCGCAACGGATTGCCGGAATCGGTCTTGGAAGAAGAAGGAATCATTCGGACGGCGGGCAGTGATGATATGATGAATGTAGGGTTTTTGTTCAAAAATGTTAAGAAAGTGTTGCAAGAAAACCATATCGTACCGTTCGTCAGAAAACGCTGGCCGATTATCACAAATGCTGACGGAAGCTGCATTGCTATTGTTAACCTTACAGTAAGCCACGATTTTCAAGGGATTGACGGTTTTTTACCGGTTTACGAAAAATTTTTAAGATATAAATGGAACTAAATGCGGCAATAGCTGTCTTTAACTGGCACAGCACGCTTTACTACTTTATAGCTTATAATGCAGTTATTATAAAAAGGTAAAATATGAATGATCGCCAGATTGATCAGGTCTTGGTAGAGCGCGCGCAGAAAGGCGAACAAAAAGCATTCGAGATGCTGATGTCCAAATATCAGCGTCGGCTCATCCGATTGATTTCCCGTTTTGTCAAAGACGAACACGAAGTCAACGATGTGGCTCAAGAGGCAATGATCAGGGCTTACCGTGCCTTGCCGAATTTTCGTAGCGAGAGCGCGTTTTATACCTGGCTGTACCGGATTGCTATCAATACTGCCAAAAATTTCTTAGTAACATCAGGAAAGCAGCCGTTCGTCAGTGCAGAGGCTGCCAATGAAGACGGGGATATTTTGGATTTATCGGATCAGATTGCGGATTACCATACGCCGGAAGCTGAGATGATCAATCGGGAAATCCTCCAAACAGTCGAATCAACGATTTCGCATTTGCCCGAAGACTTACGCAAAGCCATCACCTTGCGAGAAATGGACGGTTTGTCTTACGAGGAAATAGCCACGATTATGGATTGCCCGATAGGGACGGTTCGATCCCGTATTTTTAGGGCGCGGGAAGTGATAGCAAAAGATTTGAGGCCTTTGCTGGAAACTTCTGAAAATCAAAGGTGGTAATAAAAAAATGGTAATAACTATGAACACAACACACGAATATATCTCCATGTTGATGGATAACGACGATGTATCTGAAGAGATGCTAGACCGTCTGTTGTCCGACGATGCCGCTGCCGAAGCGTGGTATGAGTACCATCTGATTGGCGATTGCATGCGCTATAAAGCAGGTACGGGGCGTGATGCGGATTTCATGCAAAGCGCAGCATTTACTGCTACGCTTGCCGAAATCAGTGAAGAACATAAGCAACGTCATAAGGCTGAAGTTGCCGCAGCGATGTCTGCTAAGGGTGTTCAAGCTGCAAACAATTCCTTCTTTAAATCTTTCGCCGTTGCTGCCAGCGTTGCTGCAGTTGCTGTAGCCGTATGGCAATTTGCTCCGCAAATGCAAAGTGTTGGATCAGCAGATATGGTCGCAGAAAAAGCTGTTGAAACCAAAGCACAACAGGAAAATATAGTGTCCGTAGTGGCTAATCCAGCTGTTAAAAATGCTTCGGACGCTGTGGTATTACCTGAATCGATAAAGAATGAAAAAGGTGTGAGTCAGACTACCGTTCGGACTGAAGCACCGACTGAACAGGATCCTTCTGTTCATTAGACTGCATAGAAATACAGATTTCCATCAAGTAGAAAAATCCCTTCCCGAGCTATTCGGGTAGGGATTTTATTTTTGAACGGATGCATCTTGAGGTCGTCTGAAAAAGCGGGGGTGAAAGAAGTCGGGCGGTATTGTGCTGTATCCTTTTTCTTTGAATCCGCTATATAATGCGCCACATGAAATCAATTACCTCCGCGCAAAACGAGCAGCTCAAGCATTTGTCCAAGCTGCTTTCACAATCTAAAGTACGCCGGGAATATGGGCAAACCGTGTTGGAAGGCGTGCATCTTTTGCAGGTCTATTTAGAGGCAGGTTACACGCCCAAACAAGTGTATTTGCCCGAAAGTAAAAACGCGCATCCTGAAATCCGAAATTTAATCAGCAGCTTGGACGAAGATTGTATTACTTGGGTCGGAAACGAAGCCTTGTCTAAAATTACCAGTCTGAATGACGCCGATGATGTGATGACTTGGATAGAGATTCCGCCACAAGGGGATTTGCCTTTAAGCGGCGACTGCGTGGTGTTGGATAGGCTGCAAGACCCCGGCAATGTCGGTACGGTTTTACGCAGCGCGGCAGCTTCGGGCGTCAAGCAGATTGTGTTGGGTAATGACTGCGTCGATATTTGGTCGCCTAAAGTATTGCGGGCGGGTATGGGAGCGCATTTTCTGTTGAACATATACAGTCGCGTTTCCCTACCGCAATGGCTGGATACTTATCAGGACAAAATATGGGCGACCGCTTTGGACGGGCGCAATCCCTCCGATTTGTACCAACTGGATTTAAATGCCCCTTGCGCTTGGGTTTTTGGCAATGAAGGCAGCGGTGTAAGTCGGGAAATTTTGGAAAAAGTCGACGGCGGCGTCAGAATCCCGATGCTGGGACAGACCGAGTCGTTAAACGTTGCCATGGCGGCAACCGTATGCCTTTTCGAGCAAATGCGCCAACGCATTGCGTAAGCACTTTCAGACGACCGGTCAGTTTAGGAGAATTAAGGTCGTCTGAAAACCTTATCTTCTGCAAACTCAAAACACCAAACCGGCAGTCAATCTGTTTAACTGCCGGTTTGATGTTTTCAAAGCAATCAGAATTTGTCATTCGGCCAGCGCGTGCTTTGCAGGATGCTGGCATCGACGTCTTGAATATTGCGATGACCAGTGAACGCCATGGATATGTCCATTTCTTTATACAGGATTTCCAGCGCGCGGGTAACGCCTTCTTCGCCGTATGCGCCCAAGCCGTAAAGGAACGCACGGCCTATCATGGTGCCTTTTGCGCCCAAAGCCCATGCTTTGAGAACATCCTGACCGCTGCGGATGCCGCTATCCATCCAGACTTCGATGTCGCTGCCGACTGCGCTGACGATGTCGGGTAAGGCTTTGATAGAGGATACGGTATCGTCGAGTTGGCGGCCGCCGTGGTTGGAAACGACTAATGCGTCCGCGCCGCTTTTCGCTGCTTTTTCCGCATCTTCAGGTTCCATAATGCCTTTGATAATCAGCTTGCCGCCCCACAAATCTTTAATGCGGGCGACGTCGTCCCAGCTCAGGCGCGGGTCGAATTGTTCGGACGTCCATGAAGACAGCGAAGACAAATCGCCAACGTTTTTGGCGTGTCCGACGATGTTGCGGAACGTGCGGCGTTCCGTGTTCAGCATTTTCATACACCATTCGGGCTTGGTCGCCAGATTGATTAAATTGGCGATGGTCGGTTTCGGCGGCGCGGACAGACCGTTTTTGATGTCTTTGTGGCGTTGACCCAAAACCTGCAAATCGGCGGTCAAAACCAATGCCGAACATTTGGCATCCTTCGCGCGCTTAATCAGGTTTTCCATAAACTCGCGGTCGCGCATCACATAAAGCTGAAACCAAAACGGCGCGCTGGTGTTTTCGGCAACGTCTTCAATCGAGCAGATGGACATAGTGGAAAGCGTAAACGGAATGCCGAACTTCTCCGCCGCACGCGCCGCCAAAATTTCGCCGTCGGCGTGCGCCATGCCGGTAAAGCCTGTCGGTGCAATCGCCACCGGCATCTTCACATCCTGACCGATCATTTTGGTCTCTAAACTACGACCTTCCATATTGACCAATACCTTTTGGCGGAAGCGGATGTCTTTGAAATCCGAAGTGTTTTCGCGGTAGGTGGTTTCCGTCCAAGAACCTGAATCGATGTAATCGTAAAACATGCGCGGCATTTTGCGCTTGGCGACAAGGCGCAGGTCTTCAATACAGGTCATTTTGCTCAAATCGCGTTTCATTGTTGATTGCCTCTGTTAAGGGGTTGCTTATGTTATGGCTGGGGTCGTCTGAAACGGGTAGGGCAGTTTCAGACGACCTTTGGGAATACCATAATGATTTAGTATGAATTAGATAATCTATATCAATCGCAATTATAAAGCAAATGGTTTTAACCCTGCCAAGAGCAGGGCGATAGCACTTTTCAGACGACCTCGGATCCAAGTTTCGGATAAAAAAGAAAAATCTTCAGACAGATAAAAATCAATTCACACAGTCATTTAAACAAACAATCGGAAGTCTTGTGAATATACTTGACTGAATCACTCAGATATTAGACAATCGCACCACTATAAAAAAGCCGACACAGGCAACTACCATGAGACTGACCACAAAAGGGCGTTTTGCCGTTACCGCCATGATCGATTTGGCGATGAACGCGCAAACCGGCGCTGTCAAACTCAGCGCCATCAGCGAACGCCAAAGCATTTCGCTTTCCTATCTCGAACAACTATTCAGCAAACTGCGGCGCGCCGGGCTGGTTGAAAGCCTGCGCGGCCCCGGCGGCGGCTACATCCTCGCCGCCCCTCCCGCACAAATCAATATCGCCCAAATCATTTCCGCCGCCGAAGACAAGCTGGACGCCACCCAATGCAGCAGCAAAGCCAACTGCCACCACGGCGCGCCCTGCCTGACGCACGACCTTTGGGAAAATCTGAACAAAACCATCAACGATTATCTCAGCAGCGTTACCCTGCAAAGCATCATCGAACAGAAAAATAGCGATGACGGCAGCCACGTCATCCAATTTACACATATCCATTAAGTACATTATAGAAAAAGAAAGAGCAAACCATGATCGTCAAAACCCCCGTTTATCTCGACTACGCCGCCACCACCCCCGTTGACAAACGCGTTGCCGAAAAAATGATTCCCTACTTAACCGAAACCTTCGGCAACCCCGCATCCAACAGCCACGCATTCGGCTGGACAGCGGAAGAAGCCGTCGAAAAAGCCCGCGCCGACATCGCCGCCCTGATTAACGCCGACCCCAAAGAAATCGTTTTCACCAGCGGCGCGACCGAGTCCGACAACCTCGCCATCAAAGGCGCGGCAAACTTCTACAAAACCAAAGGCAAACACCTCATCACCGTCAAAACCGAACACAAAGCCGTGCTCGACACCATGCGCGAACTCGAACGCCAAGGTTTCGAAGTAACCTACCTCGGCGTGCAGGAAAACGGTTTGATTGATTTGGAAGAACTCAAAGCCGCCATCCGCGACGACACCATCCTGATTTCCGTGATGTGGGTAAACAACGAAATCGGCGTAGTGCAAGACATTCCCGCCATTGGCGAAATCTGCCGCGAACGTAAAATCATCTTCCACGTCGATGCCGCCCAAGCCTGCGGCAAAGTGCCTGTCGACGTCGAAGCCGCTAAAGTTGATTTATTGTCTATGTCCGGTCACAAAGTGTACGGCCCTAAAGGCATCGGCGCACTGTACGTCCGCCGCAAACCCCGCGTCCGCCTCGAAGCCCAAATGCACGGCGGCGGTCACGAACGCGGCTTCCGCAGCGGCACCCTGCCGACCCACCAAATCGTCGGCATGGGCGAAGCCTTCCGCATCGCCAAAGAAGAACTTGAGCAAGACATGGCGCACTACACCAAACTGCGCGACATCTTCCTCAAAGGCATCGAAGGCATCGAAGAAGTCTATATCAACGGCGACCTCGAACACCGCGCCCCGAACAACTTGAACGTCAGCTTCAACTTCGTCGAAGGCGAAAGCCTGATTATGGCGGTAAAAGAACTCGCCGTATCCAGCGGCTCCGCCTGTACTTCTGCCAGCCTTGAGCCAAGCTACGTCCTGCGCGCGCTCGGTCGCAACGACGAACTGGCGCACTCATCCCTGCGCATTACCTTCGGCCGCATGACCACCGAAGAAGAAGTGCAATTCGCCGCAGAACTGATCAAATCCAAAATCGGTAAACTGCGCGAACTGTCGCCGCTGTGGGAAATGTTCAAAGACGGGATTGATTTGAACTCGATTGAATGGGCGGCGCATTAAAAGCAGCCTGCACTCAAAAAACCATCACGAAAGGAGCAATTTATGCTGGGTTGGTGGATAAGCGTTTTCAGCGATGCAGACAGGCAAGAGCCACATCTCATTGCCTCGTGGGAGTGTGGCGTTTCCGGTTTGGACTGGCTGGATGAACTTTGCAAAGAAGGACGCGCCGTGCAGACCGAGAACAAAGGCGGCTATCCCGATGTGTACCAAACGCAGGCGCGGCACGTCGCCCCGTGGCTGCTAGACGGTAAAATCTCGCCGCAGGGCGATGCGCCGCATGGAAACTCCACGCCTGTTTTTATGGAAGACGACAAGGGCGAAACCGTGCTGACGCAGTCATACGGTTACCGTCCGTTGGAACTGCGCCGCCCCGAATTGCTGCGCGCACTGCCGCCCGAAGCGGTTTTGACGATACAGGTATTTGATTTGAGCTAAAGCATCCGTTTTCAGCAAGCGTAGGTTGGGTTGAAAACCCAACAAACCTATCAATCTACCCGAAATGTTGGGTTTAACAACCAAACCTACCTAATAAATAAAAAAGGTCGTCTGAAAATCCTTAAAGACCTTTTCAGACGCCCTAAAAGCCACCACATTAAAATCAAGGATACAAAACCATGAACGAACAAGATTTAGATTTGGATAATCTCGACAACCTGCTTGAAGATTTTGACGGCGTTACCGTAGAGGGCGGCGTCGATTTGGAAAACGACGACGGCTGCGAAGGCGGCGCGTGCAAAATCTAAAGACGGCAGGGGTCGTCTGAAATATTGTTCGTAAGCAAAATAAGCAATCCCATGTCCCTACAAATTCAGGAACAGCATCATTTGCCGCAAACGACGCATTCCATTATCGGCTCATGGCGGATGGAGCAGTTGAACATCAGCCTGGAGACCATACATGATATGCAGCGTCTGGTGGAAGGCAAAATCGGTTTGGATGAGGCTTTGGCTGGCATCAAACAAAGAATGGCGGAAAAATGAGCAAATACGGCGGAGAAGGCATTATCTATTGTATCGGCAAAATATCTCTGCCGAACAAATGATTCAAGCCTGTATTCAGGCATACCATGCCGATAGCAGTTTATTGGCACGATTAATTTTAGACAATTTAGAACAATCGTCTTTTTCAGACGACTAAAACATCAACAAACCACGATATTTTAAGGAAACCACATCATGGCATACAGCGATAAAGTAATCGACCACTACGAAAACCCACGCAACGTCGGTACTTTCGATAAAAACGACGAATCTGTCGGCACCGGCATGGTCGGCGCGCCTGCTTGCGGCGACGTGATGCGCCTGCAAATCAAAGTGAACGACGAGGGCATCATCGAAGATGCGAAATTTAAAACTTACGGCTGCGGTTCTGCCATCGCTTCGTCCAGTCTGATTACCGAGTGGGTCAAAGGCAAAAGCTTGGATGATGCGCTGGCAATCAAAAACAGCGAAATCGCCGAAGAACTGGAACTGCCGCCGGTAAAAATCCACTGCTCCATCTTGGCTGAAGATGCGGTAAAAGCGGCTGTTGCCGACTATCGCAAACGTCAGGAAAGCAAATAACCCGATTCGGTTGGCGCTTTGTCAGCGGACGTTTGTAGGATTTCTGAAAGCCCTAGTGTTTTCCGAAAAACAAAATCGACGACTTGTTCCCTCTCTCGTGAAGAAGAAGGTAAGGATACGGAAACTTAATCCTTTTGAAGTTGTCGCCAGATTTGAGACTGCCTGCCAATCTATTCCCTCTCCCCGCTGGAGAGGGTTAGGGAGAGGGCGATAAGCCGTAGGCTTATATTTAGTCAATACGCCTGCAAAATCAAAAGAGACGATATGCCTTCTCTCGTGAAGAAGAGGGTAGGAGCACAAAAACTTAATCGTTTGGAAGTTGCCGCCGAATTTGGGACTTACCTGCCAATCTATCCCCTCTCCCCGCGGGAGAGGGTTAGGGAGAGGGCAATAAGCCGCAGGCTTACATTGAGTCGATACGCCTACAAATCAAAGGAGACGAAATGCCTTTTACCGATGAAGAAACCCAATCCTTGCTTGCCGTCAAAGGCATAGGCAAAACTGTATTGCAGCGTTTGCAGCAAATGGGTTTGGATGATGTTGCCACGCTGGCGGCAGCGGATTTGGACGATGTTTTGGAACAAGGCGCAAAACTGACCGGCTCGACCTGTTGGAAAAACAGTCCGCAGGCAAAAGCTGCCGTTTCCGCCGCGATAGAGTGGGCAAAACAGCGTTTTCAGACGACCTGAAAGGCAATAGGTCGTCTGAAAATGAAAGCAGGCAAAATAAGACAATGATTGCGAATAAGGAAAGAAGCATGATTACCATCACAGAAAACGCAGCCAAACACATCAACAGCTACCTGACCAAGCGCGGCAAAGGCTTGGGTGTGCGCTTGGGGGTAAAAACCAGCGGCTGCTCGGGCATGGCGTATAACCTTGAATTTGTTGATGAAGTGAACGACGATGACCTGATTTTTGAAGAACACGGCGCGCGCGTTTATATCGACCCGAAAAGCTTGGTTTATTTGGACGGCACGCAGGTCGATTACACCAAAGAAGGTTTGCAGGAAGGTTTCAAATTTGAAAACCCGAATGTCAAAGACTCTTGCGGCTGCGGCGAGAGCTTTCACGTTTAAGACAAAAAAGTGGCGGGACAGTATCAAAACCGTCCCGCCATTTTTTCGCTTCCTGCCTGTTGTAGCTGCCTTTGCCTTTTCTTTTCCGTTCGACCTTGTGTCGGAACAAATCGGATTTCACTAAGGCTTTTAAAGCATTGTCGCGTATTTTGCCTTTATTGTGCTGCACTTTACTGCTCATATTCAGTCCTTTTGGTTAAGAATCAGCGGATTATAAGGCAAAATCAGGTTTCTGCCGAAAATTTCACATTAATTATCCTGCCATGTCTCAATATTTCACACTCTTCCAGCTTGAACCCGCTTTTGATATCGATGCCGAAAACTTGGAGCAAACCTACCGCGCCTTGGCGGCACGTTTCCATCCCGACAAATTCGCGTCCGCTTCCGCCTTCGAGCAAAAGCAGGCAGTGATGATGTCTTCCACCATTAACGATGCCTACCGCACCTTGAAAAATCCCATCGACCGCGCCGCGTACCTTCTGAAAGCTCAGGGCATTGATGCCGATGCGCCGGAACATACTTCTTTTGCCCCTGAATTTCTCATGCAGCAAATGGAATGGCGCGAAACGCTGATGGATGCGCAAATGGCGCAAAACAACGAAGCCCTGCGTGCGTTGGACCAAGAAATCAGCCGCGAGCAAGACAAGCTATATCAAGATTTGCGGACGGCCTTTGCCGGGAAAGACCATGAAACCGCCGCCCAATGGGTGCGCCACGGCAGGTTTTTAAACAAGCTGCGCAACGAAATCGCTGCCGCGTTGCAAGATTAAATACACAGATTTTGAGCATCTGAAAGGTCGTCTGAAAACCGGAATAAGGTTTCAGACGACCTTTATTGCTTATTTCATCATGTTGTATGCCATTATATTTTCAAAATTTAACACAAATCCGAATTTGCCTTATTTCATAAGCGCATAGCCGAATGAGGGTTTTGATGTCGAAAAAGACGTTTTCGCGGTAAGGCTTGAATCATAGGGAAAGAGGTCGTCTGAAAGAAAATTGGGAAAAGCACGATTTCAAAACAGCAGTCTTGTCAAGACTGGATAAGCAACGAAAAATACACTATATTGTGTCACTCGATATTAATACATACTGTATCTTGTGTTTCAGGATGGAGAAAGCTCACGATGAATGCACCGACTGATTTGAAAGTAACCAAGCGCGACGGACGTTTGGAAAATCTCGACTTAGACAAAATCCACCGCGTCGTTACTTGGGCGGCGGAAGGCTTGAAAAACGTTTCCGTATCGCAGGTCGAGCTCAAATCGCACATCCAGTTTTACAACGGCATCCGCACCGACGACATCCACGAAACCATCATCAAGGCGGCTGCCGACCTGATTTCGCAGGATACGCCCGATTATCAATATCTCGCCGCTCGTCTGGCAATTTTCCACCTGCGCAAAATCGCCTACGGCGAGTTCGAACCGCCGCATCTCTTTGACCACGTTAAAAAACTCACCGATGCGGGTAAATACGACCGCCACATCATCGAAGATTACAGCCGCGAAGAGTTTGACGAGCTGAATGCTTATATCGATCACGGCCGCGACATGACCTTCTCGTATGCCGCCGTGAAGCAGCTCGAAGGCAAATATCTGGTGCAGAACCGTGTGACCCGCCAGATTTATGAAACACCGCAGTTCTTATATATTTTGGTGGCGATGTGCCTCTTTAGCAAATATCCGAAAGAGACGCGCTTGGATTACGTCAAACGTTTTTACGACGCCGTTTCCACATTTAAAGTATCGCTGCCGACCCCGATTATGAGCGGCGTGCGCACGCCTACGCGCCAGTTCTCAAGCTGCGTATTGATTGAATGCGACGACAGTCTGGATTCCATCAACGCCACCACCAGCGCGATTGTGAAATATGTTTCCCAACGCGCGGGCATCGGCATCAACGCCGGACGCATCCGCGGTTTGGGCAGCGAAATCCGCGGCGGCGAAGCGCAACATACCGGCTGCATCCCGTTTTTCAAAATGTTCCAAGCAGCGGTTAAATCCTGCTCGCAAGGCGGCGTACGCGGCGGCGCGGCAACCTTGTTCTACCCCTTGTGGCACATCGAAGCCGAAAGCCTGTTGGTATTGAAAAACAACCGCGGCGTGGAAGATAACCGCATCCGCCAGCTTGACTACGGCGTGCAAATCAACCGCCTGCTGTACACCCGCCTGATTAAAGGCGGCAACATCACGTTGTTCTCGCCCAACGAAGTCCCCGGTCTGTACGACGCGTTTTTTGCCGACCAAGACGAATTCGAGCGTCTTTACACGAAATACGAGCAAGACCCGAACATCCGCAAGCGCACCTTGTCGGCTACCGATTTGTTCTCCACGTTGATGCAGGAACGCGCCGGAACAGGACGTATCTACATCCAAAACGTTGACCACTGCAACACGCATAGCCCGTTTGACCCGCGCGTCGCACCCGTGCACCAGTCCAACCTGTGCATGGAAATCGCCCTGCCGACCAAACCGCTGGACAACATCAACGATCCGAACGGCGAAATCGCCCTGTGTACCCTTTCTGCCTTTAACTTGGGCGCATTAAACAGCTTGGACGAACTGGAAGGGCTTGCCGATTTGACCGTGCGCGCACTCGATGCCCTGTTGGATTACCAAGACTATCCGGTCGAAGCCGCCCGCACCGCGACCATGAACCGCCGCACGCTCGGCATCGGCGTCATCAACTACGCCTACTATCTGGCGAAAAACGGCGTCCGTTACAGCGACGATTCCGCGCTTGGTCTGACCCACCGCACCTTTGAAGCCATGCAGTATTACCTGCTCAAAGCATCGGTGAACCTTGCCAAAGAATACGGTGCATGCCCGCTGTTCAACCAAACCGTTTATTCGCAAGGCAAACTGCCCATCGACACTTACAAAAAAGACTTGGATGCCGTGTGCAGCGAACCGCTGTTGTGTGACTGGGAAAGCCTGCGCTCCGACATCGTCAAATACGGCCTGCGCAACTCCACCCTGACCGCACTCATGCCGTCTGAAACCAGCTCGCAAATCGCCAACGCCACCAACGGCATCGAGCCGCCACGCGGATTGGTAACGGTCAAAGCATCGAAAGACGGCATCCTGAAACAAGTCGTACCGGAGTTTGAAACCCTGAAAGACGCCTACGAAACCCTGTGGCAGCTTCCGGGCAACGAAGGCTACCTGAAGCTTGTCGGCGTGATGCAGAAATTCGTCGATCAGGCGATTTCAGCCAATACAGCCTACGACCCGGGCAAATTTGAGGGCAACAAAGTTTCCATGAAACAAATGCTCAAAGACTTATTGACCGCTTACAAATACGGCGTCAAAACTCTGTACTACCACAACACCCGCGACGGCGCCGACGACACCCAAACCGACATCCAAGACGACGGCTGCGCCGGCGGGGCTTGTAAGATTTGATGCTCAGTAAACTTGCTTTAAATAAAAGGAAGTGAACAATGCAAAGTAATCAAATTAAAGAGCCTAAGATTTGGAAAACTTATGAAGAACAGTTAGAGATTTTAAAAAATAGAGGATTACACGTTGCAGATGAGAAAAAAGCTTTAGGGTATTTAAGGACTATTGGATATTACCGGTTGAGCGGTTATCTTTATCCGTTTCGCCAATTTAATCCCAAAAACCCGAAAAATAGATTAGACAGCTTCATACCCAACAGCAGTTTTGAAGATGTAAAAAAACTATACATGTTTGATAAGCGGTTGCGGCAATTGGCATTGGATGCTTTAGAGCGGATTGAAATTGCACTAAGAGTCAATATTGCATATACATTAGGCAAACATCACCCGTTGGCCCACAAGGATGCCCGATATTTTGCTCCTGGTTTTAACCATGCAGAATGGTTGGAAAGATACGATAATCTCGTACATCGTGAAAAAGAAACCGGCTTTGTCAAACATCATCTGCAACATTATTCCGATTTACCCGTATGGGCGGCCTGTGAAGTATGGGATTTCGGTACGATGTCTATGCTTTATAAAGGGATGAGCGAGGAAGATAAAAATCGGATTGCCAAGTTTTACCGCCTAAAAGACGGCCGTCATCTGCAAACCCACCTGCATGCTTTTAATGTCATCCGAAATGTCTCAGCGCATCACAGCCGCTTGTGGAATCGGGATATTGCTATTAAGGCCAGTTTGAAAGGCTTGAGCGATACCGAATGGGAAAAATTACCTGTAGGTCGCTCGTTTGTTTATTTTTGCCTTATGAAACGGATGCTGGATATTATTTGTCCGGCATCCAGATGGGGCGAGAGATTTTTGTCATTGCTAGCTGACTTCCCATCCGTTGAGAATGGGGCAATATCCTTTGAGCAAATGGGCATGACCATCAACCCTGAAAAGTGGCGGTTATGGCGCAAATAAGCAAAAGAAAGCCCCCAGCCTTGTTAATCCAACCACATCGGGTTGGCAAAGCTGGGGGAGTTGTTGGCAGCAATTATACCCAAAAGCTCGATTAAGGCAATTTTTTTACATTTCAGCTCAAATATAACCAAACACAGATTACAAGCAAAACAAGTGCTTTAGACAACCTTTTGGACTGAAGCCCATCCACCCTTTCAGACGGCCTTACACCAAGCCCGAAACCAAGAAATCCAATCAATAGAAAGCCAACCCATGTCCTGCGAACACCTCGTCATGCAATACAGCACCTTCAGCAAACAGAAAAACGACGCGCTTAAAGAGCCGATGTTTTTTGGTCAGCCGGTGAATGTCGCACGTTATGACCAGCAGAAATACGAAGTATTTGAAAAACTGATTGAAAAACAACTGTCTTTCTTCTGGCGGCCGGAAGAAATCGACGTGTCGCGCGACCGTATCGACTACGCCAACTTACCCGAACACGAAAAACACATTTTCATCAGCAATCTGAAATACCAAACCTTGCTCGATTCCATTCAAGGCCGTAGTCCGAACGTTGCCTTACTACCTTTGGTGTCGATTCCCGAACTGGAAACTTGGATTGAAACGTGGAGCTTCAGCGAAACCATCCACTCGCGCAGCTATACCCACATTATCCGCAATATCGTGAATGATCCGTCGGTCGTGTTCGACGACATCGTGCAGAACGAATACATCATTGCCCGCGCCGAAGACATCGCCTGTTATTACGATGATTTGATCGAATACACCCAGTATTACAACCTGTTGGGCGAAGGAACGCACAATGTCGGCGGCAAGCTCGTTACCGTGTCTTTGCGCGAGTTGAAGAAAAAGCTCTATCTCTGCCTGATGTGCGTCAACGTGTTGGAGGCCATCCGTTTCTACGTTTCATTTGCCTGCTCGTTTGCTTTTGCCGAGCGCGAGTTGATGGAAGGCAACGCCAAAATCATCAAACTGATTGCCCGCGACGAAGCCCTGCACCTGACCAGTACGCAGCATATGCTCAACCTGATGCGCGCTGGTTCAGACGACCCTGAAATGGCGGAAATCGCCGTCGAATTGCAGGATGAATGTTTTGAACTCTTCAAAAAAGCGGCGGAGCAGGAAAAAGAATGGGCGGCCTATCTGTTTAAAGACGGTTCGATGATCGGTTTGAACAAGGAAATTCTGGCGCAATACGTCGAATACATTACCAACCTGCGTATGCAGGCGGTCGGTCTACCTGCCGGATTTGAAGGCGCTACCCAGAACCCGATTCCGTGGATTAACGCGTGGCTGTCGTCCGACAACGTACAGGTCGCGCCGCAGGAAGTGGAAATTTCTTCTTACTTAATCGGTCAAATTGATTCGGAAGTCAGCGCGGACGATTTGGGCGATTTCGAACTGTAATCAAACTCGGCGGTTTTTCCGCATTTCCATCATCAGAGGTCGTCTGAACAGGTGTAGAAACGAAATGAAAGATTTCGGTTGCACCGTGCAGACGACCTTTCCCGCTTAAACAGATAACAATGGCACTCATCAGTACACACGACAAAACCTTCGAGCTACAAGAGGGCGAAACCTTATTGGAGGGCTTGGAGCGCACCGGCCACGAGGTCGAATACCAGTGCCGCAGCGGCTATTGCGGTTCTTGCCGCGTCAAAATATTGGATGGCAGGGTGTCCTACGACGATTTCCCGCTGGCGTTTGTCGCGCCCGGCGAGATTCTGCCGTGTTGCTGTCGGGTAAATGAGGACATTAAGGTCGATTGTCACGCTCGGATGAGTGAACCGGATTTGTTTGATGTTAGCTTGTTTGATGAGCGGGAATAACTTTAATTGATTAGATTGGTAGTGGATTCGAATAGGGATATGAGTGTTTTTATTTGAATCTATCAACTGACTGATTTTTATATTTTAAATACACATTACCGGAAAAATAAAATGATCAAAAACAATACATCCCAATTTTTCTTATTATCCCTCGCCGTCTTATTGGCGGCTTGCTCTCCTGACAAGCAGGATAAGGTAAAAGAATCTGCCGCTTCTGCGCCTTTATCTTCTGTTTTCGAGAAATCCAATACAAATGATAAGACCGTAGAAGTGGACATAAACAAAGTAAAAAGCGCACCTTCTTCAAATTGTGCCAATCTGCATCAGATTGGCGGCATTGATGATTTTGTCCGTCAGGTTGCCGAGAATATCGATTCCAGTTGTTTGTTTGAACGCAGCCCTAAAGAATTGGCAGCGGTTTGGGGCATTCCCGGCGGAGATGATCCTCTGACTCAGGCAATGTTTCCTGATATCGATGCGAATGACCCTGAAAACGTTAATAAAGTGATAGAAGCTATTGATCAGATGACAAAAGGGGAGCGAAGCTATAATGAGCAGGTGATAGAACCGTTAGTTCAAGAGATGAAAGCACTCAGGCAACGGGATACTTTAGTTTTATCAATAGGCAGTCATACGAGCCAAGGTTCAAATCAGCCGCTGAGGATAACGCGGAATTTCGGTATAGAAGCAACGCCGGAATATCTCAAGAAACACGGCGACGGGTTTGGCGGCAGTTTTAAAAACATCAGCCAGTTGCCCGAATATTTGAAATCGCGCGGGAAGATTTTTGAGGCGCAACGGGCATTCCGCCTTTTCAACCGCGACCGCAGCCCCGATAAACCTTATCTGGAAATTGTGTTTGACGAGAGTGGGAAAATCGTTTTGATTAACGTGTATGAAAATGTCTCCAATCCGGCAAGCGGGATTCATTTGATGTAATGGGCTTGGGACGCAAATGGAGAGGGTGGGAATCTGGATTTATTGAGCGTTCGTTGTGAGTTTGATGCGATAGCAGTTCGATTGAAAGCCTTCTATTCAATATCGAAAAGGTCGTCTGAAACCTGAATCGGGTTTCAGACGACCTTTGGTTTATATGTTTGAGCTTAACCGAATGCTTAACGGCTGTCTTTCCATTGGTAATATTTCGAGCCGAGGAAGGAGCCGAGTTTGCGCAGGAGGGGCTGGGTGATGATGCTGGGGTGTTTGAGTTTTTCAAACGGTTTCAGACGACCATCGTCGCCCATGATGGCTTCTGCGATGGCAAGACCTGCTATGCCGGTAATTGCCATGCCGTGTCCGGAATAGCCTTGTGCATAGTAGATATTGGGGGCGAGTCTGCCGAAGTGGGGCGCGAGGTTGGCGGTGATGTCGCATTCGCCGCCCCATGAGTGTTCGATTTTGACATCGGCAAGCTGCGGGAAGACTTTGAGCATGTCTTGGCGGACAAGCTCGGTCATGCGTTCAGGGTCGTCAATGAACTCGTTGTCTTTACCGCCGAAGAGCAGGCGGCCGTCCGCGCTGAGGCGGTAGTAGTCGAGGACGTGGCGGTTGTCGCAGACAGCCATGTTGTTGCGGATGAGGTCTTGTGCGCGTTCGCCCAGCGGCTCGGTGGCGATGATGAAGGTACTGATGGCGATGGCTTTTTTTTCTAGTGTTTTGAATTTGTTATGTAAACCGGCGTAGGTGTTGACGGCATACACGAGATTTTGGCATTCGATGCTGCCGTCCGGGGTATGGACCAGCCAGCTGCCTTGATAGGGCTCGATACGGGTCATCGGGGACTGCTCGAAAATTTGCGCGCCGGCTTCAACGGCGGCGCTGGCGATGCCCAGGGTGTAGTTGAGCGGATGGAGGTGACCGGAATTGGGGTCGAATTGCGCACCTAAGTACATATCGCTGTTCAGCTGTTGTTTGAGCGTGTCTTTATCCCAAAGTTCGTAATGGGTGGCGTTGTAATGTTTTTGGGCGTGTTCGTGCCATTGTCGCAATTCTTTCCAGTGCTGTTTGCGGATGGCGACGGTGGCGTAGCCGCGCTGCCAGTCGCAGTCGATATGGTGTTTTCTGACGCGTTCGTCAACGAGTTCGACGGCTTGCAGGGATTGCTGCCAAAACCAGCGGGCTTGTTCCAAACCGACTTGTTTTTCGATTTCTTCCATACCGCAGGCGTAATCGCTGATGACTTGCCCGCCGCTGCGCCCTGATGCGCCGAAGCCGACGCGTGCGGCTTCGAGTACGATCACTTCGTGTCCGTTTTCGGCAAGGGGGAGGGCGGTGCAAAGTCCTGTCAATCCTCCGCCGATGACGCAGGTCTCGGTTTTCAGACGACCTTCAAGCTTGGGATAAGCGGAGTGGGGATTGATAGTGCTGAAATAATAGGAGGGAAGGTATTCTTTCAAATTGGGATGAATCATGGGGTAATGCTTTGTGTGGTTTCAGACGACCTTTGGAGGGTGGTTGAGGGTCGTCTGAAAAGTTGTCAAACGGGTTGTGTGAAGAAAACAGGCTGACCTTGCATTGATGCGGTCAGCCTGTCTGATTGGGTTAATTCGCTTTTTCGGCGGCGAGCTTTTCCTGACGGTAGGCTTCGGCGGCTTCTCGATCGCGTTTGGTTGCTTGGCGCATCATCCAGTAATTGATGACGATAACCAGTGTACCGATGATGCCGATCAGGATGGTTGCCAATACGTTCATTTGCGGGTCGAGACCCAGCTTGATTTTGGAGAAAATCACCTGCGGCAATGTGGAAGAACCGGGGCCGGACAGGAATGAGGTAATCACCAAATCATCCAGTGACAGGGTAATGCCGAGCAGGAAGCCTGAAGCGATGGCAGGGGCAATCAAGGGCAGGGTGATGACGAAAAAGATTTTCAGCGGACGCGCACCCAAGTCCATGGCTGCCTCTTCGAGAGATTGGTCAAGCTCCACCAGACGCGAACGGATAACGACGGTAATGTATGCCATACAAAGCGTCGTATGTCCGAGGAAAATGGTGAAGAAACCGCGGTCGAAGTAAAGACCTTGAAGCAATTCGCTGCCTTGCAGGAACATCTGCACCTGAATAATCAGGAGCAACATGGACAGACCGGTAATCACGTCAGGCATAACCATAGGCGCAGAAATCATACCGGCGAACAAGGTGCTGCCGCGGAAGCGTTTGATGCGCGCCATCGCGTAGCCTGCCAACGTACCTAAAACAACGGCAGCAAGCGAGGAAACGGCGGCAATGCGCAGCGACAGCCAAGCCGCTTCCAAGATGGTGTCGTTTCCCAGCAATGCGCCGTACCACTTGGTTGAAAAGCCACCCCAAACAGTAACCAGCTTGGATTCGTTAAACGAATAGATGACCAAAACGACCAACGGAATATACAGAAACGCCAGCGACAGCATCAGCATCAGTTTCAGGAACCAAGATAATCGGGATTTTTGCATTATTTGGCTCCTTCTTCCAATTCGCGGTTTTCATAATGCTGGAACAGTGCAATCGGCACGACCAGCAGTGCGACCATGACGACGGCGACGGCGGAAGCCAACGGCCAGTTGTTTTGATCGAAGAATGCTTGCCACAAGACTTTACCGATCATTAGGTTTTCCGAACCGCCGACCAGCTCGGGAATCACAAATTCACCGACTGCGGGAACGAAAACCAGCATAGAGCCTGCGATGATGCCGGTTTTGGACAAGGGCAGGGTAATGGTGAAGAACGATTTGACCGGTCCTGCACCCAAATCAGACGCGGCTTCGAGCAGGCGGTTGTCGAGTTTCACCAGTTGCGTGTAAAGCGGCAGAATCATAAACGGCAGATAGGCATAAACCATGACCAAGTTCAGCGAGAACGCGTTGTAAAACAGGTCTAAAGGTTCTTCGATAATCTGCATTTTAAGCAGGAAATTATTGATGATGCCGTTGTGTCCCAAAAGACCCATCCATGCGTAAACACGCAATAGGAAGGAAGTCCAGAAAGGCAGCATGATCGCAAGCAGCAGACCGTTGCGCATGGCTGGATTGGCGCGCGAAATCGCATAAGCGGTCGGATAACCAATCAGCAGACAAATGATGGTCGTCGTCAGCGCGGTCTTAATGGAAGACCAGTAGGTCATCAGATAGATATTGCTGTTTTCGCTGTCGCCGAACGGATTCAGGGTATTCCAAAAATTCTGGAAAATATCGGCATAGTTTTGATAACTGATGGCGATGTTCAGACGACCTAAATCTTCATCAACGCTGGTCAGCGGCGTAAACGGCGGAATGGCGATTTCTTGTTCGGCAAAGCTGATTTTCAGCACGATGGCGAACGGAATCAGAAACAGCACCAAAAGCCAAATATACGGCACGGCGATGACCGCGCGCTGACCCGGGCGGCGGAACAGTTTTTTTTTCAGTTTTTTAAGGTTCATCTCATTCCCCTTAAATTAACGGAACAACGGAGTCGGTTGGTTTTCCGGCCAGCTGATATAGACGGTTTCGTCCCAAGTCGGCGGCGTGATGTTGCGCACGTACCAATAAGGTGCAGGAACTTGGCTTTTGACAACGCGGCCGTTGGCGAGTTTGATGTGGTAAATCGCGAAGCTGCCCAAGTAGGCGATTTCTTCAACCGTACCTTTTGCCCAGTTGAAGCTGCCTAAGTGGTCGGGTTTTTCTTTGTACAAATCAATGTCTTCGGGACGGATGCTGACCCAAATGTCTTGTTCGCTCGGACCGCCCAAACCGTGGTCGATGCGGACGTGGTTTTCCAAGCCTTCGCATTCGATGACGGCATAATCGGCATGGTCTTCAATCACAACGCCGCTGAAAATATTGGTTTCGCCGATAAATTCAGCAGTAAAGCGGCTGTTTGGATAGTCGTACACATCGCTAGGCGTACCGACTTGTTGCAACTGACCGTCGGACATAATGGCGATGCGGGTCGCCATCGTCATCGCTTCTTCTTGGTCGTGCGTGACCATGATGCAGGTTACGCCGACTTGTTCCAGCGTATTGACCAATTCGAGCTGGGTTTGTTGGCGCAGTTTTTTGTCCAACGCGCCGAGAGGTTCGTCAAGCAGCAGGATTTTCGGACGTTTTGCCAAGCTGCGTGCCAAAGCGATACGCTGTTGCTGACCGCCGGATAATTGATGCGGTTTGCGCTTGGCGTATTTGGTCATCTGAACCAGACGCAGCATTTCTTCCACGCGCGCAGCAATTTCATCTTTGGGCATTTTGTCTTGTTTCAGACCGAAGGCAATGTTCTGCTCCACAGTCATGTGCGGGAACAGGGCATAGCTTTGAAACATCATATTGATGGGGCGCTCGTAGGGGGCAAGTTTGGTAATGTCTTGACCGTCCAGAATGATTTTGCCCTGATTAGGGCTTTCCATGCCCGCCAGCATACGCAGCAGCGTGGATTTGCCGCTGCCGGAGCTGCCCAAAAGGGCAAAGATTTCATGTTGATAAATATCTAAGTCGATGTTATCGACAGCGTAATTGTCACCAAACTTTTTCACCAAGCCTTGGATTTTAAGATAAGGTTTGGCTGAAGACGCAGTGGTTGCGGTCATAATGGCAATACTCCAATAAAAATGACGAGTACCGGCAAAACGGATTTTCGAAAGGGTGATAAAAAGCTGTTTGATTGCTGGCGGGAGTCGCAACGTCGAAACGTCGTCTGAAACTCTTGTGAAGCGCACGGGCAGCATGGATGGGAAACGGCTGGAAATCCAAGGATAAACCGCCTCCGCCGAACTCGCTATTATATTAGCCTATGGCACGCAGGGGCAATACGAAATTGCCCGAAGGGGCTGATTTCCCGCGGATTTGATTTAAACAGGACATTTTGAAACCTGTCAGATTGAATCTGCGGTCAATCCATACGGGTGAATAAGGAAAGGCAATCGCTTTCACAAGCGAAGTTGAGCGCGTTGTTTTTATGCAATTAATTTATATGAATATTATGCTTATATTTTAAATATTCATTCAAAATATAATAAAATATGAAATATTTACATTAATTGCTTGATAAGCATTTCGTTGCAGCAAGTGCAATAACAAGCAGATTTTCAAACAAATTTTTTCGTGAATGTTCACGCAAGGGGTAAACATGAGTATCAAACAATGGCCTGAAGGCGAGCGGCCGCGCGAGAAATTGTTGGCACATGGCGCAGGCGCGTTGAGCGATGCTGAGTTGCTGGCGATTTTGCTGCGGGTAGGTACGCGCGGGATGAGCGCGGTGGATTTGGCGCGTTATCTGCTGAACGAGTTTGGCAGCTTGGGCAAGCTGATGAGCGCCGACGCTAAAACGCTTTCCGCATACAAGGGTATGGGTTTGGCGAGTTTTACCCAATTTGCTGTCGTCAAAGAAATCGGCAGGCGGATTTTGGGCGAGGATTTACAGGAAAATATCACGCTTTCCAGCCCGAAAGCCGTTGCCGATTATCTGCGCCTGCATTTGGGGCACGAAAAGATAGAAGTCAGCACCGCGCTTTTGCTCAACCGCCAAAACAGGCTGATTGCCATGCGCGAACTCTCGCGCGGAACGGTGGCGGAAAATACCGTTTATATCAGGGAAATCGTCAAGCTCGCATTGGACGAATACGCCGACAGCCTGATTATCGCGCACAATCATCCCGGCGGTTCGGCAACGCCTTCGCAATCGGACATCGCGTTTACAGGTCGTCTGAAACAGGCTTTGGCATTGGTTGATGTCTCGCTTTTAGACCATTTTATTGTTACGGCGACAGAAGCCTGCTCGATGCGGGAACAGGGGTATATGGAAGGGTAAAGTGATATTGCCGGGCGGGGTAAAGGTTAAGATAAGGTCGTCTGAAAACGGATTTCAGACGACCTCTTTACTGATTTTAGTGTGATAGATATGTAAGGTAGCCGATATTTTGAACTAAACGGGCATGAAGGGTCGTCTGAAAACTCTTTTCTATAAACTGGAAACTAGGTGAGACTAGATGAACTCAAGCCCTTTCGCTGATGATGCCGGACACGCCGACTTCGTGCGGATTGATGCGGGCGGTTTCTTCCTGCCCCAGTCCGACCAGTTTGCGCAGCCGAGTCATATAGGCATTGACATCCAAGCCGCGTCCGTAGCGTTGCGCTTCCCATATGGTTTCTGCCAGCGCATCCATCATATCGTGTTCGGCACGTACCCAATCGCCGCCATAGCGCACGCAGAGTTGTCCGTGTATGGCGCGGATGCCGGGCGGCTGGTCGATGGCTGCTTGTTCTTGCAGGGAGAGATGCAGCGACATATGCAGGAAGGGATTGGTTTCTCCTTCTTCGGGCGTCCAGGTTTTGTCCAGATAGTCTTCGATATTTTCGAGATAGTAGGTGTATTCGGGATGGGCTTCGATAATCCGCAGGGCTTTTTGTTGCAGGCCGTCCAGTTGCAGGGGGGTGAGGCGTTGTTGCCAGACATGGGCGAAAAATCGGCGGACATCGTGTGTGTTGACATCGTACATGGCGGGAATTTCAGAAATTCGGATAGGGCGATTATATAGTTATCTTTCCTGCTTTTACATTTGATTAACGGTTTATGCCTCAGGGCGTTTTAAAATGCAGCTTTGCTTCTTATCTTATGGAGTAACGATGAACCCTTATTTGTCCGCTTTTGTATTATCTGTCCCGATGGTGGTTGCCGCGCCTTATGTGGCGGCTGAAACACACCCCGCACAGGCTCAGATGCAGCAGAATATAGATGCAGTTTTGAAAATCGCGCGCAACGGCTCTTTGAGCGAGGCGCAAAAGGTCAAGCAGATCGAGCAGTATGCAGACCGTTATTTGGATTACGAACGCATTTCCGCTTTGGCGGTCGGCGCGCCTTGGCGTGAATTCTCCGCCACTCAGAAAACGGAATTTATCCGCGCTTTTAAAGACATGATTATAGCCATGTATTCGCATTCCGCCTTAATCGGCGCGGCGGATGCGCAGGTAAGGCTGTTGCCGAAAATGACGGTCAACGGCAATAAGTTCGACGTATTTTCTGAACTGCACACCAAAAAAGGGACGAAATACGAAGTAGCCTACCAGCTTTATAAGGTCGGCCCTGTCTATAAAATCTACAACATCCGCGTGGACGGAACGAGCCTGGTAACGGTTTACCGCAACCAGTTCGGCGAACTTATCAAGCAAAAAGGCATAGACGGCACCATTGCGACCGTCAAAGCCAAAGGGCTGAAAAAGCAATAAATCCAATGACAAAAGGTCGTCTGAAAGTTTCAGACGACCTTTTTCTATTTGTTTAAATTGTTATTTCAACATCAAAATCGCAGCCACCGCCACAGCCGCCACTGCCAATGCGGCAATCAGTTTGGCGGCGGAAGCAAATTTCAAGGCAACGGTTTGCCCCTCGATATACTTGTAGCCGCTGATCATCGGGCGGATCAAATCTTTTTTCTTCAAAAACTTATACGCCAAGACCGTAACGATGTGTAAGCCTGCCAATGCCGCCAGCAGGTTGAAGAAATTGACGTGGATTTTGCGCATCAGGCTGCCCGTGTCCGAGCTGACCAGATGGTTCAGATAGCCGCTGTCGGTAAACGTGTTTTCATCGGCGGCAAACAAGCCCGTCGTCGCTTGCAGCAAAACCGCCGCAATCAGCGCGATGACCATCAGTGCGCCCAAAGGGTTGTGTCCGGGCTGTTCGTTTTCCGTCAGGCTGCCTTGCAGGTAGCGGCGGATGGACGACGGGCTGCGCACGAATTGCGAAAACCGCGCCGTATCGCTGCCCCACAAGCCCCAACACAGGCGGAAGACAATCAGCCCCGCCACCAGCAGCCCGCAGCGCAAGTGCCAAACCAGCATCCCGCCGCCTGCCTGCGCGCTGTACCACATAAATCCGACCGACAAGACCAAGAGCCAGTGAAACAGGCGCGTTGGCAAATCCCAGACTTTGACTTTTTGTTTCATTAAATATTCCTTGTTGTGCGGTTGTAGTGTTCCTATACGGGGCGGTAGAATCGTGAAAACAACAGTCGATAAAAGACATCCTCTTTTCGCCACGCATCCGCTATTTTATCCCAAACTCAGGCAGATTGATGATGAACCCGTCCTATAAGCTCCCCGATACGCCCGATTTTTTTCAGACGACCTCGCAATTTCCCGACGTATTCGCCCCACGCCAAGCGGAATCGCACAAAGGGACATACGGCACGCTCGCCGTCGTCGGCGGCGCATCGGGCATGAGCGGAGCCGTTGTCCTCGCTTCCACCGCCGCGATTTATCAAGGCAGTGGCAAAGTGTGGGCGGGCTTCAATCAAACCGCCTTACCCTTTGCCGTCATCCCCGAACGCCCCGAAATCATGCTGGCGACTGCCGAAGACCTGCTGAAACGCAAGGACATCAGCGCATGGACGGTCGGCTGCGGCATGGGTTTGGACGAAACCGCCAACCGAATCTTAAATACCGTGTTGACGCACAATCAAGATGCACCGTTGTTGCTTGATGCCGACGCACTGACTTTGCTAGCAAGGTCTAACCCCGAAACCCGCGAAGCAGCACAAAAGCGCGGTAATCTGGTTCTGACCCCGCATCCCGCCGAAGCCGCCCGCCTGCTCGGTACATCCACCCAAGCCGTTCAGCAAAATAGAATGTCCGCCGTCCAAACCATCAGCGCAACATTCCAAGCCGTAACCGTCCTAAAAGGACACCGCACACTGGTCGCCGCGCCCGACGGCACGGTCTATACCAACCCAAGCGGCAACGCCGGACTTGCCACCGCAGGCAGCGGCGACGTTTTAAGCGGCATCATCGGCAGCCTGCTCGCTCAAGGCATCCCGCCGTTCCAAGCCGCCTGCGCCGGCGTATGGCTGCACGGCGCGGCAGCGGATGTCATCAAACATTCATCGGGCGTAGAAACCGGTATGCTCGCAGGCGAAATCGCCCCTGCCGCCAGATGGTTGAGGAATCGGCTCGTGACGGATAAAACAAAAAATTGAGCAGGAAGGAGGTCGTCTGAAAACAATTTGTCGCACTTGGTTTCAGACGACGTTTAAAATATGCGGGTTCGGGACAAGTCAAGCCGCAGCGCAGGCTTTGCCCGCGAGCCTGCCGATTGGATTCCAAGTCGGACAATTAACAGGGTCGTTTTTCCGCGGGCAAAGCCCACGCTACATTCTGTGTGTTTTCATACGACGTATTGCACTCCGGCCTTCTGAGGGATTTTTTGGGTTATATACCCGATACAAGTGCATTTTTCTAATCGGATGTTGTTTCCGTTTTTCAGACGATGTCCGATATTTTTAAATTTTTTTATCGGGCTGAACATCAAACCATGTCTTCCATCCGCTCTTTCAGTTCCATTTTACTGCTCGCGCTGCTGCCTTTGGGCTTCCTTATCGTGATGGTCGTCGCACCTTTGGTTGCGCTGGCTTTTTATGACGGGAGTGCATGGGGCGGGGTGTTGCGCGATGATTATATGCAGCACCTTATCTTATGGACGGTGTTTCAGGCTTTGGCAACCTGCGTGCTAGCGGGGATTTTGGGCGTGCCTGCGGCGTGGGTGTTGGCGCGTTTGGATTTTCGGGGACGCGCTTTGGTGTTGAGGCTGTTGATGCTGCCTTTCGTGATGCCGACTTTGGTAGCGGGTATGGGCGTGTTGGCTTTGTTCGGCACAAACGGTGCCGTTTGGGCGGGCTGGCAGGATACGCCGTACCTGTTGATTTACGGCAATGTGTTTTTCAACCTGCCGGTTTTGGTGCGCGCGGCGTATCAGGGATTTTTGCAGGTTCCCGAGGCGCGCCTGCAAACGGCGCAGGCTTTGGGGGCGGGGGCTTGGCAGCGGTTTTTAAGGGTGGAATGGCCGGTATTGCGCCCGTGGTTGGCGGGCGGTTTGTGTTTGGTTTTCCTGTATTGTTTTTCGGGGTTCGGACTGGCTTTGCTGTTGGGCGGCGACCGCTATGCGACGGTGGAAGTAGAGATTTACCGGCTGATTGCGTATGAATTGGATATGGCGCAGGCTTCCGTCTTGGTATGGCTGGTGTTGGGGATTACCGCAGCGGCGGGGTTGCTGTATGCGCGGTTGAGCCGTCGGACGGATGCGGACAAGGCACACGCCGCACCGCGTCCGCGCAAGCCCGCAACAGCGGCGGAACGGCTGATGGTCGCGGCGGTATTGTCGGTGTTGTGTGTGTGCTGCCTGATGCCCCTGCTTGCGGTTGTCCGGCAGGCTGTCCTTGCCGGAGGGTCTTGGCGGGTATTGCTCGAGGGCGAAACGCTGGCGGCGCTTTGGAACACCGTTCGTTTTTCGGCAGCGGCGGTCGCTGCCGCTGCGGTATTGGGCGTGTCGTATGCCTGCTTGGCAAGGCGCGCGGCGTGGGTGAGGGGGGCGGTATTTTTGCCGTTTATGGTGTCGCCGGTCTGTGTGGCGTTCGGCGTGCTGCTGCTGTATCCGCAATGGACGGCATCGCTGCCGCTTTTGATTGCCGCTTATGCGCTGTTGGCGTATCCGTTTGTTGCCAAAGATGTTTTGGCGGCGTGGGATGCGTTGCCGCAAGGCTATGGCGAGGCGGCGAGGACTATGGGGGCAAACCGTTTTCAGACGACCTTTTACATCACCGCCCCATTGCTGAAACCCGCTTTCAGGCGCGGGCTGACTTTGGCGGCGGCAACCTGCGTCGGCGAGTTTGCGGCAACGCTGTTTTTGGCGCGCCCTGAATGGCAAACGCTGACCACCCTGATTTACGCCTATCTGGGCAGGGCGGGGGCGGACAATTATTCGAGGGCGATGGTGTTGACGGCGGTATTGATGCTGTTTGCGACGATGGTGTTTTTGCTGCTGGACGGAAAGGACGAGGACTGAATCATATTGAAGGTCATCTGAAAAGGCGGTTTCATCTTGGTGAAACCGGTTTTCAGACGACCTTTTCGGTGTGGTTGCCTGTTTTGACCGTATATTCCAGCGCTTTATAAGGTTTTAATGTGCTTGAAATATAACCGTTTTCAGGGCGGCGGACGTAATCGAGATAATCCTGCATGGCAGGTGAGAAGCCTTCCACATCGTCCACGGCGATGACCGCGCGGTCGGCAAGATTCGGTTCCAGCAGCTTGAATACGGGGAATACCAAATCCGGCCAGCCGTCGAGTAAGACGAAATCGGGGCGGATGGCTAAGTCTTTTAAGGTTTCCAGCGCATCGCCTTCGCGAAGCTCGATATAGTCTGCCAAACCGGCTTCTTGAAAATGTTTTCTCGCCGCTGCGGCTTTGTGCGGCAGATATTCGCAAGTGATGACGCGCCCTCCGTTGACTCTGGCGGCTGCGGCAAGATACAGCGTCGAAATGCCGTAGGAAGTCCCAAATTCGACAATGTTTTTTGCTCCCGATGCCAAAGCCTGAATATACAAAAACTTGCCTTGTTGCGGTGCGATGGGGATGTATTTGTCTTCGTAAAAACTTTCGTTTTCCCCCGTCCAATCCAGCCCTTTGCCCAAGAGCTTGAAAATCTTGGGCAGAAAATGAAAAAACATCTGCCTGTTTTGCTTTAAGGCTTGGGTGTAGAGCCGCAGCAAAACGGATTCGGCTTGAGGCGCTTGCAGAAAAGCGAACATTTGGGGTGTCAGCTTGGGCATGGGCTTTCTCCTGTTCAGTTCAAATCTTCTATATTGTCCATCTTGCCACAGCTTCGCTTTTCAGACGACCCCACTATCCAAACTCCGTTATAATGGCGGCTTTCCCATTATTTCATTCAAAAGACGGTTTTATCATGAAACACATCCACATTATCGGTATCGGCGGCACGTTTATGGGCGGGGTGGCCGCCATTGCCAAAGAAGCGGGGTTTAAAGTCAGCGGTTGCGACGCGAAGATGTATCCGCCGATGAGCACCCAGCTCGAAGCCTTGGGCATAGACGTACACGAAGGCTTCGATGCCGCGCAGTTGGACGAATTTAAAGCCGACGTTTACGTTATCGGCAATGTCGCCAAGCGCGGGATGGATGTGATTGAAGCGATTTTGAACCGCGGCCTACCTTATATTTCCGGTCCGCAATGGCTGTCGGAAAACGTGCTGCACCATCATTGGGTGCTCGGCGTGGCGGGGACGCACGGCAAAACGACCACCGCTTCCATGCTCGCATGGGTTTTGGAATACGCCGGACTCGCGCCGGGCTTCCTCATCGGCGGCGTACCGGAAAACTTCAGCGTTTCCGCCCGCCTGCCGCAAACGCCGCGCCAAGATCCGAACAGCAAATCGCCGTTTTTCGTCATCGAAGCGGACGAATACGACACTGCCTTTTTCGACAAACGCTCCAAATTCGTACATTACCGTCCGCGTACCGCCGTGTTGAACAATCTGGAATTCGACCACGCCGACATCTTCGCCGACTTAGGCGCGATACAGACCCAGTTCCACCACCTCGTGCGCACCGTGCCATCTGAAGGCCTCATCGTCTGCAACGGACAGCAGCAAAGCCTGCAAGATACTTTGGACAAAGGCTGCTGGACGCCGGTGGAAAAATTCGGCACCGAACACGGCTGGCAGGTCGGCGAAGTCAATACCGACGGCTCGTTCGACGTGTTGCTTGACGGCAAAAAAGCCGGACACGTCGCATGGGATTTGATGGGCGGACACAACCGCATGAACGCGCTTGCCGTCATCGCCGCGGCACGTCATGCCGGAGTCGATATTCAGACTGCCTGCGAAGCCTTGAGCGCGTTTAAAAACGTCAAACGCCGCATGGAAATCAAAGGCACGGTGAACGGTATCACCGTTTACGACGACTTCGCCCACCACCCGACCGCCATCGAAACTACCATCGAAGGCCTGCGCCAGCGCGTCGGAAACGCCCGCATCCTTGCCGTCCTTGAGCCGCGTTCCAACACCATGAAACTCGGCACCATGAAAGCCGCCCTGCCCGAAAGCCTCAAAGGTGCCGACCAAGTATTCTGCTACGCCGGCGGCGTGGACTGGGACGTCGCCGAAGCCCTCGCGCCTTTGGGCGGAAAGCTGCACGTCGGACAAGACTTTGATGCCTTCGTTGCCGAAATCGTGAAAAATGCCGAAGCAGGCGACCATATTTTGGTGATGAGCAACGGCGGTTTCGGCGGGATACACGGGAAGCTGCTGGAAGCCTTGAAATAAGGTCGGTTGAAAGTTTGGAATGATTGAGGTCGTCTGAAAACCGGAGTTTGGTTTTCAGACGACCTTTTTGTGGTGAAGGAATGGGATGGGGCAGACCCGATATAGTGGATTAACTTTAAACCAGTACGGCGTTGCCTCGCCTTGCCGTACTATCTGTACTGTCTGCGGCTTCGTCGCCTTGTCCTGATTTAAATTTAATCCACTATAAAGTTCGCTTTTAAGGTTCCTTGGATTCGGATTTCAAGTGCAACACTAGGGTACCAGTGGTTGGAACAGATTTAAGAATAAAACACTTGGCGTTTCGTAGCCAAGTATTTTTCTTGGCCGGTGGTTTAACTCATCTTGAACCCTGCGTATCTCCCGATTGCTGATGTTTCGGAAATCGGTTTGTTTTGGGAAATATTGTCGGATGAGTCCGTTGGTGTTCTCATTCAGCCCTTTCTCCCAAGAATGGTAAGGGCGGCAAAAATAGGTTTTCGCCTTTAATGCTTTGGCTATTTTGGTGTGTTGGTAGAACTCTTTGCCGTTATCCATGGTGATGGTGTGGACTCTGGCTTTATGTACCTTTAATACCCTAATGGCCGTCCGGGCAGTGTCTTCGGCTTTTAAGTTCTTTAATTTGCAGATGATGGTGTAGCGGGTAACGCGTTCGACCAAGGTCAATAACGCGCTTTTCTGATTTTTGCCGACGATGGTGTCGGCCTCCCAATCGCCGATGCGGGTTTTCCGGTCGACGATGGCGGGTCGGTTTTCTATGCCGACGCGGTCGGGCACTTTGCCTCTGGTCCACGTGCTGCCGTAGCGTTTGCGGTAGGGTTTGCTGCATATTCTGAGATGTTGCCACAAAGTGCCGCCGTTGCTTTTGTCTTGGCGAAGGTAGCGGTAAACGGTGCTGTGATGGAGTGTGATCCCGTGGTGTTTATGCAGGTAGGCACATACTTGTTCGGGACTGAGTTTGCGGCGGATAAGGGTGTCGATGTGTTGAATCAGCTGCGAATCGAGTTTATAGGGTTTTCGCCGGTGCTGTTTGGTCAGCCGGCTTTGCCGTTGGGCTTTATCGGCGCTGTATTGCTGTCCTTGGATGCAGTGCCGCTTGATTTCGCGGCTGATGGTGCTTTTGTGGCGGTTAAGTTGTTTGGCGATTTCGGCGATGGTGCAGTGGCGGGACAGGTATTGGATATGGTATCGTTCGTCTTGGGTCAGTTGTGTGTAGCTCATGGCAATCTTTCTTGCAGGAAAGGCCGTATGCTACCGCATACTGGCCTTTTTCTGTTATGGAAAGTTGCACTTCAAATGCGAATCCGCTCCCTTTTAGACGGCAGTCTGTCAGTTGTTGAGCCTGCTCCCTTTGATGGAGTTTTCAAATTTTCCTGTCCGCCTTCCAAGGCCGAACCCCATCACTTTGCCCGTTTCCTTGTCGATAAGGATGAGAAAATGGCGGCACAGTTTGATGGGGTTTTCATTTTTGGTATATTGAAATTTTTATGGTTGATCTGTTTTCAGACGGCCTCCGATAGATTGGTGCCTTCTGAAAAAGGTTATACCTGTTCAAATCCTGCTTTCGGGCTGATAACCGAAATCAAAATGCAGTCTTCTTTGCCGTTGTTGCGCGCACCGTGGATTTGGTGGTTGCCGACTATCACGCTCTCACCTGCGCGGATGATGCGGCCGCTTTGTGCGTCGTCCACCAGCTCGGCTTCGCCCTGCAATACAATCCAGATGTCCGCACCGCGCAGATGGCGGTGGGCGGGCAGCATAGTTTGTGGCGGAATCTGCCAAAGCACCATGTTGTCATGCTTGTCTTGATGCAGCACGGTGCGCACGGCTTCGGTGGGGTTTTGTTGTAAAAAATCGGTGAAACGGATAATTTGCGGGATTTTCATGCCATTACTCCTTGCGTGGTTCGAATCATAAAAAACTGCACCCTAACTGCCCAGAGTGCGTATTTGGCCTTTAGGGTGCAGTTCAATCTTGCGGCCTTTCCTGCAAGAAAGATTGCCATGAGCTACACACAACTGACCCAAGACGAACGATACCATATCCAATACCTGTCCCGCCACTGCACCATCGCCGAAATCGCCAAACAGCTCAACCGCCACAAAAGCACCATCAGCCGCGAAATCAAGCGGCACTGCATCCAAGGACAGCAATACAGCGCCGAAAAAGCACAGAAGCAAAGCCGGCTGACCAAACAGCACCGGCGAAAACCCTATAAACTCGATTCGCAGCTGGTTCAACACATCGACACCCTTATCCGCCGCAAACTCAGTCCCGAACAAGTATGCGCCTACCTGCATAAACACCACGGGATCACACTCCATCACAGCACCGTTTACCGCTACCTTCGCCAAGACAAAAGCAACGGCGGCACTTTGTGGCAACATCTCAGAATATGCAGCAAACCCTACCGCAAACGCTACGGCAGCACATGGACCAGAGGCAAAGTGCCCGACCGCGTCGGCATAGAAAACCGACCTGCTATCGTCGACCAGAAAACCCGCATCGGCGATTGGGAGGCCGACACCATCGTCGGCAAAAATCAGAAAAGCGCGTTATTGACCTTGGTCGAACGCACTACCCGCTACACCATCATCTGCAAATTGGATAACTTAAAGGCCGAAGACACTGCCCGGGCGGCCATTAGGGTATTAAAGGCATATAAAGCCAGAGTCCACACCATTACCATGGATAACGGCAAAGAGTTCTACCAACACACCAAAATAGCCAAAGCATTGAAGGCGGAAACCTATTTTTGCCGCCCTTACCATTCGTGGGAAAAAGGGCTGAATGAAAACACCAACGGACTCATCCGACAATCTTTCCCCAAACAAACCGATTTCCGAAATATCAGCGATCGGGAGATACGCAGGGTTCAAGATGAGTTAAACCACCGGCCAAGAAAAACACTTGGCTACGAAACGCCAAGTGTTTTATTCTTAAATCTGTTCCAACCACTGGTACCCTAGTGTTGCACTTGAAATCCGAATCCAAGGACCTTTCTGCTTCCTAGCTATCCATACTCAGCCGCAACCGCCGCATTTGCCGCAGCCGCTGCTGCAATCGCGTTTTTTCGGTTTGAATACGAATTTTCGCAAGAGGAAGAATACGCAGGCGAGCATAATCAAGCCGACGATAATATATTGAGTCATCACATTATCCTTGAAGTAATTTGGTAAACCACAAATGCGGCAAAGTAAGCCATCAGGAACAGATAGCCGGTAATCATCACCATATTTTTTGTGGATTTGGTTTCACGTTTAATCACAGCCAATGTCGCGGCGCACATGGGGGCATACACATACCAAGCCAAGAAGGCAAAGGCGGTTGGCAAACCCCAGTTGTTGTGTACGATCGGAATCAGCGCGTTTTGTACGGCGTCTTCAGACGACGCGCTGACGGCATAGACCGTACCCAGTGCGGCAACAACGACTTCACGCGCGGCAATGCCTGGAATCATGGCGATACACATTTCCCAAGTGAAGCCCAGCGGGGCGAACAATGGTTGGATAGCGTGGCCGAGCATACCCGCCAAGCTGTAGTCGATTGCCGCGCCTGTTGCACCTGCGGGCGGTTGCGGCCAGCTTACCAAGCCCCACAAAACTACGGCAAGGGCGAAGATAATCGTACCGGCGCGTTTGAGGAAGGCTTTTACCCTGTCCCACAGGCTGGTCATGATGTGTTTGAAGTTGGGCGTGCGGAAAGTCGGCAGCTCCATTAAGAGCGGGAATTGCTGCACGTTGCCTTTCATACGTGCCAAGCGTTTCATGATATACGCTGCCAAGGCGGCAGACAGAATGCCTGCGAGATAGAGGATAAACAGTGTCAGCCCTTGCAGGTTGAAAATCCCGCCTACCGTGCGATTAGGAATGACGGCGGCGATAATCAGCGCGTACACGGGCAGCCGCGCAGAGCAGGTCAGCAGCGGGGCGACGGCGATGGTAACGAGGCGTTCGCGCGGGTCATTAATCGTACGCGCCGACATCACGGCAGGAACGGCGCAGGCGAAACTCGACAGGAGCGGGATGAACGAGCGTCCAGACAGACCGCTTTTTGCCATGAGGTTGTCCAACAAGAACGCCGCGCGCGGCAGGTAGCCTGAGTCTTCTAAAAGCAGGATGAAGGCGAACAGAATCGTAATCTGCGGCAGGAACACCAACACGCTGCCCATACCGGCAATGACGCCGTTGACGAGCAAGTCGCTGAGGATGCCCGGCTCCATGTTGGCGCCTATCCATTCGCCCAGCGCGGTAAAGCCGCCTTCGATGGCGTCCATAATCGGCGCCGCCCATGTGTAAACCGCTTGGAACACCATAAACAGGATGACCAGCAGCATAATTATGCCCCAGACGGGGTGCAGCACGATGTCGTCGAGTTTTTTGTGCCATGCGGGCAGCGTCATCTGGGTGCGTACCACTTGTGCCAAAATCGATTCGACTTCTTGATAAAGTTTGTCGCTCTCCAGCGCCTCGAGCGTGCGTTCGGCAGAAGCGGGGTTGGCGGGGAAAGAGCGTTTGCGCGGCAGCTTCGCCACGGCTTCGCGTACCGCCTGTACGCCCGACGCGCTCACTGCAACTGTTTCCAAAACAGGTGCATCCAACAACTCGCTCAGTTTGGCGGCGTCGATATTCAAGCCCCTTCTGCGGGCAACGTCGCTCATGTTCAGCGACACCACCATAGGCAGTCCCAGCGTTTTCAGTTCCAAAATCATGCGCAGGGTCATACGCAGGTTGGTCGCATCGGCAACGGCAATAATGGCATCGGGCGGAATGCCCAGTTTGCCCACGACCACATCTTTTGCCACCGCTTCGTCGGGGCTGGTCGTGCGCAGGCTGTATGTGCCCGGCAGGTCGATAATGCGGACGGCCGCGTCGTCGAGGAAAGCACCCTCGCGCTTATCGACCGTTACGCCCGGATAATTGGCAACCTTGGCATGTGCGCCGGTCAAACCGTTGAATAAAACGGTTTTGCCGCAGTTTGGCGCACCAATCAAGGCAAAATAGCTTAGTTCCATGAATTGAACTCTCCTTTTTTGATTGTGTGATAAGTGTGGAGTTGGATTGGGGGAAAGGCTTTGAAATAGCGTTTCCAGACGACCTAAGCTCGTCTGAAAAGGATAGGGTGGTCAGATTTAACCTGCCTTTGCCGCACATTTCCAGAATATGAAGCCTGCCTGCGCGTACGGCGTAAGTCAGCCGTCAATCACATGGCACATAATCTTTCCTGCTTCTTCCTGCCGCAACGAGAATTGCGACTGGTTGCCCAAACGCACGGCAAACGGACCGCGTCCAAATCCGCCGACGGCAATCACCTGCAACGGCATTCCGCTTGAAAAGCCCAAGTCAGCAAGGCGACGTGTAACCAGCGGGTCGAGTTCGCCGAAAGTCGAATTGGGGACGATGGAGTCGATGTGCGCGACTGCGCCTTTACTGAGTTTTGACAAAGGTATGGCAGACATAGTGTGTTTTACTTTCGTTGTCGATTGAAAAAAGAGACGGCAAGTAAAGACGAATCAGACACAGGGTAGGCAGAGGCATATCCCAACGCCCGTCCCCGCAAAAGAAGTAGTTTTGATTGTTTATCACTTTGTTTTATTATGATAATAAATCTTGTTAACATAAAAATCAAATACAAAGCGACCAAGTTCCTTATTTTCAGACGACATATTGCGACAAATCAAAGAAAGCGAATGATTCGTTGTGAAAGTCGGGAAGGGCTATTGATAAGGTTTGCATTTGGATGTTTGATAGGCAGTAAAGAGAAAAGGAGCGAATGATGAAAATCTACACCGCCGCAGAAATGCGCGAACACGAGCAAATGGCAGTCGATAAAGGCACGACTTTCGAGCAACTGATGGAAAACGCGGGACAAGCCGCCGCTGCGGATTTGCTGCGCCGTTTCCCCAAAGCAGGACGCGCGTTAATCGTTTGCGGCAAGGGCAACAACGGCGGCGACGGTTTGGTCATCGCGCGCGTGTTGTCGGAACATGATTGGCAGGTAGATGTCGTCTTCGTCTTGGGAGACAAATTGTCGCCGCTGGCGCAGTTGAACCGCGAGCGTTTGAATCATTTAGACGGCGTCAGCTTTATCCGCCCCGACGAACTGGAAGGTCGTACCACAGGCAGGCTTCGTACTCTGAAAACAGGTTACGGCCTCGTTATCGAAGGAATTTTCGGAACTGGCTTCAGCGGCGCATTGCCCGAAACGGCCGCCGCCGTCTGCTGCCTGCTGAACCAAGCCGACGGCTTCAAAATCGCGCTGGACATTCCGACCGGACTGAACTGCGATACAGGCGAAGCAGATCAAAACACCTTCCGCGCAGACCTGACCTACACCTTCGCCGCCTACAAACCCGCGCACATGACTGAAGCAGGCAAAGCATATTGCGGAGAGACCGTGTGTTTGGATATTGGGATAGAGTAGCCCTCTATTGGGTGGTTTAGATAAAAACGTCGTCTGAAAATACGGCTTTAGCAAAATTTGCTGTGCCTGTTTTCAGACGACGTTGTTTTTGAGATTGGGCACGGCGGGTACGGTCGCATCCTTCTTTGCGCCCATGCCTGCCGGAAATCGTGTTTTGACTGGAAACCTGTCTGAAAAGAAAACGGACTTTCAGACAGAGATGCCGTCAAGCGTTGAGAAATTCGAGCAGATGTTGTCCTCCGACTTTCAGGGCTTTCAAAAATACGTTGACTTTCTGCTGTTGGTTTTTGGTGTGGCTTACCGTATAGAGCCAGCCTTCGGGCGTAATGGTGTAGTTGATGCCCAAGCCGCCAACAGAGGTGGGGGCAAAGGCAAAGTTTACTACCGTGCTGTTGTCGCCTACGGTTGAGGTGGAGAGGAAATCGGTGGTAAAGGTTTGGTAGCCTTCGTCTTTAAAAAATTCAGGAATTTCACTGTTTGCTTTGGCTGCCATCAGTTGCAGGCCAAGCAGGTGGCGGTTGGTGCCTTGTCCGAGTTTGCTGGCTTTGATGCGGGCTTTGTGTTCGGCAAGCGCGGCATCCAGTGCTTCGCGGGAGGGTTTTTCTTGCAATAAGGTGCTGACGAAGGCGAGCGATTCGTTGGAAACAGGGCGCACGCATTCGGTACGGCCGTTTTTGAAGTGGCTCACGTCAACGGCTTCGTATGTGTTGCGGACGCTGCCGTAGGTGGTGAGTTGGGCGTATTGCAGGAGGAACTGCATCAACGCGTCTTGGCTCACGCCTTTGGGAATGGTTAAGCCGTTGAACGGGATGGTAACGCTGGTTACATGCATCTGGTCAGCCTGTTTGGCATAGTTTTGCTGCCATTGTGCCCAGTTTTTCAGCAAGTCGGCATCCAACTGCCATTTGTAGCGGTGGACGGCAGGGTGGGTTTTCTTGCCGCCGCGTGCAGCTAGTTTGGCTGCGGCAAGGGTAACGATGCCTTTAAGTGTGCCGCCGTCAGCCCAAGTGTGTTCGCAATGCAGATACAGGCGTTTGGTGCGGGTGTTGTAGCAATAGGTGGTGGGTTTGTAGCACCAAACGTTTTGCTTGGGTTGGAACGTGGTTTGCGCCAAATCGCTGTCAGCATCGAGGTCTTCGCTGCTGATGCTGATGTGAAACAGGTCTTGTTCGATGTGTTCCAACAGGCGGGTGTTGTCGTCATGTTGTTGCAAGGCTTGGTACACGCGGGCGGTTTCGTTGCCGCCCAAGTAGCAGGGTACGGCTACCGGATATTTGTTTTGATGGGTATCGGAAAGGATTTCTTCAAATGCCTGTCTGAACGCATCGGGATGGTAGGCTTCAAATTGTTCGTCGAGTGCGGCAATGCGGTAGTAGAAACCGTTGTGCAATACGCCGATATGGCGGCTGCCATTTGGGGAAAAGTGGAAGCCGTCGACTTCTTTTTGCGGCACGCGCGCGGCACCCTGCAAGATTTTCCATTGCTCCATGCATACGGGCGTACCTTGCGGGGTTTGCGGCACGGGAATGCGCTGATGGTGATAATCAGCGCACACCTCAGCCAATGCTGATGCCCACTCCGCCAAATCCTTACCTTGAGTTTGGATGTTGAAACCTACGTTGCTGGCTAAAGGCAGCGGATTGCGCACACGCAGATAGCTGTCGAGCCAGGCGGGGATGAATCATTAATATCTAGTATGTTTAACTTGTATTAATGTTCGGTCAGTTTCTTGCAACTATTTCTTAGATATTAAATGCCTATGTCGTGTTTAATGAATTTGCCATGCCGAAAAATAAAGTTCTGTAATATGGAAGAGTTCGATGCGTTCGGAAAGTTCATTGTTCGGTAAAACCTGCGTACGCTTTAAGTCCTTATGCAGATGAAATCAACAGGCATTGACCGGATTTTGGTACTTATAACCAAAACCGCTAAACCCGAAAGCAAACATTATTTCCGTCGTCTGAAACGTTGGTATAAAGTGTGCCCATCAAATATCTGGAGAATAAAATGACTGTCCGCGCAACCGCTCTATTCGCCGTCGCCGTTTTAGCGGCATGCTCGCCGCAATCCGAACAAAACACCGCTTCACCGTCTTCACCTGCGGCAGACGGCAAAGGTGTGAAACTATTGAATGTTTCCTATGATGTGGCTCGAGACTTTTATAAAGAATACAACCCATTGTTTGTCAAAGAATATCAAAGTAAACACAAGGGCGCAGACATAGACATCCAACAGTCGCACGGCGGTTCCAGCAAACAGGCATTGTCTGTCGCCAACGGCCTGGCAGCGGATGTCGTTACCATGAACCAGACTTCCGACATCGATTTGTTGGCTCAAAAAGGGCTGATTAAACCCGATTGGGCAAAACGTCTGCCGGACAATGCCGTTCCCTATACCAGCGTAACCGTTTTCCTTGTCCGCAAAGGCAATCCCAAACAAATCAAAGACTGGAACGACTTGGCGAAAGACGGTGTCAAAATCGTACTCGCCAACCCGAAAACTTCCGGTAATGGCCGCTATGCTTTCCTTGGCGCATACGCTTACGGTTTGAAAGCCAACAACGGCGATGAAGCCAAAGCGCAGGAATTTGCCGCTTCCGTCCTGAAAAACACGCCTGTGTTTGAAAACGGCGGACGTGCTGCCACGACAACGTTTAGTCAGCGCAATATCGGCGACGTTTTGGTTACCTTTGAAAACGAGGCGAATCACGTCAGCAAAAAACTGACCCAAGATCAGTTTGAAATCGTTTATCCGAGCTATACCATTCTGTCTGAAACCCCTGTTGCCGTTGTGGACAGCGTTGCCGACAAGAAAGGTACGCAGGAAGCCGCCAAAGAATATTTGGAATATCTATGGAGCAAACCCGCGCAGGAGCTTGCCGCCAAACTCTACCTTCGCCCGCGCAATGCCGAAGTCTTCGCCGCACACAAAGCAGATTTCCCCGAAATCGAAACCTTCAGTCCCAACGAAAAATTCGGTACATGGGATGAAATCATGAAGAAATTCTTCGCTGACGGCGGTTTAGTCGATAAACTGTCGCCCAAAAGATAAATTGGTACTTTGATGAGAAAAACGTCGTCTGAAAACCGGCTTGAGCAAAACCTGCCATGCCTGTTTTCAGACGACGTTGTGTTGAGATGCGATACGGTCAAGTACGGTTGCGTTGTATATGTCTCAACCAAAAATCTTATTTTTCTGATTTAGAGGTAGAGTTATGCTTTCTTTTGTGTTGCCAACCAGCATACGGCGGATCCGATGCATACCATCGCCGCACCTTGCCAAAATTCCGTAGGAAGCGGTGCGTCGAGCAGGAAGGATGAAATCAGGGCGGAGAAAACGGGAATAAAATAAGATGCGCCTGCCAAAACGGTCATATTGCCGCGCGAGATGCCGATGTTCCACACTGCATAGCCCAAACCCATACAGGATGCGGCAGCAAGCGCATATAAGACTGATTCAGTATCAAAATTGAGGCTGCCGTAGCTGCCTGCAAAATATTTTGCCCACAGGACGCAGGAAACGAGGAAAAAGAAAAAACCGACGGCATTACCCTGCGCCTTAATCCGCGCGGTCAGTGTGCAATATGCCGCCCAGAACAGCGCGTCCAAGAGCGCCATGATATAGCCTGCAGGATTGGCGAGGACATTGCGGTAAATATGTGCGGGGGACAATCCGCCTTCCCCGCCCAAGACGATGGCGATGCCGATGAAGGATAGTGCAAAGCCTATGGCAATCCACCATTTTGCCGGCTGTTTGTTGAACCAGACCGCGCCGATGATGGTAAAAGTCGGCCATAAATAATTGACCATGCCGATTTCGACGGTTTGTCTGGCGTTGTCCGCATATCCGATGGAAAGGGACAGACACAGTTCGCAGCCGACAAAAAAGATACCTGCCCAAAAAAGGTAATTCCGGCTGAAGCGGCGCAAATCAGGTTTGCCGAAAATCAGCAGCAGCAATATCGTGGCCAGGCTGTACATGACTGCTGCGCCGCCTACCGGTCCCATGTGCAAGCTCAAGGTACGGATTAACCCGATAACGGAACTCCAAAAACAGACGGCAAAAAGGCCGATGAAGGTGGCCTGTTTCGGGGAGATGGGATAGGTGGTAAGACGGTACATGATGCGGTGTATGTTGGATGTGTGGATGGAATGGCAGGAGACAGTAATGTTTTTTTTGTTTGAATCTGCCTGTCTGCGTGTTCAAAAAGGTCGTCTGAAAACATAGCTTCATTGAACGATGCTTTCAGACGACCTTTGTATAGTGGATTAAATTTAAACCAGTACGGCGTTGCCTCGCCTTGCCGTACTATCTGTACTGTCTGCGGCTTCGTCGCCTTGTCCTGATTTAAATTTAATCCACTATATTGTTTTGCGGGAATCTAGGAAGAATTTGCTCTTGTTTAGAGAGTGATTCCACAGAAAAACGAAGGTTTTTTCAAGGGTGGATTATAATGGAATAGATGGGAGACAAACAAGGTGGCATCATGCCTGAGTCTTATTTCATCTTTGCAAAAAAAGGTTGTCTGAAAGTCTGTTTCAACGAAATCAAACGTTGAAGCCCGTTTTCAGACGACCTTGTGTTTTTGTAGAAGGATTAATAATCTACTTTGATTTTCGGCGTTTCGTTTTCCTGCTGCGCCGCTTCGTATTCTTCTTCCAACTCAAACCGCAACGGATACAAATTCAGCTTTTCCATCAGCAGGCGGTCGCCGTCTTCGTCGGGGTTTTCGGTGGTTAAGAGCTTGTCGCCGTAGAAAATCGAGTTCGCACCCGCCATGAAACACATTGCCTGCATGGATTCGGGCATATTGCTGCGCCCTGCCGACAGGCGGACGTAGCTGTGCGGCATGGTAATCCGTGCCACGGCGATGGTACGGACAAACTCCGTCCAGTCCAAATCTTCGGCATCGGCCAGCGGAGTGCCTTCTACTTTGACCAACTGGTTAATCGGCACGCTTTCGGGCTGCGGGTCGAGGTTGGCGAGGCTGGCAATCAGTCCGGCACGTTCGGCTCGGGTCTCGTTCATGCCGACGATGCCGCCGCAGCAGACTTTCAAACCGGCGTTGCGGACTTTGCCCAAGGTGTCCATGCGGTCTTCGTGTTTGCGGGTATGAATGATGTCGTTGTAGCGCTCAGGGTCGGTGTCGAGGTTGTGGTTGTAGTAATCCAAGCCTGCTTTTTTGAAGTCTTCCGCCATGCCGTCTTCGAGCATACCGAACGTGCCGCAGGTTTCCATACCCAATCCTTTGACGGCTTTGATGATTGCGGAAACCGTCTCCACGTCTTTCGGTTTGGGGCCGCGCCATGCCGCGCCCATGCAGAAACGGCTTGCGCCGCGCGATTTGGCGATTTTGGCTTTTTCAACGATTTCGTCCACATCCATCATCTGTTCTTTGCCCAGATTGGTGTTGTGGTGCGCCGATTGCGGACAGTAGGCGCAGTCTTCGGGGCAGCCGCCGGTTTTGATGGACAACAAGGTGGAAAGCTGGATTTCGCGCGGGTTGAAATTTTGGCGGTGGATTTCGGCGGCTTGGTAAATGAGGTCGAGGAAGGGAAGTCCGAACAGGGCTTCGACATCGCATTTTTTCCAATAACGCGCGGTCGGATGCGGCTTGCGCTCGGTCTTACGGCGCAAGGCGACGGGAGATATGGTCATAGTGTGTTCTTTCGTGTTTACAGCGGCGCAATGACGCTGACTGCCTGACTGTCGGCGCAATGACGGCAGCGGCGTGGTTAGAGTGAAACGTCGTCTGAAAACAGACGAGGAGGAAGTGTAACGCGTTTGAAAAACGGGGGCAAAAAAATTCTAGTCGGCGGTCAGCAAAGGCTTGACAAATTCTGCTTATTTTTTGGGAATTTTATCTGCCTGTTTTTTAATCAATGATATTTTCTTCTTTTATATTAATTATTAATTTGATATATCCACAGCGGAATTCACATAAAGCATGGATAATCGGAAGCAAGGTAAGGAGGTATTTTTTTATCTGGTCATTCCAATTTTCAGAATATTGGGAAAAGGTCGTCTGAAACATACACGGTAATTTCAGACGACCTTTTTATAGTGGATTAACTTTAAACCAGTACGGCGTTGCCTCGCCTTGCCGTACTATTTGTACTGTCTGCGGCTTCGTCGCCTTGTCCTGATTTAAAGTTAATCCACTATGCATTTAATTTTTACACCTGTCAGGCTTGATGAAGTTTGCGGATATAGTCCACTTCTTCTTTGCTGCCCATGAAGACGGCGACGCGTTGGTGCAATCCGACCGGCTTGACATCCAGCATGTCGGTCTGTCCGTCGAAAGCTGCGCCGCCTGCCTGTTCCAAAATCAGGCTCATCGGGTTGGCTTCGTACATCAGGCGCAGTTTGCCCGGTTTGGAGAGATCGCGTTTGTCTTGAGGGTACATGAACACGCCGCCGCGCATCAGGATGCGGTGGATTTCGGCAACCATGCTGGCAACCCAGCGCATATTGTAGTTTTTACCGCGACTGTCGGTTTCACCTGCCAGCAATTCGTCGATATAACGTTGGACGGGCGGCAGCCAATGGCGGCGGTTGGACATATTGATGGCAAATTCTTTGGTGGTTTCGGGAACGCGCGGATTTTCTTTGGTCATCACAAAATTGCCGTCCTCGTCCAAAGTAAAGACGGAAACACCGTGTCCGACGGTCAAGACCAGTTGGGTTTGCGGGCCGTATAAAACATAACCTGCGGCAACTTGGTCTCGGCCTTTCTGCAAAAATGACGCCGTTTCCAAATCGCCTTCGGGTTTCTCCAAAATGGAAAAAATCGTGCCGACGGAGATGTTGGCATCAATGTTGGACGAGCCGTCCAGCGGGTCGAACAAAACCAAATAGCGTCCGTCAGAATGGGCGGCGACAAAAGTGTCTTCCTCTTCGCTTGCCAAACCGGCAACAGACGGATTGTCTTTTAAGATACGGATAAGAATATCGTTGGCGATAACGTCGAGTTTTTTTTGGTCTTCACCTTGGATGTTGCCTGTACCTGCCATACCCAAAACGCCTGAAAGCGCGCCGAGGCGGACTTTTCCGCTGATTTCGCTGCAGGCGGAGATGACGGATTCCAATACGCTGCCTAATTGTTCGGGCAGGGCGTTTTGCTGTAAATGTTCCGGAAGGAATTGCGCGAATGTGGTCATGTCAAACTCGATTTCTTGAATGATTTTGAAAAACGTCCGAAAAAGGTTCAGACGAGGTTTGAAGAAGGGGGGCTTATTTTCTGTCCGAAGCGGCGCGCTTGCCGTCCAAACCGACAGTTTCTTTCAAACAGTCAGTGGTGCTCTGTTTGATTTGTTCTTTAACGTTTTCACTGATATTGCCCGACAGGATGGCAGACATATCTTCCACCGAAATGCGGTCTGCCATCTTTTCGGCAGTGCAGGTGCAGACTTGAAGTACGGTTTCTTCCGAAAGCAGGCTTGTTTTCGGTACTTTGGCAACGCATTGCTCCGTTGCACCTTCTACAAAGCCTTTGCGGAATTCGCTTTTGAATTTGTCGGTAACGTTGTCGGAAGACCCGTCTGAACAGGCGGTCGCGGCAAGGACGAGGAATAAGGATAATACGTTGGTTTTTTTCATCATCGGACAGGAAGGATAAGTTTGGTTCATTGTAATTTAAAACCGCTGCGTCTGCCAGCCGGAGGCGGCGAGGCTTTAGACGACATAGGTTTGCACAACTTAAGGTATAATGACGCCCCGCACGCAACGGAGGCTTCCGGTTGCAGGCAGAAGAATAACAAGAAAGAGTATCAGGAATATGTTGAAAAAATGGCTGAACAAAGTTTTGTCTGGCAGACAGAGCAGACAAACCGAGGTTCGCAAGGAAATCATCCCCGCTGAAGAGTACCGCATCAACGCGGATATGATCAGTTTTGCAGCGGAAAAAACCGTCAAACGTCTGCAAGAGGAAGGATTCAAAGCCTACATCGTAGGCGGGGCAGTCAGGGATTTGCTGTTGGGCGTAGAGCCTAAAGACTTCGATGTCGCTACCGATGCCACACCGGAGCAGGTGAGAAAAATTTTCCGCCGCAGCCGCATCATCGGCAGGCGTTTTCAAATCGTCCATGTCATGACAGGTCCGGAAACCATAGAAGTAACGACATTCCGAGGTGGCGGCAAGGTGCAGCAAAACGCGCACGGCAGGATTATGAAAGACAACACTTATGGCAGCATAGAAGAAGACGCGATGCGTCGCGACTTTACCTGCAATGCGTTGTATTACGATCCGATACGCGAAGAAATTTTGGATTTCCATAACGGCGTCAACGATATAGCCGCCAGAAGCCTGGTTATGATAGGTGATGCTGCGGAGCGGTACCGCGAGGATCCTGTCCGTATTCTGCGCGCCGTCCGCTTGTCGGGCAAACTTGGCTTTTCGGTGGAGGAATCCACTGCCGCTCCGATTCCCGAGTATGCAAGTCGTCTGAAACACGAACCTGTCGCCCGCCTGTTTGACGAAATCATGAAGCTGCTGTTTTCCGGCCATGCGCGGGAATGTTTGAAAAAGCTCAACAGCTTGGGTGTTTCAGACGACATCCATCCGCTTTTGACTGCGTTGAAATCGGCGGAAAAGGCTGAAAACCGCATTATTTCGCTTGCACTGAAAAACACTGACGAGCGGCTGCGTCAGGACAAATCGGTTTCGGTCGGCTTCGTCTTGGCTGCCGTACTGTGGCCGGATGTCAACCGACGCTGGCAACAGAATCTGGCACAGGGGCAAAAGCCTGCGCCTGCACTGACAGACGCTATTGAATCCCTGCGGAGCGATGTTGAAAAAGGTTGGGGCGTGCCGCAGCGTTTTGCCGCGACCATGCGGGAAATCTGGCAGTTCCAACCGCAATTCGAACAGATGCGCGGCGCCCGTCCGCACCGCCTGCTTGCGCAGCAGCGTTTCCGGGCTGCTTACGACTTTCTGGTGTTGCGCGGCGAAGTGGGCGAGATTGACCGCCAAACGGTCGAATGGTGGAACAGTTTCCAGCATGCCGATGAGGGGTTGCGCAATGAAATGACGACAAACCATGCTCGTGCGCAGAGCAATGAAGGTGTGAAAAAGAAACGCCGCCGCCGTCCGCGCAAAAAGAAAACGGAACAAGGGCAATAGAGATAATAGTCGAAAAGTCGTCTAAAAACGGGTATGACAGGTTTTCAGACGACTTTTTTATGGGTTTAGAACGGTTGTCTCAAATCTGCCAATATTTTAAGAAATTCAATTGAAAAGGTCGTCTGAAAACTATATTTCAGACGACCTTTCCTATATTTTCATTTAATCATCAAACCATTCAGTCTTTCGCCGTATTCATCAGCCGCAGGGCTTTGAGGCGGCCGATTTCTTTTTGGTATTCCACCAAGCCGATAAATGTTCCGCTTCTGTCGTAAACGCGAATGGGCTGGTCGGCGGAGATGTCCTCGGTAAACTGCGGGCGTTGGCCGCATTTGAGCATGGTCACGGCGCGGTCGTTCAGTTCGATTTTGGGGAGATGCCGCACTAAAACATCGCAGGGCAGGAGCAGGGCGTCGCGGTCGGTTTCGTTTAATTCTGCCAAGGCGTCGAGCGTGTGGCTTTCGCGGATGGTAAAGCCGGCGGTTTCGGTGCGGCGCAGGGCGGTCAGGTGGGCGAACGTGCCGATGTGTTTGGCGATGTCTTCGCTGAGGGTGCGGATGTAGGTGCCTTTGCTGCAACGTACGTCGATGACGGCTTTGGGCGCGTCAAACTCGGTAATATCGATGGCGTAAATGGTGATGTCGCGCGGTTTGCGTTCGATGACGATGCCTTTGCGGGCGTATTCGTACAGCGGTTTGCCTTCGTGTTTGAGGGCGGAAAACATCGGCGGTACTTGGCGGATGTCGCCCGTCAGGGCTTGGCATGCCGTCTGAAATTCGGCTAAGGAAATGTCGGCGCGGGCGGTGGCGATGATTTCGCCTTCGGCATCGCCGGTGCTGCTGGCTTCTCCAAGTTTCAACGTGGCGGTGTAGGCTTTGTCGGCATCCAGCAGGTATTGGGCGAACTTGGTCGCTTCGCCGAAGCAGACGGGCAAAAGTCCGGTCGCCAAAGGATCGAGTACGCCGGTATGCCCCGCTTTTTCGGCGTTGTAGAGGCGGCGGGCTTTTTGCAGGGCGGTGTTGCTGGAAAGTCCTTCGGACTTGTCGAGCAGGAGGACGCCGTTGACGGGGCGTTTGGCGGGTTTGGCGGTCATGTCAGTGGAGAAGGAAGGAAAGGGATAAGATGTAAGTGCCGAGTAGGATGATCGGCGTTTCCGATATTGTTTTTCTGAGGATGATGTGGCTGTGCGGATTTGGTGTTTCTACTGTGTAGCTGCCTTTTTTCAGACGGCCTTGCTTTAAAAGCGTGATGCGGCCGCCGGTACGGCGGAAACTGGCATGAAACAGCGGTTTGGAGAGAGGTACTTCCCGCCCGTTTAGGTCGGTGATGCGGAAGGGGATTTGTCCGTCTCCATCATGCCAAACCGAGTAATGCCCGTTTTTACCTATGTGGATTTCGTTGCCCGATGCGGTATTAAAGACAGTTGTCCCTTTGCGCAAACTGAAAGCGTAGCAGGCACAATAGGAGAAAAAGACTAAAAACAATAGAAATTCGGGAAAGGTCATGGATATATCCTAAAGCAGAGCAAGGAGGCCGTCTGAAACAGATCTTCGGTTTTAATACCGGGTGTTCAGAAGAGCTTTATTTTTAATCTTCCACCGGCTTTTCCGCCGCCACTTGGTCGATGAGGCTGGAAATGCTCATGCCGCGTTCGAGCGATTCGTCGTATTTGAAGTGCAGTTCCGGCGTTTTGAAGAGTTTGATGCGTTTCGCCAGCTCGCTGCGCAAATGACCTTTGGCGTGTTCCAAGGCTTCTTCGGTGATGTCGCGGGTGCTGTCGTTGAGGACGGTGTAGAACACGGTGGCGTGGCTGTAATCGCGGGTGACTTCGACTTCGTTGATGGTGATGAAGCCTGCGCGCGGGTCTTTCAGGCCGGTGCGGACCAGCTCTGCCAGTTCGCGCATGATTTGTTCTTTGACACGGTCTTGGCGGGCATAGCCGCGTTGCGGTTTTCTCATGGTTTTCCTTAAACGGCGGCGGCCGTTTCAACTTTGTTTTCAGACGGCCTGTGTGAAATAAATGCGGTATTATAACGGATATACGGCAATTTGAGGTCGTCTGAAAAGGAGTTTGGCTATGCGGAAAATCAAAATCGGATTGGCGGGGTTCGGCATGTCGGCGCAGGTGTTCCATCTGCCGTTTTGGCGTGCGGATGCGCGGTTTGAAGTCGTGCGCGTGTTTGAACGCAGCGGCAATAGGGCGCAGGAAGTTCTGCCGCAGGCGCAGACCGTGCGTTCGTTTGAGGAATTGCTTACTGACGATGTGGATTTGGTGGTCGTTACCACACCGAACCAGACGCATTTCGATTTTGCCGCTCAGGCTTTGCATGCGGGCAAAAATGTGGTGGTGGAAAAACCGTTATGCGCGACGGCGGCGCAAGCCTTGGAACTGGCGGAACTTGCCGAGCGGCAGGGCGTATTGCTGACCGTTTACCAAAACCGCCGTTGGGACAGCGCGCCGCTGACCGCCAAAAAGCTGCTTTCAGACGACCTTTTAGGCGAAATTGTGGATGCGGAATTCCGTTTCGAACGTTATGCAGCTGCTTTGAACAAAAAACGCTGGAAGGAAACCGGCGAGGCGGGCGTGGGGCTGGTGTACGACTTGGGTTCGCACCTCATGGATATGGCGGTCGATATTTTCGGGATGCCCGACGAGCTTTACGCCGACGTGCGCTATCAACATGAAGGGGCGGTCAGCGACGACAATTTCTATATCGCGCTCTATTACGCCGACGGCAAAAAAGTTGCCCTGACCGCAAGCAAATATGCCCGCGAACCTTTGCCGTTCATGACTTTGCACGGCAAACGCGGTTCATACGTCAAACAAAACGCCGACAACCAAGAAGCCCTGCTGCTCGGCGGCGCACAACCCGTCGGAGCGTGGAACCGTGAACCGGAAGACGAATGGGGCATCCTGCACGCGGAAATCGACGGGGTGCTCGTCCGCAAAACAATCGAAAGCGTCAGTGGAAATTATGCGGCGTTTTATGAAAACCTTTATGACGCGCTGCAAGGCAAATCTTCCGCAGCGGTGCAACCGCGCCAAGTGGCGGAGGTGCTGGGGTTACTGGAAAAAGTATATGAAAGCGCGAAATCGGGGTGTCGGGTGAAGGTGTAGGGAGATTAAAAGTTACAGGCAGCAGGATTTCTGAAATTTTTTAAGATACAGAAGATTAACTTGGAAGTCGCCATTTTCTCCTATGCCTGTGCGATGACAGGCTATGGCGGGAATCCAGATCTTGGGTATTTCTTCGGTAACATTTAAAAATTGCCGTAATTTCTAATTTCCAGATGCCTAACCTCTATAGGAACGGCGATGTAGGCATTTCTATCATTTTAAGGCTATGTTTCTGTTGAGTGCAGAAAGGTCGTCTGAAAACTTTTTAGCGGAACACGCTATAATCGTTTTCAGACGACCTTTCGTATTTTTAATAGGAAGTCAGGCAGAGACCTATTCTTCCGGACGTTCGCCGTCGGTGTCGTCCAGTTTGCCTTCGGTAATATCAACGTTGATGCCCACGGCAGCGCGGATTTTGGCGTCGATTTCGTTGGCGACTTCCGGATTTTCTTTCAACCATACGCGGACGTTGTCTTTACCTTGTCCGATTTTGGAACCGTTGTAGCTGTACCATGCGCCTGATTTTTCAACGATGTCGTATTTGACGCCAAGGTCGATCAGTTCGCCTTCCCAGCTTACGCCTTCGCCGTATAGGATATCGAATTCGGCTTGGCGGAACGGAGGCGCCACTTTGTTTTTGATGACTTTGACTTTGGTTTCGTTGCCGATAACGTCGTCGCCTTTTTTGATTTGTCCGGTGCGGCGGATATCGAGGCGGACGGAGGCGTAGAATTTGAGGGCATTACCGCCGGTGGTGGTTTCGGGGCTGCCAAACATCACGCCGATTTTCATACGGATTTGGTTGATGAAGACGACCAGTGTGTTGGTGCGTTTGATATGGCCGGTCAGTTTGCGCAAGGCTTGGCTCATCAGACGGGCTTGCAGACCGACGTGGCTGTCGCCCATTTCACCTTCGATTTCGGCTTTGGGCACGAGGGCGGCTACGGAATCGACAACGACCATGTCCACGCCGCCGGAGCGTACCAGCGTGTCGCAGATTTCCAGAGCCTGTTCGCCGGTGTCGGGTTGGGAAAGGTAGAGTTCTTCTACTTTAACGCCGAGTTTGCGGGCGTAAACGGGATCGAAGGCGTGTTCGGCGTCGATGAAGGCGCAGATGCCGCCGGTTTTCTGACATTGGGCAATGGCTTCAAGACAGAGCGTGGTTTTACCGGAGGATTCCGGGCCGAAGATTTCGACGACACGGCCGCGCGGCAGACCGCCGACGCCGAGTGCCAGGTCCACACCGAGCGAGCCGGTAGAGATGACGTCAAGGTTTTCTTCTTGCTGGCTGCCGTCCATTTTCATGATGGAGCCTTTGCCGAAGTTTTTTTCGATTTGGGCAAGGGCGGCGGCTAGGGCTTTGCTTTTTTCGTCTGACATGGTGTTGTTCTCGGTTGATGTTAAGGAAGTTAGCTAAGAATTTGTTTAGCTATTATCGCATAAATTAAGAAAAAGTATAGTTTTATTTCGGTTTTATTTCATGTTTCAGATAAATTGTTGTTAAATATCTGAATTATATGATTTATGAGTTGTATGTTTGGATGTATTAAGAGTGCTAAAAGGTCGTCTGAAAGCGAATATTTCCTTTTCAGACGACCTTTTTGGATTTGAACTCAATAAATAATATTTTTGCCGTAGCTTTCCAAAATCGATTTGATTTTGAGAATGGTTTCTTTGGGAGGCGGATGTACGCCGGTGAGTTTGTAGGTGTCGCCGCACAATGCCCATTTGTGCGCGCCCAGTTCGTGATAAGGAAGGAGTTCGACCATTTCGACGTTGTCCATGTCTGAGATGAATTCGCCGAGCAGGTGGGCTGAACGGTCGTCGTCGGTATAGCCCGGCACGACGACGTAGCGGACGCGGGCGGGCTGTTTGCGTTCGGTGAGGTAGCGGGCGAATTTGAGGGTTTTGGTGTTGGGGATGCCGACGAGGACTTTGTGGATTTCGGGATCGATTTGTTTTAAATCGAGCATGACGAGGTTGGTATGGTCGAGCAGGTCGTCGAGGATGGAATCGTAATGCAGGGCGTAGCCGTTGCTGTCGAGGCAGGTGTGGATGTCGTGTTCTTGGCAGGCGGTGAACCAGTCGCGTACGAATTCGTATTGCAGGAGCGGTTCGCCGCCTGTGGCGGTAACGCCGCCGCCTGTGGCGCGCAGGTAGTGTCGGTAGGACATGACTTGCTTCATGACTTCGGGCACGGTCATTTCTTGGGCTTGTTCGGTGTGCAAGTCCCATGTGTCGCGGTTGTGGCAGTAGAGGCAGCGCATGAGGCAGCCTTGCAGAAAGAGGACGTAGCGCAACCCGGGACCGTCCACTGCGCCGCAGGATTCTACGGAATGGACGATGCCTTTGCCGTTGTAATGGCGGTGTCCGAGGTCTTTGGCGGGGGCGGGTGTTTCGGGGGTAATGGCGATGGTTGTCTGCATGGTGTCTGATGTACCGGATATTGGGGTCGTCTGAAAACTTGTTTTTGTGTTGCAGAGGGTTTTTCTTATTGGATTAATGTGCGGGCATTGCGTTCCCTTTTCGGGGAAGATTATGGGTTGTTTTTGAATGGGTAAACGCGTTTTAATGATAATTCTATTGTACCGTTTTCGACCGTCGTGATTTAAAGTTAATCGCTGGATTTTGATATGATCAAACCATTGCTTCAGGCAAAATCAAGCCGGGTTCCGGATAATCCGTCCCCCGGCTTGGTTTACTGTAAACCCTTTGCCTTACATGGTTTGTGTAAAGGTACGGGTAATCACGTCAAGCTGCTGTTCTCGGGTCAGCGAGTTGAAGCGTACGGCGTAACCGGACACGCGGATGGTCAGTTGCGGATATTTGTCCGGATTGTTCATCGCGTCTTCCAGCGTTTCGCGGGTCAATACGTTGACGTTCAGGTGTTGACCGCCTTCCACTTCTCCTTCTTCGTGGTGGAAGTAACCATCCATCAGGCCTGCGAGGTTGCGTTCGCGGGAATTTTCGTCTTTACCTAATGCACCCGGCACGATGGAGAAGGTGTAGGAAATACCGTCTTTGGCAAATTCAAACGGCAGTTTGGCTACGGAGGTCAGCGAAGCGACGGCGCCGTTGACATCGCGGCCGTGCATCGGGTTGGCGCCCGGACCGAACGGTGCGCCTGCGCGGCGACCGTCCGGCGTATTGCCGGTTTTTTTGCCGTACACGACGTTGGAGGTAATGGTCAACACGGACTGGGTCGGCGTTGCGTTGCGGTAAGTTTTGTGGGTCGCCACTTTTTTCATGAAGCGTTCCACCAAGTCGCAGGCAATGTCGTCCACGCGGTCGTCGTTGTTACCGAACTGCGGATATTCGCCTTCGATTTCAAAGTCGACGGCAATACCGTTTTCGTCGCGAATCGGTTTGACTTTGGCGTATTTGATGGCGGACAGCGAGTCAGCGGCCACAGACAAACCGGCGATACCGCAGGCCATAGTACGTTTCACATCGCGGTCGTGCAGCGCCATCAGCGCGGCTTCGTAGCTGTATTTGTCATGCATGTAATGGATGATGTTCAGCGCGGTAACGTATTGGGTTGCCAGCCAATCCATGAATTTGTCCATGCGCGCAAAGACCGTGTCGTAGTCCAAGACTTCGTCCATAATCGGTTCGGTTTTCGGACCGACTTGGTCTTTGGATTTTTCGTCCACGCCGCCGTTGATTGCGTACAGCAGAGTTTTCGCCAAGTTGGCGCGTGCGCCGAAGAACTGCATTTGTTTGCCGACCACCATCGGGCTGACACAGCAGGCAATGGCGTAGTCGTCGCTGTTGAAGTCCGGACGCATCAAATCGTCGTTTTCGTATTGGATGGACGAAGTATCGATGGACACTTTGGCGCAAAACTCTTTAAAGCCTTGCGGCAGCTGTTCGGACCACAATACGGTGATGTTTGGTTCGGGAGACGGACCCATATTGTACAGGGTGTGAAGCACGCGGAAGTTGGTGCGGGTTACCAGCGTGCGGCCGTCCAAACCCATACCGCCGATGGATTCGGTTGCCCAAATCGGGTCGCCGGAGAAGAGTTGGTCGTATTCGGGCGTGCGCAGGAAACGAACCATACGCAGTTTCATCACCAAATGGTCGATAAATTCTTGCGCTTGGGTTTCGGTAATTACGCCGTTTTTCAGGTCGCGCTCGATGTAGATGTCCAAGAATGAAGACACGCGACCGAACGACATGGCGGCGCCGTTTTGCGATTTAACGGCGGCAAGGTAGCCGAAGTAAGTCCATTGGATGGCTTCTTGTGCATTTTTCGCAGGGTCGGAAATGTCGTAGCCGTAAGAGGCTGCCATTTCTTTCATTTGACCCAAGGCTTTGTATTGTTCGTTGATTTCTTCGCGGCGGCGGATAACTTCTTCCAAATCCACGCCGTTTTCCAAATCGGCTTGCAGCGAATTGAATTGGTTGAATTTGTCGGCCATCAGAAAATCGATACCGTACAATGCCACTCGGCGGTAGTCACCGATGATACGGCCACGACCGTAAGCATCCGGCAGGCCGGTAATTACACCGGATTTACGGCAACGGCGTATGTCGGGCGTATAAACGTCAAACACGCCTTGGTTATGGGTTTTGCGGTATTTGGTGAAGATTTCGCTGACTTCGGGGTTCAACTCAACGTTGTACACTTTGCACGCGTCTTGTACCATTTTCAAACCGCCAAACGGCATGATTGAGCGTTTCAGAGGCTCATCTGTTTGCAGACCGACGATGGTTTCCAAATCTTTATCAATATAGCCCGGCGCATGGCTGGTAATGCCGGACACGACTTGCGCGTCGATTTTGTAAGGTTCGTGTGTGCGGTTTTCGACTTTGATGCCTTCCATCACGTCCGCCCACAGTTTGGTCGTCGCCTCGGTTGCAGGCGCGAGGAAAGACGCATCGCCTTCATAAGGCGTGTAGTTTTTCTGAATAAAATCGCGCACGTCGACATTGGTTTCCCAATTACCGCCGACAAAACCTTCCCAAGCGACAGGGCGTTGCTGTACATCGGTTGACATATCAAGCTCCTAATTTGTCAGATAGAATTTATAGGTAGAAGAAATTTACCTTTGCAGAATAGCACTTTAGCTCTATGAAGTGTAACGATTGGCGGAGATGTGAACGTTTACCCGATATTTTTTTGACTTACATCAATGAGAACAGTTATTACTTAAAACTACATTTTATTTTTCAATCCCTTAGCGTGTAAACAAGTGTAGAATATAAAATTAAGCCCTGAAAACTTGTCCGGTTTTCAGGGCTTTTGTATGGGGTTGGGGTTTCATGGGGTTACATATTCTTTAGAAGAAGGTAAGTCGTCTGAAAAACTGAAATACTGTTTTTCAGACGAGCTTGATGAAAAGAAAAACGGCATATCCGAAAAGATATGCCGTTTATGGGTGCAGGGACTGCTATATTTGGCAGTGGTTTGTGTTTTAGTCCTCTTGCGCCGCTGTTTGCAGGTAGTTCGGCAAACCGACTTTGCCGATTAGCTCCTGCTGGGTTTCGAGCCAGTCGATGTGTTCTTCGTTGATGTCTTTTTGTTTTTCCAACAAATCACGGCTGACGTAGTCTTGCTGTTGTTCCGCGATGGCGATGGCAGCGATGAGGGCATCGTGTTTTTCCTGTTCTTTCGTCAAATCGCAGGACAGGATTTCCTCAGTTGATTCGCCGATCAGCAGCTTGCCCAATTCTTGCAGGTTAGGCAGGCCTTCCAAGAACAAAATACGCTCGATTAAATCGTCTGCGGATTTCATTTCGCGGATGGACTGTTTGAAGAAATGTTCGCCCAATTCTTCAAAGCCCCAGTTTTTCAAAATGCGGGCATGCAGGAAGTATTGGTTGATGGTAACCAAGAGCAAGCCCAAGTTTTTGTTCAGCTCGCGGATAACTAAGCGATCGCCTTTCATTTTCAGCTCCTTATACGCTTAATTACAGTTGGCTTTGGTAGTAGTTGCCTTCGCCGACGAGCTCGATCAGACGCAGTTGTTGTTCCAGCCAGTGGGCGTGATCTTCTTCAGTGTCTTTCAACTGGGCAATCATCAAATCACGGGTAACGTAGTCTTGTGCTTCTTCGCACAGTTTGATGCCTTTTTTCAAAGCATCGCGTACTTCGTATTCGGTGTTCAAATCTGCTTTCAGGCAGGAAATCACGTCGGTACCGATGTTCAGTTCGGCACGGGTCATTTTAGGCGTACCGCCCAGCATCAGGATACGGCGGATGAAGTCTTCGGCGTGGGTGGTTTCTTCTTCCATCTCATGATTCAAACGTTCGAACAGTTTGTTGTAGCCCCATTCGGAGTACAGGCGTGAGTGGATGAAGTATTGATCGCGTGCAGCCAGCTCGCCGGACAACAGTTCGTTCATATAATCGATAACAGCTTGATTGCCTTGCATAATTCTTTCTCTTTCTTTGAAATTGTAAAGTGTCTGTAAAAAACATTGCGTGTTGTTTCTTGATGGCTGAATTGTATGCAAAAGCCTGACGCTTGACAAATTTTCTATTTAAAATACAAACAATTATCAAAAGAAACAGAAGCCTTAAAAGGTCATCTGAAAATTCAATATCTTGTTTTATATAGATATTTATTGTCATTGGTATTAAGAATCCATTTCAACATTCAAAAATATTTACACTCTTTAACCATAAATAAAAGCAAATAAATTACAAAACCCAATCAAATTTTATTATTAATTATTCTCAAATGCTTTTATAGTGGATTAACTTTAAATCAGGACAAGGCGACGAAGCCGCAGACAGTACAGATAGTACGGAACCGATTCACTTGGTGCTTCAGCACCTTAGAGAATCGTTCTCTTTGAGCTAAGGCGAGGTAACGCCATCCTGGTTTAAAGTTAATCCACTATATCGTCAAACTGTGCCGCAGTACGCATATAGTGAATGACGGTTGAACCAGGACAAACGCCGTACCGATTCAAATTTAATCTGCTCCCCCTCCGTTCGATAAGATGAACCGTGATATAATCGCGAGTTACTTTTTGATAAAAATCATTTGAAATACATATCACCATGAAACAAATTCGCAACATTGCCATCATCGCACACGTCGACCACGGCAAAACCACATTAGTTGACCAACTGCTGCGCCAATCCGGTACATTCCGCGCCAACCAGCAGGTTGACGAACGCGTGATGGACAGCAACGACCTTGAAAAAGAACGCGGCATTACCATCCTCGCCAAAAACACCGCCATCGATTACGAAGGCTACCACATCAACATCGTCGATACCCCGGGACACGCCGACTTCGGCGGCGAGGTGGAGCGCGTTTTGGGTATGGTGGACTGCGTCGTATTGTTGGTGGATGCGCAAGAAGGTCCGATGCCGCAAACCCGTTTTGTAACTAAAAAAGCCTTGGCTTTGGGGCTGAAACCGATCGTCGTCATCAATAAAATCGACAAACCTTCCGCCCGTCCGAGCTGGGTCATCGACCAAACTTTCGAACTCTTCGACAACTTGGGCGCAACCGACGAGCAGTTGGACTTCCCGATTGTCTACGCTTCCGGTCTGTCCGGTTTCGCCAAACTGGAAGAAACCGACGAGAGCAACGACATGCGTCCGCTGTTCGACACCATCTTAAAACACACGCCTGCACCGAGCGGCAGCGCGGACGAAACGCTGCAACTGCAAATTTCCCAACTTGACTACGACAACTACACCGGCCGCCTCGGCATCGGTCGTATCTTGAACGGACGCATCAAACCCGGTCAAGTCGTTGCCGTCATGAACCACGATCAGCAAATCGCCCAAGGCCGCATCAACCAGCTTTTAGGTTTCAAAGGCTTGGAACGCATACCGCTTGAAGAAGCCGAAGCCGGCGACATCGTGATTATTTCCGGTATCGAAGACATCGGTATCGGCGTAACCATCACGGACAAAGACAATCCCAAAGGCTTGCCGATGTTGAGCGTAGACGAACCGACGCTGACCATGGACTTTATGGTAAACACCAGCCCGCTGGCGGGTACCGAAGGCAAATTCGTGACCAGCCGCCAAATCCGCGACCGCTTGCAAAAAGAGTTGCTGACCAACGTCGCCCTGCGCGTGGAAGATACTGCCGATGCCGACGTGTTCCGTGTATCCGGCCGTGGCGAGCTGCACCTGACCATTTTGCTGGAAAACATGCGCCGCGAAGGCTATGAACTGGCAGTCGGCAAGCCGCGCGTCGTTTACCGCGATATCGACGGTCAAAAATGCGAACCTTATGAAAACCTGACCGTGGACGTACCCGACGACAACCAAGGCGCGGTAATGGAAGAACTCGGTCGCCGCCGCGGCGAACTGACCAATATGGAAAGCGACGGCAACGGCCGTACCCGCCTCGAATACCATATTCCCGCGCGCGGTTTAATCGGTTTCCAAGGCGAATTCATGACACTGACTCGCGGTGTCGGTCTGATGAGCCATGTATTCGACGACTATGCACCCGTAAAACCCGATATGCCCGGCCGCCACAACGGCGTACTGGTTTCCCAAGAGCAAGGCGAAGCCGTCGCTTATGCCTTGTGGAACTTGGAAGACCGCGGCCGTATGTTCGTATCGCCCAACGACAAAATCTACGAAGGCATGATTATCGGCATCCACAGCCGAGAAAACGATTTGGTCGTCAACCCGCTCAAAGGCAAAAAACTTACCAACGTCCGCGCCAGCGGCACCGATGAAGCCGTGCGCCTGACTACGCCGATCAAGCTGACGCTGGAAGGTGCGGTCGAGTTTATCGACGATGACGAACTAGTGGAAATCACGCCACAATCCATCCGTCTGCGCAAGCGTTACCTGAGCGAACTGGAACGCCGCCGCCATTTTAAAAAGCTGGATTGATTCAACCAGACTGTTGATGAAATGAAAAAAGGTCGTCTGAAAATTTGAACTGGCCCCCAAATCTTGGACACTCATAAAAGCCTATTCAGGCGCTCTGTGTAAGCTGGGTTCTGTATGCGACAGGACTCAGCTTTTTCAATTTCAAACTGCAACGCTCGCAGTTGTAGTAATCCATATAGTCATCTATCTGTTTCATCAATTCATCCACCGTCAATTCCCCTGCACGATAGAAACACTCCGTCTTCAACACCGCAAAGAAGCTTTCCATCGGCGCATTGTCCCAGCAGTTCGCCTTACGCGACATGCTTTGAACCATGGAATGCTGGGCAAGCAATTCCCTATACCCCGCCGTACGGTACAGCACACCTTGGTCGGAATGAAGCATCGTTCCTTTATCAGTCAGACGGGGTGCGGCTTTTTCGAGCATTTCCTTCACCATGTCGCTGTTAGCATTGCGGCTCATGGCGTAGGCGACGATCTCGCGGTTGAACAGGTCCAATATCGGCGAGAGGTACAGTTTGCCGTCGCTTCCTTTGAGTTCGGTCACGTCGGTCAGCCATTTTTCGTTGGGCTTTCGGGCTTTGAACCGGCGTTTGAGGAGGTGTTCCGATATTTCGCCCATGGCGGGATGGCGGTAGGCTTTTTTCGCCCGTATAAGGGCTTTCAGTTCCAACTGCGTCATCAACCGCGCTGCTTTTTTGCGGTTCCAACCCAATGCTGCGGCAATGCGCCTTTGCCCGTAGCGTCCTTTATGCCGCCGGTAGGTTTCGATGAGGAGGGCTTTGTCGGCTGCGTCGGGGTCAGGCCGGTCTTGGTGGTGGTAGTAAAAGCTGCTTTTGGGCAGGTTTGCGATGTGCAGCAGGTATTTGAGCGGGTGTTGCGCCCTCAGTGTTTGGACGGTTTGGCTTTGTCCTTTTCGGTCCGCTTTTGGCTGAGGGCTTTTAACTCCTTTAGGTAGGCAACCTTTGCGCGCATATAGCACAACTCTTCGATAAGCTCTGCCTGTGTTTTTTCGTGGTCGGGTTTGTCGGCGATGAAGGGGTTTTTGCGGTGGTCGGCCATGGTTTTGGATTGGGGATGTTCGAGTGCGCCGATGCCACCTTCTTGATAGGCGCGTATCCATCGTCGCAGGTGGGTTCGGGAGATGCCGTAGTGGTCTGCGGTACGCTGTTGGCTGCGTATATGCAGGTAGTGGAGTACGGCTTGGTATTTGAAGTGTAATGTATATTTGCTCATAAAAAAACTGCACCTTGTGAGTTGGGGGGGATGTGTCCAACTTTTGGGGTGCAGTTCAAATTTTCAGACGACCTTTTATTGTTTGCTATTCGTTCTTGTACAAACTTTCCGTTTGTTCTCCCATTTAGGCGAGCCAGAACGGTCAGGTTTGTTTTTCAATCAGAAAGCCTATCAATCAGCCCCACTCAACCGCGCCCGCTATCTGTTTTCTCCGTATTTTTCATGCAGATTTCGGTTTTCATCTTTCAACCATTCATCCCAATCAGGACGCAGGTGGCAGAGTTCTTTATTCCAATACAGACAGTCCCAAGCCATGCTGCGCGAGGCTTCGGTATCTCGTTCAAGCATTCGGGCGACAAAAGGTTCGAGCGTTTGCGCGCTTTTGAACATACCGCCGTATTCGCCGTAAGTGCGGCAGGTTTCAGGATGGAGCGTTTCCATCAGCGTTTCGATTTCGCCTTGCAACGCAAGCCATGAACCGTTTACCTCGTCTAAAGCAAGCACATCTCGCAGCCAATGTTTGATGTTTTCCAAACCTTGAAAGCGCGGGTCATGCCACAGTAGGCGCAAGGTTGCGAGTTGACTTTCGGCTTCGGTCCGACCTTGCGGATTATCGTGATCGAAAAGGAAAACGAGTTCGTACAAGGCACGGTTGCGCTGTTTCTCCGGCAGTGCAAGTAAAATGTCGCAGACTTGTTCGGGAGTTTGCCAAAGTGGGAGTTGAGAGATGTTCATAGGCTTTAGGGTCGTCTGAAAACCAACGAGAGGGACTAAGGGGCGATTTAGTTGATTTTTGCAATGAGGCTGCTTTTGAATTCAAAGTGTGTAAATTGCGAGGTCGTCTGAAAACCGATTTCAGACGACCTTTTTCTTTTTTATTAGTGACGGTTATTAATGATGACTGCAACCACCGCCATGACTTTCGCGCAATGCTTCGGCAGCCTGTTCGTCGGCATGGTAGCTTGAGCGGACCATGGCGCCGATGGCGGCGTTGGTGAAGCCCAGTTCGTACGCTTCTTTTTCAAAGATTTTGAACTGGTCGGGCGTGACATAGCGCAAGACGGGCAGGTGTCCGTCTGAAGGCTGGAGGTACTGGCCGATGGTAATCATCTCGATATTGTGCGCCCGCATATCGCGCATGATTTCACGCACGTCTTCGTCCGTTTCGCCCAAACCGACCATGATGCCGGATTTGGTCGGGATGTGCGGCATCATTTCTTTGTAGCGGCGCAGCAGGTCGAGGGAATGCTGATAGTTGGCACCCGGACGGGCTTTTTTGTACAGGCTCGGATGGGTTTCCAAGTTGTGGTTCATTACGTCGGGCGGGGTTTCGGCAAGGATTTTCAGTGCGATATCCAAGCGGCCGCGGAAGTCGGGAACGAGAATTTCGATTTTTGTGTTCGGACTGGTTTCGCGGATGGCTTTGATGCAGTCGGCGAAATGTTGAGCACCGCCGTCGCGCAGGTCGTCGCGGTCAACAGAAGTGATGACGACGTAACGCAGGTTCATGGCTTTAACGGATTCTGCGAGGTTTTTCGGTTCGTCAGGGTCGAGCATATTCGGACGGCCGTGTCCCACGTCGCAGAACGGGCAGCGGCGGGTACAAATATCGCCCATAATCATGAAGGTTGCCGTGCCTTTGCTGAAACATTCGCCGATGTTCGGGCAGGAGGCTTCTTCGCAAACGGTGTGCATTTTTTGCTCACGCAAAATGTCTTTGATTTCAAAGAATTTGCGTGACGGGAGTTTGGCACGTATCCATTCGGGCTTTTTCAGTTTTTCCTGAAGGGGGACGACTTTGATCGGAATGCGGGCGGTTTTGTCCGCGCCTTTGAGTTTGACGCCGCGTTTGGGATCGTCAACTTTGATTTCGCTCATTAATTGTTCGCTTTCGGTGTGAGTTGTGTCTCGAGGTGTGCGGTCAGTTTTTGTGCGACCTCGTCCAAGGAGGGGCAGGGTTGGACAAAATCCGCGATTTGCGTCATTTCCATGCCGGCATAGCCGCAGGGATTGATGTGGGTAAACGGGCTTAGGTCCATGTTTACGTTTAATGCCAGACCGTGATAGACGGAGCCGTCTTTAATACGCAAGCCAAGTGAGGCGATTTTGCGCTCGCCGACATAAACGCCGGGGCGTTTCGGGTCTGCCGCCGCTTCGATTCCGTATTCCGCCAACGTGGTGATGATGCTGTTTTCAAGCGCGGAAACGATGTTGCGGACGCTGGTTTTGCGGCGTTTGAAGTTGATCATGGTGTAAACGACCAACTGACCAGGACCGTGATAGGTGATTTGCCCGCCCCGGTCGATTTGCACGACGGGTATATCGTCGCGAATCAGGAGGTGTTCGGGTTTGCCCGCCAAGCCTTGCGTGAAGACGGGCGGATGCTCAACCACCCATAATTCGTCTTCGGTATGTTCGTCGCGGGCTGCGTTGAACGCTTTCATGGCTTCGAAAGTCGGCTGGTACTCGACCATGCCTTTATGCACGATTTTCATATCAGTACACTACTTTTACCATTTCGTGATCGGTCAGGGCGCGGTAGATTTTGTCTAATTGCTCTTTGCTGTCAACGTTTACTTTGACGGTCGCGCCGGTATAGTTGCCTTTGCTGCTCTGGCGGGTGGTGATGTGGTGGGGTTCGGTATCGGGCGCGTGTTTGCGGACGGTTTCTAGAATATTTTTTTCAAATTCGGGATGCGAATCGCCCATGACTTTGATTGGGAATTGGCAAGGGAATTCGATTAGTGAGGTTTGGTCGGTCATGGCTGACTCCTGATGTGCTGTATGCCGAGAGGTCGTCTGAAAAGTTTCCAGCCTTTCAGACGACCTCGAATGGCGTGTATTTTATCGCAAAAAGTTGCCGATAAAAATAGAAGCGTACATCGGCTTTTTCAAGTCTTGAAATACGCTTTTCCATCCCAATTTAAGCGACATTCCGAATTTATTACCAAGTAGAGAACAATATGCCGACAAAAGAAAAACATTTTGAGGAATACAGCGCATTGGCAACCCTGCCTTTACGCGATGTCGTCGTTTATCCGCATATGGTGTTGCCGCTGTTCGTAGGCCGCCCGAAATCCATTGCGGCATTGGAAGCGGCAATGGCGAATGACGATCCGGTGTTTTTGCTGGCGCAAATCGACCCGAACACCGAGGATCCGACGGCGTCTGATTTGCACCGTACGGGTACGGTCGCGCAGGTTTTGCAGGTGTTGAAGTTGCCTGACGGTACAGTGAAAGTGTTGGTCGAAGGTATCCGACGCGGCAGAGTGTTGACCATTGAAGAGAGCGGCGGGTTGTTCCTGTCTCATGTCGAAGCTGTCGATGAGTATGCGGATGCGGACAATCCCGATATTGAAGCCATTCGCCGCACGCTGCTTACCCAGTTTGACCAATACGCCAAGTTGAATAAAAAAATCCCTGCCGAAATCATCAATACCATCAATGGCATCGATGATAACAGCCGTTTGGTGGACACGATTGCGGCGCATTTGCAGTTGAAACTGGAGCAGCGCCAACAGATTTTGGAAACCTTCGGCATTATCGGCCGTATGGAGTTTCTGCTTGCCCAGTTGGAATCCGAACTGGACATCATGCAGGTCGAAAAACGCATTCGCGGTCGCGTTAAACGCCAGATGGAAAAATCCCAGCGCGAATATTATCTGAATGAGCAAGTGAAAGCGATTCAGAAAGAATTGGGCGAAGAAGACGAACGCGGCGAACTGGATGCGTTGGAAGCAAAAATCAAAGAAGCGGGCATGACCAAAGAGGCTGAAGAGAAATGTCTGTCCGAACTGAAAAAGCTGAAAATGATGCCGCCTATGTCTGCGGAATCCACTGTCGTGCGCAACTATATCGATACTTTGCTTGAGCTGCCGTGGAAGAAAAAATCCCGTGTCAGCAAAGACATTGCCAAAGCCGATTTGGTGTTGAACGCTGACCATTACGGCTTGGAAAAAGTCAAAGAGCGGATTTTGGAATACCTCGCCGTCCAAAAGCGTATGGACAAGCTCAAAGGTCCGATTCTGTGTTTGGTCGGTCCTCCAGGTGTGGGTAAAACCTCATTGGGCGAGTCCATCGCCAAAGCAACAGGCCGCCAATATGTTCGCATGGCTTTAGGCGGCGTGCGCGACGAAAGCGAAATCCGCGGACACCGCCGCACCTATATCGGTTCTATGCCCGGCAAAATCCTGCAAAACATGGCTAAAGCGGGTGTGAAGAATCCGCTGTTCCTGCTCGATGAAATCGACAAGTTAGGCAGCGACTTCCGCGGCGATCCAGCCAGCGCGTTGCTTGAGGTGCTCGATCCTGAGCAAAACAACAAGTTTGCCGATCATTATGCGGAAGTGGATTATGACTTGAGTGATGTGATGTTTATCGCCACATCTAATAGTCTGAATATCCCGACTCCATTGCTCGACCGCATGGAAATCATCCGTTTGTCCGGCTATACCGAAGACGAAAAAATCAATATCGCCATGCAGTATCTCGTGCCGAAACAAATGAAACGCAACGGCGTGAAAGAAGGCGAATTGGTGGTCGAAGAAAGCGCGGTGCGCGATATTATCCGTTATTACACCCGTGAAGCCGGTGTGCGTTCGCTCGATCGCGAGATTGCCAAAATCTGTCGTAAGGTGGTGATGCAGATTACCTTGAACGAAGATAAGAAGAGGTCGTCTGAAACCAAGAAAACCAGCAAAGCCAAGCCTAAGGCGGTTAAAGTCAATGAGAAAAACCTGCATGACTATTTGGGCGTGCGCCGTTTCGATTACGGCGTTGCCGAAAGTGAAAACCGCATCGGACAGGTTACCGGTTTGGCGTGGACGGAAGTCGGCGGCGAATTGCTGACCGTCGAGGCTGTGGCATTGCCAGGTAAAGGCGTGATTCAGTGTACCGGCCAGTTGGGCGATGTGATGAAGGAATCCGTGTCCGCAGCATGGTCTGTTGTCCGTTCCCGTGCAGAATCAGTGGGTTTGGCTCCTGATTTTTACGAGAAAAAAGACATCCATGTTCACGTTCCCGAAGGTGCGACGCCGAAAGATGGTCCGAGCGCAGGTATCGCCATGACCTTGGCGATGGTGTCTGCCTTTACCAAAATTCCGGTGCGCGCCGATGTGGCGATGACGGGCGAAATCACTCTGCGCGGCGAAGTCTTGCCAATCGGCGGATTGAAGGAAAAACTGTTGGCAGCCCTGCGCGGCGGTATCAAGCATGTCCTGATTCCGAAAGACAACGTTAAAGACTTGGAAGAAATCCCTGAAAATGTGAAAACCGGTCTGACCATCCATCCTGTCAAATGGATAGATGAAGTTCTCACTTTGGGCTTGGAAAGTCAGCCTACACCTTGGGTTGCGCCTTTAAGTACCGAAGAAACGCAAGTTGAAGCCGCAAAGCCTAAGTCAAGGGCGAAAGCGACCAAACACTGATTTTGTAAAAAATGTGTTGCAAAAGATGCGGGTTTGCCGTGGAAGCCTGTAAAATAGGGCAATTCCGCATTTTTTGCTTGACACAGTATTTTCAGAATTGCTATAAAGCGCAAAGGTACTTAAAAGTACGAAGCCCCGAGTATTCGGGCATTTCATTATTTTCAACGATAGGAAGGGACTGATTGTGAATAAGTCTGAATTGATCGAAGCAATTGCTCAAGAAGCCGGTATTTCTAAAGCTGCCGCTCAAAAAGCTCTGGATGCCACTACCAATGCTGTAACCAACGCTCTGAAAAAAGGCGATACCGTCACTCTGGTCGGTTTCGGTACTTTCTACGTTGGTGAGCGCGCAGAGCGTCAAGGCCGTAACCCTAAAACTGGCGAGCCTCTGACCATCGCTGCTGCTAAAACTCCTAAATTCCGTGCCGGTAAAGCATTGAAAGATGCTCTGTAATTTTCCCTTGTAAAAAACCGATTCCATATGGGGAATCGGTTTTTTATTTTATAGACTGCCTAAGAAGTTTTCAGTATTCGAATATGGCATCAGATAGGCTTTTGATTCTGTAATTTCGCACTCTCTACCTTTTTGGCAAACCATAAGGCAGCCATTGTGCCAAGCATATCCGCTATTCCGTCTCCAAGTGAACCTTCCCTTGTCGTTGTAAACGTTGCTTGAGCCCATTCGCTAAAGAAGGCAAACAATAAGGCGAATATCAATAGTTTTTTATAAGGTACGCGTTTTTGCTCGGATAAAAAGATTTTGGCTATTAACCATGTTTGTGCAAAGAATGTAATGAAATGGGCAACCTTGTCGAAATTGGGGAAGGGAGGGGGAGTATTGCCGGACTCTTTGAAAAGTAATGCGTAAATACTTGCTGCAAACCAAGCCGCTGCTAACAAGGTAAACTTATTCAAAGGCAGTTTCATTGTATTTCCTCATCCAGCCATTTTTGGCAGATGGCGGACAAACGGATAAATTTACCCCCCCGTTTGTCCAGTTCATCACGCCATAGTTTGACTTCTTCAATGGTTGGTGCTTCGTCCAAGCTGCATTCGTATAAGAAAAAATCCAGTGTTTCTTCTACCGTTCCGACAGATTCTGTTTTAATTACTTCAAGAAGCTCATTCATCGTTTGCTCCTAAAGGTCGTCTAAAAGTCATTTGCTGTGTAAAAAACGTACGGCTTCTTCCCATTCTCCGGCTAACAGCATGGGAACGGCTTTTAATGATTTATTGATGGCTTCATCAATTTGCTGCCTGTGTTCCGGGCTGGGTTTATTCAGGACATAGCCGACAACCAGATTTCGGTCTCCCGGATGATCGATACCCAAGCGCAGGCGGTAAAAATCAGGCGTTCCCAAGCGTGCCTGAATGTCTTTTAAGCCGTTATGACCGCCGTTTCCTCCACCTAATTTAAATTTTATCCTACCGCACGGAATATCCAGTTCGTCATGGACGACCAGTATTTCTTCGGGCTTGATTTTATAGAATTGCGCCAGCGCGGCTACTGCTTGACCGGAGCGGTTCATAAATGTTGCCGGTTTTAAAAGCCATAAGTCTGAGCCGGATATGCTGATGCGGGCTACTGAGCCGAAGAATTTTTTTTCTTCTTTTAAAGTGGCTTTATATTGCCATGCCAATTCGTCGATAAACCAGAATCCGGCATTGTGGCGCGTTTGTTCGTATTCCGCACCGGGGTTTCCCAGTCCTACAATCATTTTGATTTTATTTGACATTGTGTTTCCTCAAAGAGAGGTCGTCTGAAAACAGCAACAGGTTTTCAGACGACCTTTTCAAGCATTTTATTGGGTTTTACCGACCCGTTTGCGTCTTGCTTCTTTCGGGTCAATCAGTAAAGGGCGGTATATCTCGATACGGTCTCGGTCGCGCAACAAAACGTCGTCTTTGACTCTTTTTCCAAAGATACCCAGAGGGGCCGCATTCAAATCCAATTCAGGAAAATCTTTATCCAAGCCGCTTTGAAGCACAGCTGTCCTTGCGGTTGCTCCTTGCTCAATACGGATTGAGCGTAATATCTGTTTTTCAGCCGTTCCGTAGACAATTTCGATTTCAAGCATAGCGTCTGTCTGCCTCTTTGACGAATGCGTCGACCAGCGTACTGGAAAGGTGGTTGAATACGGGGGAAATGACGGTAGAAAGCAGCATATTGGAAAAATCATATTCCAAACGAAATTCGATTTTACACATATCTCCGCCCAAATCGATAAACTTCCATGTACCGCGTAAGGTTTTAAAAGGGCCTTCCAGCAAGTCCATACGGATTTCCGATCCGGGAATGTTGTGGTTGTGTGTCGCAAAAGATTGACGCACACCCATATAGTCCATGAACAGCCGTGCTTTGAGTTCTTTATCTTTGCGCTCTATGACCTCGGTTTTACTGTACCAGGGGAGAAAGTTTGGATAGTCCTCAACTTTATCGACCAAGTCGAACATCTGTTTTGCGCTGTGCAGCACCAATACGTTTTTTTCAACCTTTTTCATGGTTAAAACGGCCCGAAAGAAAAATCGTATTATAAACGAGTTTACCGTCTTTTTCAGACGACACTTCACCGTGTTATATATCTGATAATAAGATGATTATTATAATAGAATAAACAGGAAGGCGAAATTCTGATAAACTTGCGCGACTTGGCCGTCGGTTGGCTTGTATAGCATAAAACAAGAAAAATTAATTATCCGGCGCATTTTAGACAAATCGGATTATAAAAATGAATACTGCTGACACATTTTACAGGGAAGCAATTTCACATTTGACTAGGACACCTCCTGATTTTGAGGCAGCCGTTCCTTTGTTGCGTCAGGCTGCGCAAGCCGGGCATGCGGAATCCGCATTTCAACTGGCAGGCTGTCTGTTGCAGGGCTTGGGAATTTCGGCGGATAGGCAGGCAGGTATCAGACTGATGCAGCAGGCTGCGGGAAGCGGGCATCCTTATGCTCGATACAATCTGCTCCAGATTCAAGAATCACAAGGCATGCCTTTCAATACATTGATGGCGGCTTACAAGGAGCTGGCTGAAGAAGGTATCATTCATGCCCAGCTTAAACTGATGCGGAGTTTGCATGACGGTGGGCGGCATGAAGAGGCGTTGCAATGGGCGTACATGGCTGCCGCTCAGCATCATCCGCAGGCATTATACTTTTTAGCGCAACACCATCAATATGCCTCACCTCCCGATTTTGCTCAGGCACATTTGTTTTACCGACAAGCTGCGGAGCAGGATTTTCCTGCAGCACATTGGCAGCTGGGACTGCAATATAAATTAGGACAGGGAACCGACCCGAACAAGCAGCTTGCCGTCGTTCATCTGCGCCATGCCGCTGATAGCGGGATTGCTGCCGCACAAACCATGTTGGCAGATTTACTGCTGGAAACTGATCCGCAAGAGGCCATACACCGTTTGAAGGCTGCGGCAAGAGGAGGCAGCAGCGACGCACAGGTAAGATTGGCAGAAATTTACCTCTTGGGAAAATGGGTGGAACGCAATACCGGCAAGGCTCATGTGTATGCGGAAAAAGCGGCTGCACAGCAGCATTCCGAAGCCTTAAGGATTTTGGGCGATATTTACCGTTATGGTTTGGGTGTGGTTCCCGATCCTATCAAGGCACGGCGCTATTACCGTCAGGCAGCGGATAAAGGAAATATCCAGGCACATCAGAAACTGCTTGCCGATATTGCCTTGGGCAATAAACCCGATGAATATGCCGAAGCAAAAGAAAAAGCCTTGAAGAAGCAGGAAGCAGAGCAACTTTATCAGCAGGCGTTTGCCGCGCATTATGGTTTGAACCGCCATCCCGATCATTCGGAAGCGTTGAGGCTGTATGAGAGTTCGGCTTTATTGGGTCATGGGAAGGCGCAGACCAATTTGGGCATGATGTATTACAACGGACATGGTACGGCTCAGAATTATGCCAAGGCGGCAGAATGGTTCGAAAAAGCGGCTCTAAATCATGATGCAATGGCGCAATATAATCTTGCCTGCCTTTATTTTAACGGAACGGGCATAGCGCATGATGCAGATGAAGCTTGTAGATGGTTGGAGGCCGCCATCCGCAACGGACACGATCAGCCTGAGGTATTGAAGCAGCTTTTGGCGCAATGGCGGCAGGCTGCGGCTTAAGCCGACCGCCGGCATTTCAATAGATCATAAATCGAACGTCGTCTGAAAACCGTCAGGCTTTCAGACGACGTTTGATTTATGTATATCCTGATTCAATGAGCTTATGGAGGATTTAACCGGTAGGGCGCGTTGCCCGTTGCCTTGCCAAGTTCAAAGAGAATAATTTTTTCGATTTGAAATTATTGATTAGGTTGGCGATGTACTATTGCTATAAACGGGGCTAAGGTAACTTTTTTCAAGGTACATATTTGATGAGAGGGCTGCGATGAGGTCGTCTGAAAACAGCCTTGAAACCTTCAAGCTGCGTTTTCAGACGACCTTTTGCGCCGGTCGGTTTATTTCTTCAAGAATGCCCGTTTCAGAATAATCAGCCAATCTTTTTTATCCAAAACAGGACGTTGCATAAATACATCGTATTTGCAGCCGTCCAGTTTCTGCAAAATCAGTTGTCCGCCCACAATAATCATCCGCAATTCAAATCCCAAACGGCCTTTCAGCGTTTTACCCAAGGGCGAACCGCCTTTGAGCATTTGGAAGGCGCGGTTGCATTCATAAGACATCAGTCTTTGAAACGCGAAATCCGCTTTTCCTTCTGCAATTTGCGCTTCGCTTACTTTGAATTTTTCCAAATCATCCTTCGGGATATAGACGCGGCCTTTCTGCCAATCGACGGCAACGTCTTGCCAAAAATTGATGAGTTGCAACGCGGTGCAGATGCCGTCGCTTTGGGCGATGCTGACTTCGTCGGTTTGTCCGTACAGGTGCAGCATAATGCGTCCGATTGGATTGGCGGAACGGCGGCAATAGTCGATCAGGTCGCCAAAATCCTGATAGCGGGTTTTGACAACATCCTGACTGAATGCGGACAAAAGATCGTAAAACGGTTGCAGCGGCAGCTTGAAAGGCGCGATGGCTTCGCGTTGCAAACGTTGCATTAACGGAGTCAACGGCGCTTCGCCGCTCTGTATGCGGTTGAGTTCGGATTTAAGTTCGTCCAAAGCACGCAAGCGTTCATCGGCTTCGGCATTGCCTTCATCGGCGAGGTCGTCAGCAGTGCGCGCAAAAGCGTAAACGGCATGGGTGGGTTTGCGCAGGCGGCGCGGCATAATGAGCGAGCCGACGGGGAAGTTTTCGTAATGGTTAACTGACATGATGGATTCGGGATTCAGGTGTTGCAAGTGATAGAATGTCGATTCGTTTTGTGGCGGGCAGATGCCCTGTAATGTGAAATTTGAAGTGTCTGACGGCTGATTTTTTAGCCCGTAAGCATCGGTTTCAATACTTCCCAAGCTTGCGGCAGTTCTGTGAAGCCGTCGGATGCCATCAGGTGTCCGCCTTTGGCGATGTGGGTAACGGGGCTTTTGAGTTTTTCCGCCATACTCAAGGTCAATTCGGGCGGAACGTGGGTGTCGTCGTCGGAGACGATGCAGTGTTTGGGCATTTGAATTTTGCGCAGGATGTCAAATTCCGGCGCGGCGCCTTTGATGTAGCCGTCTAGGGCGGGCAGCGGGGGCAAAGGATCGGCGAATCCTGCTGCCAGTACCAAGCCGCCGATTTTTTCGGGCTGTTGGCGGCTGAGGAAGTGCAGAAGGGTGATGCAGCCGAGGCTGTGTCCGACTAGAAAGGTGTTTTCGTCGGGTTTGCCGATGTGTTGGTCAAGAGCGAATTGCCACGAAGAAACCGTCGGCCGTTCGGGATTGGGCATCGCCAGTGCGTCGGCTTGGAAACCTGCGGCGCGGACTTGTGTCGAGAGCCAGTCAAACCAGTTGCCGTGCGGATTGCCTTCAAAACCGTGTACGATAAAGACGCGTCGGGGCATGTCGATTACTCCTTTTCAGACGACCTGTCGGGTGTGTCGTTTTACTTATTATAACACTCATTGTTTGTTTCAGTTTTATCGTTACCTTTGGTAAGAGCGATTTGAACTTTGGTTGCAATCTAAGCAAGTATGTCTGTTAAAGCTTGGAGAAATCAGTATTTTTATTTTCAGACGACCTTGCGTACGGTAATTTCAGTTTGTCTTTAATTTGATTATGAACTTCTTAAATATTTTTCCGGTTGCCCTAGGTGCGGTTGTTGGCGCGGTATTGCGTTGGATACTTGGTTTGCTGCTTCCCGCTGCGCCGATTTTGGGCTGGGGGACGCTGGCAGCAAACTGGATAGGGGCTTTACTTATCGGATTTTGTGCCGAGTGGGTCGCAGATCCTCAATGGCGTTTGCTGTTGATTACCGGTTTCTTAGGCAGTCTGACCACATTGTCCTCTTTTTCCCTTGAGACGGTGGCTATGATGCAGGAGGGGCGGTGGGTGACTGCTGCATTATCCGTATGCCTCCATGTCGGCGGTTCGTTTATATTGACGGCAGCGGGCATTTGGTTGGCACATTATTTGAAATGAGGCAAAACTGTAGGCGTTGATGTGGCATTACTTGACTGCTTGCCGAAAAAAGGTCGTCTGAAAATCCAAATTCTGGTTTTCAGACGACCTTTTTGTCGAGATTATTCAAGTATTCAAAAGCAGCCGTATGATAAATTCGTCCTGAGGGAGGGTTAATTTGAGATTGCGGATATCACCCTGTACCAGTAGAGGCCTTATGCCCAGTTGTTCTACGGCAGAGGCTTCATCGGTAATACCGTTTAAGTCGGAAGCGGATAGGGCGCGATTCAATAATCCGGCTTGAAAAAGTTGCGGTGTCTGTGCCTGCCATAAGTCTGTACGGGGTACGGTTTCCAGGATTTGTCCGTCGGTATCGGAACGTTTGATGGTGTCGGCTGCGGGAATGGCCAAAATGCCGCCTTCTGCTTTTGTTCCGGCTTCCTGAATCAGACGCGACAGGGCATCTTGGGGCAGGCAGCAGCGGGCGGCATCGTGAACCAAAATATTATCGTGGTTATCCGCCAACCTCTTTTTCATCAGTGTTTGCACACCGTTGCGGACGGTTTCTGCCCGGGTATTGCCTCCGACGTTGAAAACCACTGTCTTATCAGAGGTTGTCTGAAGATGATTAATAAAAGGATCATCAGGTGAGACAATAATAGCGACCAAGTCGATAAACGGATGTTGTGTAAAAATGGCAACCGTATGCTCTAAGACGGTTTTGCCGTGTATCCGGATATATTGTTTGGGTTTGCCTGCACCGAAGCGAGCGCCGATCCCTGCGGCGGGAATCAGGGCGATATGCCGTCTTTTCATACATTCTCTCCGGCGGCTGCCTGCCTCCATATGCAGGCCTCTCCCAGCGCATCGAGATATTTTTCGTGTTCTTCAAGCTCTTCAGCATTGGCTTTGATGACTTTTAAGCGCGACGAACGTTTTGTTTCGGCGATGATGACGGGCTTGTCTTCTTTTTTTTCTTCTTCACCTTCTTCACCCATTAAGTCGAATTGTTGGCGCGTCATCGCCAAATAAACTTCGCCTAAAAGCTCGCAGTCGATTAAAGCGCCATGCAGTACGCGCTTGCTTCTGTCGATGGAGAGGCGGTTGCACAAGGCATCCAGGCTGGCTTTTTGCCCAGGAAACATTTCACGCGCCATCGCCAGCGTATCTGTAATCTCACAACCAAGCTCTTCGACGGAGGGCAGACCCATGCGGCGGAATTCCATATTTAAGAAGCCTACGTCGAATTTCGCATTGTGGATAATCAATTCCGCGCCACGGATAAATTCGCTGATTTCTTGTCCGACCTTTGCAAACGGCGGAGCGTTTTTCTCTTCTAAAACGTCAATCGTCAGCCCGTGTACGCGTGCGGCTTCTTCAGGCATATCGCGCTCGGGATGGACGTAAAGGTGCAGGAAGCGTCCGGTCATTTGGCGGTTGACCATTTCCAGTCCTGCAAACTCGACCAAGCGGTCGCCGTTTTCGGCGTAAAGGCCGGTGGTTTCGGTATCAAGGATAATCTGGCGTCTCATCAAATGCTCCAATGACTAAATGAAAAAATGTCTCGTATCATACTCAAGGAGGGGGTGAAAGTATAGAGTGGTGTTGCTTTGTATTCTTATTGGGATGTTGTTTAGATGAGGGAAAATATTTTAGACAAGTGGGGTATGAGCCGTCTTATGGTTACCAAAAGTAGAAATTGCTGACAATTTTCAGACGAGCGAAAGCAGTTTGTCTTTCAAAAGGCTGATGGATACTAAATCCTGAGTAAAATACTCAACTTTTAAAAAATTAATTTCTTTTTAAATCATTGTGTTATTTCTGTTTTAAAAAATAGTAACAATTATCATTTGCAAAATTAAAAAATACTCGTATAATGCAACTCATCGAAACGAAACGACAGCGCAACAGAACGAAAGGAGAATGAAATGCCGGAAAGTATTTTCAAGCAAGTCTCCCTTGATATTCTGAGACTGCATCAACAAACCATCCGTTCGCTTTTGGCAACCCAATGCTGCAACGATTGTGAAGTTCACGATGTATTCTACATTACGCTGGACGGACGCTATTATGTTTGGCTGCCTTGTATGAATAAGGCAGAGCAAGTAGAAGCCGGCATTTTGCTGATTGAGGACGAAACCAGTGATATTCGTCTGAGCTGGGTGGCAAATACCCGGGAAGTACAGAAAAAAGACAGCTTATATGAAAAAGTTGTTTCTGCTTTACAACGCCGGTTGCGGCAGACGAAAAATAAGTTTATCCAGGCTAAAGATACTTGCCTGCTTGAACTGACCCCGAAGCAGGGGCGTCTGACGACAGGCAGCAGAGATTTATCGCTTTCACCGCATGATTTGATGAAAGCACTTTATCCGGCAACCCATCAATTAAAATCAGGAGGATTTGCCTTGTAACAGTTTTGGTAGTGGTTTGTGTTCCTTTTGCGCCCCTTAAATGTTTAAAGGGGCGATTTTTTTTGCTTTTTGATACACAGTAATCGTCTTGTTATGACATATTATTTAAAATCAAGTACAATATTGTCATTTCAAATTAATCGCTCATCATTTGAATAGGGGAATTTTAATGAAAATGAAACTTTCTGCATTATCCGTATTGGCGGCAGCAGTTTTGTGTTCTTCTGGCGTATTGGCGGCAGACAATGTCTATACATGGAAAAATGGCAAGGGGAACAGCTATTCCGATACGCCGAACCGGCTCCAGCTTGACCGCTCCAATGTGATGAATATCCGTACGCACAGCGTCAAGGCGGCAGTCAAACCCAAATCCGAAGCTGCGGACGAGGGTACGCTGGCAGAGCAACAGGCGAAATTAAATGAGCGGATGTTGGCTAAGAATAAACTGATCGAGGAGCAAAATAAAAAAATTGAGGAAGAAAACCGTAAGAACAAAGAAGACAACTGCCGTATCGCACGAATGAACCAACAGTCTGCCGAGAGTGCGCGCGTTGCTAATCGTGATGATTTGATTAAGCGGTATCAAGGAGATGTTGCCAAATATTGCAATTAATGGGTTACAAAATTTAAAAGGTCGTCTGAAACAGATGGTTTGGCTGTTTCAGACGACCTTTTATTTAGATTCAGGCTTTTGATTTAAGCGACTTGGGTTTGATGTTCGTCGCCGTTGCGCTCGCGGATTTTACCCAAGCGGTAAACCGTTTCACCTTGTTCGGTTAAGAATGTCTGCACCGCGTCGGCATCTTCTTCGGCAATCACGACCACCATGCCGATGCCGCAGTTGAAGGTGCGGTACATTTCTTGCGTTTCCACATTGCCTGCCTGTTGCAGCCATTGGAACAGCTTGGGCAATTCCCATGCTTTGGCGTCGATTTGGGCGACGGTGTTTTCGGGCAGGATGCGCGGCACGTTTTCGGTAATGCCGCCGCCGGTGATGTGCGCCATGCCTTTGATGGTGAATTTTTCCAACGCGGCGAGGATGGGCTTCACATACAGGCGGGTCGGGGCGATGATGGTTTCGCGCAGGGTTTTGCCGTTGTCGAACTCGGCATCCAAATCGGGATTGTCGCGGGCGATGATTTTGCGGACGAGGGAATAGCCGTTGGAATGGGCGCCGTTGGAAGCCAGACCCAACACGATGTCGCCTGCTTTGATGCTGCGGCCGTTGATGACGCGCTCTTTTTCGACCACACCGACGGCAAAGCCCGCCAAGTCGTATTCGCCTTCGGGATACATGCCGGGCATTTCGGCGGTTTCGCCGCCGATGAGGGCGCAGCCGGATTCTTCGCAGCCTTGGGCGATGCCTTTAATGACGTCGGTAGCACGAGCTACGTCGAGTTTGCCGCATGCGAAATAGTCGAGGAAGAACAAAGGCTCTGCGCCTTGAACCAAAATGTCGTTGACGCTCATGGCAACGAGGTCGATACCGACGGTGTCGTGTTTGTCCCAGTCGAAGGCGAGTTTGAGCTTAGTGCCTACGCCGTCGGTGCCGCTGACGAGGACGGGATTTTTGTATTTTTTGCTGATTTCGACCAATGCGCCGAAGCCGCCCAAATCACCCAACACTTCGGGACGCATGGTGCGTTTGGCAAAAGGTTTGATGTTTTCGACCAGTTGATCGCCGGCGTCAATGTCCACGCCTGCGTCGCGGTAGCTCAATGAAGTGCTCATGAAAGGGTTCCTTAATCGTGATTGGGACGGAAAAACGATGGGGCGTATTTTACCTTATTTTGCAGGCGCGGGCTTGGATTTTTCAGTGATTTTGTAAACAATCTGAGGGTTCAGACGACCTCATTTATTCTGTTATACTGGACGGCTAGGGGTCGTCTGAAAACGATTGCAGCGGCTCCCGCTGAAACACACATGGAAAGGTTTTATGTATCAGAAAAAAACGCGCGGCATGAAGCCGTGGATCATTATGGGCTGCGTGATTGCGGCTTTTGTCTGGCTGCTGTACGCGCTGGGCGACATCCTAACGCCGTTTATTGTGGCGGCGGTCTTGGCTTATGTATTGAATCCGCTCGTGGAATGGTTGCAGAAAAAACGGATTAAACGCGCCCCTGCTTCCATGATCGTGATGGTATTGGCGCTGCTGTTGCTGCTGTCGCTGATGCTGATCATCGTGCCTATGCTGATCAACCAGTTCAACAATATGGTCAGCCGCATTCCCCAAATCGTCGATTTTACGCAAAACAAACTATTGCCTTGGCTGAACAATGCCGCAGGCGATTATATGCAAATCGATCAGGAGTCGGTCATTGCTTGGTTGCAATCCCATACGGGCGAATTGAGCAACACGCTCAAGGCTTGGATGCCGACGCTGATGCGCCAAAGCGGCAACGTCATCAGCGGCATGAGCAATCTGATACTGCTGCCGCTCTTGCTGTATTACTTCCTTTTGGACTGGAAACGCTGGTCTTACGGCATCAGCGCGTTGGTTCCGCGCCGCTTTATCGACACTTATACGCGCATCACAAGCAATATGGATGAAGTTTTGGGCGAGTTCCTGCGTGGGCAGTTGATGGTGATGCTGATTATGGGGCTGGTGTACGGGGTCGGGCTGATGTTGGTCGGACTAGATTCGGGCTTCGCCATCGGCATGATTGCCGGTATTTTGGTGTTTATCCCGTATTTGGGCGCATTTACCGGACTGTTGTTGGCTACTGTCGCCGCTTTGCTGCAATTTAGCACATGGAACGGCCTGATTATGGTGTGGATAGTGTTCGGTATCGGACAATTCCTCGAGAGTTTTATCGTTACCCCGAAAATCGTCGGCGACCGAATCGGCCTGTCGCCGTTCTGGGTCATCTTCTCTCTGATGGCTTTCGGGCAACTGATGGGCTTCGTTGGCATGCTCGCCGGTCTGCCGCTTGCCGCCGTAACCTTAGTCCTGTTGCGCGAAGGTGTGAATGCTTATTTCCACAGCCGTTTTTACAAACACAAGTAAAAGGACAAAAAGGTCGTCTGAAATCGGATATGGGTTTCAGACGACCACTTAGCCCTTCTTCGACAGCCATGTTGAACAATTTTGCACTTTGGTTTATATCCGGTTTCCTGTCGATGTTGTTATGGGAATTTCTTCCCCTAGACGACGGATACAGCTTTCCGGAAAAAATGAAAGTATTAATCCTGTTTTCCATCATCATGGCTGTTTTGCAAACCTTTTTCTTTCCGACACTCACTCCCTGAAATCACTTACACAAAGGATAATATGTTAGCCATCATCGGCGGCAGCAGCCTGACCAAGCTGCCCGAACTGAGCATCACCGACCGCAAAATCGTCCGCACCCCCTACGGACTAACCAGCAGCCCCGTCTTAAGCGGCAAACTGGGCAGTCAGGACATCATTTTCCTCGCGCGGCACGGCTTCGGCCATACCGTCGCGCCGCACGAAATCAACTATCGCGCAAACATCTGGGCGTTGCATTCCATAGGTGCGGAATACATCGTCGCCGTTTCCTCCGTCATCAACATCAACGACCGCTTTGAAACCGGCGCGCTCGTTCTGCCCGACGACTTGATCGACTACACCTACGACCGCAAAGACACTTTTTTTGAAGGACAGGAAGAGCCGGTCGTACACACCGATTTTCTTGACCCCTACACCGCCGAACTGCGCGAAAAAATCGTCGAACACGCGCAACAGCACCAAATGCCTTTATACACCCAAGCCGTTTACGGCTGCCTGCAAGGACCGCGCTGGCCGACCCGCGCCGAAATCCAACGTTACCGCCGCGACGGTGTGGACGTATTGGGTATGACCGGAATGCCAGAAGCCGTCCTCGCCCGCGAACTGGGCATGAAATACGCCCACTTCTGCGGCATCACCAACATCCGCTGCCTCAGCGGCGAAGCGACAGATACAGGCTGCGACTTGGAAACCGAGCTTGCCGTTGAAAAAATCCGCCGCTTACTTGCGGGTTTGTAAATAACATCTTTTATGGAATGACTTTAAATACAGGACATGGAAATGAAACTGTGGGTAGCGTAAGCAGTACGAAGCTGATTCATCTGTTGTCTTATAGTGGATTAAATTTAAATCAGGACAAGGCGACGAAGCCGCAGACAGTGCAAATAGTACGGCAAGGCGAGGCAACGCCGTACTGGTTTAAATTTAATCCACTATATCGTTGGGGATCATCTTTCTGAAGCTTAGGTGAGGCAATGCCGTATTGCTTCAAAGTTAACCCACTATGTTTTTCCCTTGATTCTCTAAACCATAATATAAAAAGGTCGTCTGAAAATTTTCAGACGACCTTTTGATTACGCTAGTTCAAACTTATTTCGCCAATTCGGCACGCAGTTTGTGGGTAACGTTCATCATCACTTGGAGTTGTTCCAGAGTTTCTTTCCAACCGCGTGTTTTCAGACCGCAGTCCGGGTTCACCCACAGGCGTTCAACCGGTACGACTTCGATGGCTTTACGCAACAGGTGTTCTACTTCGGCTTCTGTCGGTACGCGTGGGCTGTGGATGTCGTAAACGCCCGGGCCGATGTCGTTCGGGTATTTGAATTCGCCGAACGCGGTCAACAGTTCCATGTCGGAACGTGAAGTTTCGATGGTAATCACGTCGGCGTCCATAGCGGCGATGGCAGGCAGGATGTCGTTGAACTCAGAGTAGCACATATGAGTGTGGATTTGGGTGCTGTCTTCGCAACCAGTAGAGGACAGGCGGAAAGATTCGCCGGCCCAGTTCAGGTAGGCATCCCAATCAGCGCGTTTCAAAGGTAGGCCTTCGCGGATGGCAGGTTCGTCAATTTGGATGACTTTGATGCCGGCTTTTTCCAAATCCAATACTTCGTCGTTCAGAGCCAGTGCGATTTGTTTGCACACGGTAGAGCGAGGAATGTCGTTGCGGACGAAAGACCATTGCAGGATAGTTACAGGACCAGTCAACATGCCTTTCATCGGGCGTTTGGTCAGGCTTTGTGCGTAAGTGGACCAAGCGACAGTCATGGCTTCAGGACGGCTTACGTCACCGAAGATGATAGGTGGTTTCACGCAGCGCGAACCGTAGCTTTGTACCCAGCCGTATTGGGTGAATGCAAAACCGCTCAACAGTTCGCCGAAGTATTCGACCATGTCGTTACGCTCGGCTTCGCCGTGTACCAGTACGTCCAAGTCCAGTTTTTCTTGCTCTTCAACCACCAAGGCGATTTCTTTTTTCATCGCGGCTTCGTAATCGGCGGCAGACAGTTCGCCTTTTTTGAAGGCTGCACGTGCTTGGCGGATTTCGGTAGTTTGCGGGAAAGAACCGATGTTGGTAGTCGGCAGCAGAGGCAGGTTCAACCATGCTTGTTGCGCTTTGATGCGGTCGGCAAACGGTGATTTGCGTTGGTCTGCGTTGGCAGGCAGGTCGGCAAGGCGTTTGGCGACGTCTGCACGGTGGATTTCGCTGCTGTTGGCGCGTGAATCAGCGGCAGCTTGGCTGGCGGCCAGTTCTTCGGCAACGGAATCACGGCCTTCGTTCAATGCGGCTTTCAGAACGCGCAATTCTTGGGTTTTTTGCAGGGTAAATGCCAACCAAGAGTAGAGGTCGGGTTTGTTGGCTTTCAGTTTTTCTTCAACTGACAAGTCAAATGGAGTGTGCAACAGCGAGCAAGAGCTGGAAATCCACAAACGGTCGCCCAGTTTGGCTTTCAGAGGCTCGACAGTTTCCAAAACTTTGTTCAGGTTGGCGCGCCAGATGTTGCGGCCGTCGATAACGCCGGCAGACAGGACTTTGTCGTAGTCGGCAAATGCGTCCAGTTGTTCGGGAGCGCGTACCAAGTCGATGTGCAGGCCGTCAACGGGCAGGGCTTTCAACAATGCGGCGTGTTCGGCAACAGAACCGAAGTAAGTGCTCAACAGGATTTTGGCGTTTACTTTGCTCAAAGTGGCGTAAACGTCTTTGTAGGCTTCCACCCATTCTTTAGGCAGGTCAACGGCCAAAGCAGGCTCGTCGATTTGAATCCATTCGGCACCGGCTTCAACCAAAGCGTTTAGGATTTCAACGTAAACGGGCAGCAGTTTTTGCAACAGGCTCAGGCGGTTGAATTCGACTGCGCCTTTTTCTTTACCGACCCACAGGAAGGTCAGCGGGCCGACGATGGTCGGTTTGGCTTTCAGACCCAAAGCTTGGGCTTCTTTCAGTTGTTGAACGTAGTGTTTGGCGTTTGCTTTGAATTCGGTATCGGCATGGAATTCAGGCACCAAGTAGTGATAGTTGGTGTCGAACCATTTGGTCATTTCGATGGCGAATTGGTCTTTGTTGCCGCGCGCCAGTTGGAAGAATTGTTCCAAAGACAGGTTTTGGCTGTCGAAGCCGAAACGGGCGGGAATCGCGCCGGTAGCGACTTGCAGGTCGAGGATGTGGTCGTAGAAAGTGAAATCGCCTACGGCAACGTAATCGGCGTTGGCAGCGGCTTGGTGTTTCCAGTTTTTTTCACGCAGGTCTTTGGCGACGTCGAGCAGCTCTTGTTCGCTGATTTCTTTGCGCCAGTATTTTTCTTGGGCGAATTTCAATTCACGGAAGGCGCCGACACGCGGGAAGCCTGAGAAATGTAATGTTGTCATGTTGAACTCTCCAGTTGGATTTTGTAAGGACCGGTTCAATCCGAATCGGTCGGTATTGTAAATCAGAATAGGGCGGATGGGGCGGCGTTTTGTTTTTCAGACGACCCCTGAGGTCGTCTGAAACCGTTTTCGGCTTTAGGGGCGCACGCCTAAAATATGGCAGATGGCGTAAGTCAGCTCGCTGCGGTTGAGCGTGTAGAAGTGGAAATCTTTCACGCCTTCGCGGGACAGGACTTTGACCATGTCGATGGCGATACTTGCCGCCACCAGATTGCGCGTGCCTTGGTCGTTGTCCAAGCCTTCATACATTTGCGACAGCCATTTCGGGATTTTGACGTTGGTTACTTGCGCCATTTTGCCGAGCTGCTTGAAGTTGGTAACAGGCAGGATGCCGGGAACGATTTCGACGTCAATGCCCAACATCACGCAGCGGTCGCGGAAGCGCAGGTAGCGTTCTACGTCGAAGAAGAATTGGGTGATGACGTGGTTTGCACCCGCATCGATTTTGCGCTTCAGATTGATCAGGTCGGCTTGTGCGGATTTCGCTTCGGGATGCACTTCGGGATATGCCGCTACGGAGATGTCGAAGTCGGCAACGGAGCGCAGGAGTTTGACCAAGTCTTCGGCGTAAAACGGTTTTTTCTCATAGCCGGGCGGCTCGTCGCCGCGCAGGGCGACAATACGGCGGATGCCGCTGTCCCAATAGTCTTTGGCGATTTGGCGCAATTCGTCGGGAGAAGCGTCGATGCCGGTCAGGTGCGGCGCGGCTTCCAAGCCGGTTTCTTGTTTGATGCGTTTGACGATGCTATGCGTACGGTCGCGTTCGCCGGAGTTGGCGCCGTAGGTTACGGATACGAACTTGGGATGGAGGGTTTGCAGGCGATGGATGGAGTCCCACAGCATGGTTTCCATTTGCTCGTTTTTCGGCGGGAAAAATTCGAACGAAACGTTGATGTCGCCTTTCAAATCGGAAAGGCTGTTATTTAACGCATTGATTTCTTTTGCGTAACTCATTGGCTGTGTACCTCGGTTGTCTTTTTTAAACGTTTTCAGGCTGGTATGATAAATTCGCCTTGTGTATGAGTCAAATTCAAAATTTTCAGAAAGTTTATGAATTATTTTAATGTGGATGCGGTTGACCCTGTTCCTATTTATGTGAGGACAGGCTGGGGGGAGAATACCTATTCAGAGATGTGGGAATATTTTGAAATTAAATAACTTTCAATGTTCGGTATTTCACTTGAACAGCGGCATCGACGGGATATTTCGCATTTGAATTTGCACGAAGCCCGTTAAAACGTCGTCTGAAAATTTTTCAGACGACGTCTTTGTCTTTAGCTTGCAAATGATACAGCCTCACTCAGCCTCTTCAATCCATGCCTGTTGCACGGCTTCGAGGATGCGCTCGCCGCAGCGTGCGGGATCGTCGTCGAAGTCAGGCAACGCCATAATCAGGTCGCGCAACTGGGTGAAGCGAACGGTTTTCGGGTCGATGCTGTCGCCGTGCAGGTCGTAGAGTTCTTCGGCGATGCGTTGGGTGTCTGTCCATTTCATGATGTCGTTCCTTTTGGAGTGTCCGAATTTTCGATTCGGGTTCAGTGGTAGGGGTATTTTAATGCTTCTATAAACCGAGCGGCAGGCTTTTGTTCAGCCGTTTTACGCAATGATAAGGCATACAGGGCAACGGGCGGTTTGGGTAAGCGCTTGTCTGCAATGCCAAATGCTTCCGAAATCGCACATGGTATTTTCCCATGTAATATTTTCATTTCAGACGCTTAAAACATTTTGCTGACTTTCACTTAGAAAAATTTACATTTTGTCATGCAACCAAATCATATGGAATGGATTCTTAAAGTAATCCATTACAGTATGAATAAGAGGAAAATTGATGAATAACACACTCAATGCCAAATTATCCAAACTTATTTACGCGCTCGCTTCCGACGACCCCAATTATCTTGCCAAAGCGGGCGTGTTCGACCGCCTGCTGCTGCTCATCCGCGAGTTTTATCAGATGCTGGACGAGAGCGAAGGGCTGAATCGGCTCTCGCTGCGCCTCCGTTATGGCAAGCGTTACGGCATGATTGCTTTGGATGCCGCCGCGCCTGGCGAAGATGCGGGCGCTTTGCGCTTGAAACGCTGGATGGTGTATTCGCGTATTGCGGAACGCATCGTCGGCTGCGGCAACGACTTGTCTGTCGCGCTTGACGATATGGTGGTAGAAAACGAAGAAGCGAAACAGCGTTATACAGATGCTGCAAACGAAATCATCAAACGCTTCGGCTTGGCGGGCTATGTACCCGAACCGCCGAAATCCGCGGCAACAGCGCAAAACGAGCCTGCGCCGAAATCCGAGCCTAAGAGCATCATTACCCGTCGCGGCAGCAGCCTCAGTATGCTCAATGCCAAAGGCAGAGTGGAAAGCTATCCCGTCGCCCAAACCACTGCTTCAATGAAAGTTTCCCGCTTAAGGTTTATTGTTCCCCGTTCCAAATAATGATTTGATGGCGATTTGACGGAAGGTCGTCTGAAAACAGTTGGTAAGGCAGTTTTCAGACGACCTTTTGTTTGGTTAAAAGTGGCGTAAGTAACAAAATGGAGGCTATTTCGGAGAACATTCTCCCTAAGTAACAAAATGGAGGCTGAGCCTAAGATTTAATTGAGAAATAATCCTTAATAAACCTAATCTTATTCTCCCTACTCATGCCGTGATGACACGCTAAAAGTCGTTTCATGTCCGAGAATGTGCCGTCAAGCAGATTGGTCGTATTCGGGATGTTTAAATCAGGATATTGCTCAAACACAA